>JBJEJH010000019.1:0-11616 GCA_051877855.1 Lachnospiraceae bacterium | reverse complement strand
GATGGTCCTACGAAAATAATAAATTCCTTATCTGCAATTTCAAGATTGAAATCCTTAACTGCTACGAAACCGTTAGGATATACCTTACTTACGTTTCTGAGTGATAAACTAGCCATTCTAATAAACCTCCTAAAAATTTTATTGGTACGTAGCTCCATACCTCTTATAATGTATTATTATAATACAATAAATCATTCAAAAAAACCATATTGCTTTTCCACAAAAAACAAAAACCATTTTGTATAGATTTACTAGTGAAGATTAATTTTTTATTAAATTTCTACAAAAAAGACTTTTTTTACTGTGTAACATTATAACTACCTGTAACAAACACCACCATATTGGAACTTGCAGTAACCGTTGTTGCCGCATCCGGAAAGAGATAATTGTGATATTTGGCAAGGCTGATTCCCGAGGATGCGATTTCTCCGGCTGTCACATCCACCAGACCGGTTCCGCTGCCGGACACCGTTCCATTTCCGGAAAACAGAATAATCATTGCCCCTTCCGAAGCGGTAAGTACACCGCCTTTTGCTATAGTTACTTTGGTCATAACCCCGGAGGCATTACCCAGTCTGCTGTCCAGATAGCTTTTTGTCACCAATGGATCTCCTATACTCCCCGGTTCGTTTCCGGCTGCTCCCACCTTAACACCCATACTAAAAACCACTGTCAGGCAGAGGACTGCAGCTACAGCAGCGCATGCTGTCTTCTTCATTCCTGTTTTCGATATATTCCAATTGAACTTTTTCATAGCGTACTCCTTCTTAAATTTTTATCTCATTTTTCTCCTGCTTCAACATCTGTTTCCTGTATCCTGCTCATTATATCAAATCCTTGAATTTTCGTCCATTGCAATTTCCATCACCTTATACTATAATAGTTGGTAAAGAAAGGAAGTGAGGATTATGGATATTTCTTTATCCGCATTGTCAATCGGAGCATCTGCCATTGATACCGGCAATACAATCGGCATTGCAATGGTCAAAAAGTCCTTGGAGTCCATCGAGCAGAGTGGTGATAATCTTACTAAGATGATGGAAGCATCTGTTAATCCACATATTGGACAAAATATCGATTATTCCATTTAACATCGTTATAATGACACATAATAATCATGATAATAAAGAAGCCTTAACGTTTTTGGAAGGCGGTACCGCCACCTCATTCGTTAAAGCTTCTTTTTTTGTGTTTTATTATGTTTTATACAACTTCTGCCAAAATCATATACACCAGGGCAAACAATACCGTCATCCCACTAAAGAGATCCAACACTCTTTCCCCTTTTTCAACCTTTTCTTCGCCTTTTCCCTTTTCAACAATTTCCATTCTTAACTTCTTTAAGGACTCCTGAACAAAACCACTGCGTCCGTGGCTTTGTGCAATGTTCTTCACGACCTTTATGTAGAGCAGCAGGCCAATAATTCCCACACCCAACAGGAAGATTACCAGAACGAACACCGAAATCATCGGTACCGACTCCATTACCCCCAGACCGTTTTCAGCTTCTCCCAGTTTCTGGGGCGTGATGTTTGATACGGCCATCATAAGAATTGTATTGGCATTGATTGCAAAATGAGCCGTCACCGGTACGAAAATGTTGCCGCTTGCCTCATACAATGCACAAAATGCCACGCCGATCACCATTGCATACGCAAACTGATTCACATTCATATGGGCCACGCCAAAGAACACTCCGCTGGCCAGCGCCCCGATGATCATGTTCTTTCTTCGATAACTTCCGTAAAAAATTCCCCGAAAAATAAACTCCTCCACACAGGCCGGCAACAGGGCAATTAAGACAATCTGAATCACCACCGGATAATCATACAAATCCGAAACCAGCCCATTTACATGATTTCGTGCAAAAAGCATCGTCACATAATTAATAAGATAAATGCACGGAAGCAGACAATACGCTGCCACATAAGCTCTCACAAGATCAACGATACTAATACGGGAAAGCCCCAGGAATTTCAACGGATTCATTTTCTTTATGATAAGAAGAAACAACACCGGAGCCAGAATAACAACTTCACTTACAAGCATATTCGCCCACATAGGAAAATTCTCCGGTAAAAGCATCCCCACAGTCATGGACAGCACGATATATGCCAGCATAAAAAATGTAAAAAACATATTGGTCTGTCGAACACTCAATTGCTGCATACAAATGCCTCCCCTGCCATATACTTAATTCTCAAAAGAATGGATATCCGTAATTCTTCCCATTTATTTTAATTCAATACAATCCTTCTCAATGCTGATTTTTCCTTCTTTAAGAAGTCTGCCAACAGCTCTTTTAAATGCATTCTTACTCATTCCGGTATATTTCTTAATTACTTCAGGATCTGCCTTATCAGTAAAAGGCAGCTTACCGGTCTTTGTCATCTTATCCAACAATATTCCGGCATCTTCATCCATTTGCAAGTAAGCTTTTTCGCGAATACAAATGTCCAATTTTCCATCTGTACGGACGCGATTGACCCTTCCATAAATCACATCGCCCACTTGAACATTTCCATAAAGTTCGTTCTTCGGGATCATTCCATGGTAACGAAAATCCACCGCAACAAAAGCTCCCATCTCCGGTTTCATCTCATACACAATTCCGGTGACCTTGTCATCTCTCTGATATCCCGTTGCTTCCGTAAGATGATTATATACCTTCATGGTTGCACAAAGTCTCTGACTTTTGTCCACATACAGCATTACCATGCAGTCCTCACCTTCCTGCACCGGATGAATCTGTTCCTTAAAAGGAAGAAGCAGATCCTTCTCCAGTCCCCAATCAAGGAATGCGCCAATTTTTGTCACCTGCTTTACGCGCAGTTTAGCCACCATTCCCAGGGTGATCAGCGGTTCGTTGGTCGTAGCAATCAAACGGTCCTCCGAATCACGATATACAAAGACCTCGATGGCATCCCCGATTTCCATATCTTCCGGGACCTGTTTCTTCGGAAGGAGGATTCTCTCTTCCTCCGTACCAAGATACACACCAAAATCTGTTACTTTCACAACATTCAAACTCTGTTTTTTTCCAATTTCAATCATTTTGTCTCTCCGTCTCCTTCCATCCGCGAAAGCTCTTAGCTTTCAAAACTTAACGCAGCATAAACCTTATCATCTGCGCTCTTTAATGCCACATACACTTTATCCCCGATAATTTTGCGATAAACATGTACCTGTTCTCCACATTTTGCCTGCATTCGATACTGGCAACAAATCCGATGAATTTTCGTACCTTCAGGCAATGCATCCACAGCAATTTCCACATAGCGTTCATTATTCATATGCTGATACACATCAATATATCTCGACTCCACCGTAATAACCTTAACAAACTCCATCATCTGTGGAACTTCAACTTTACGTCCTACATTTTCCATCTCAAGGGCCGGTTCAACCGAATAATCTTTCTGTTCTTCCTCCGTCACCCTGGTAGGTTTTCCCGTCTCTGTATCCAGATATACCCAATTGGAATTAGCGTACGCAAGCAGTTCTCCCGCGGAGGATTTCATTACGAAATTACGAGTGCCAAGGAACCCCTTAAATCCGTTGGGCCAGGTCAGAACCTGAATATCCTCAAAACATTCCGGCCGTTTAACCACTTCAATATGCCAAAAATCCAGCATCCAAGCTCTTTTTCTCTCATTCAGCCATTGCAATCCCCGTCCAATTTCCAAGGATTGCAAATTACTGCAATCTTGAAAATAATTGACAATTTCGCCATATCTTAAGCGCTGGTTCGAATCGCACTCACTAAAGCGCACTTTCCAATTTACCTCATACATTTTACATCGCCCATCCCGCATTCATCAGCATTGCTCAATAATGTTAAAAAAAGCTGTCATACATGAAATGTACGACAGCTTCTAGCTGGGCTTGAGGGACTCGAACCCCCACAATGCTGGAATCAGAATCCAGTGCCTTACCAATTTGGCGAAAGCCCATTGTGTCTTGCGAACAATGACGATTATAACAAAAACTTTTTGAGAATGCAACCCCTAATTTTAATTTTCTCAAATTTTATTTTTCTTAATTCTTTCTTAATAATTATTTCGCCCTCCCTATATTGCCCCTTCCCTGTTCCAATGTTATAATAGGAAAGTATTTATAAATTGAAAACAATTAATCTCAGGAGGAACTTATGAGTACATTTTTCTATATGTGTGTGATTGGAATTTTGCTGAATTCTGCCGGAATCGCATTGAACTCTTTTCTTCTTAATATATTAGGAAGTATTACAATATGCATCGGTGCATTT
This sequence comes from Lachnospiraceae bacterium, assembly GCA_051877855.1. Lineage (GTDB taxonomy): Bacteria > Bacillota > Clostridia > Lachnospirales > Lachnospiraceae > MGBC120314. The sequence goes on along the minus strand of JBJEJH010000019.1, from coordinate 7,349 downwards.
CGTTTAAATCTGGAACAGCCAATTTTTAAGAAGGTCAAGTTCTATTCGGTACTTGCCATCCCCTTTTCAATCGTAGCCTATGCGCTGACCTTGATACCGAATATGGATAATCCTATGGCAGTTGCCTATATCGCTCTGGGTATCAACACGTTCTTCTTTATCTACTTTACTTATTATTTTACCGAAAGTATGATGGACTATGCAAGAAGTTGTGATGAATCGGCACTAACCAGAAACTTCCGCAGTATCTGGACACTCTGTGGAATTATTGGTTTCCTGTATTTTATGGGTTTTAATGCTCTTGCGGACATTTTCATTCTCGTGGGGCGGATTATCTTTCTGATTGCATCGGTATATTATTGTTTCGCCCTGAACGGAATTGCAAAGCTTTTTAAAATTAAGTAGATACCGCTTTTGACTTCATATAATATATAAAAAACTTTATTTTTTTAATTTATAAAATAATCCATTGACATCTGAAAAAAAATAACTATAATACAGTTATACGAACAAGGGCGTTCTGATTTTACAGTCAGGGCGCCTTTTTACTTTAAGGAGGGTTATGATTATGAAGAAATTGGAAATCATCATTAAGCCAGAGCGACTTGAAGATTTGAAGAAAATTCTTGAAGATTGCAAGGCAAATGGACTCATGATTACAAACATTATGGGTTATGGTACTCAGAAAGGTTACAAGCAAATCTATCGTGGCGTTGAGTACAATGTCAATCTGTTACCTAAGGTTAAGGTTGAAACCGTTGTAAGTGAGGAACTGGTAGAAGGCATCATTGATAAGGTTGTTCAGGAAATCAATACCGGTAACTACGGTGATGGTAAGATCTTCGTTTACAGTGTGGAGGATGCAGTTCGAATCCGTACCGGTGAGCGTGGTGACACCGCTGTTTAACAGGGTTTAACAAATTCGTTTTGAAGTAAAATTTGATTATAATACCCTCCATAAAATCAAATATCGAAAAACATTATCAAAGGGGATAATACATCAGAAGTGTCTGATTTATTATTCCCTTATTTTGTTTTCCGTGATTTTGTGGAAGACGAAAGGATGGAAAATTCTATGGATATGACAATATGGTTTTTATTAGGTGCTGCATTGGTATTCTTCATGCAGGCCGGATTCGCAATGGTGGAGGCTGGTTTCACCAGAGCTAAAAATGCTGGTAACATTATTATGAAGAACTTGATGGACTTCTGTATCGGTACAGTAGTGTTCGTCTTCTTAGGTTTCGGACTTCTCTTCGGTGAGGATTGTCTCGCAGGTCTTGTGGGTTTACCAAACCTCGGTATATTTAATGATTTTTATGGCAATTTCGATTGTGCCAGCTTCGTGTTTAACTTAGTATTCTGTGCTACCGCTGCTACAATCGTTTCCGGTGCCATGGCTGAACGTACCAAGTTCATTACATATTGTATTTACTCCGGTATCATCAGTGCTGTTGTATACCCAATTGAAGCACACTGGGTATGGGGCGGCGGTTGGTTAGCCAACATGGGCTTCCTTGATTTTGCCGGTTCTACCTGTATTCATATGGTAGGTGGTCTTACCGCTTTGATTGGTGCCTGGATGCTTGGACCTCGTATCGGTAAGTTTGATGAGAATGGAAAGCCAAAGCCAATCATCGGCCACAACCTTCCAATTGGTGCCTTAGGTGTATTTATTCTCTGGTTCGGCTGGTACGGTTTCAACGGTGCAGCTGCTGATACACCGGAACATCTGGCTCAGATCTTCGTTACAACCACCATTGCTCCGGCCGTTGCCAGTGTAGTAACCATGATCTATACCTGGATCCGTAGCGGTAAGCCTGATGTTTCTATGACTCTCAATGCTTCCCTTGCCGGTCTCGTAGCAATCACAGCTCCGTGTGCCGATACAGATGCACTTGGCGCACTGATCATCGGTATCGTATCCGGTCTATTAGTAGTCTTTGGTGTATGGTTCCTTGATTATGTAATCAAGGTTGACGATCCTGTTGGTGCTGTTGCAGTTCACTTCCTTAACGGTGTATGGGGTACCATCGCATGTGGTCTTTTCACAACCGGTAAGGGTCAGACAGGAACCATCGGTCTCTTCTACGGTGGTGGTTTCCATCAGTTAGGTGTTCAGTTAATCGGTATGTTTGCGGTAATGATTTACACCGGTGTATTGATGTTCATCGTATTTGCAGTACTTAAGAAGACCATTGGTCTCAGAGTTGATCCTACAGAAGAAATTCAGGGTCTTGATACTACAGAACACGGTCTTGAAACAGCTTATTCAGGTTTCATCATGAATAAGAACTTATAAAATATGTTATCTATAATCCCATAATATATAGATATAAAATGACCCCGCAGGGATCTCCCATACCCTGCGGGGTCGCTTTTTGTTTCCTGCCATATTAATCTGCTGTAACATCTTTCGGATCATCCGTCTCACGGTTATGATCCTCTGCCGGTTCTCCTGCTTCTTCATCAATCGGCTCTGCCTTCTCCATATCATTGGACTCTGTTTCCTCTGTACCGGCGGAAATCACTCTGCCCTCCGAATCCACCCGGATATAGTTATCAAAGACTTTCCTTAACATATAAGAATTAATATATGCTGCAAGACCAATACCAAAGATAATTCCATATGGATAAATATAAATCAGAACAGCGGTAGCAATGATCACAATCACCATAAAAATCGCATTCGGAAGATGTTTAACCGCCATCATCATGGCCGTAATCATTGTTTTCTTCGTGGAATTATCAAACTTCGCAAGCACCGGAAATACAAATACCAGCGTAACTGCATACAAAAGTGCAAAACCAATCAGTGCATAAAACAACAACTTAATCAGAATACTTGAATCTGTCGCCATCCAGCGATAAGTCACCATAAGGTCAATGTAAAGCAATCCACCCGCAACTACTGCAGCAAGTTCAATCAGAAAACCCTGCTTGAAATTCTGCTTAAAGGATCGGAAGAAACTCTGAAACACATACCCCTCCTCATCTCTTACCGTCTTCATCGCCACATAGTACATGGCCGTCAATGATGGGCCGATGGTCACAATCGGAAGACACATCACCAAAGTCAAAAGATCCAGTAAAATCATATCAAAAACTTTCCCCATAAAACGGAAAAACCCATTGTCCAAGTCAAAAATCCGATTCATATCAATCTCCTTCGTTTTTCATTCATTAATTGACCATTCTTTGTCTTCTGAAATTATATAGAAATTCAAGCAAAAATGCAACGTAATCGCTTTTATAAATTATTAAATCTTTATAAAAATACATTTTTTTGTGTTCACAAGACATTAATTTATTGTTATTATATTTCTGTTATCATTGGATGTTTTGAGAAAAACAGGATATCTTATATACTAAATTAATTGCAGGAGGCGTTTATGTCGAATCAACTCGATTTAAAACAGGAAATTCAAGCCGAGAAGAAAAAATTCAAGACACTTTCTTTTTCAGAAAAAATTCATTATATCAAGGACTATTATAGCATACACATTTTGGCCGTCCTTATCCTCTGTGTTGTGGTTGTTGCCGTATATTGTACCTATCAGGCCAAGAATTATGACACCGAACTGTATGTTGTTCTGGTCAACAACGATAAATCCGTATGGGACGAGGATGTAGACAGTTACGAACAACTCCTATCCAACGAATTTGCCCGGCACCTCGGCATCGACAACGATACCAGGCGGGTGGAAATCGACAACAACTACACCATCGACTACGAGACCGACCCGGAAATGTCTGCTTATTCTGCCGAATCTCTCGTTGCCATGATTTATGGAGCTCATGTCGATGTTTTGATTGGTGACCAGAAAGCCCTGGATTATTTCTGCGATGAAGAAGGTACCTTCTTCTTTACTCTCGATGAAATTTTCGACAAGGAATTCTTAGAAACCAACAAGGACCGTATCATTTACCACACTCCCAAAGGACAATCCGCCATTCCTTTTGCGCTTGATGTCACAGATTGTTCATTTATCCGGGAGGCCGGCCTCACTCTGGACAAGGTGTACATTGCCATCTTCGCCAATACAGAGCGTTCAGAGACTGCAATCGAATATATTAAATATATTTTATCAAGACCATAGAATCAGCACTTCCATCTCTATGTCCACCCAAAGAAGCCGGGACAAACCCCAGTTTCTTTGCCAGTGCAAGGGATGGAAGATTATTTTTATCCAGCCGTACAACCAATGAATTCATGTCATGATCCTTCGCCCACTGCAGTACCATCCCACAGGCTTCATTGGCATATCCCTTCCCGGCATATTCCTTTCCGATAAAATATCCCAATTCCTGATATTCCCTGCCGTTAATTTCGCAATTTTCAATTCCAACACGACCAATAACATCCCCACTTTGTTTGTGCACAACCGTCCACAATCCATAACCATAGAAGCCATACATATATTGTATATAAGACTTCATTTTCCGTGATTCCTCCTCCGGTGAATCAAAGGATTGAATATATCGGACATATTCTTCATCTTTGTAGAGCTTACCGAATGCCAAAACATCATCCTGCGTGGATTCACGAAGTATCAGGTGTTCATTTTCACCGATTGTGAGGGGGATATGATGAAATCGACAATAAACCATCTGTAGATATTCATCGTCCACATCTTCAATACTTATGGACACATAAGGAGCTCCTTCAACCCTTCCCCGGTGTTCAATTCCAAGAACCGGATATTCCTGCCAGCGATTCACCGCCGACCCGGAATCCACAATAACCAAAACTGAATTCCGTCCCTCCTCCTGTTCCCTACGGAATGCATCGTTCTCTTCCCGAACTTCCGGGGTTGTATCACCCACGTCTGACATTTTCTTCGAATCTACCATCCGAACCTCATAATTTCCCTTCAACTGTGCAATTTTTGTTTCACATTCTTTTTTATAATCATGATCAATATCTAAAATAATTATCTTTACCATTTCCTGCTTGACTATCCCATCCGTATTTTATACAATTTCAATCATACAACATTTTTCTTGAAAGGAATATAAAAAAATGGCTAAAAATCCTATTGTTACATTTAATATGGCAGATGGTGGTGTCATGAAAGCGGAACTTTATCCGGACATCGCACCAAATACCGTACGCAACTTCGTTTCATTAGTACAGAAAGGCTTCTATGACGGCCTCACTTTCCATCGCGTTATCGCCGGATTTATGATCCAGGGTGGCGATCCGGAGGGTGTAGGTACCGGCGGACCGGGATACCGCATTGCCGGTGAGTTCTCCTCCAACGGATTTAAGAACGACCTGAAGCACACCCGTGGTGTTCTCTCCATGGCGCGCTCAGGACATCCTGATTCAGCCGGATCACAGTTCTTTATCATGCACGCCAACGCACCACATCTTGATGGACAATACGCATCTTTCGGAAAATTAATCGAAGGTGAAGAAGAATTAGACAAGATTGCCTCTGTCAATGTTAACTGGAGCGATATGCCAATGGTTCCACAGATTATTGACACTGTAACCGTTGACACCGATGGTGTAGAATACGAGGAACCTGAAAAAATGTAATTTCTGTTAACCCTGTTATTCATATTTTATTCATATATTCTTAAACAAACATTAACACAATGCACAAATTTTATTCAAGTTTGTTAAATATACTACAAATATGAAACAGGGAATACACTAATTAAGTTTTTTCATAAAAATGCTGTGTAAGCAGCATACCTCCTTTCTTAAAAAGATAGCTTTCAGGCTATCGGGATAGTGGAATGAATTATTTCCTATCAAAAAAACAGACCTGCAACGGTCTGTTTTTTTTGCATATATATTCATTATTTTACAAATATATGTAAAGTTACATCCCCAAAGACAACATAATAAAGTCAAAGACATAGGACAAAATAATCAGTCCAATGCCAACTCCAATCTGGATTTTGGCCTTCTTCATCTTTTTTTTCTTAAGTTCCAAATCCGGCTTTTCTTCCAAGGCTGCCGAATCGTAGAAAATACGAAATTCTCTATGGATTGCAACACAGTTCACAATACCCCATATCATTAAAAGAAATCCACCGAAGAACATCCAGAAATTAAGAAACGGAAGAATAGAATCTCCCTGATGTGCCTCTTCATCATAAAAATTCATACCGCCACTCATGCCATACATATACAGTCACCCCATAAAATATACTTATAATAGACGTTTGCGAAACTCTTGTGATTACACAAGATAATGTTTGTGTATAATATTTCGTCTATGTAATCACAAGAGTTTCGCAAACGCCCAATACCCATTATAATAAATGAACGACGGAATTTCAAACAGTTTCAACCCTTTTAAGTTTTTTTTAATAAATAGTTTGCGCTCATGTAATAATTGGGATATAATATTGTTAAAAAATAAATTATGTAGGAGGACGTTTGCAATGTTAGTATCCGCAAAAGACATGTTAGAGAAGGCCAAAGCCGGAAAATACGCTGTTGGTCAGTTTAATATCAACAACTTAGAATGGACAAAGTCAATTCTTCTTACCGCACAGGAATTAAAGGCCCCTGTTATCCTTGGTGTTTCAGAGGGTGCCGGTAAGTATATGACCGGTTTCAAAACCGTTGCAAGTATGGTTTCTGCCATGATCGATGATCTTGGAATTACCGTTCCGGTTGCACTTCATCTGGATCATGGTACCTATGAAGGATGTTTAAAGTGTGTGGAAGCCGGTTTCTCATCCATCATGTTCGACGGTTCACACTATCCGATTGAAGAAAATATCGCAAAGACAACAGAACTTGTTAATCTGTGTGCCGCCAAAGGTCTTTCCCTGGAAGCTGAGGTTGGTTCCATCGGTGGCGAAGAAGACGGTGTCATCGGCATGGGTGAATGTGCAGATCCTAACGAGTGCAAAGCCATCGCAGACCTTGGTGTAACCATGTTGGCGGCAGGTATTGGTAACATTCACGGCAAGTACCCGGCAAACTGGCAGGGATTAAGTTTTGATACCCTTGCAGCAATCAGCGAAAAGGTAGGTTCGATGCCATTAGTTCTTCATGGTGGTACAGGTATTCCGGCTGACATGATCAAGAAAGCGATTTCTCTTGGCGTAGCTAAGATCAATGTAAATACCGAATGTCAGCTTGCATTTGCAGAAGCTACAAGAAAATACATTGAAGCAGGAAAGGATCTTGAGGGCAAGGGATTTGATCCACGTAAGTTATTAGCTCCGGGTTCAGAAGCAATTAAGGCAACTGTGAAAGAAAAGATGGAATTATTCGGTTCTGTGGGAAAAGCTGAATAATCATTTGAGGCAGGATTATGAGTGATAATAAGGATAATGATATTGATTTTATTGATATTGATGATGAATTAAAAGAGCGT
>JBJEJH010000018.1:0-2850 GCA_051877855.1 Lachnospiraceae bacterium | reverse complement strand
CAAATTAATAAATTGACAACATCAAATTTTATTGATGGATAATCTTCTATTATCCGTCAGTTATTCATTAAAAAATCATCTATTCCATCTATGTATTATTAAAAACAAGCACAATAACACACATCCACAAAACTATAATACCACTTCCCGCACCATCATTAAAGGAACTAAAGTTCATATTCATTGTAACAATAGTTCCATTTTCCCTAAAAACTCATATACCAAACCAACGGAAACCAACTCACCCTATCATTTCTCCTCTCGCAGATTCTTCATCTTCCCCCGCTTAATCTTATCCGCCAGTTCAAGGACTTTTTCTGCGTCAATCCCGTATTCGTGAAAAATATCCCAATACAGTTCCAACCGCTCCCGGTAAATGCCATTACTATTTAGTCCCAATACGGCTACTGCGACACAGTTAATATCCCATTTCAGAATATTTCTGCTTGCAAAGGCATCCGCAAAATGTTCAAATGCTTTCCCGTTTATTTTTGTGGGAACCAGATTGATATACTGGTACATTAAATAATCCTTAAATACGCCTGCCTTAACATACATGTTCCGCTTATAGTAGTTTTTAACACTGGTAAAAAATATCTTGGTATAAATCAGCTCATATATTTTTCTGCGGACCGGATACTTTCTTCGATTAGACAGAATTCCAACCATGCGGATATACTGCATTTCGATCGTTGAATAGCCTCGAAACGCCATCCTGATTCTGCCTTTTATGATTTGCATTTTTCCATGTATTCTTTTGCAAAATAACTTTCCATAATAAACAGGTCTTTTCAAATAACGTAAAACATGAAATTTTCTTTTATAATGAAATTGATGTGATTGATATTTTCTTCTGCGTTCCAGACGATATTGTATAAATTCAAATGAAAACCAGCTATATGTATTCTTCCGTCTATAATACGACTTATCCTCAATCGCTGAAATTAGATGAAACACTTTTTGCACATGTTCGTTATCAAACGGCAGCTTATCATAAGCATTCTGATTAAATGTTTCATACATACCGGTTATTGTATTCAGATGATATTTCTGTGCGTATAACTTATGAAAACATATAAAAAGTGGAATTAATGATCCATAAGCAGAAAATGCATACCATTCACCAAGAATATTTTGCACAGTATAGGAATTCATGAAAAGTGCCATCCATACCCAGATTACATAATCCTTAAACACGCACAAGTAGCAGTAATCCAAAAACTTGTACAAAGGATTCGTTATAATCATATTCTTATCTCTATCTTCCGTTTGAAGAAATTCTTCATACAAATACAATATCACCATTAATAAAAAGAGGGAATATCTGGCACCAATCAACCCGATATATACCATTCCCATATTCGTAATATAAATCAATGAAATCTTCTGCTGATAGTTAAACCCGCTGTAATTAATTATGGTTATACAGGAAAATAAATACACGAAAAACAAGCTTCCTGCAAATATTGTTGTCATCCTTTGCACCGCCTTTGGTCCGGAAAAATACCAATATATCTTTTCCATTTATCCTAAACAATGGCTCTATTTTTGATTTTTTACACTATCCTTGATATCACGGATCATTTTCTTAAAATCAATAGGATCCCCAAAAATCTTACCTATTACCACACCATAAACCATCACGAAAATACCGGCACCAACGAGACATATGATGCAATATAAATTACTATACTTCTCGTAATGTTCCTCATTAAACATTAACAAGTAATATCCCCATGAATCGCTCTCCAAATCGATATGATACTTTTCAAGTATTTCATCCTGTTCCTTCAGGTATTTCATCGGCTCTATCCCATTTGACAACACCATAATACTGCCAATCGGCAGCTGAACTTTTCCAAAAATACAATATTTCCAATAATAACAATCATCCAGATATGCCAGTGCATAATCTCCACCCGGAAGTTTTACCAGATAATATTCATTATACAAATAACGCTCAATAACACTTCCCGTCACATACTGCGCTCTCCTGCGTCCGTTTGCATGTGTCGCACGATTACTGCTGTTTAAGTAATACACGCCATCCTTCTGTATGCTTTTTAACTGGTATACTCCCAACGGAACAATATCATCCGTCACAAATGTCATATAATCCTTATTTGTTGCATCACTCAAATCATTCAAATCATTTTCTAAGGGGATGTCATCCCCTGCCGGCATACCTGCAACCTCACCCCAATACATATCTTCAGCCATTATTTGTTCCCGGGTCAATTCCTTAGTAAACGCATTAATAATCAAATGTGCCGGAAAATTTGCCCAAATCACATAGAACAGCACAGCGCCGATGAAAATAAAAATGTAGTAAATCATATCTTTAAGTTTTTTGTGCATGTTATTTTTCTCCTTTGTATTTCATAGAAAAATATTTTTTCTCTACATATTTTCTTTCAAATTTATCCGGACGTCTACCAAAGTAAACACCTAAGAAGTTCGTTTCTTAGGTGTTATTATACACGAATTAAATTCATAACTCAATACGTTTGTTAAAATATACGTTATATTATTAGACAATTACTCTTTCTCCGTAAGCGTCATATCACTTACCGACGACAATCCACCTTCCATTATGTCCATCCACTTAAACTCCCAGCTTATTTGCTAGTTCCTTCAATTCATCCGCAGATAGTCCGGTGAATTCCATGATCTCCTGAAAAGGTTTGTTTGCCTTTAACATCTTTTCTGCCACTTGGCTTTTTCCCTTTCCAAGTCCAATCTCAATGCCCTCGGTTCTTCCTTGGCTGCGTCCAATCTCAATGCCCTCGGTTCTTCCTTGGCTGCGTCCCAATTCTATGCCTTCCTCCCTGCTGTCCCTCGCAATCAGTT
>JBJEJH010000017.1:0-44333 GCA_051877855.1 Lachnospiraceae bacterium | reverse complement strand
GGCTTCGCCTGCCCTTGCCGCCTCAATACTTGCATTTAATGCAAGAAGACTGGTCTGCTCCGTTACCCCTTCAATCATATTAAGAATGGTCTCCATCTCTGTCGCATACTCATTTAAAGTCTCAAGTTCCATGGAAACCTTTCTTCCTGCTTCATCGGTTTTCTTGACCTGATCCACCAACGCAGTAATGCTTTCGTGGCCTGCCTCCACTTCTCTTCCGGTTTCAGATGCAGCATTTTCAATTGCACTTGAAACCTGTCCAACATTCTGAATATGCTTCTGAATCTCCTCCGTCATCTCTAACTGTTTCTGTACTGCAGTCACCGTATCATTGGTTCCATCTGCAACTTCCTGCATTGCACTCATGGTTTTCGAGAGAGAACCCTGAAGGAAATTCATCTTTTCGGTGGCATTTCCTGTAAGGGAAGCCATATTATTCGATACACGAAGAGTCTTATCTAATAATGCGGAAGCCTTATCCTTAGCTTCATTCGCCGCATCAATCTTTAGCCCGCTGGTCTTCCTAAAATGACGGGTAAGCATGACAAGATAAATACAACAGAGAAGCAACGACGCCATTCGAATCTCAAGATCCGCTGAAGACGCTTTCACCGCTACCGGATCCTGAATAAATTGATAGACCACATGCGCCAAATTAACCAAAACTACACCAACTGCCACCCGGACACTAAACCGGTTATTTGCATAAGCAGCAATCGCAATAATCATCGGAAACGCATAGACAAATGCAGAAGTCGCTGTGGTAGTAAAAATGACAAAGGTATAAAAGATTGCATATCCATAAGCCACAACCTTTCTCATCACATCATTTTCAATATCTTTTCTGTATAAGATGTGGCTCACGATCAATGGTACCAATGCCGGCACAAGAAAGACCAGATAATATCCCAGAGTTCTTGCCCCTTTAACCAATTCTAATGCATAAGCAACCACAAAGATTACACCCAAAATCGTATAACAACGCAGCAACAATGTGTTCGCCATCGCCTGTTCAGACATGATAACATTCTTCTCTTTACCCTTCATCCGGAGTACCCCCATTTCTTTTGCTATTTTTATTATAAAAAAAACACCTAAGAAGTCAAGAAAAGACTGTATTTTTTAGAAAAAAGCCATGAAACATCAATATTTCATGGCTTTTTTACACTTATTATCCCCTGATATGAATCTATTTGCGATCTTCCATATCCAGATATTCCTTATGTGTTCCTACGAACTTATACGCCGGACGAATGATCTTTCCATTGTTACAGATTTCTTCCAGACGATGAGCACTCCATCCTGCCATTCTTGAGATGGCAAAAATCGGTGTAAAAAGTTCTGTAGGAATTCCTAACATCGTATACACAAATCCGCTGTAGAAATCCACATTAGCACAAACCGGACGGAATAATCTTCTTCTCTGTGCGATCAACTCTGCAGAAAGCTTCTCAACATTATTATATAACTGGAATTCTTCCAGCTTACCCTTCTCTCCGGCAAGTTTCTCTGCATAGGACTTTAAGATGACCTGTCTTGGATCGGACTCGGTATAAACGGCATGTCCCATACCGTAAATCAGACCGGACTGGTCAAATGCTTCCTTATCCAGAATCTTGATAAGATACTCGCGAAGTTCTTCCAGATTGTTCCAATCCTTGCAATGCTCCTTAATATCGTCAAACATCTGCTGTACCTTAAGGTTTGCTCCACCGTGACGAGGACCCTTTAAGGATGCAATGGATGCTGCCACTGCGGAATAAGTATCGGTTCCGGAAGATGTAACAACATGATTTGTAAAGGTAGAATTATTTCCGCCACCGTGCTCTGCATGAATTACAAGAGCAATATCAAGAACTCTTGCTTCCAACTCCGTATAGGTTCCATCCGGGTGAATCATACGAAGAAGATTCTCCGCGATGGATAAGCCCTTTTCCGGTGTACGAATCACTAAGCTCTCATCAAACTGAAAATGGCGGTATGCATAATACGCATATACTGAAATCAGCGGCAGCTTACAGATTAACTGCAAAGACTGTCTTAATACATTGGAAAGGGATGTATCATCCGGATTGTCATCATAAGAATACAGCGTGAGCACACTCTTCTGCAGCGCATTCATAATATTGCCGCTTGGCGCCTTCATGATAACATCACGCAAGAATGCACCTGAGATTTCCTCCAGACTTGCCAGGATATCCACAAAACTATGAAGTTTCTCCTTCGTTGGCAGTTCTCCAAACAACAGAAGGTAAGTGGCCTCCTCAAAAGCAAACTTTCTTCCTTCATTCCCCTTTAACAGTTCTAACACATTATATCCATGATAATATAAACGGCCTTCTGCCGGCACCTTAGCGCCATCTTCAATCTTCGTTCCCGTAACATCCGAAACCTCTGTCAAACCCGTAAGAACACCATTTCCATTCGAATCACGTAATCCGCGTTTTACATCGTATTCTGTGTAGAGATCCAGGTTAATTACACCTGACGCCATACAGTACTTTACAAGATCATCAAACTGTTCATTCAATGCTCCATCCAGTTCCATCATTGATTTACTGTCAATTGCCATATGGTTTTTCCTCCTAAAATTCCTTAATATTCCACTAGTGTACAATGAAACAATAATAAAAGCAATAAAATTTTGCTCTGTGGGGTATAAAAACAAAGATTTTGAAGATTTTGCTTAATAAAATTAAGTTATTACTAATTTTTCTTTTGAATATTCAATATCAAATCCCGAATCAAATGATAGATTCCCCGAACCACAGAAAATACAAGAAACATGGCCATAAAGCCCACAACGCCGAAGACAATATCCCCGAAATCCATCGTTCCCGTGTTCGAAACCTTCTGTCCAATCTCAATTGCAAAGGTAATCACAATAATTAATGTAAATACATAGATCCATGCGATAACCATGACATGATTTTTGCTTAAGGCTTTAAATAACGGATAAATGACAAAGAGCATGGCCATTCCAAGTATACCGATAACAATAAAATGCAATTCCTTATCGCTGAACACATATTCAAACCGGTCATTCAGCGACAGTAAATAGGTGTGTATTTTTGCAATCAACTCAATGATCGTATATAAAAATTTGGACATTTTATCCCCCCGCTCCGTATTTTTCTACTATTCAAATCCTAAGTTTCCATAATTTTACAGTAATTATCGATGTCTCTGTATTCTCCAAACTTGATACCGACCTCACGAATCGTTCCGCAGAATTGAAAACCAAACTTCTGATGTAGTTTTTCGCTGGCTACATTTCCCCGGGTGATAACCGATACCACCGTGTGAATCGACGGATCCTTTGCCGCCATCTGAAGTATTTCCTCCATCAGCGCTGTTGCGACACCCTTTCCGCGATAAGCCACATCAATATAAACGGATAACTCCACCGTGGAGCGGTAGGCTTCCTTTTCACGATACCCTGACAAACTGGCATAACCCAGAACCCGCTCGTCCTGCACCGCCACAATCAATGGATGATTGTCCACATTATGTTCCATAAACCAGACTTCCCGTTCTTCTAAGGTCTTTTGATGAAGGTCTAAGGTAGACACCCCGTGAACCACCTCATAATTATAAATTGCAAGTAACTGTTCCAAATCTTTATGTTCTGCTTTACGAATATTCACAATATTGTACCTATACTATTCCTTTACAAAGAGTACTGCAATGTTTAGAAAAACAGCAATTACCTGCAGACACGAATCACTCCGGAGATTTCACGCACCACCGACATTCCCTGTATAATGCGAAGAGCATCATTAAAATGACGTTCCTTCACGGTATCGGTGATGACAACTAACTCTGCCACACCATCATGGCTCCGCTTCTGAACCATCTGTGCAATACTCACATCATTATTTCCAAGGACTCCCGCAATGTTTGCCAGAGCACCCGCTTTATCCTCCACCTGAATACGGAAGAAGAATCGGCTGCTGGTATCTTCCACATCCATCACCGGCAGAACATTATAACAATTGCTTCCAATCTTTCCGCAGCTTCCATGAATAATATTGCGCATCACATCAATGATATCACCCAACACTGCGCTGGCTGTAGGCATCTTACCGGCACCCCGGCCCATGAACATGGTGTCATCACTGGCCTCACCATGAACAAATACCGCATTAAATGAATCACGAACCGTAGCAAGTGGATGATTGTCCGGAAGAAGTGCCGGATGAACCTTAACCTCGATTCCGTCCTCCGTCTTTCTCGTCACACCCAACAGCTTGATAACATAACCGAACTCACGGGCATACCGGATATCCTCCGCCGTGATCTTCGTGATACCTTCCGTATAGACATCTGAAAATGTCACTCTTGAATTGTAGGCAATGGAAGCCATAATTGCCATCTTGCGTCCGGCATCATAACCTTCCACATCTGCGGTAGGATCCGCCTCCGCATAGCCAAGACGCGTCGCCATATCAAGAGCTTCCTGATAATCCATTCCCTCATCGGTCATTTTGGTTAAGATATAATTCGTTGTACCGTTAACGATACCCATAATATCCGTCAGACGACTTCCTGCAAGACTCTGGCGCAGAGGACGGATAATCGGAATCGCACCTGCAACCGCTGCCTCGAACTGAAGATCACACTTCTTCTGCTCTGCGATGGCAAATAATTCTTCCCCATACTCTGCCAACAGATCCTTATTGGCGGTAACCACCTGTTTTCCTGCAAGCATGGCTTCGGTCACATAGGTTTTGGCCGGTTCGATACCACCCATCACCTCAATAACCACCTCAATCTGTGGATCTTCAACAATTTCCTTCCAGTTTTCCGTGTAAACATCCTCCGGAATGCCTTCTCTCTTCTTACTCTTATCCCGTACCAGAATTTTATCCACAACCAGTTCTGCACCGGTTTTACAGATAATATCTTCCTTCTCCATCACCGATAACTGATATACTCCGCTTCCTACTGTACCCGCGCCCAGAAGGGCCGCATGAATCTGACGATTTGCTCCCATAATTAATTAAACCTTTCTTTTTCAATTCAACATTGAAAAATATTGTATCACATTATATCCCCTTTTAACAACACCTTATTGAATGAACTGTATGATGCCGGAGACATCATTATATCGGCTGTCCCAATCCTCATTATCCCCAATTCCGGAAACATAACCGGAAATAACAATATTACTGGTGGAATAGGCCGCAGAACCGATGGAAGGATTCTGTTGAAATTCATGCATCCCCCACTCTTTGCCACTCTGGTAGGTTCCATTCACCTTTAACCGGATATTATTAAATGTTGCATACACCGAATCTCCATTTTTTCTTCCGGAGCCCTCTACACGAAGGTACACAATGTCCTGATAAGCCAGGTTCGGATTATAAAAATCGCCGATCTTATTACAGTCAAGGTACACCGATCCGCTGCCGTCCCGATTTAAAGTAAGCATCATGTGATAGGACTGATCCAGCTGCAACTCCACATTGCCCGGTCTAAAGTAAGATTGTCCTCCGGGATTATTAGAGCCTATATTCTCCACCAGCGCCATGGTCTTTCCTGTATATGGTGCCGCTGCACAGGAATCATACTGGATACCGTAGGATACTGCACTTGTGGGTGTGCACATGACCAGTTTGGCGTGAAATCCTGTACCGGATCCCGATAAGCTTACATCCGCCTCGATGGACGCCCAGCTTGGAGTCCCTGCGATGGTTCCATCCGGTGCGGCGGTCACTGCTTCCGTAACCACCTCTTTGGAAGTTTCCTCCTGTGTGGTTTCCTCTGTAGGGTTTTTCTCCGAAATAGTTCCCCCTCCGGTTGATTCTTCCGTCGTTTTTAAAGCGCCCTCTCTCGATACTCCACCGGATTCTTTTTCCTCGGATTCCAATGTTTCCACAACACTTTCATCTTGCCCGCTGCCGTTTGTTTCCTCTGTTATCAGCTCAACTTCCTGATAATTTACCTCCTGCTTACCACATCCTGCAACTAAAATCATCACCAGAATTGACAGCATTGCTTTCATCTTCTTATGATTCATCATGACACCCCATTCTCTCCTTTATTAATTCGCACATTATTCATAACAATACCTCTCATTCCATCACTTCCAACATTGATGTTCTTTGCCATAATACTAAGATTTTCAAGGGTGATATCACTTATTTCGTATTGTTCCGGCATCGGAATCACATTAAGAAATGTCTCACATTCACACCCACAGTTTCTCATCACAATATGATCCGCAAAGGATTTTGGAATTTCCTTACGCCCCTTAAGATCAAAAAACTGTGTCCATGGATTAATATTTATAAAATTATTGATTTTTCCCTGCACATCTTCCACCAGAATATACTCATAATGCTGTGGCGTGTCCGGTCTCATCTTAAGCCATAACAGGTTATATCCGCAGGATACCTTGATTCGCCTTAGAATCACATTGCGATTATGCACAGATTCGGATCCCAGTGTAAGACACCCGTGACAGAAACCATAGGTACAATCTTCTACGATGATACGTTCATTGGATCCATTTTCCTCATCCTTGTCTGCCAAGGATCCCTTACCCCCCTTTAACACCACCGCATCGTCATTGACTTCCATGTAACAATTTTTCACCAGAACATCACTGCATACATCCAGATCAATGGCATCCGTACTTGGCGCTTTTACCGGAGCCGCCGGAGAAAAAATATGACATCCTAAGAATTTTACGTGATGTGACCGATACACATGATTGGTCCAAAAATGAGAATTCTGCATATGTAATCCCGCAACCGTCACATTGGAACAATTCGAAATATATACCAGTCGCGGTCTTTGTTCATCCTTATTCGTGCACTGGGGATTCCACTCTCTCCGAAGCCAGAAGGCTTTCCATGATCGAAGCCCGTTTCCGTCAATGGTTCCGGGACCACACATAACAAACCCATCCACCGAATCTACATTAATCAACGCAGTAAAATACCTGCAGGTCTCCCCCTCGATGCGTGTCCTGCACAGAGGGTAATCATTGATATCATCACTTCCCATAAGCACTCCACCTTCCGCTACATAAAGATGAACACCCTGTGGAAAGAATAAGGCACCTGTACAAAAAGTTCCCCGGGGTACCACCAGCACACCCCCACCATTTTCTGCCGCAGTATCAATGATCTTTTGAATCTCTTTCGTATGGATTTTCCCATCATCCTGCACTCCGTAATCCGTCAATACATACTGTTTTCCCAACATATCCAGTCCGGGGATTTCTACGTTATAAAACCACTCATCCACCATCGTTCCGTCCGGAAATGTTTTCCTCTCATCACCAGTCATCTGCATCCTCTCCCTGACAACATCAACTTCGAAAAAAGGGTGTTTCCTGCTTTTCTGAAACACCCTTTCTACACTTCACTTAATAACATATTATTTTAAAGATAAACATCTATACTCTTTATTACTGTAGCAGTTCATCCGGTATAAACCGCATCAATGTTCTTTCCAATTTAACCGGATCAATCGGCTTCATGATGTACTCGGCAAATCCTTCATTAAGATAAATTTCCCGGCTTCCCGAAATCGCATTGGCACTCAGTGCAATCAACGGAGTCTCCCGGTTCATCGAATCCTCATCATTCTTTATATGTCTCAACGTCTCGATACCATCCATTTCCGGCATCATGTGATCAATTAAGATAACATGATATGTCTTCTCGGATGCCTTGCGCAGGCACTCCATACCGGACATTGCCACATCAATCTGAACCTGTGTTCTCTTCAAAAGATTCTGAACAATGCGGAGATTGATCGGTGTATCATCCGTCACCAGAATTCTTGCATCCGGAGCTTTGAATTGCTCATGATACTGCATTTCCTTTTCCTTGACCCTGCGGTAGGTTTCTTCATAATTACCAATCGGCTGCCAATCCCGGACCTCCTGAAGAATGGTAAAAGAAAAATCCGATCCCAGACCATATACACTCTCCACATGTATATCGGAATTCATCAGACCCAGAAGTCTCTTGACAATACTCATACCGAGACCGGTTCCCTCAATATTTCGATTACGTTTTTCATCAATTCTTTCAAATGGGGTAAATAACCGGTTAAGATCCTCCTCCTTAATTCCCTTTCCGGTGTCTCTTACCATCACGGACAGGCGAATATGATCCTCGTCTTCCTTCTCATAAGAGATACACAACTTTACCTCCCCACGATCCGTATATTTGACTGCATTGGTCAACAGATTCATTATAATCTGCTTAATGCGGATCTCATCACCATGTAACAAATGGGGAATTTCCTGCTGTATTTCCAGTGTTAAGGTTAATCCCTTTTCCTGCGCCCGGGTGGAAATCATATTAACCAGATCGTTAATCATGGAACTGACATCATATTCCACTTCCACCAGATCCAATTTCCCCGACTCAATCTTGGAAAAATCCAATACATCATTCACCAGTCCCAGCAGTGCCTTACCGGAGCTACGAATATCCATGGCATAATCCCGGATTTCCGGCTCCGTACTTTCACGGATAATCATTTCATCCAGCCCCAGCACCGCATTAATCGGAGTCCGGATCTCATGGGACATACTGGACAGGAATACCGTCTTACTCTGGTTGGATTTATCTGCCAGAAGCTGTGCACGCTTGGCCTCCTCCATGGCGTTAATCAATGCCTTATTCTGCTCAATCAACACCCGGATGGAAATATTGGCAATGGATCGGCAGGCAAGGAGAATGACAATCACAATCAGTACCGATGGGATATAATAAGCATTTTTCCCCGCGCCATGCTTTCCCACATAACTATATACACCAATACAAGCAACAATAACCTCGCTGACCAGTGTAACCCAATTTAACATTTTCTGATCCTGATAAACAACCGTCAGAAAAATCGGAATACTAAAAATAACCAACGCAACCATAAATACATTATGCACGTAGGCAACATTGCCAAACATCAGCGTAATCATGAGAATCTGGGTATATTTCTTAACATTATCATTCCGGGTACGGAAAATAATATAGGACCCGATCACCATAATCAGGGTACTGATCATAATAGGCTTAATCATATAAAGCCACATATATTCCTGTGTGGACTGCTTAATCATATTCTGCATCCGAAGCACAAAATAGATACCTACCTCCAAAAACACAGTGACAAGATACAGGATCATTCCCATCCTGCGAAAGAATTTTGCCCACCTTGCATAATCCGTTCCATAATTTTTGATTTTATCTTCAGGCATAATGTCCTCCTATAATTTAAGACATTTCCACAGTGCAACTTATTTTCTTCATTATATCAGACATTTTTCCGAAAAGATAGTTATTTTTTTATCATATTAGGTCGATTTGTATCTGATCGAAAATATTTTCCCTTTTGTATTTCATTTCTAAAAAAGTATGAAAAAAACACCCGGCACAGTATCAATCAAAGTACTGTACTCGGGTGTTTATTCTACTGAACCACCTTTTCGAAATCCGAAGCCGGGTGCTTACACAGAGGACATACAAAATCCTCCGGCAGTTCCTCTCCTTCATATTCATAACCACAGATGGTACATCTCCATATCGTCTTGCCCTCCGGTGTCTTACCAACTTCCTGTGGCTTTGGTTTAATGTTGTTATGGTAATAGCTGTAGGTTGCAGACGGAGCACTGCCCAACACCTTCATATCAGTTACGGCTGCAATAAACAGCGTATGAGTTCCCAGATCAATGGTCTGTTCCACCTTGGCACTGATATATGCATTGGTACCCTTGGTAATATATCTTACACCGTTTTCACCGGTTGCATAGTCGCTACACCCTGCAAACTTGTCCACTTCTCTTCCGGTCTGGAATCCGAATCTCTTAAACAGTTCAAAATCTGCCTGTTCACTGATAACCGACACCGTAAAGATACCGGTGTTTAAAACCATATCATGTGTATAGTTTGCCTTATTGACTGCAATGCTGATACGATTCGGCTCTGAGGTAACCTGTCCCACCGTATTGATAATACAGGCATTATCCTTATCTCCCATCTTTGCCGATAAAACAAATAATCCGTAACTTAATTGATTCATTGCCTTTTTATCCATAATGTCCTCCATTCCGGTAATACCGATCGCCATCAGCCTACCATGTACGTGAATTTAAATCCCTGAACTGGGCAACCGTAGATACATGTGCATTCAGACCGCCATCTACGTTCATAATCTGACCGGTAACATAGCTGCTTTCATCCGAACCAAGATATACACATAAGTTTCCGATATCCTCCGGACAACCGTAACGGTTCACCATGATATTACTTAAGAAAATATCTTTCAATGCCTGTGGAACATGTGCATCATTCTGAGGTGTAACAATAAGACCCGGGCGAACACAGTTACAACGGATATTCTGCTTACCATACTGTAATGCAGTGGACTTCGTCAGCATATCAACCCCCGCCTTGGCACAGGCATAGGCTGTAGATCCAAGATCACCTCCGCAGGATGCCATGGAACCGATGTTAATGATTGAACCACCATTTTCATTTTTCTGCATATACGGAAGCACACACTTGATGGAGTAGAAGGTTCCCCTTAAATCACTCTGGAAAACTTCATCCCACATTTCAAGACTTAACTCATCCACACGACCATCCTTCAGTCCTACATTGGCCGCATTATTGACCAGAATGTCAATCTTTCCGTACTTTTCAGCGGTATCCGCCATTAACTTTTCAATACTGTCGGTAGCTGTAATGTCCATGAAATGGTAAGTCGCTTCTCCGCCGTCCTTAATGATTTCATCCACAACAGCCTGTCCCTTTTCCTGTCTGCGTCCACAAATAACCACTTTTGCGCCCTGTGCCGCATACAATTTCGCAATGCCGATTCCGATTCCGCTGGTAGAACCGGTAACAATAGCAACCTTATCCTTTAATCTGTTCATAGTAAACCCCCTTGATGCATTTTTATTTCACACTTTTCGTGCAATATAAGTACCATTTGTACTAATTATAATATACATCATTGAATATAATAAATCAATTAAAAATCAAACTGCGTTTGTATAAAACCGATGTTTCTCTCGGATCTGCCAATCTTGACAAATACCGGAATCTATTGGAAAATATACAGCAGGAGTTTAATTTTTTTTTTGGGGGGGAATTTTTATGTTAATGGTCATACTATGTGTTTCTGCGGTTATTTTATTATGTGTTCTTGCAGAAAAGTTTTCCGATAAATTCGGTACTCCTGCATTAATTCTTTTTATGTTCATCGGCATGGTTTTTGGAAGTGATGGTCTTTTTAAAATCCCTTTTGATAACTTTTCTCTCGCCGAAAATATTTGTTCCATCGCGCTGATTTTCATTATGTTCTACGGTGGTTTTAATACGAAGTGGTCCCTTGCAAAGCCCGTTGCGGTGCGTTCCGTCATTCTTTCCTCCTTCGGTGTGGTGGTGACCGCATTAATCACTGCCGTTCTTTGTTATCTGTTCTTACATTTTTCCTTTGAGGAAAGCTTTCTTGTGGGGTCTGTACTGGCTTCCACCGATGCTGCAAGTGTATTTGCCATTCTCCGAAGAAAGAAGTTGAATCTCAAGCACGGCACGGCTTCCCTCCTGGAACTGGAAAGTGGCAGCAATGATCCCATGGCATATCTTCTTACCATGATCGGGATTTCCCTGATGGGTGGAAACGGATCCGAAAATATGATACTTGAAATACTGCTACAGATTGCATTTGGACTTTTCGCCGGCGTTGTTTTTGCCCGGATTTCCCTCCGGCTCATGTCCCGCCGCCGTATCATTGCCGATGGGCTTGATTCCATTTTCCTGATCGCTATGGTTTTGATGTGCTACAGCGTGGCAGGTTTATTACACGGAAATGCATATTTAAGTATCTATATCATGGGCATTATTATGGGCAACAGTTCCATCCGTAACAAGAAAGTCCTGGTTCCCTTCTTTGACGGAATTACAAGTCTTTCACAGATCCTGATTTTCTTCTTATTGGGACTTTTGACCTTTCCAAACCGAATGCCCCAGGTCATTGTAACCGCTCTTGCCGTAACCATATTCTTAACTTTTATTGCAAGACCCATTGCCGTATTTGCGCTGATGCTTCCGTTCCGATGCAGTATTCCACAGTGTCTTCTCATCTCCTGGGCAGGACTTCGCGGCGCGGCTTCTTCGGTATTTGCCATTATGGCGGTTGCCAGCGGAATCCCCATAGATCTCGATTTGTTTCACATCGTATTTATGGTTTCCCTGTTTTCCGTATCGGTACAGGGCACCCTGCTTCCTATGATTTCGAGGAAACTTGATATGGTGGATGACTCCATGGATGTAAGAAAAACCTTCAATGATTACCAGGAAGAGTCTTCTCTCACCTTGATGCGTATGGCAATTCCTGCCGGACACAACTGGGAAAACCAGCTGATACGGGATGTAAGTATGCCAACCGGTTCCCTGGCTCTCATGATTAAACGTAACGGAGAGAATATAATTCCCCGGGGAGATACCCGGATTCTTGCCGGAGATAATGTGATCTTAAGTGTACCCTCCTACGAATCCGGTGACACGGATGTGCTGGAAGAAATTCCAATATCCGAGGGGCACAAATGGTGCAACCTTAGTCTTGCAGAACTGAAACTCCCTGCCAATGAGCTGATTGCCCTGATCAAAAGAGGGGATAAAAATATTATTCCGGATGGCAGAACCATCATCCGGGCAGAGGATACCCTCGTACTTTATGTTTCCGAGAGCAAATAAATAAACAAAATCCCGGAATGCTGTTATCCGGCATTCCGGGATTTATAATTTTTTATTATATTTCTTTCTTAGATCCCTCTCTTATACAACGCATAAGAATACACAAAGGGAATTACAACCATCAGAAATACCACTGGAAACAGCACTACTTCACTTCCTATAAAGCAGGAAATGATAATCAGTAAACCTCCGATAGTCCATATAAACCCGGCCAGACGGTGGGTCTTATTCCAGTTTTCCTCCGATTCCAGAGTCCAAGGGATCTTATAACCTATGGTATAATTCTGTTTGCATTTCGGGAGATAATTCCCCAGGAGCATGAACAGTATTCCCATAAACAGACTGATCACAAATGCCACATCAATCTGAACTCCCTGTGCTGCAAGCAGGCAAATCGGAACTACCATAAGTGTAAGCACCGGCACAAACCAAGCAAGCACCAGCCTCATTTTTTCCGAATGATTCCGATGCTTCGGATCAATTTGCATACCCACCTGTACAATCAGATTTAATACTGCCAGCAAAACAGGCATTCCAAATACCGCAAATTTCCTGGAGCTGTAACCATCCACCTCACCCTGCAGATTCCAATGTGTAGGAATCTGATCCGGCAGTTTATTATATACCATCAACCCATACACTATTGGAAGCAGACAAACGATTGTTGTCAGAATCATCATAATAACCATTTTTTTATCTTTCTTATTCTCCATCTTTCTCATTCCTTTCACTAAATTGTGATATCCACAACATCACTTCTTCAAATACGGAAATGTTAAGTTCATAGTAAACATAGTTCTTGACCTTTGTCTCAAAGAGCAGGTCTGCTTTCTTTAACTGGGACAAATGATAGGAAACCGTTGCATTGGTGAGTTCATACTTCTCTGCAATCTCTCCTGCCGTCATCTTGCCCCCCTTTAACATCACCAGAATATCCCTGCGCACCGGGTCTGACAATGCTTTAAATGTATCTGCAAATCCCACTCACACACCTCCTTTAAAAACTATTTAGAAAATTTTCTAAATACATTATATGTCCGTCTGATAAAAAAAGCAACAACTATTTAGAAAAATTTCTAAATAGTTGTTGCCATCATCTGTTCAATCTGCGTCATTACCTCCTGATAATGTTGCAGAAAAGCTTCATTATTATCCCGTATCGTCTGAATCCGGTTTTCTTTCGCTGCCATTTCCAGTTCCTTTGCTTCTTCAGAAAGTTTTACCGCACCGACGGTAAGGGAAGTACTTTTGATCGAATGTACCGTGATCCGATAATTATCCCAATCCTCATTACCATAATAGATTTCTACATCCCTACGATATTTTTCCTTCTGTTCTAAGTAGGCTTTCAACATTTCATGATATATTTCCTCACTGTCTGCACAGTAAAGCATGGCCGTCTCCCGGTCTATCAGTGTGCTTTCCGGCTGTTGATCCTCTGTTTGGGTCTCCTTCGGAATCTCTTTCGTTTCCTTCACCTCCTGCAGCAGCTCCTTTGGCAGCCACTTGACAAGAAGTTTTTCCAGGGACTTTCCAACAATCGGTTTCGACAGATAATCCTGGAATCCCTGTTCAATATACATTTCACGGGATCCTGAAATCGCATTTGCCGTCAAAGCGATTACCGGCATTCCGGCTCCGATCTCTTCCTGCTTGATCTGTCTTAAGGTTTCGATACCATCCATGATAGGCATCATATGGTCTAACAGCAACAGGTCATACTTCTTTTCCCGAAGCATCTTTAGGCACTCCATTCCACCGGATGCTGTATCAATCTGTATCTGTGTCCGTTTTAAAAGACTGGTGACAACCTTAAGATTCATGGCATTATCATCGACAATCAGAATCTTCGCCTGTGGTGCATGAAAGCTTTCCTGATAGGTTTCATTTTCCCGGATACCGTTTTCAAATCGTTCCTCATAATTTCCCATTTTCTGCATACTCATAATGGTTTGAGGAATCGATACAGAAAACACGGAACCCACTCCGTATTCACTTTCCACCTGAATGGTTCCGCCCATCATCTCTACAAAACTGGCGGTAATCGAAAGTCCCAGTCCGGTTCCTTCAATATGCCGGTTTTTCTGTTGATCCAGACGCTTAAAGGACTGAAACAGTTTATCCATATCCTCTTTCTTAATTCCTCGACCGGTATCTTTAACCGACACCAGAAGATACAGTTTCTTCTCGTCCGCCAACTGATAATCTACTTTTAAAGTAACCTGTCCCTGATCCGTATATTTAACGGCATTCGTCAGTATATTGGTGACAACCTGACGAATTCTTACTTCATCTCCATAGAGTTCATTCGGGATGGAAGGCTCTGCCTCCACCTTCAACTGTAAATTCTTTTCCTTCGCCCTCGGCGCAATCATATTGACCAGATCATTTAAAACAGAACTGAGCTGATACTTTACCGGAACCATCTCCATCTTACCGGATTCAATTTTCGAAAAATCCAATATATCATTAATCAGGGAAAGTAACAGATTTCCTGCACTTTTAATATTTTCCGCATAACCGAGGATTTCCGGATCCCCGCTTTCCCGCAAAATCATCTCATTCATACCAAGAACAGCATTGATCGGCGTACGAATCTCATGGGACATATTGGACAAAAAGAGGGACTTACTTGTGGCTGCCTGCCTTGCCTCATCACACTTTACCGCCACCACTTTTAACAGATCGTCCAGACTCCGCTCCTGTTCATAATTTTTACGGATCTGAAATTCATTATATTTTATGAGATTTACCATAACCCATGAAACAACAAGCAGTGCTCCTGTCTCAAAATTAAACTCCAGCATAGCGGGTGTCTCGGATACGATCGGAAATCCCGTAATTTCCAGTAATACCAATGCCAATACCGCCAATGCCGTCTGAAAAATACAAAGACCCTTATCCTGAAAAATAAATGTCAGAACCGACTGTACCAGCAATAATATAAATAATACATATTCATTATCGATGATATGGCTCAATGTCAGGGAGAATACAAGATATAATACAATCTGTACTCCGGAATAATTCCTCTGGGTCAGTTTATTTTTCTTTTTCAGATGCTTCATCGTCAGCAGTCCAATGATGAATAACGCCACAACGCCGAACTCGGTCTGCCAATAGAATTCTCCTCTTACCACGTTGATGATCAGTACAATGATCACTTCCATAAACATGAAAAACCAATAGGTAATACTTCCAAAATAGAATTTCTCATTCACAGGCTCACCCCCTTTGGCACAACCAGATGAAGGCCTTTCCGGACAATCCTTGCAGTCCATTCCTCGGAGCCGGATATCAGTTCTCCGTCCAGATTCATCATAAAGGGCTGGCCATCCTTCCTGCGGATGCGGATATTTCTGCTCATTCCACAGTATACACGGTTCTTTAACCGGTTAAAATCATTCTTCTGTGCGATTAAAATTGTCTGCAACAGTTTGATGCCCCTTTGATCCGGCACAATTAAATATGCTGCTTTACCATCCGTAACACAGGCTTTCTCTGCCAAAAACAAATTACCACCCAGTACATATCCGTTTCCCCAGAATACTTCTGCAAATCGACCCTCAACTTTTTCGTCGTCCAGATATACTTCATAATCTACATTTTTGGAAAAAAACACAGAGTATAACAAGGCCAGATAATACGGCACCTGTTCACCAAAAGCCGAACTGATACGATATGTTTCAAATCCTTCAACATTCTTCGAGTCCATCCCTACCGAAAAGGTATTCAATGCGACACCGTGATTGGTCTTGATATAGTCCACCTCAATTACGTCTCCTTCAATCAGTTCCTCAATCCGGTGAAAACGAGACTCATTTTCGCCAAATACCTTCAGAAAATCATTGGTTAACCCACAAGGGAAAAAGGCAACCTCCGCTTTTTCCAGGTCATCAAATCCTTCCAGCATATTGCGCATCGTTCCGGAACCACCGCAACAATAAAAGCGGAGCTTTTCATCCTGAAAAATATGTAAAACTCTTTTTACCAGATTTTTTTCATCCCCCGCACGTCTGATATTAAACACGAAATAATTCAGATTTTCTATACTCTTTAACTTAAGACGCAAATCATCCGCAAATGTTTTTTGTCCCGCATAGGGATTCACAATGAAAATATGTATCATATTGCTCATGCTCCAATATATTTCTTTTGTCAACAGTTACTTTATTTACAAACTTCTTCCACCCGCACGTATAAGTTATGCGGAATAATCGGCTTTTTAACAAAACCCTGCACAGCATATTCTCCGCGTTTCACAGCTTCCTCCATATCTTCGGAGCCGGATAAAAACAGTACCGGCACCTGTGAAAGTTCCTGCCGGGCACGAATCTTCTCCAAGGTCTCTATTCCGCTCATCCCCGGCATCTCTACATCCAGAAGTATCAAATCCACCGATTCCTCCTCACAGAATGTAAGAGCCGCCTGCCCTGAATCAACTCCTAAAACCTCATAATTCTCCTTTGTCAGAACCAGCTCTGCAATTTTCAGATTCACCGCATCGTCATCCACCACCAAAATTTTTTTTCCCATATTATAATCATCTCCGCCTTATTTTTTAACACAACATCATAACACCACTATTGAGTTGATTCTATCATTGTATATTTTTTAAGTCAATGAAATAAAGTAAAATAGCGACTTGAAATAATCCAAGCCGCCATTTTCCGTTCATTATGTTCTATCAATTCATTTTACTGATCTTCATAAGATTATCCGATACAGAATTAACCTTGTGGAATGATTTTTCCACCTCACCGGTAACATTCTTCTGATTTTCTGTTTCACGAACAATGTTATTTGCCTGTTCCACCGTATTATCAACAAGCTGTTGCATATGTTTTACCTTTTCCAAAACCCGGGTTCCATGTTCGATGGTATTCGCACTGGAATCTGCAACCATCTGTGCTTTATTACCGGATTCACTCTGAAGTTCTCCAATACTTTCCGCTTCCACTACCACCGCATGAAGTTTCTCAATTCCCCTGGTAATGTTGCTTATATTATTCTGGTTTGAAGTTCTTACCTCACTCAGATTAGAAACAATCTTCTCCAAAATACGTGCAATTGCGTCGCTTGCCTTTTTCGAATCGTCCGCAAGTACTCTTACTTCCTCCGCAACCACACTGAATCCCTTGCCCATTTCCCCTGCTCTTGCTGCCTCTATGCTGGCATTTAACGCAAGAAGATTGGTCTGTTTCGTGATTCCTGCAATCGTTGTGGCAAATTCCGATACTTCTTTCATCCCCAGTTCAAGGCTTTCGATGGACTGTTCCGTCTGTTGTGCAGACTGCTCAATGATCTGCATATCATCCGTAGTCTTTTCCATAAGTTCAATATAACCCTGAATCTTTCTGGTGGTCTCCTTGGATATATCAAGCATCTGTGCAGCATTATTGACAATGACTTCAACCGTCTGATTCAGTTCATCCATAGAGTCGCAGACCGAATCTGCAAATTCGGAGTTGTTACTACAATCCACAAGAGTTGCCTGTGCAGAACTTGTAATCGCTTCATTGGTGGAGGCAAATCCATGAATACATTCATTCAGATGTTCTACCACCGCACCCAGCTCCTCGGATGCCTTATTACACTCGTCTACCAGATCTGCTGTTTTTTGTGTATCTGCAAATTTTAAAAGCATTTCATGGGACACATCAGCGATCTTAATGCAGACAATGCTCATTACGATGGCCTCCAGCGCAAATCCAAGAGAACGACTCACAAACCATACAAAATTGGTCTCAAATTCGACCTGCATAACATTGAGAGATCTGAAATACAATGATACCACTAACAGTATATAGCCTATTACTGCCACATTCCTTGTAAACTTTTTGTCATAATATAAAATACTAAACACCATTGGAAGCGCATATGTCATATATATTCCAATCGTAGGATCCGTTGCCATAAGCGCCACTAACAAGCCAAGTGCCAATGTGATCAGATACTTCATAACATGTATCGGCGTATTCATCTTCGATGCAACAGTGGGACCCATGGTAACAACAATTCCCATTACCGTAAGAGGAATTAAGTTCTTTATCTCGGACTGAAATATTCCGACAAGAGACAATATAATCAATAATGGGAATACTATAATCAGCCATCGCACAACCTTCACCGCTGAATTCGTCACCCGTATATCATTTTCGTAAAAAAATTTTTCCTCCATACTGTAATCCCCTTTCTTTTTCGCTTTTGGAAACGCAAAAACATTAGTAAGTCGCACTGCTATCCGGTATCATGGTCTTAATTTTCTCCATTTTTTCGATTAATTTCTCTGAGTAAGCAATTACTTCCGTATAGGTCTTCTTTGCCTGATCATAATTTTCATTAAACATCATCTCGATAATCTTTCCACCCATCTGATGCAATTTCTGATGATCCTTACCAATCTCCTCCCAGATCTCCATAATCTGAGGAACCGGTGGTTTCAGTGAATTATAAAAATGTCCGAACTTGCATTTTGTCGCATCAATCTGGAATGGAATAATACTCTGTTCATCGATAATTCTGCCCAGCTTGGCAACCCAGGCACGGTGCATTGCAATGGCACCATCCATATAATCGGACAATTCCTGTCTGGACAAAGCATGGTATACATCCAAAGTCATTTTACCCATATGTGCCAGAACCTGATCCATTCGTTTCTCAATGACCTCGATTGGCTTCACTGCAATAAAGCATTGATCACTGACCTTCTTCATGCCGGCTACATCCTCATCCAGTACCGAACAGGAAGCCTCAATCTCTGCAGCATTTGCCTCAATCTCATTCATGGAACTGGATATTTCCTGACTGACTGCAGCAAGATTACTAATACTTTCCGCAATCTCTGCAATATGCTTCTGATTTTCTTCGTTAATGGTCCATACCGCTTTAATCTTATCATCCACTTCCGCTAATGCATGAATGGCTTCATCCACACTCTCGTTGCTGGCCTGGGCCGCATTCTGCACGCTGCTTACGAATTGATCCATATTGTCCGTCAATTTCTTGGTCTCATCCGCGAGGGCACGAATTTCCTCCGCAACTACCGCAAAACCTGCTCCCGCCGTACCGGCTCTTGCCGCTTCAATGGATGCATTTAAGGACAACAGATTCGTCTGTGCTGAAATTTTTCGAATTTCCCCAATGACCTCATTCATGCTTTTAATAATCGATGAAAGATCACTCATATCCGACTGCATCTTCTGTGATACGGCGATGGTATCTTCCGATAACTCACGTATTTCCGTCAGACTCTTCTGACTGGAATCAATCTTCTGATATACACTGGTAGATTCCTCCGACACAGTGATAATGGTATTGGTCAGATCCTCGTGTCTTCCGGCAACAATTCCTGCAACTTCCGTAGACTGGCTTGCCGCCTCATGAATACCGGAGGTTGCATTGGCCACACTATTCGTGATATCAACCAGCTTTTCTGTATAGAATTTAATTTCAAGGTTCAATGCACTAATCTCTGAAACTGCATTTACATTCAAATCGTACATCTCGGCAAATGCATTTCTGCTGTCCTTGAGTCTCCTGTGTATGTCCCCCATCTGTGGACTGGCCGAATAATCAACGTCCCTTAACTGGGCTAACGCACTTAAAAGTTCTTCCTTATTCTTCTTTATCCTCATCGTATATTCGCACCCCTTTCAAAATACGGAATCACCACCGTAATATTTAATTCTTGTGATATATTCTGCTTTCCTCTTCGTACTTTGGCTCACAGGTTAACTGTATACCAAGTTTTCTTAAGATTTCCATATCTACGGAGGAAAGAATTACCGAAGAATGTGCATCACACCCCTTAAGATCCGGCAAATGACTAAACACCTGTGCCGCTCTCTCATCCATGGATGCGGATGTAGAAAGTGCAATCAGAATCTCATCGGTGTGCAATCTTGGGTTAACACTGCCAAGATACTTTGTCTTAAGAGTCTGAATCGGGGCGATGGCCTCAGCCCGGACAAGATGTGCCTCTTTCTCAATACCGGCAAAGTGCTTTAACGCATTTAACAACATGGCGGATGCCGCTCCCAGAAGATCTCCGGTCTTACCGGTGATAATCGTTCCGTCTCCAAGCTCGATGGCCATGGCCGGATGACCGGTTTCCTGCTCACGTTCCAGGGCTGCCTTTACCACCTTACGATGTTCGGCGGAGGTTCCCGCCTGATTCATCAATAACTCTAATTTATACAGGTCATCCTTGGTTTCACCATGGATTTTCTTCTGACAAAGTGCATTGTAATAACGGCGTATAATTTCCTGTCTTGATGCCTCACAACAGGCTTCATCGTCGCTAATACAATTTCCGGCCATATTTACACCCATATCGGTAGGAGACTTGTACGGACTTTCCCCTGCAATCATTTCAAAGGTGGTCTTAAGAACCGGAAAGATCTCAATATCTCTGTTGTAGTTAACCGTTGTGACACCATAGGCTTCCAGATGAAACGGATCAATCATATTCAGATCATTCAGATCCGCAGTCGCCGCCTCATAGGCAAGGTTCACCGGATGCTTCAGCGCCAGATTCCAGATCGGAAATGTCTCATACTTCGCATATCCTGCATTGATCCCCCTCTTATGCTCATGGTATAACTGGGAAAGACATGTTGCCATCTTGCCGCTTCCCGGTCCCGGTGCAGTGATGATGACCAGTGGTCTTGATGTCTCAATATAGTCATTACGTCCATAACCCTCATCACTGACGATTCGGGCCACATCATTGGGATATCCCGGGATCTTGTAATGACGGTACGAACGAATACCAAGATCTGCCAGTCTGCGTTCAAAAAGCTCTGCCTGTGGCTGTGCCGCATACTTGGTAAGACATACGCTGCCCACAAAGAGACCCACTCCCTTAAATGCATCAATCAATCTTAATGTATCCATATCATAGGTAATTCCGTAATCACCGCGGACCTTACCGCTCTCAATATCCTCGGCACTGACAACAATAACGATTTCTGCCTGATCCTTTAACTGCAGTAACATCTGTAACTTTGAATCGGGCTCAAATCCCGGAAGTACTCTTGATGCATGATAATCATCAAATAATTTTCCACCAAACTCCAAATATAACTTATTATCGAATTTTGCAATACGCCCTCTGATATGCTCTGATTGCATCTTTAAGTACTTTTCATTGTCAAATCCGATCTTCATCGTGCCTTGTTCCTCCTACTGTCTTCCACATATTTTACATCGTCTGTTTCATAACGAACTTAATTTTTCTTATATATTTTACCACAAAAGAATACTATTTTAAAATAATTTTTGGATTTCACTTAATTTTTTGAACAAAGTCTTACTGAATCTCCTCCAGCACAATACATTCCTGTAATTCCTGCATCTCGCTTAACACTTCCTCACGTTTTTCCGGATTCCGTATCTTGATCTGAAACGTCGCAAAGTATCCACCATCACCCGCATCCTTGGAAATCTCCAGATCAAAAATCTGGTAATCATTCTTTCTGGTGTAACAAACTAATTCTTTAATAAAAGACTTCGACTTATACTCCGCATAACAATAAATATATTTGTTAAATTTTATAAATCTTTTATCAACAAAAGAAAATAATCGAAGAGACACCACGATCATAATACCCGATAACAGTGCTCCGGAATAAAATCCAACACCTACTGCAATACCAATTGCCGCACAGCACCATAATCCTGCTGCCGTGGTCAGACCCTTAACCCGGTAAATCCTGGTGACCATAATGGTTCCCGCACCAAGGAATCCGATACCACTGATAATCTGCGCCGGAATACGGGATGGATCCACGGTACTTCCATATAATTCCGCCATATAAAGGCTCGTTACTGCCGCCAGGGCTGAACCCACACATACCAGTGTATAGGTTCGAAGTCCCGCCGGACGTTGCTTCTGCTCCCTTTCCAAACCTAATGCCGCACCGATAATCAGCGCCATAAACAGACGCAGCGTTACCGACACTGCATTAAACTGGCTCAACATTGAAATTTGTTCTAAAAACATAGTAATCCCCCTCTTTGCATTTATTTTGGTTCATTCAAAAAATGCCAGGAATTTTCACTTCCTGGCAATTCATTTTTCCAAAAGTCACCCCATATAACGGGAGTAAATTAACGCTCACATATATTATAAAATTTATTATACCACCAAACCAAATATAAATAAAGGGTTTGTTAATAACTTGTTAATAACTATCCTCCGGTTTTTCCTCCTTCTCCCCGATATCCGAAACCGGCTTTTCCAATCCCTCAATGGTGATTCCCTTCTTCTGTGCATAATCCCAAAGGGCTGCATGGATTGCTTCCTCCGCAAGAAGGGAGCAGTGCACCTTCACCGGTGGCAGTCCGTCCAAAGCCTCCATTACTGCCTTATTGGTAACTCCCAACGCCTCTTTGACGCTTTTTCCCTTCACTAATTCCGTTGCCATGCTGCTGGTGGCCACTGCGGCACCACACCCAAAAGTTTTGAATTTGGCTTCCTTAACGATACCGTTATCATCAATATCCAGATACATTCTCATGATATCGCCGCATTTTGCATTACCTACGGTTCCCACACCGCTTGCATCCTCAATCTCACCCACATTTCTCGGGTTATTAAAATGGTCCATAACCTTTTCACTATACATGTTCGATCTCCTCCTGCTTCTTTATAAAATCCTCATAGAGGGGCGACATACTACGAAGCCGTTCTATGATTCCCTTTAACGTATCCACCGTAAAATCAATATCTTCCTTCGTGGTTTTCTCCGACAGGGACAACCTGAGTGACCCGTGTGCAATCTCATGAGGAAGTCCGATGGCCAGCAACACATGGGACGGGTCTAAGGAACCCGAGGTACATGCCGAGCCGGAAGAGGCACAGATCCCCTTTTGATCCAGAAGAATCAACATGGATTCCCCCTCGATGAATCGAAAACAGAAATTGGCATTATTGGGAAGACGTTTCTTAGGATGTCCGTTTAATCTCACATAAGGAATCTCCTTCAGAACCCGTTCAATAAGATAATCCCGAAGTTCGGTCTCAATCCGGCTTCTTTCTTCCATACGGTCAAAAGCAAGCTGTGCCGCTTTACCGAATCCCACGATTCCCGGAACATTATGGGTGCCCGCCCTGCGGGAACGTTCCTGGGCACCGCCGTGAATAAATGAGCGAATCTTAACACCCTTTCGAATGTACATCAGTCCGATTCCCTTCGGACCATTAATCTTATGTCCACTGGCAGATAACATGTCAATATTCATGGCATTGACATCCAAGGGAATATGTCCGAATGCCTGCACCGCATCCGTATGGAACAAAACCCCATGTTTCTTGGCTATTTGTCCAATTTCAGCCAGAGGCTCAATAGTTCCGATCTCATTATTCGCCGCCATGACCGATATCAGGATCGTGTCCGGCCGGATTGCCTCCTCCAGTTTCTCCGGTGAAATCAGTCCATTTTCATCCACATCCAGATAGGTGACTTCATACCCTTTCTTCTCCAGATAGGCACAGGTATGCAGGATGGCATGATGCTCAATCTTCGTGGTAATAATATGCCTTCCCTTATCCGCGTAAGCCTCAGCAGTAGCCTTTAACGCCCAATTATCCGACTCGCTTCCGCCTCCTGTAAAATAAATCTCATTGGCATTGGCGCCAATTCCTGCTGCCAGAATATCCCTTGCCTCATCGACACCCTTCTTTGCTCTTCCCGCAAAACTATAAAATGCAGAGGGATTACCGTAATCCTCTGTAAAATACGAAATCATGGTCTCTAACACTTCCGGATAGACCTGTGTGGTTGCTGCATTATCCAGATATATCATTTCTTTAACTTCTCCTCCTCTTCATAAATTAGACGTTTGCGAAACACTTAAGATTACATAAATGATTTGTTTGTGTATAGTACTTCGAGGCACGTTTGCACTAAGAACTCGCTCGTAGCGGTACATAAGGCGCCAAAGGACGGCGCCTAAGTACCGACGGCTCGCAATTGCCACGAAATACTATACACAAACATTAATCTTATGTAATTGATCGTTTGTTTCGCAAATGCCTATCATCATAAATATGTGAATTAAAACTACTTTGACAGTACCTATCATAATTCTTTATTCCTAGTATGTCAATAGGAATTATATTTATACAAAATTCCTTCACTCCTATCCCATTGGACCCCCTGTTTTCATCAGAGGATCTCATCCTCTGCCTCATTGGCCCACTTAAAATACATAATCACCGCATTCCCAAGATAAATGAACCACATTAAAAGTGTGGCAATACTGTCATTTCCGTTCATAAATGCAAAGATCCACAGGAATACCTTCACTGCATCCACCACGATCCACAAAACCCACTGTTCCATGTACATCCTGATGGAGATGATCATTGCCACCACGGACACAACGGCACTAAGTGCATCCACAAAGGGCAGTGCACCACCCAGACATTTAAGTACATACCCGTAAGCCACCGTAGCCACCGTGACAACCAGTACCAGAATCATACGATTCCGATTCTTCATCCGGATTTTCTCCACCTCATGGGTGATTCCATTCATATGTCTGTGCCATACCACAAATCCATAAAACTGTAACGGAAAATAGTACAGGACATTCAGCATCGCCTCGCCATAATACTTCGCCCGGAATGCGATAATGGCATAGAGCAGGGTATTCACAGCACCAAAGACATAGGCACTAAGCTTCCCCTTGCCGGTACACACCACACAGGCCACACCCGTAGTAGCCGATATAATTCCAAGAACTGTATCCTGCCAGTAAATCGAAAGCCCGGCGATCACCCCACAAGCTACCACCAGCCAGATAACTTCCCACTTCTTCCAGCCGGATACCTCATTCTTCAAAATACGCTTAATATTCTCCATCATAGGATTTCATCCATCCTTTCTTTCCGTAATCTTCTGATCCCATTCCGTGATTACCTTTCCCGGATCACTTTCCCGGATCCATCAGACGCCACCGGTTGTCATAGGCATTATACATAAGGACAATCTTCTTCTCCACCTCAAAAACCAAAATCCTGCACTCAAATTTCCAGATATGATTCGTCACCTGAGTTGTGCTGCCCAGAGAATACTTTCCATAATTCGTCAGATCCTTATATCCCCGAATCATATAGGTCTGGTAGGCACCATCCTCATCCACCACACGAATCTTGATGGGCATAATGGAGCCGTCCCTGCCATGCATACAGATCACATCAATATTATTCTCTTTTCCACTAATCGCTGCCACGCCCATCACCTCTTTCACAATCAAATAAATTATAGAACATTTGTTCGATTTTGTGAAGAGGGAATTTCTTACACCCTGGTGGACCACTCCTGACAGTTCCATACCTTAGTTACCACATCCCAGTAGAATTCCGGTTCATGGCAGATCAGCAAAATACTTCCCTTATACTCCTTTAATGCGCGTTTTAACTCTTCCTTAGCATCCACATCCAAGTGGTTGGTAGGCTCATCCAGAAGCAAAATATTCGTTTCCGTATTAATAATCTTGCACAAACGTACCTTCGCCTGCTCACCACCGCTTAAGACACGTACCTGGCTTTCGATATGCTTCGTTGTGAGACCACATTTGGCAAGTGCCGAACGAACCTCATACTGTGTCCAGGACGGAAAGCACTGCCAGATTTCCTCGATACAGGTCGTTGTGTTATTCTGATCCGTTTCCTGTTCAAAGTAACCGATCTGCTGATAATCTCCCAGATGCACCTCACCGGAATAAGGTTTAATAAGTCCAAGAATACTCTTAAGGAGAGTGGTTTTTCCGATACCATTGGCACCCACCAGGGCGATTTTCTCCCCACGCTCCATGCTGATATTCAGTGCCGTAGATAAAGGATCATCATAACCGATCACCAGATCCTTGGTTTCAAAGATAACCTTACCCGATGTACGTCCCATCTTAAAGTTAAATTCCGGCTTTGGTTTTTCCTTAGCCAGCTCAATCACATCCATCTTGTCCAGCTTCTTCTTACGGGCCATAGCCATATTACGCGTTGCCACGCGGGATTTATTTCTTGCAATAAAGTCATTAAGATCTGCAATTTCCTGCTGCTGGCGGTTATAAGCTGCCTCCAGCTGGGCCTTTTTCATGGCATAGACTTCCTGAAAATGATCATAATCTCCCGGATAACGGTCTAAGGTCTGATTTTCCATATGATAGATCAGATTAATAACACTATTGAGAAATGGAATATCGTGGGAGATCAGTATAAATGCATTCTCATACTCCTGCAGGTAGCGTTTCAGCCACTCAATATGCTGCTCATCCAGATAATTGGTGGGTTCGTCCAACAGCAGAATCTCAGGTTTCTCAAGAAGAAGTTTTGCCAGTAACACCTTAGTTCTCTGTCCCCCTGAAAGTTCCGTCACATCCCGGTCCAGACCGATATCCTCCAGTCCCAGTGCCCTTGCCACCTCGCTGACCTTGGCATCAATCATGTAGAAATCATGCTGTGTCAAAAGATCCTGCATCACGCCGGTTTCCTCCATCAGCCGTGCCATCTCTTCCTCATCTGCTTCCCCCATTTTTTCATACATTTCGTTCATGGAAGCTTCCATATCAAAAAGAAAACTAAAAGCGGAGTTCAGCACATCACGGATCGTCATTCCCTTCTCCAGTACCGAATGCTGGTCCAGATAACCCACGCGGACATTCTTCGCCCATTCTACAGTACCTTCATCCGGCATCAGCTTCCCCGTGATAATATTCATAAAAGTCGATTTGCCCTCGCCATTGGCTCCAATCAGTCCGATATGCTCACCCTTTAACAAACGAAAGGACACATTGGTAAAAATTCCGCGATCGCCAAAACCATGGCTTAAGTTCTTAACATCTAAAATCATATTGTTCTCCTATTCCAGTCTTAATTTTCCTCTATATTCTCCAAAGTCTGTTCTTCTGCGGCACGTTCGGCATCCTTGATGTTATATTCTACATCCTTCTCCCTCACCCGTCGCACACGTTTTTCCTCTTCCTCCACATCCTCATCCGTCATCAGTCCACTATTGTACCAGACATACTGATAATAGTTATTCCCAATGATCCTGACCGAAGCGGAGTACTCTGAATTCACCAGATTAATCATGTTCTCAAGATATCGGTCCTTCTGATTCTCATCCATGGCATCGGCACCCTCCGACCACTCACACTCATCTGTAAGGCTGTTGTAACGCACCATGTCCGTGATAAAGCTCATATTGTAAAGCACCGCCTTGTGCACACCCTCTGAAAAAACATCCCGTCCCATATACAACCGGGAATCGTAGGAAATTCCCAAAAGATTCAGCACGGTCGGCAGAATATCCACATTGCTGCAGTAAGTATCCGTCACGATATTTTCCTTCAACCCTGCATTGTAAATGATGCAGGTGGATTTATACATTTCAAAATCCGTATCCATCTTGTAGCCGACTAAGGCTTCCCGCCCCTTATCGGACAGATTGTAGGGATAATGGTCTCCCGCTATAACGATAACAGTATTGTCCAGCTTTCCCGCCTCTTCCAGCCGTTCCAGAAGATATTCCATAGCCTTGTCCAGCTCATAATTTCCTGCCATATATCCATAAACTTCCTGATTGAGGCCATCCCCCATCAATTCTTTAATGGCATTAATATTCTTCTGATACATAAAATTGGACGGTCCGTAAGGTCCATGTCCGCTAAAGGTCATATAGTAGGCATGAAACCGGTCGTCACCGATATAGTCATCCACGGTCTGCTCCATCAATTCCAGATCCGATGCCGGCCATATGGTTGTAAAACGCAAACCGCGGGCCAGAAATTTGCAATCATATCCAAGATTCGGCCAGGAAAGTATTCTTCGATAATACTCCCCATAATAATTGTGATATGCTCTGGAAGTAACCCCCTGCTCATTAAACAGATCCCCCAGACCAACAGGCATATAACAGGTAGCCGACTGATAAAAGCTTCCCACATCCGTTCCGGAATCCGCCACCCTGGACAGATCCGGCCACAGGCTGGTTGCAAATGCAAATTCCCCATTGGTGGTGGTATTTTTAAAACTGTTATAATAATTATTCAGGATAACACCCTGATTTGCCATTTTATACAGAGTTGGCGTAACCTTTTCATCAATGGCATAACTCCAGAAGGCTTCTCCACAGATATAGATCAGATTATACCCCTCAAATATTCCCGTATATTCGTTGGTGTAAGACACACCCCGGCTTCCCAGATACTGTGACAGTTCCTGTAATTCCGGTTCGGTTGCAATCTTCGCCAATTGTTCAAAATCAATCTCTTCCCAAATCTGCGCTTTCTTGACATAACCCGGATTTTCCTGCCCGGAGGCATTTTCCTTTCCATTCGGACCCTTCAAGGAAGGATCCTCTCCGGAATTTGGCTCGCCCGTTTCACTATCCGATGCACGATTGCCGGAATTCTTCCCCACTTCATCCTTTGGCGTGCCGGATTCCATCAAGATATTTTCATCCACCTGTACCAGATTCCCGCCTGCGGACACCGATGTTCCCAACACCCCACTGCAGCATTCAATTACAGTTGTTGTCAATGCCCCCAGATGGGAGGCTGTATTATCCGTTCCGGACATAGCATCAAAGAGCACCGCATAAGCGGTCTGCCGTCCGGTTCCTCCGATTCTGGTACCACTGATACCCATAATCCACACAGGTAAAATCATTGCCAACAGGATGATTCGAAAACCCATATCAATCTTTCCCGGCTTAATACACTTTACTGATGCCAGGACAATATAAATCAACACCGGTAAGATCATCAATCCAATGCTCCACCGGGCTTTCTTCACCACGTCCACAATGGTCCAACCGAAATTTTGCAGCGCTTCACCACCCATTCCCATCATGGATGCAGAAAAGAGTGAGCCAAAATTCTTATAATAAATCAACTGGGCAATATAATAAACCGCAATCAACGCTAACCATATGCAGGTCACCACCGCATTCATCCGGCCCTTAAACCATCCGCAAAGCGCTGTCAGCGCCAATGCCTCAGAAGGGACAAAACACAGAAAGAACAGGAATTTACCTCGGATTCCCCCGGTCATATTCCCCCGCAAAAGCAATTCATAATAGATCAGAAGAATACAAAACATCACAAAATATTTCGCTGCGGACTTTATATTGTCCCGTTGTTTTTCATTCTTCTCCATCCTATTTTGCATACTCATATATCACTCCCGTAGGAAGGAATGTACTTTCATCATCCGCTTTTCCTGTCTGAATATATTCATAAAGCGCTCCCTCGGTCTCCCGTGGATCATACCACAAAAATCTTCGTTCCCGTGATTCTCCTTCCTTACAGTCAAACAGCTCCGTGCTCATTTTCCCTTCCAGAATTCTTCTATAAGCCTCCTGAAGATCCGTATAGGAAACCGGAGCAGAGGAAATCTGCATCGGATGCTTTTCTTCAACGCCCTTAACTAAAAGAAGCGAATCCTGCCGGCTCACCCAGTGATCATAATTAGCATCCCATCCGTGATCCGCCAGTATAATAATGGCGGAATTATCATAAACCCCTGCATTCTTTAACTTATCGAGATACTTCTTTACAATCGCCATACTTGCCTCAATATTATCCTCATAAGTGGCATTTTCTTTGCGTTGCATATTCGCATCATATTGGAAAGGCTCATGGGCACCCTCGATATGGATAAACTTGAATACTTTATCCTTCGTAAGTGTCACTTCTTTTTCTAATTCCGTGTAGTAAA
The DNA here is from genome assembly GCA_051877855.1 of Lachnospiraceae bacterium. Classification (GTDB taxonomy): domain Bacteria; phylum Bacillota; class Clostridia; order Lachnospirales; family Lachnospiraceae; genus MGBC120314. The sequence continues at coordinate 13,877 of JBJEJH010000017.1, read as the reverse complement.
ATTTCTCATTGGACATGGTAAAAGCCTGATCCGCCCCTTCTACCTCACGCAATTCCCAAAAGGAATTCGTATCAAAGATACAATATTTCTTTAACTCAAAAGGCGCATACCGCAAACCAATGAACTTCAGCTGATTCAATGCAAAGGTCTTCCACGAAGTAATTTTACCGTTACTTGCAACGATGTTGTCATAGTCCAGCAGACATTCCTCTGTCATAGGAAAATCCTCCGAGTATAACCCCATCCGGTAATCCATCTGCTTTACCCGGGAAATCAGTGGCGAATTATTCAGCGCATTATTTCCATAGTCAAAAACAGATCCCTGATACTCATACCATTCTCCCCCATAAATGTATGGAATCGAATATTCTGTAAATCCATAGGTGGACATAGCATCATCAAAATAAGTAAAATCTTCTAAAATCTCTGCATATTCCGGATGGTTTTCCAGCACCCGGTCAAAAGCCCCGGAATCCACGCAATCCAACACCAAGACAATAAGATTACGATCCTCAGACATTTGCATCATGTTCTTGTAAGTCAGGCAATAATTATTCTTCTTCACGGTGCCATTTTTCATCACGCACAAACTAAGTAAAGTAACCAGAAGCATTAAAGATACACATACACTGACAAACTTCACAATGGTTCCAAAGGTTTCTTTGTGAAATTTTCGATAGATAACGATAATAACCCCGGCCACAACGAACCATAAGATCAGACTTCCCCAACGTTCTGCACTATATTGCGACCAGTCAACCTTATGTCCGTCTAACAGAGGAAGATTCTGAACCATGTAATTACCCTGAATATAGGAAGCGATATAAATGATAAAATACGCCACCAGAAATCCCCGGTACAGTTTCCTGTTAAATTTATGTAACAACGCAAACACCACAATACTTACTATGGCACATATTCCAAATAATTCTGCAAGAACCGGAAATAAGGTTGATAAATCAAACCAGAATTCAAACACATTATTAAAATACAACTCCAGAGGAGCATATATAAAAAGCATAAAGGATGCTGCCAGAGAGGCTATAATCCCCACCCATAATTCTTTATTATTTTTCACGTCGAACCTCCATATATTATTACAATTAAAGAGTAACTATTTTAATGCTTTAAGTCAAGTATCAATCCCTTCCGCGCCACAAGTTTCCAACGGTCTTTTCTTGCTTTTGGCGGTACAATATGGTATAACCTTATATAAATACCCGTCCCTGTGGGACGTTCATATTAAAAGGAGTTTTCTATGTTTAATGACATTAACATCGGACCCATCACAATTCATATGTACGGTCTTATGATTGCGATTGGCTTTATGTCCGCCCTGTATTTATGTATTCGTCGCGGAAAGAAAAAGAATCTTGACGAAAATGTTATCTATGGCATTCTCTACTGTGCGATTCTCGGTGCTCTTGTGGGATGCCGCTTATTATACTATATCGTAGAATTTCAAAACATCCTGAAGGATCCTTCTATTTTGTGGAATTTCCGCGAAGGTTATGTGGTCTATGGTGGTATTCTCGGCGGAATACTTTTTAGTTACATTTACGTTGCACGAATCAAAAAAGCAAGCTTCCTCGATTACTTTGATCTGGTGATGCCGGCGGTTGCATTGGCTCAGGGATTTGGCCGAATCGGATGCCTGTGTGCCGGTTGTTGCTATGGTGCCGAGACGGACAGTTGGTTTCACATCGTATTCCACAATTCGGACTATGCGCCGAACAATGTACCTCTCATACCGACACAGCTGATTTCTTCCGTGGGAGATTTCATCTTTGCCGCAATCTTACTGTGGTATGAGCGAAAGAATCCGCCAAAAGGCCGTGTAGCCGCTGCATATCTGTGTATGTACGGTATAGGACGTTTCCTGATTGAATTTCTCCGCAACGACTATCGCGGAAGTATCGGATTCCTGTCCACATCACAGATTATCTCCATCGGTGCAGTAATCGCAGGTGCCTTGATGTTCGCTCTTGCACCAAAATTTGCTTCGAATCGCGAAGCACAAAACCCATAAACAAAAATCTAAGGGATGGCACTGCAAGTACTATATGCTGCCATCCCTTTCCTTTTCCACATCATATATATCATCAAATGGAATCTTGGTATTCACCACCGTAATGATTCTGGCCGTTGGGTCAAGCCTTGACACCAATCCTGTCTTCTTCAAATACTCCCCATCACAAAAATACGTCACGGTAATCATATCATTTTTGCAAATTCCGGCAAATTTCTGATCCAGTTCTTCCTTCATTTCCTCGGACAATTCAATCTTGGGAACAATAATCTTTTCCTTCCTTCGCAGCGCTTCCTCATGTCCCTTCAGGGCAGCAAAGGGAAGAAACTGCTTGGCACGGTCTTCCCGACTCATTTTCGTTCGCAACACGATTCACACCCTCTCCATCCTAATGATTCTTCATTCCTGACCGCCACTGCGGTGTCCGCCAATCTGCTGATTCCGCTCAATGGTTTTGGCACCCTCCGACAGGTTCATTCCCTTCAACACGGAATTTTTACCAAATTTTCGTTTCAGTTCCAGCATGGCTTTCTGCATCTTACGTTCCTTCTCCAATTCCACCGGATCACAGAATAAATCATACTGTTGATAGGTTTCATCCACCAGATTATTAAAGGACATATTCACCCTGTGTATTACTCCCTGGGGCTTTACAATCCTTCGGTATAATTGGGACACATAGGTTAAAATGACTTTGGCCGAATTCGTAGCCTGTTCCAGCTTGATGGTTCCCTTCGAAGATTCCAGACATTGTGACTTCTCATAGGAAAGATATAACGAAACAGATTCTGTCAACAGCCCCTTATCCACAAGTTCCAGACAAAGAAGATCCGCCATCTCCTTAACAATCAGTTCGCATTCCTTCGCCTCATAACCGCACCCCAGAACCTGTCCGCTGGTGAGGGAATTATTCTTCGGCTTAAAGGCTTTAATATCTGCAATCGTTGTGGTTTCCCTGCCCCATGCGTGATCAATCAAAAGCTCTGCATCCACGCCAAACAATCTATAAAGCAGATCTTCCTGTGCCATGGCAACTTCACCCATGGTACGGATTCCACAGTGTTCAAGTCGTCCTGCAATCCCCGGTCCGATACGCCAGAAATCCGTAATCGGTCGATGATTCCACAGGGTCTTTTGGTAAGTTTCCTCCGTCAGTATACCAATGTGATCTGCCACATGCTTTGCCGTAATATCCAGCGCCACCTTGGCCAGATACAGATTCGTTCCGATTCCGCAGGTTGCCGGTATACCCGTACAATCCATAATATCCTTCATAATACGGATTCCCAATTCCTTGGCCGTCACCTGATACATGGACAGATAATCCGTCACGTCCAAAAAAGCCTCATCAATGGAATACACCTGAATATCCTCTTTGGCAATGTATTTTAGAAAAATAGCGTAAATATTTGCTGAATACTCAATGTATAACTGCATCCGGGGTGGTGCCATAATATACTCAATATTTTTAGGAATCTCAAACACACGGCAGCGGTTATGCACCCCCAGTGCCTTCATCGCAGGGGAAATTGCAAGACAAATGGTCTTCTCCGTTCGTTCGGGATCCGCCACCGCAAGCAGGGTTTTCATGGGATCCAGTCCCCGTTCCACGCATTCCACCGATGCATAGAAGGACTTAAGATCAATGCAGATATACGTACGTTCTTCCATCTTCCCCACTCCTTTCTCGCTCCGATTCTCCATCCGGTATTCTACCGTTTCCTCCCGGCATTCGTCCCGTTTTCACCGTTTTCCTCTGATTCCTCTGTTTTCTTTGGCTTATCTTTTCAATGTTTTCAAATATTCCTTCGTCTCCCCGGAAATCCGATTGCTTTCTCTGGCCTTCTGAATCGTCTTATTATGGGTCCAGGTATCCAGCCGGTGATTGGTAAGAAAAGGAACTGCTGCCTCATACTGCTTAGCCAACGCCGTCGCAAAATACCATGCCACCACCATCTTTACATAGTATTCTTCCGATTGAATACCGGCTACCAGCTCAAGATATTCCGGTTTGAAATCCGCCTCCAGAAAGTGTCTCATAAGAACGTTTACTCCGTAACGGATGGTATAGGTTTCTCCGGATTCCAGCCATTTATACACGTAAGGCAAAAGTTCATCCTTGTATTTTTCAAAGACCTTCGGCGACATAAGATCACAGGTAGCCCAATTATCTACATAGGGCAAAAATGTATCCACCGCCTCAAGACATTCTCCAATGTTCCTTATCTTCTCTATGATAAACCCATGCAGGTTATTTTCGTCGTAATATTGGTGCGGAAGTGCCTTTAGGAACTCCTCTTTCATCGGATTCCCCGCAATCTCCCCGGCATACTTTCTAAGGACCGGTGTCCGCACCCCGATAATATGATCCTTCTCTACAGTTGGAATCAACCCGGCATGAAAATCCAGATAATCCAAATCCCGCATTGCAAAAAGTTGTGTCCTGATTTCTTCACATATGTTCATTATCGCACCTCTCTAACCAGTTCATTATATTCGCATTCCGGCAAGATGACAAGTATCGAATCCTCAGATTCACCGTGAAGGTTATTGCATCGAAACCCTGGATACGATATAATATTGGGTGTAAAAAACTTGAAAGAAAGGCGCAATTATGAAACTGATGAAAAATGTAAGCATTGTTGTTAAAATTCTGCTTCCAATTGTTCTATTAGCTGCGTTGCTGGTTTCATCCATTGTTGTAAACACAGGCAGTATGAAGAATATCATGGAAGCCAGCGATGAAGTATCGGAAAACTATGCAACCAGCATGATGTTGATCGGAGATATTTCTACCGATTTTGAGGAATTGGAGAAGATTGCCTATGCCCATTGTGTCGCAAACAGCAAAGACACCATGAAAGTTCTGGAGAGCAATTGTACCGCTGTTGCCGCAGAATTAGATACTCTGTTTGCAGAATTCGAGTTATCACTGGATGAAGGTGAAGAAACCGAAGCATATCAGGAATTTAAGGCAAAGTATGATTCATTCTACAAGACCCTTCAAACAATTTTGGAACTGAGCGGAAAGGATCAGGACGACCAGGCAGTTGAAATGATCAACACCCGGTTAGCTCCACAGGGTAATGAAATCACCAGCCTGCTGTTAGAGATGACCAATGCCAACAAGGAAGGTATGAGTGAAGCGATCGATGAAACTCATCTCGCTTATACGGTTGCACAGACTTCAAACAATGTTATGATGGGTCTTGCCGTTGTATTAATCGCAATGAGTACCTTCGTTTGCCTGTTTATGGTGGTTCGTCCAATTAAGAAGAGCGGTGATGAATTAAAGTCCATCGTTCAGGAAATCAATGCCGGCAAGGGCGATCTTACCCGACGTGTTAAGGTGGACGGCAATGATGAAATCGGAAAAATGTGTGCCGATATCAATGCTTTCATCGAGGCACTGCAGGGTATCATGAACCACATTAAGAATGATTCCGCAACACTTGATGGTATTGTGAATCAGGTGACCGGCAGTGTAACTGCGGTAAACAGCAGTGCCTGCGATATCTCATCCGTAATGGAAGAGCTCTCCGCTTCTATGGAGGAAGTTTCTGCAACATCTTCCAGTGTTAATCAGAATGCTTCCAATGTGGGCGGCAATGTAAAAGAGCTTGCCGCAGCTTCCAACCAGTTGGCAATCTATGCCGGCGAGATGAAGAATCGTGCGACGCAGCTTGAGAAGAATGCCATTACCAATAAGGAAGATGCAAACAATATTGTATCCGAGATCCTGGCTTCTCTTCAGAAGGCAGTGGAAGACTCCAAGAGTGTTGACCGTATCAACGAACTGACCAATGAAATCTTAAATATTTCCTCACAGACCAACCTTCTTGCGCTGAATGCTTCGATCGAGGCAGCAAGAGCCGGTGACGTAGGAAAGGGATTTGCAGTTGTTGCTGATGAAATCCGACAGCTTGCTGATTCCAGCCGTGAAACCGCAGGCAATATTCAGAATATCAATACTATGGTAACTGCTGCCGTTAAGGAACTTGCCCACAACTCTAATGAGATTATAAGATACGTGAGAGAATCCGTTATGCCGGCATATGATAACTTCGTAGCCGGCGGAACACAGTATAAGGACGATGCAGATCATGTCAACGAAATCGTTCAGCAGTTTAATGCAATGTCCGCTAATATTGATAATCTTGTCAGTGAGATTACCGGTGCCATGAACGAAATTGCCACCGCTGTGGACGAGAGTGCCAATGCTGTTACCAATGCAGCATCCAACACCAATGAACTGGTAGTAGAAATCGAGCAGATTGGCACTGAGATGAAAAACAATGACGAGATTGCTCAACAGCTCAAGGTCGAGGCAGACCGATTTGTTCAGTTATAAAATCAGGCCGGAATACATAATGCGCAGTGAAAGGTTCATTGCCAAAGAAGCCGCCGCTTCAACGAATAATTTCGTAAAGCGACGGCTTCTTTTTGTCATAAAATATCTTGATTAAACTTTCATCAAGCCAGATCATAGGGTTTCATAGTTTCTGCATCCCTGTATTCATGCTTTTCGTAGTACCCGATAAGCTTCCCCTCATCCCGAAGGGCCACCATATACACATCCTTGTTCTGTTTTTCATTATGAAATGTATATACGATATTATGGCTCTCATCTGCCGCAAACCAATCCACTACCTGCTGTATCTTTTCCCGGGATTCCTCATTGTGACATGCCAAAAGACTGCTTCCAATCAACTCGGCTCCGCCCCGTTTCTCATAGTTGCGTACCGCTGCAGGATTCATGTAAACGATTTCATGCTCCGGATTACAAATCACAACGGAGGAACGGTCCTGATCCACAATACTTTTAAAAAAATGTTCCATGCTGTTCTCCTTTGAAGTTATTTATCTACTACCACATAATAGTATATAATCCATTCACTTTTTCTTTGCTAAAATATAACCGACACCGACAGGCGCTTTCATTTCATATGCCTTATTGCAATTATTGTAATCTGAAAAATACTGTCTCGTTAATTCATCATGGTTCAAATGTATTGTTTTTTCAAATCCACAACTTGATAATAATTCTTCTAATTCTAAATCAGAGTACGTCGCTTTCATATTTTCACCAGCCCCCATCGCAAGCAGCTGATTTGTTCTTGTTTCCCGGCTTTCCTCCTCAGATGGATAATCAAAGCATATTGCAGAACCTTCCGCCATTAATTCGCTTATCGTTTGAAGAAGTGATTGAAATTCTCCCTTACTGAGATAGTAACTTATTCCTAAAAGACTCCCGAATGACTTCTGTGTAGGCATAAACCCTGATTGAAGCAATTTTTCTTTCCATGTTGTCTCTGCCAGGTTACAAGGAACATAAACAGTATCTGTTCTATTACCTGTTCTTTTAATTCGCTCCATCTTATCTGCAAGTAACTCCGGTAAATCCATTTCAAAAACAGAAAGCATTTGATCTTCATTTCTCAATGAATACGTGTCATATCCTGATGCAAATATTATATATTGTTTACATCCATTCCCTTTTTCTTTTTCCAACATTTTTTCACAAAAAGCACTTCTTCCAAGTACAGAAGGAGAAAGTTGTTTATCTACAATCAATCTTAATCCTTCTTCTTTCGTTCCATCAAAACCGGGAAGAAAAAAACTCATTCCTTCTACCATATTTTCTTCTATTTGTTCATATTCGTTTCCCAAAAGAAGCCCCGCAAAGCGGTCTTTAAAAATGTGTACCCGATTATTGTTATAATGATAAGCTCTGGCAAAACAGCTTACCTTAGCAGTTATATTATCCATTAATATTCCCTCCCATTTTAAATATAAATCATTCTTCAACCTCCTGAATATATATTAATCCGAAATCCCCCTAATCGCTATCTACGGAAAGTAGAGGCAGGTAACATTGCTTTGCTACCTGCTGTATCTTAATAAAAAAATTATCTTTTTTTTAAATCATGATAAGCGTCATCCAGACGATTAATTTCATCAATATCTAAAACAGCCTTATCATCAAACAAATATTCAGCTTCTAAATAATATTTATGTGTTCTAATAGATATCATTTCTTCTTCTTGTTCATTACGAAAAACTTGACGAATATCTTCCGTATTATGAATTAAATCTTGGTATTTAACTTCTCTGGCTATTGAATTTGCTTTAATTCTTTCAAAATATTCTTTTGTATCATAATTTTTTTCTTTCGTTACACAACGAATTGCTTCAATAATAAATTCCGGAAATCCTTCTTTTCTTAAATCATCATAAGTTACATTGGTATCTTCGATTACATCATGTAACATTCCTACAATTTTACCGGCCATACTATTACACCTTGCTGATACCGTAGTTGGATGAAGAATATAAGGAACACCATTTTCATCTACTTGTCCTTGATGAGCATTATAGGCAATCTGCTGAGCTTTTATATAAAGTGATTTTATTTCTAAACTTTCATCAGAGACCATATCTTTTTTCTTGCATTCAGTAAAATAAAGTTCACTCATAATTTTTCTCCTAAATATTATCTTATTTATACATCTTCACAGCGTAATTTGCTTTCTGTACTGCCAAAGAAAGAGATAATTTGATTCGTATCATACTTTTTTGCCGGAAGAATAACTGCATTTTCACCTATTACATTTTTTATAATGGATAATTCTAACTTTTGTCGATGCTTCAAATGATTTATCAAGTCATCAAATGTTCCACATCCATGCTTCCTTCCATAGGGTGAATGATCGATATACTCTAACATCATCGGATACCACAATTCATTTCCTACATCATCGCAGCGTTCCTTTTGAATAATTCTAATACTCTCTTCCAACTTATCTTCATATAAGTATAGCATCATAAATTTTCGTGTGTCTACCAGTGCAAACAAATCACGATAAAACGCTACAATCTCTTCATCACTAAGCATGTGAAACAACATTAAATCCTCTATGATATTTTGAAAGAAAGAACATTCAAACAGATACCCTGTATCCGTAAATTTTTTAAACCTTGTTAAGATAATCTCCTTAAACTCCGGCAAAGTCTTTCTCCCATTATACACTTCGTAATTCTCCAAATCCTTATGAAATCCCGGAATATCAGTAATGATCCTGGTATAAGAAATGATAAAATTGCCCTGCTCCCGAACTGTATTTTTTATTATTTCATCTCTTATAGAATTATATTTTTCTAATATAGCCTCATATTCCCACTCAGACATCAAGGCACACCAAGCCAGATCTACCGGAGAATAATCTCCTTCCCTACATACATGTAACTTGGGATTCAACTTTGAAATATTATTTACCAGAGTACTTTTTCCTGATCCCTGAATACCTTCTACAAATATATTGGTCATATAGCATATCTCCTTTTCTTCTTTGCAATAAATGCTTCATACGCACTTTATAATAGATTGCCCCCACTATATCCGCCAGCATCCAACCAATCGGAATAGACCACCAGATGGCATATACTCCTATATCAAAACACAAAATTCAGGATTTGCATCTCTCCATACCTTCGCTGTAAAACCAAACGACGCAAATTCAAAAGCAATATCCTTGTGAGCAAAAGTTCCACCGTAACGTCCCTTTTTAACAAATACACCAATTGCACCTGTTTTCTCTACCCATTCTGAAACACTTGGAGTAAATGTCAATAAGCCTTCCTGCTTTTTAAAGTGTTCAGATTCGAACACTTTAAAATCCGGAGTATACATTTCCTCCCACGTTGATAAAAACTCTAAAGTCGTTCTATTTAAAATGTCGTTCGTCATAATATGATAATCCTTTCAAACCCTGCTCTCAGTTGACGTCAAAGCCAGCTCATCGAACTCTATTTTGACCTTGATCACATCATCCGGCTTTTATTGGGGACATGAGAACAACCGTCTTTATCCTCTTAACCCTTCCAATTCTGCTAAAGAAAGTTTCCTAATCAATATTGCGTTTTTATTTGTATCAAGAGAATACTGTTCCACTTTTTTCAAAGCAACGAAATAATCGACATCGCCTATAATTGTATCTTTAGATGTACTAACAAGTATCAATTTCCACTCTGCCACCGACTTTCCATCAACTTTATACTCTAGCTGTGGATTTTTTGGAAGTACAGTTTTAGTGCCTTCAGTTAAAGCAATTGCACCAAACGGACTAGCATCAGGTCTCCCATAAAACTTTGGTGCGGCGTTATAAGCATCATTCCAATCGACGCTCCCTTTTTTCCCTTTTAACTTATCAAATAATCTCATTATTTTACCTCCAATCTATTTGATTCAAATTATATTTACAATTCCTTTCCATAAAGAGAATATATAATTTTTATTTCATGCGGTCAATAACCCATTTCCATAAAAACAATGAACCTCGGTAAAAATACACTTTTCACCGAGGTATACTTTATCAGTACATTCAGAATATTCTCCTATTATCTCCATATCTTGAAATTCTGCACATTTTCTAAGCTTATGTTTCTGTGCATCCAAACTGTAGACATCAACCTGAATAGCTGTAGATACACGAGTATATATGTAACTTTTTGTTTTCTTCTTCAAATAATCTCTCGCTCCTATTTTGGTAATACTAAAGGTGAATTCTGCAATAATGTTTCAATAACAGGGTTGTATTTTGCTGTTCCATAATCCAACACTATAAACCGATCATGGAATATGCCACCAGTCTTTTTCATTGACAATTTTACTGTTGGATACTCCTTGCAGAAGTCCGTAAATTCTATGTTGTGAAGTTTATTATTCCCAACATTATCGCTGAATAAAATAATGTCTACTCCTGCTGGAGAATTCTTAAGATGCACCAGCGTTCTTAATCCAATGTAATTATCAACGACATATATTGACGACTTTGCCTGCCTATAAATAGACTCATAAACCTCATCAGCACTGCTAAATTTTGCATTAAACATGAGCCATTTTTCATCATCATCTGAAATAAAACTGTTCATCATATCCGCAAGTTCAGATTTCGTCACGACATCCTTTAATCCTTCTGCAACATCAGAAATCTGTTTTTCAAGAGATATCATATCTGAATTGATTTTGCTGATTTCAATTCTGTTGTTGGCAGTCTCCATGCTTAGTTGGAGCAGTTCACGCTGACCAATCAGATTACGGTTATCTAATATGTAATCTTTCATTTTCTTGAAGGTTCTAATTAATGCTTTACTCTGTTTTACTGCTAATGGTCCTTTCAAAACAGTCATCAACATATATAATCCTTGCTCGGTGAACACATGTGGATTGTAACGACTTTTTGAGCTTATATTTGCGGTACAATTTTTGCACCGCAAATATTCTAATTCCTCATCAGTTAATTCAAACATAAAATCGCCATCAAATTTATCAATATTATTTTTTACTTGTCTATTGAATCCCTTCGTATCGTAGCCATATATCTCTGCTAAGTCAGCATCTAACAATACTCTTTTTCCTCTTATATCATAGAGCCTGTCCTTTAGGTATTCTTCTGTTACCTCTATTACTGCAATATCCAGTTCTTTCTTTTTATCTTCTGCCACAAAACTCCTCCGTCCATGTTGTGGTCAAAATTTTTGACCACAAATCTCATATGAACATATTGCTGACATCAGCAATATGTTCTATTTTTCATTTTCTTTTATTTTGTCATAATATGCCTTGTATCTATAAACGCTTCGTTCGCTGATATTGTTACGCTTAGCAATCTCCACCATCGTCATACCGCCTTCATAACAAACCACAAAATCATTATATATTGCCATCCATTTAGCATTGTGCTTCTGGCGTCCGCTCATTTTTCTGTTTTTATAGTATTCAAGTTCTTCCTTAAGTTCAGCGTTTTCTTTTTCAAGCGCTTCTATTCTTTTCAATGCATCTTCTATTGTCAAAACCTTTTTCATTGAAATCCAACTCCTGTTAATATGACATTTTCATTTTGTCTTTATTATAAATGCTGGATTTTTTATTGTCAATTCGATTTTGTCATGCAACACATTTTTCTTTTATAGCATTTTTTGCAACCTGTAATAATAACAATATCTTGTACATGCTACCTCTTTCCCAAAGCACTCAACTTCTCCATTTGAACCTTATATGCCATCAACCACATTTCATGCGGTCAATAACCCATTTCCATAAAAACAATGAACCTCGGTAAAAATACGCTTTTCACCGAGGTAAACTTTTGTATAGAAACCGATTCCAGCTTTTGCATATACTTTATTTTCTTTTAAAGTAAATAAGAATTTCTGCTGATTCATTGCAGTAGGTGCAAGTAGGGCTGCTTCAACACCATTTCTAAACCAATCCGGCATTTCTCCATCTGTTTTTACCACACCGCTTCTACTAAATCCATAATCATTCCTTCTATGACCATTTAAAATAATCTATATTTTCCCTTTCTTCTGCCTGTATGTCAAAACCCAAAAGTAACCCACACACAATATAATCTGCAGAAGGGAAGATGCCGGAGTTGCAAGTCCAATATGAAACAACGTAACTCCTGACTGTCTGCTCATGAACCAGGAAACCGGAAGTCTTACTCCAAATGCACCGATAATCCCCTGAAGCATGACAAATGTCGTCTGACTGCACCCATTGAAATATCCAATGAAACAGAACAAAAACGATGTAAGCAGGCAATCTAATGCATATGCTTTTAAGTAATCTGCCGCTGCCATAATAACCTGCGTATCCTTTGCAAAAATCCCCGCCAACAAATCTCCATGAAAAAATGTAAAATATGCCATAATGATACTAACAACCAGCGAAGAAGCAATTCCACAAAGTAATGCCTTTTTTGCTCGCTCCGGTTTTCCAGCTCCTATATTTTGCGCCACAAAGGCTGACATTGACTGCATGAAGGCGGAAGGCACCAACATCAGGAAACCACACATCTTTTCCGCCACACCAACTCCTGCTGAAGCAGTCAGTCCAAGCGAATTAACAATGGCAATAATCACAAGAAAGGAAATATTTACCAGCAAATCCTGAAAGGCAATCGGAATCCCCAGTTTAAGAATTTGCCTGATGTATGTTCCTTTCGGGTGAATGTCTTTGATTGATAATTGAAATGGCAATTCTCGCTTTCTGATTATCACTAACGAAATCACTACACTGACCGCCTGCGCCGTTACCGTAGCAATCGCTGCCCCTGACGCTCCCATATGAAAAATAGCCACCAATACTAAATCTCCTGCAATATTGAGAACGCAGGCAATCGCTACTGTCAAAAGTGGTACTTTGGAATCCCCGATTCCTCTGAAAATACTGCCAACCAAGTTATAAGCTACAATAAATATTGCGCCGATTGAACAGATCACAATATAGGAAATTGTCTGTTCTAGTGCTTCTGTCGGAGCATGCATTAACCCTGCAAGCTGTGAAGCAGTGCATACCATCACAACAGTAACTACTAATGCTATAAACCCAAACAGCCAAATACCACTGCCTATAATTTTTCCTGCTCTTTCTCGCATACCTGCACCAATTTCTTTTCCTACAAAAACAGTCAATCCCATGGCAAGTCCTGTAATAACTACCGTAAGTGCCTGCATAACCTGACTACCAGTAGATACTGCCGATACATATACCCCTGCGAAATCACCACCGAACTGCCCCACTACCAGCAGATCTATTGCTCCATACATGGTCTGCAAAAACAAAGCAAAAAGCACTGGCAAAGCAAACCTAATTAACGGTGAAAAAATTTTCCCTTCTGTAAAACTCTGTGTTTCTTTCATATTGTCCTTTCTTCTTTAAAAACTAATGTCCTCCGATGAACAAAAATATTAGTTTTATTTATATACAATTCCCTTTCGTTCCGAACCCTTTTTCAAAGCAATTGCTATAATCAGCACTATAACCTCATAAATACCAAATGTA
>JBJEJH010000016.1:0-44624 GCA_051877855.1 Lachnospiraceae bacterium | reverse complement strand
ACCGCGAAGATTTTTCCGATGAATTCCTGGAAATGATGGAATATATTGAACACACAACGGACACTGTGGCACAAAGAGTACATAGTAAGCGGATTAAGCTTATACATAGTAAAATAACCAATATAAAATTATCAGAAAAGATAGGAGTGAAATATATGCAACACTGGGAAGAACTGGCTGAAGCCAAGGATGAAGGTGCTACTAAAAATGTAATTACCCTAATTATCAAAAAAATGAAGAAGAACAAGTCTGTTGATACCATCGCTGATGAACTTGAACAGGATGTTGATTATGTACGTTCTATCTATGATATTGCACAAAAGTTCGCTCCGGATTATAACTGCGAGGAGATTTTTGATGCAGTTTGGAAGAATGTAGCAGATTAAGCTTATACACAGCAAAGTAACCAACAAAGTGCTTAAACAATGCCCACATCTTACCCGGGAGAAATTATTATCAAAAATGCGATTTCCTAAAAAATAAAAACACCAGCACGCTCGCTGCTACACTGACCAGAATATTCAATAAAATCTCCTGCAATGTGCAATGTCTGCCCTCAATAAAAAGCTTGTGTGCCTCATCGTATATTGAAAACAATACATCCAACACAAATACCATCAAAACCCATACCTTAGAATGCTTTATCTTCCGATACATCGCGATGGCACAGGCGTTATACATCAGCAAACCTCCAAACCACGCAAAGGCAAAGACTCTGCCTGCCAGACGGATCCACTGCATCACCACTTTGATTTCTTCTAAATCCGGATTCTTATATAGAGTTTGTGCAAATGGTATCGCCATGCGATAGGTCATCTCAAAGGCCTGATTACCACTTTGTCCGGAAAGAATCAATATGGACACAATGCTTAAAAGCAAAAGAATCGGTGGAAGTATTTGTTTTATCATAACTGAAAATTTATTGTTGTTCATTGAATACACTTTCTAAAGGCGTTTTTGTTTTTATCATATCATACTTATCGTATAACAAAAATGATTTTAAATATGTTAGCGTATATTCTATATTCTGTATAATAATACTTCATAAAATATGAAAAACGATTTAATTGAGGAAGAACCATACAAGGAAATCAAGATTCCGCATCTGTGGAAACCATTACGTAGATTCCCTATACTGTAGTCATACATCGATTGGTGTAAATACATTATAAGGAGGGTCAAACCATGACCAAGTATCGCGAAATTATCAGACTTCATAGTCTGAACTTCAGTGAACGGAACATTGCATTAAGTTGCAGTGTGTCCCGAAACACAGCTCTTAAACTCCGGACAGATGGCTCAATGGCCGCACAAGAATATTCAAGCACTGCCACCAAGTCAAATGTCATTCAGGACACACTTTGACACTTACGGAATATACAACTCTACCTAATTCTATTGCAGCACCGACCAATTAACTGTGAATTGCACGGGAAGCACAAAAGTTTGTTGGTAGATTACTTCTTAGCGTGGATTTTGGGGGGATTAATTATCGGTGGATCTTTATAATATCTCTAAGCTCATTCTTATTCATTAATGCCCAACAGAACAATAAAATAGCAGATAAAATGTAGTGATGAAACTCATTTACTGTAATAAATAAATGTAAAAAAAGTATTAATAGTATTAATCCGTGTTTTAACCAATTAATACTAAATTTCATATGTTTCCTTATGTTAATCACTCTAATGTAAGTCAGTGAAAAATATGCGATTAATGTCCCATACGCCGCACCACTCAATCCAACAATCGAAATCAGACTAAAATTGAATATAATATTCAACAAGGCACTTATCAAGGTCGTAATCATATTATTGTTTGTTAATTTTAGTGAACAATACAATGAGCCAAAATATGAAGCCATTGCATTAAAAACAGCAGCAACCATTAAAATTGGAACATAGCGCCATGACTCAAAATACGCACTTGAAGTATAATACTTCATAAAAACCTTAATAAATGTATTAACTATAATACATCCTAAAATTACTATATTATAATAATAATTAAATATTTTAGAATAAAAATCAATTTCATTTGTAGATTCTTTTTCCTTAATAGCTGATAGCCCAAAAGCTTGATTAAAAAATCCAGTAAAAACATTTATCAACGAAGGGATTTTAGATGATACTGTATATATACCCAGTGCCGAAGCACTAATCATACAGGTTATCATTATTTTGTCGATAGAATGTATAGCCCACCATGATATGTTATTCAATATAAGTGGTAAGGAATATATAAGCATTTTAATAGTAAGTGACTTATCCAATTCAAATTTTTCTAGAACTTTAGCAACACCTGAAAAGCAAACACTTAAGAAAAAACAAACTGCTATCGCAATGTTGTTTGCCATCAAATAACCAACTATACCAAGTTTTAATTGAGCAACTAAAATAACATTAAAAATAGCAAGAAAAAGAGTTTGTACAATCGTAATAATAGAATAAAGTCTATTCTTATCAATCACCTTTAAATAATTTAAAAAAATCTGTGACCCACTGCTGAGAATAACATAAACAATCAAATATAAACTATATTTTGAAATTGAAGTAAAGCTAAGCAAAGGAATAAAAGCGGTTGAAACTACACTTCCTACTATCCAAATAAAAAACGCTGATTGTAATACATGAATTCTATCCTCGTCCTTACTAAGCCCGAAACGCATGACCGCTTCTTGAATAGTTAGAGACGCAACTGGTATCAATAATTGAGAAAATGTGAATACTAAATCTGCTGTTCCATACTCTTCCGTAGTCAAATAACGCGTATATAATGGAACAAGAAGAAAAAGTATTATTTTTGAACCTAATCCTCCAAATGAGAAAATAATTATATTCTTTATTAATTCCTTATATTTGCTTTTCACAATAATACCTTTCTCTTATAGTTTTTATAATTCTTTTAATCTATCATATAAATCGTCCAATTTCTCATTTAGTCTACCATTATTTTTAATTAGTTGTTCTTCTATATTATTATAATTATTAAAACAATAATCAATTTTTTGTTTTATTTCACTCATATTAATATCATAGACAATAAGCTCTTGTAATTCTATTAATTTCATATAATCATCAATCTTATATGTATGTGAAATAGTAATGGCTGGAATTCCGATAGAAGTTGCTATTATCGATGGGTGCATATTCGTAGTGATAATCAGTTTGCATTTCGAAATTTCTTCTAAATAACTATTTATATCCAACCCATATTTTATTGAATCCGCACCACTTTTAGATGTAATTAGATTAACTTTGTCTTCATGCCATGCTGTACTCTGTAAAAAGTATACTTCCGTCCTGGGGTAAAACAAATGGATTTTTCTCACCAAATCGCACATTTGATTCTCAAATTTTTGATACTTTCCAGATATTACATAATATATTTGCTTTAATCTAAACATCATTTTTGAAGTATCCGTTTTAGTATAAGGCCTTTTTCTCTCATACATAATTCCCACTCTATTTTTAGGTATGCTCTTGTTTTCCTTTCCATTTCTTATTACAGAATCGCACGACAAATGCACCTCAGTATTAAGTAAATTTCTTAATAAAAAGTAGGAAGTTTCATCTCGTACGTCAATAAAATCTAC
This sequence comes from Lachnospiraceae bacterium, assembly GCA_051877855.1. Taxonomy (GTDB): domain Bacteria; phylum Bacillota; class Clostridia; order Lachnospirales; family Lachnospiraceae; genus MGBC120314. The sequence goes on along the minus strand of JBJEJH010000016.1, from coordinate 41,029 downwards.
TTTTTCAATTTCTTTTTTTGCTAATGTTCGATTTTTTTTGTTAGAAAAAGGTCCAATAGTTTGACCTATTATGACAACCTTCGCCCCTTTTAGTTTTGCAATATTGATTTCGCAAAGCCTAGAGTAAAATGATTCCTTCCAATGATCATTAAAGTATCCGCCACCTGCCATAATTAACACTGTGTTAGTATCAAACATTGATGCATAATCATTTAAACACATTGGAATTGTATTAGATAGCATCATATTTAGATATGTTTTTTTTATGTTCATATCATTTCCTTTTAGAATTTTATGAACGCTACTCATACTTCTTAATTTATGATGATATGTTGTTTCATTTTCATTATAAGATAGTACAATAATTTCCTTTTCGGGAAAAACATTTTTTAGATCTTTATATGTATATCTTAGAATCGCTTCATCACCAATATTACCGTAGCCCCATCCACCAGTTATAATCACTCTATGTATATTAGACATTAATTTTCACCTTATTTCTATATTTTTGATTTTTTCTAAATTTAAATCTTTTACTATAACAAAGAATAAAAAAATATTCATGAAAACAACTTTTATTGCAAGATTAGCACCACCACTAATAAAATTGTTAAGGAAGAAGTAGATTAGTATATATACTAAAGGACTATTATTTTTTTTAACCTTTATTGTCACCTTGATAATATAGTAAATAAAAATCAAAGCAATAGGTATTCCCATCGCACATGTATAATATATTATTGAATTGTGCGGGAAAGTAGGGTAACCTACAATTTGCATATGTAGCTGTACATCAAAAAACGAAAAACAACATCCACCGATTGGATATTGCTTTATAACGTTTATTCCTACTAATATTGATTCCATCCTACCACTACCAGACTTATCAAGTAACAACGAATTGACACCGTTACTAAATAAACCAGCAAATACTTCAACATACCGATTAATATCAATCTTCTCAATAATATTATTTGCAAGCAGCGCAAATGTTAAAAGAAAAAAGGCTATGAGGAAAATAGAAATAAATGCCTGTTTTGTTATTTTCAATCTATGAAGTATCTTCTTTCCTTTCAATAAATTAGCCATTTTATATATTAAATATATAAAAAATATGTATAGTACTTCTTTTCTAGATCCTGTTAAAACAATACAAGGAATACAGAATACACCTAGATATTTACCATACTCCAAATTTGAATAATAAAAAAAGTAACATGAAAGCATTCCTAATAAGTAAGCTGTTTCTCCTGATGCCAGACCCGTAGCGTGATATCTATTCTCAAAACCATTTCCCGAGGTTCCCATACCTGTAACCAAAGACAATATCAAAGTTGAAACTGTGAAAAAAAGAAGTATCAGCATAAATTGATTTATATCGTTCTTTGTCCTTAGGCAGTTATTTATAACAATACATAAACAAATACTTGTAAAGAAAACAAAATACATATCTAATTGAAATGTATGTGAATTAGAAGCCGTTAATATAGTAACGTCCTTTATTGCTAAAACAGCTAGTAAAACCATCAATATTCTACTAATTTTGTTCTTATATAGATATGGAAAAGCATAAATCATAATTGGAAAATATAGAACGCTTACATATATTGTAATAGCATTATACCCTTCGAAATATGTTGTCCAATTTTTCTCAAATGTAAAGATTGCGGTTTTTTGAAAAACATCACCGGGAAGTAAAAAAAGCAGAAGAATATATAGATACAAGAACAATTCTAGAATATTTGAAGATCTATTATATTGCAATTTGCCTTTTGTAAAATAAATCATACGATTATCCCCTTATCATAGTAATTGCACCTCTAACAAATTGGCACAATCTTATTTTTAACAGAGAATAATGTCTATAGTATTTTAAATACACATACATGCTTTCAAGAACAATTTTTGTTTTAGTAAAACTATGTTTTTTATTCTCTTTTTTTACAGTCATTGATTCTAAATGAATAATACTTGTTTCAGGAAAATAATAAGTATTATATCCTTTACTAATCAATCTTTCTGCCAATATATCTTCTTCATAATATAAAAATGTTCTCTCATCCAAACCATTGATACTTTTTAGTGCATCATTTCTAAGAAGCATGCAACACCCATATACTCTATAAACTTTTTGTGGAATCTCAACACTCATCCGTGAATTTCTCTTATTCATGACAATCCCGATAGTCATTGAAAAAAAACTTGGTCTCTTACAATAAGGTGATACTGGTATTCCATCACTATCAATTATCTTTGGTCCAATGCAGGCAATCTTATCATCTTCCTTAATTCGATTAAGTAGTTTATGAATAAAAAAATGATCAGTAATAACTAAATCATTATTCATAATAAGTGAGTAAACATAATTATTTTTTATAGAATAGTTAATTCCTATATTATTACCTGCAGCATATCCACGATTTTCACTACTTTGTAAAAATATATAATTCAATTCGTCGGCAGCTTTCTCTAATTCATTGCTCGACTCATTTGGCGAATTATTATCGATAACACATATATCAAACAGACATGTATCCAGTTGATTTAGTTGTCTTATAATGTCAAATGTTAATTTATAAGTTTTATAATTTAAAATTATTATTAGTATTTCTTTTCTCATTTTCATAATCCCTTATTTGCTATTGTTATTTCTGCCGTTATCGAACAAAACATTTCACTATAAAAGGTGTCTATAGAGGTATTTATGCCAGCTTCAGTTCATAGCATAGGTTCCTTTTGATATGCTACTCATTAACTAATTGAATTTATTATTTTCAAAAATACCTCAGATAACTTTTTAGGTGAATATAAAGTTTCATAACTTAATCTAGAGTTTTTTATGAAATCTGTACTATCATTAAGGATGGTTTTATACGCAGAATATATTTCTTTATATGCTTCCGAGGAATTAACCAATACTCCATTTAAACCATTAATCTGATTTGGAAATACACCAACTGGAGTTGCGACACATGGCGAGCCCCACATAAAAGTTTTTACAAGAACACCACTTTGTGTTGAAGACTTATAACATAGCCACGTACAAAGACTATTATTGTACGCTTCATTAATTTCTTCCTCTTCAAGAATTCTTCCATGTTGTAACAATAGTCTATTGGAACTTATCAAATCTTTAATTTCATAATCTATATATTCACTAATATCTGTCTTTGTACAAACACAAAATGAGATTTGATTGTCAATTTTCGACGCATATTTAATAAAAGAAAAAAAATGATCTATGCCTTTATCTAAATTAGCCGTCGATATAAATGAAAAATATTTCTTACTATAAGATATATTTTCAGCCTCATCCATGAAAGGTAAAGGACATATTTTGTAATTGGCATTAATTCTTGCTTCATTATTTGAATATATATCTGCAGCAAAAGCTGATGGACACAGAACTACATCTGCTTCCTTAATCACTAGTCTTGCAAAAGATACACGGGCTATTTGCATACATAAGCCCTTTAAATCATTAGGATAATGTTTAAGTTCTGCTTTGAATCCTCTCCAAGGTTCGTGGTAATAAAATAAGATTTTTACATCTGAAATTGTCTTTAGAAGTTTAATACATTTTGAATCTTCTATAGAAATATTATTGATAATCATATAATCAAAATCTGACTTTTTTATCAATTCTTTATACGAATAAATACATTTATATGGATACGCCGTAAATAGTCTCTCATATTGTCTGTCTAAAAAAAATACAGGCTCAATGTTTATCTCTAATAAAAGTTGTGCCCATCCTAACAATAGACAAAGATGCCCGTAATTATATTTTCTAGACACAATTAAACACTTCATTTTTTATCCCCTCCTAAACAATTTTGGTGCAATATTCAAGAATCCTTTGACATTTCTAACCAATTCATCCTTATTTGTTAGAGATTGGATAACCTTCCTTACAATATACTTAGGCCTTAAATAATACTTTTTTCTTGCGTAATCGCAGAACTCAACAAGTTCCTTAGCAGAAATATTGTTAAGATTTATTACACAGTTATGTGTTCCATCTTCTTTTATCCAGTTTTCAAAATTATCATTATTAAGATAACCAGCATCAACTGCCCAGTTATAGGCTTCAGTGCCTGGATATGGATGTAACGTATAAAACTGTGCTGTATCCGTATCAAGCTTTATGGCAAACTTTAGTGTTTGTTCCATCGTTTCTCTAGTTTCACCTTTGTTTCCAACCATGTAACAAGCATGAATCAATAGGCCTGCTTTTTTTGCATTTTTAACATACTCTTCAATCTGGCTAATCTTAGTGCCCTTCTTCATGTTGTTCAATAATTCCTGACTACCACTTTCAATACCTGGGATTATCAACGAACATCCTGCCTGCTTCATAAGTTTCATTGTTTCATAATCCAATGTTACCCTTGCGTTGCAAAGCCATTTAATCTTCTTATTGATGCCTTCCTGAATCAACAACTTACAGATATCTTGAGTCCTTTCTTTGTTGATTGTAAAGGTATCATCTTCAATTACAATTTCTTTAACATTAGGAAAATTGTTTACAATATATTCAAACTCATCTACAACATTCTGTGCACTTCTTACTCTATACTTATAACCGTGTATTGTTTGTGGGAAAACACAAAAGTAGCATTTTGCCGGACACCCCCTGCCAGTGAAGATCTGTATTTCTGGATACTTTGCTGCCGCAAAGAAATAATCTTCAGGCTCAAGGAATTGTTTAATTAGCTTTGATGCCCACGGAATGGCATCTACATCTGTTATGAGAGGCATAGGGTCGTTAACTACAATCTCATCATTATTTCTAAACACCAATCCCTTGACCTCTGTCAGCGGTTTGTTATCCCGCAAAGCAATTGCAAGGTCTCTAATGATATAATCTGCTTCTCCTTTGGCTATACCATCGATTTTACTATTTAGTTCCATTGTTTCTTTTGGAAGTGCAGTTGGATGTGTTCCCATCAAAACTACAAACGCATCTGGAAACATTTCTTTAAGTGATGCTCCAAAACAAACATCGTTATAAATAGAAGGAGTGCTTGTATCAAGAACTATAAGTCTATAATCTTTATTCTTTCTCTTAATCCAATCAATACTCTGTTCATGATTTAATGGTTTTGCCGGTGCATCTAGAAAATCTACTTCAAATCCTTGTTCCTGAGTAACACCAGCTGCATACAATAACCAAAGAGGATAATAAACAACTCCACTATTAGTAATCATAGCACTACGAGCCTCTCTAGAAAATTTACCGTATTCTGCTTTAAACGGCGGATTTACAAATAATACCTTCATTTTACTTATCTCCTTTAAATTTTCTTTTTAGCTTATCTGTTGTCATTAAATAATGATGTTTTTTGAACATATATATTAAGCCTTTAATGTGCTCCAAATTCATTTTGCTAATAAATTTCTTTTTGCTTAACCTCTGCCACTCGTGCACAATCTTAGCTGAAGGGCAAAAAGCAACTTGATATCCAGCTTTCCAAACTCTAATACAGAACTCTGCATCTTCTGGAGCATAAAAAATATTTTCATCAAGTAGACCAACTCTTTCTAAAACCTTTGGCTTTATTAACCAGCACGCACTCATTAAATAATCAACCACATAACTTTCCATACTAGGGTATGGTGGAATTTGTTTTTCCATATCTTCTCCTTTTTTTTGGAGACTTTTACTTGGTATGGCTTTATAAATTTTTTCAAGTAACGTAGGAAATGCTCTTGCAGACATTTGTACTATTCCGTTACTAGAGTGCATCTCTGGGCCTATTAACCCATAACGAGGATTTTTTATCAATTCCGAGATCAACTTCAAAAATACCTCATCTGTTATTTCTGTATCGCTATCTAAAATACAATAATAATCTGGATTTCGCTCTTTAAGTAATTTGATGCCATCATTTCTAGAAACTGTAGTTCCCTTATTTTCTTTATATGTAATTGTTTGTATTAAATTTGGATAAGAACTGACATACTTATCTACAATTATTGGTGTAGAATCCGAACTCCCATTGTCAACAACAACTACTGCTGGTGTTATTTTCTTTAGATTCACTATTGATTTTAGACACTTGTCAATTACTCTTTCCGAATTCCATACAAGTATTACAAATCCGATAAACGTTTTTTTATCTGCATTCATTTTCATCCCCTCAAAAGGTATGCTTCGCCATTCCGAGATTTTTTCAATCTCAGACTGCTTATCTTCTTTCTTATTCCACATTAAATTACAAAACGCGGCAATGCGACGATTTCCTCATTTAATGCTGCTTGTATATACCCAATTACAACACTTACAGTTTATAATAAGCAATGTTTGCAGGTACAATCACACCGCCCCTTCTCTCTTCATCACCAACAAAACCGTTCGAAGTAGGCACATAAAGTCCAGACCCCAGCCAAAGTTTCTTACATAATGATATTCCAGTTCCAGGCGTTCTCGATAACCGATGTTGCTTCTGCCGTTGCACGCCCACCATCCGGTTACTCCGGGTCTTACCCTGTGATATAATTTCAGTCCGTTGTGACGTTCCAGTTCTCCCGGCACGAGAGGTCTTGGTCCCACTAAGGACATATCACCCTTTAACACATTGAAGAATTGGGGCATTTCATCAATCGAAGTCCTGCGAAGCAGTCTGCCAATCGCACCCTCGATTCGAGGGTCATTCTCGAACTTCTGGTTTTTCTCCCATTCCTCACGATATTGCGGTTGTTTTAATAATTCCTGCAATAGTTCTCCGGCATTGGGAACCATTGTCCGGAACTTATACAGTTTAAAGAGTTTGCCATCCTTACCTACGCGATCCTGTACGAAGATGATTGGATGAGTATCCCCATGAAGCAGATACGCAAGCTTTACAATTACAATAACCGGAAGTACCAGTATACTTCCGATGAGTCCGCAGACAATATCAATCAGTCTCTTAATTCTGGCGTAAGCATTCTGCCGTTCTGTCAGCATATAACTGCCCACATTCATGATCCGATGTACACCAACGGTATCAATAAATTGCGTATCTGTCACATATCCGAGAATCTTTTCGAGATCATAGATAATTTCAATCCCGTTATCCGCTAATCTTTTCAAATCATCAGAATCAACCATCTTTGCTGACACATAGACACTCTGGATGTCATTCAGCAGTACATAGTCCACAAGCCGGATATCCTTGCTGTTGATAAATACGACATCTTCATTTCCATCCGTGACAACATCCATCTCTTCATCGCCGGCGACAATATCTGTGGCACTGCATTGCTCTACCCCGGCTGTTTCACCGTAGAGTACCACGGACCGGACGTCATATCTTTTAATATCACCGGTCATGATGTCTGCTATATCTTCCTTTGTCATCCATTGATCCGACAGAACCACCATGCTTTTCATGGTTGCGGTTTCATTTGCCCGGATGGATTGTACCAGCAGTTTTTTCCATACACATTTTAAAAATGCGGAGATTAGAAAATAAATACCCACCGTTAGAAATATAGTCACTCGTGAATACTGTGAACCAATCTTTACTGCATAGAATACAAGACACGCAAAAAGCAAAAGATATATCGACTGTACGCCGGATTTTAAGGCAATCATATAACTACGCTGCCTCAAGATTCCGCTGTAAGGACAGGATGCAAATAATATAATAAGATTAAGAAAGATAATGACCACAAGGAAAATATCCCAGGTCTGATTTCTCTCAAAATTCCAATCTCCAAAATAAATTGAAAACGCCAGATAAAAGGATACAATGACAGAAAATGTATCAATGATATAGAAATCAAGATGTTTTACCCAATAAGAGGTTCTATCATTTTGCATTGTCCCTTTTACTCCTTTGTTCCTTATTAGTTCCTACTCTTCCACCCGCAAGGTGAAAGTTTCTTTATTCGATAGATTCCTGTCTGAATCGATACAGTATACTTTAAAGGTGTATTCCCCCGGCGTGTTGGTGTCATACTGACCTTCAATGCCGATTCTTCGATACAACGTCTCCCGATTATCCTCATCATCCACGATGCTTTTAACATAGGTTGATACGTTAAATCGGGTTCCCTGCTTTATTGTGCAGGAGTTCTGTGCAAGTTCAAGTACCGGTGACTTTGGATTCGCTTGGGTTGTTTCTACCTCAGTGGTCTCCTCTGTGGTGGTCCCATCCTCTGCAGTGGTTTCATTTTCTACTTCTGTGGTGGAATCGATTTCTTCCCCCGTTGTTTCCGGGACTTCGATAGATTCCTCCCTACCGGACTCTATGAAATTTTCCTCCTCCACATAAGAAACCATTCCATCACCGGAGTTTGCATAGGAAGCATAGATGTTCTTTCCGCTTCCGCTGTAAGCTACAATCCTGCTTTTTCTAGCTATATTATTACTGCTGTCTTTGGCAAGGTAGGTAACCTTGGCGAACTCATTTCCTTCCATCACAATCAGACTGTCAATCATCAACCGTTCTGTGACATCCCCATCACAATCATCCTTGGCTGATACGCCCTGTAGAAGGTTATTAATATCGTCACCCTCAATATACTTAACATCACTTTCAAATAAGATTTCCGGTGCCTGATGGTCAATATTCATATTTAGTATGATGATTACAACAACCATTAATGCTGCGATCACACCGCCGATGATTTCCACATAGTGTTCTCTCATAGGTTCATCTCCCCATTAAGATTACTTCTTCTCTTTACCATACTCTCCATAGCTTCCATAATATTTGCCATAGTATCTTCCATAATACTTTCCGTAATAACGTCCATAACCCTTTTCACTCATATCAACCTTATTAAGCACTGCTCCCAATACCCTGCAGTTCGTCTTTTTGATCTGACTTAATGCATCCTGGGCGAATCGGTAGCTGACATCCCCTGCACCAATCACAAGGACTGCTGCATCCGTTGTCTGCGCCACAATAGCTGCATCGATAACACTTCCAATCGGTGGTGTATCGATAATGACATAATCATAATGATTCGAAAAAACTTCTATAATCGTTTTAAATAATTTTCCATCCAGAAGTTCCGCCGGATTCGGTGGAACAACGCCGGCAAAGATCATATGCAGACGATCCATATTGGTCGAGCAGATGATTTCATCCAGTTTACATTGTCCGGACAGATAATGTGCCAGACCTTTAATCTGGGTATTTACGCGATATCTTCCGGTCAGTACCGACTTTCGAAGATCCGCATCGATAAACATCACCTTTTTATTCCCCTCTGCCATTGCTTTGGCAATATTAAAGGAAACCGAGGACTTTCCCTCATTCGGACTGCAACTGGTAAACAGGATACTCTTGATATCATTTCCACACAGCTGGATATTGGTACGAAGATTCTTGTAGCTTTCTTCTGCTTTATAGTCTTTTTCGTTGGACAGTCTGATTGTAATCTCCTGCATTATTTACCCGCCTTCTTCTTTTTCTTTTTCTTCTTGCCTGCCGGTGTTCCGTCATATTCACCTTCTGTCAGGGGAATCAGAGCCAAGGTACTGATTCCAAGATATTTCTCAATATCCTCGGAGCACTTAATGGAATCATCCAGTATTGTAATCAGTACCACTACACCGAAGGCCAGTAGCATTCCGATGACCATTCCGATGACCGTAAACTGCAATACCTTCGGGCTGGATGGCTCGGTTGGTATATTGCCATATTCAATGATGTTGACCCCGTCAATCTGCATGACATCGCAGATTCGACGGGAGGATACGTCCGCCAGATTATCCACGATATTCTTTGCCATATATGGATCCGGATTCGTCACGGCAATCTTTAATACACGGGAATCCGATTCAATATCAGCGCTGACATTGGTAGTAAACTCCTTGGTGGACATATCTAAGATTAAGTTGCTGATAACCTGTTCCACCACGGGCCGGCTCACCACCAATACCTTGTAATCCTTAACGATCTGGGTTGCAGCTTGAAGATCCGAATAAGTTGTAGTTCCCTCATTCTGGCGGCTGATGATATACAGCTGTGCCGTGGACTCATACTGCTTGGTCATAAAGAATCCCGACACAATATACACTGCAAGTCCAACCACCACACCGGACAGTAAGATTACCCATATATTCCGGATGGTGGCGCTAATAATTAATCCTAAATCAATCTCGATTTCATCCTCTATATTCTGATTTGTTTCCATGAATCTATTTATCCTCTAAATACTTTCCTTCTATTATTTTGTATGGATTTTCGATAAAGAGTTCACGGGCTTTCGTCTCCCCGAACTTCTTACACACCATCCTTACTGCTTCTTTCATTCCTGCATTTCTTCGCCCTGTGGAATGTGCATCGGATGCAACCACATGCACAAATCCCTTCTTAATAAGCTTCATTACAAGCTTCTGTGTAAAACGTCCATGTGCGCCTGTAACCGACATGGCATTCACCTGAAGAATCACATTCATGTCAAAGAGATCTTCAATGTAATCCATCGACTGTGAAAGACACAGATACCGCTCCACATGGGCGATAACCGGGATATAACCGCACATCTGAATCCTTCTTACTGCATTTTTAATGTAAGTAAACTCGTCGGTGACATTGAACTCTACCAGCACATAGGAGGTATGGCACAGGCTTAAATCATTTGCATTTTTTTCCAATGCTTCAAGAAAAGCATAATTACACAGGCACTCCCGTCCATATTCCAAGCGAATTCCGGGCACCCGTTTGGATGCCTCTTCCTTTAATTGGAGAAAATTCTGATATACCGCATCTTCATCACATCGCACCTTGGCCGGATGAAAGTGTGGCGTTGCAACCAGAGTCCGGGTTCCTTCCTCATATGCCTGTGTAAGCATCCAAAGTGCGGTATCCGAATCCGATGCCCCGTCATCAGTGTACGGGATTACATGTGTATGCAGATCAACAAAACCTTCCTCTAACGTCCTTCGAATAAACATATCCTACTCCTTAACAATTCTAAATTATAGTTTATAATTATATGAATTACAAGTTAAAATTCTATTTTTATCTACAAATTTTGACTTTTTTTCGCAAAAACTGAATAAATCGAGAAAATACGGGAATCATAAATATAAGAATTCCTTCATAAATAGAAGTTAAAATTCTTATTTTTATAGAATATTATGGTAGTCTAACTTTAGCCACTCTTTACCAAACGGTGGTAATATGAACTATGGAGGTGTTTTATGTACCCCAACAGAATACGGGAACTGCGTATAGAAAAAGGTATTACTCAGGTCCGTCTTTCGATTGAACTCGAAGTTACCCAAGAAACCATCAGTGCCTATGAAACCGGAAAACATCTTCCAACCGTAAATAATCTTATTATTATGAGCAAGCTATTTAACGTAAGTATGGACTATATAATGATGCAAACCGACACAAAGAATATTATTGACTCCAACAATTTAGCACAGGATGAGAAACGACTTTTATCCTATTACAGGATGCTGGGGCCGGTACAGAAAGAAAAAGCGCTCTCCTATCTGCAAGGTCTTTGCGATACTCCCACCAAATATTAAATTTCAATACCGAAACATAATCCATTGCAGTATGTTTATAACTTCCGGAAGTTCCGCTCCAGAATTTCCGGAAATTTTTATACCTATAAATATAATTTTAACTTGTATTTTATACAGTATGGTGTTATATTATTCTGGATAAATTATATTGATTAATGTAATCATCATTATTCCTTATGATATTCACATCATTGAATGAGAAAAGAGAGGTTTTTTATGGCACCAAAGAAAAAGAATTCTTCCTTATATATAGTTTTATCTTGTTTTTTTGTCATTTGTTTTATTTTTTCCGTTACCTATGCTCTTAAGTCAAAGCAGGAGATGAAGGATGGTCAGGCTGTGTACGATCAGTTAGCAAGTGAAGCTATGACTACGGCTTCCGGGGATTCCTCGGAAAGTTCCTCCGAGAGCGAACCTTACAGCGAAACGGAAACGGTAGATCCTAAAACACAGGCACTGCTGGATATCATGCCAAAAGACTTCACGGTCAATCTTCAGACCTATATCGATCAAAACGAGGATGTATATTCCTATATATACATTCCAAACACCTATGTAAGTTACCCGGTACTTCAGCATCCCGGTGATGATTACTACTATCTGAATCACAACATCGACCACACCAAGGGTTATCCCGGAACCATCTATACCGAGAGTGTTAATCAGAAGGAGTGGTCCGACCCTGTTACTCTGGTATATGGTCACAATATGTTGAATGGTTCAATGTTTGCTACACTTCATAAATTTGAAGATCCTGATTTTTTTGACAAAAACAGATATGTCTACATATATGACGGAACTTCCTGTTTTATTTACGAGATTTTTGCCACCGTAACATATTCGGATGACCATATCATGAAAGCTTTTGATTTTACTTATGAGGAAGAATTTAATCGTTTTATCCAAAGTGTATATTCCTATCGTGATCTGAACGCACACTACTTAGATGATTACGATATTACCTATGAAGATCAGGTGATTGTCCTCAGTACCTGTTGTTCGAATGCCAACCGACGTTTTATCGTATGTGCAAAGAAACTGGGGAGTGTTGAGTACTAATTATGGATGATGAATTACTGCAACAGGAAAAGAATGATACCGATGATGGATTCACCTTTATGGATATAAAAGATTCCGATCTTTCGGATAGTAAAACCCGTAACACGGAAACTCCGGTGAAGAGCCTTAACCATAAGAAATCAAAGCTTCCAAAGAGAAGAAAGAAAGCTTTTTCTTTAAAATATTTTCTTTTATTTACTTTAGGAACATTGGTCCTATTATCTCTGGTTATCATCGCCCTTTATTCGATGATGCTCCATTCCGGCAAGAAACGACTGCAGGAGAATGTTATCATCTATAATCCTCCACAGTTGACCGAGACCACGGAGTTACCCGCGGAATCTTCAACAACCTGGAAAAGTGGCTGGGTAAAATATAATTCCGGAATCTATGAATACAATAAAGATATTCTTACCTTTCTCGTGATGGGAATTGACAGTAAGACCAAGGTTACCCAGGCGAAAAACTCCCTGTTAGGAGGACAATCCGACGCCCTTCTTCTTGTAGTGATGGACACCGGAGCAAAGACAATACGGTTAGTGAATATTAATCGTAATACTATGTCGGAAATCGAAGTATATAACGCACAAGGCGAATTTCTCAATACCGCCACTGCACAGATCAACCTCCAGCACGGTTATGGTGATGGAATGGAGTTAAGTTGTGAGCGAACCGTTTCTGCGGTTTCCAATCTATTCTATGGAATTCCGATTCACGGATATGTATCCGTCAATTATGTTGCCATTCCACAGATTAACGATCTGGCAGGAGGTGTAACCGTCACCGTATTGGACGATTTATCAAAGTTTGACCCGGCGTTAACCAAGGGTGCAACCGTGAAGCTGAATGGTAATCAGGCCTTCCGTTATGTACAGTACCGCGATACAAAGGTATTTGATTCGGTCAGTATCCGTATGGAACGCATTAAGCAATATCTTGTTGCATTAATTAATACACTTGTAAGCCAGACCCGAAAAGATTTAACCATTCCCGCAAAGTTCTACGACGCAATTAAACCTTATATGGTAACCAATATCTCACTGGACGAAGTTGTATATCTGGCAACCGAAGCTCTGTCCTACGATATTGATACCGATGTAATTGCCCTTAAGGGCGAAACAAAGATGGGATTAAAATTTGAAGAATTCTATGCAGATGAAGAAGCTTTGTATGACTTAGTGATTGATTTATTTTATAAGTCCGTGAATCAGAACTAAGATTGGTTTTCGTTATTTTAGATATTACTGCAGGAAACTGCATTAATATATATACCACATATCTCAAGGAGGAAGAGAAATGAAGAAATTTACTACACTTACAATGGCTTTTGTTCTTTCGCTTGGTATGACAGTAAGTGCATTTGCAGCTCCTAGTGACACTACTTTTGATCAGGTTACGGTAACACCTTCCGAGGTAAAGGAACTTAACCCTGATGTAGAAATCAAGAAAGTAGAACTCAGTGCAACTGACGCTAAGTACGATGCAGATACTACCATTGAAGAACAGAAGGGTGCAATCGCTGATGCTGTTACCAATTCATTAAGCTGCATCACCTCTGATGATGTCGTTGTAAAAACAGGCGACATTACAATTCTTACTTCCGTTGAAGTAACGATTGAAACAAAGGACGGTAAGATGCCGGAATCAGGAATTACAATTCCTTTTGATCTTGGCACAATCGAACTTAAGGCTACCGAACAGTTATTTGCTGTTCACACAACTGCGGATGGTTCCGTAGAACTTATCCCGGCATATTACAATGCTACTACAGGAAAGTATGATGTTACTTTTAAGTCATTCTCACCTGTAACATTTGTCAAGGTTCCTTATAGCCTTGAAGCACCTTATGAAGATGACGATAACGACAGCGATGCTTTGACATCCGCTGCTAACGGAAACAAGTCTCCTAAGACCGGTGCAAACTCTGTATTGTTCGCAGAAGTACTTGCAGCAATCAGCTTAGCTTTGGCTGCTGTATGTGCAAAGCGCGCAAGAAGAGAATTCTAATTATAGTAACTACTCTGTTCACAGGATCTTAAAACAGAGACAACATGTACGTAGATATGTGGTAGACAGGGCGCTCTCCTAGGGAGCAGCCCTGTTTTTATTATCTACAGTTTTTCGAACTTGGATACCTCACCGGACAATCCATCAGAGATATTCTTATTTTCTCCCGCCTGAACGGATATAGAGGAAATCGCCATAACAAGCTTCGAAATTTCCTCAGCTACATTCGTGATAGCACGAGCCGACTCTTCTATTGTAACAGAAATATTATTGATTCCATCATTCATATTTGTCATGGTATCTACACTATCTGTAGCCATATCAGCAAATTCAGAGAACGAATTACTTGCTTCATCTGAGTCCCTTTCATACTTTTCAATGATATGTACGAAATTATCATAATCCTTAGAAACTTCTTCATCCACAAAACGAATCATCTCCGTAGCATTACCTGCCAGATCAGTAACTGCATCAATTACCTGACTGCTAATTGCCTGAATGCTGTTTGCTGTCTCCCTCGAATTGTCTGCAAGCAGTCTGATTTCATCCGCTACAACAGCAAACCCCTTTCCGGCTTCCCCTGCTCTTGCAGCCTCAATGCTGGCATTTAATGCAAGAAGGTTTGTCTGTGCCGCGATACTCAAAATATTATCTGTAAGCTCTGTAATCTGACTAACAGACTTCGAAGCCTCTACGGAATCCACTACTCCTCGTTCTATGTTTTCAAAGGTTGAAATTGTCTTCTCCTTTGCGCTGACAGCGTCCTTATATCTCTCTGCGGCCTTTGCCTTAACCTCCTGAAGACGTGTCGCTGACACATTTGCATTATCATTGATTGTAGAAATCTTATCAAGCATTTCTCCGCAACCCACGGTAAGTTCATGAAGAGAAGCTGACACTTCTTCCATAGAAGCTGCAAGCTGTTCTGTAGCGGCACTTACATTTGTCACATTGACATTTGAAGCTTCCGCTTCCTCTCGGACAAGCACAACAGAATCATTCAACTTTACTGATACATTTTGAATCTTAATCATCAAATTCTGCAACACATCGATAAACTGGTTAATTCCACCGGCAAGCTGTCCAATTTCATCCCCTGTCCTATCAGCAATGCGAAGTGTCAAATCGCCTCTTCCGGATTTAAGGCCACTGATAATTTCATCCAAATCCGACTTTGCCTTTTTGGCAGGTATAACCACAGTTTTTCGAATCACAATGCTTAATATTACAATTATAATAACATCTACAAATACAAGAATGAAATCAAAGATATATGTTCCTTCGATCTTGATATTGCTATGTTTAATTGCATACTCAACATCAGCTTTTGCATCTGTAATAGAGTTCTCATCTCCGGACTTAACAGCTTCTTCATATGCAGCAAAAGATTCAGTGATTTCACTATTATAATTGCTGATAATTTGTAATGCACTTACATTTGCCAATGTAATAAGAAATGCCAACAAACCAATGATCAACATCATTGTTGTAATTTTCCTGTTTAAGCTCTTTTGTTTCTTCATATTGTAGTCCCCCCATGCACCATTAAATATTAAATAATAACAGTTCCTAAAAAAGCATCAATTCACTAAATCACTAATATTGTAACATATTATATTTTAAAAATCATCTGCATTTTCATTTTCAAAATCAATATGCAGATATCTATTTTTAAGTTCATGACCAGCATTCATCAAAAGATTTTCAAAGAACATTTCCAAAAACTCTGTAGTGGCATGAATACCTTTTTGCCAATCATTGTAATTTGCTCTAACCAATGCATTTCTAAAATACCATGAATTCTCTGCAAACGCTTCATTGCTTACTGCAAATCCAAAGGTCTTAAGATATTTAATGATAAATACTGCTGTGGATCTGGTGTTTCCTTCTCCAAATGGATGAATCTGCCATATTCCAGACGTAAATTTTGCAATGTGACGAACAGATTCATCTATAGTCAATTCTTCGTAGGAGAAGTTCTTCTCCTGTGAAAAATCATAGTCAAGCGTGGCTCGAATGCTATCGAATGATGCGTACATTACGGTATCGCCTTTAAGTACCCACTCTTTTTTCGTGATATTGTAATCACGAATTTTTCCGGCATGGCTGAACAGGCCTTCAAATAATCTGCGATGAATATTCTGCAACTCTACCGGTGAAAACTGAAATGTCTTCTCTCCAAGTAGTTTTGCAATTCTTACAGAAACAATATCCGCTTCTTTTGTATCGGCTTCAATCTCATCTCTATCTTTACGCTCTTCATAATAACTATGAATACGTCTATCAGCTTCAGATATAGTGATTTTTCCTTCAATGTGTTCTTTTGCGGTTTCTATTAAATACTCTGATGGCCTAAGTCCATCCACATCCTGAAGCCCAATGGCTGTTTTCCAGGCATTACTCCTATCAGCCTTATCAGGTTCTCCCTGGCGTATATATTCATTTAATTCTAGTTCCCATTTTTTATCTGCCAAGAATCTCACCTCATTATTTACAGTTTGATATTTCCTTCGCTTAAACTGGGTCTTTACGTGACAGCAATACTACTGACTCCACATGCACGGTGTGAGGAAATTGATCCACCGGCTGCACCTTCCGAAGTACATAACCATGCTCCCGAAGGTACTTCACATCACGGGCCAGTGTTGCACTGTCACAGCTCACATACACCACACGTTCCGGGTGCATGTCCACAATGGTCTTAAGCAGCACTTCATCACAACCCTTGCGGGGCGGATCCACCACAATGACATCCGCCGTTGGATCCACACCGTTTTTCTCCAGCTCCTTCTCGTACCACTGAGGCAGAACTTCCTCCGCTTTTCCAACAAAGAATTCTGCATTCTCGATGTGATTAAGTTTCGCATTCTCCCTGGCATTGTCAATGGCCTGGGGAACAATTTCCACGCCATATACTTTTTTACACTTTCTTGCAAGAAATAAGGAAATGGTTCCGATGCCGCAATACAGATCCCACACATTTTCATTGCCCGTAAGTCCCGCATATTCCAGCGCCTTGCCATAGAGTTTCTCCGTTTGCACCGGGTTAACCTGGAAGAAGGATAAAGGTGAAATCTGATAGCCGATATCGCCGATATAGTCTTCGATATAAGCCTTACCCCAGAGCACTTCGATTTCCTTTCCCATGATAACATTGGTCTTTTCCTTATTGACACTGAAACTAATCGAAGTCATTCCTTCAATATTCTTAAGTTCCTCCACAAGGCTCTCCGATTTCTTAAGATGATCCGCGTTGATAACCAGACACACCATCACCTGTCCCGTCTTAAATCCCTTCCGGATTAACACATGTCGCACCACGCCAATATGCTTTTCCTCATCGTAAGGCTTCACCTGATTCTTCTCCATCCAGGAACGGATTACATAAAGCACCTGCTCATTGATACCATCACCTAAGAAACACTGTTCGGTCTCAATCACCGAATGCGTGCGACCCGCATAGAATCCCATGGTGAGTCTTTTGTTTCGATCTACCCCCACCGGAAACTGTGCCTTATTACGATAATGCCAAGGATTCTCCATGCCGATGATGGGGCAAAGCTCATATGCCCCGGGGTCAATTCCCCCAAGGCGCTTTAAGTTATTGACTACAAGATTCTGTTTAAAAAAGAGCTGACTTTCATAGGACATTTCCTGAATCTGACAGCCGCCGCATTGTCTTGCAATCGGGCATCTCGCTTCCACGCGGTCCTTTGATGGGGTAATCAGCTTCATAAGTCTGGCATAGCCATAGGTCTTTTTCGTCTTCATGACCTTAACCTCTGCCACATCCCCCACAACCGTATCCTTGATAAACAAGGTAAATCCATCGACTTTACCGATACCTTCCCCATCCATACTAATATCTTCAATTTTCACGGTAACGATATCATTCTTTTCAATCATTTCTTTATCCTACCTGCCGGTCTTACGAATATTACTCTCCAACAGACGATCATATCCCAGCCACTCCGTACTTTCGGTGGCATTGAAAATTTCTGTCACCTGCTCGATCTTCGCATCCAGGTTATCCGCCATACTGAGAACCAAGGCTTCAATCAAAGCCGGTTTCTTCGGAGAACCATACTCTAACTCGCCATGATGGGCCACAATACAGTGCTTTAATTCATTGGCCAACTTCACCGGGAAGTCCGGAATATCCCGCAGTTTCTCATCAACCATTTCAACACCCATGACAATATGTCCGAGAAGCTGACCACCATCTGTATAATCATTCATCGGAAATGCCGATATCTCCCGAACCTTTCCAATATCATGAAGCATTGCTGCAGTCACCAGAAGATCCTTATTTAACACCGGATAAAGATCTCCATAGACATTACACAGTCGGGCAACGGACACCGAATGTTCCAGAAGTCCTCCCACAAATCCATGATGAATACTCTTAGCTGCCGAACTATTCTTAAATTTCTTGATAAATTCCTGATCTTCAACAAAAAATGCTTCTGCCAGTTTCTTAAGATAAGGGTTCTCGAGTGCTTCTATGTAACCGGTTAACTCCCCGTACATCTGTCCAATATCCTTGGAAGTTGTGGGAAGATAATCCTTCGGATCATACTCTTCCTCATCACACTTTCTGGCACGCTCAATACTCAACTGAAGTACGTTGTTAAATGTCGTAAGACGTCCTGTGACCTCCACATAATCCAATACTTCAAATTCACCAATTCCTGCAGAGTTCGGCTCCCAGATCTTGCAATCCAGCGACCCGGTCTTATCCTGCATAACAACATTCTCGTATTCCTTACCCGTCTTGGTCAATGCCGCATTTTTCTGCTTACACAAGTAAATCGCTGTAATTCTTTCACCATCTCTTAATGTCTCAATATATCTCATATTTCCTCCACAATTTATCTATCGTTCCCCCAATGTAATCGTATACTCAATCGGTACATATCCTGCTCTTCCCATACGATTCACGATTACCTTGACAGTACTTCCGGATTCATACTCACACAAAGTTCTCTCAATATTATATGCATTTGAAATCGTTCTACCACCAATATCCGTAATCACGTCGCCAACCAGAAGTCCTGCAAAATATGCCGGCGAATTTTGCTCAATGGACACTACATAAACCCCGGATGGCATCTCAAGTTCCTTCTGAATATCCTCCGGTATATCCTGCCCCACCACACCAAGATAAGCAATCTGCTTGCCATTGGTCAGATTCTGTATGCGAAGCTTTATATCGGAAATACCATAGGCCACAATACTTTCATCGGAATGCTGCGGACTGATTCGTCCAATCAGCTGTCCTGCTTCATTAAAGATAAATCCCGCACAGTCATGAACCCCATTCATATTGGTATAGATCAGTCCATGTCTGGAATCTACATCATAGGCAACTTCCTTTGTGTTGACCGCCACACCAAAATCCACGATAGATTTGATCCCATACATATTTCCCATGGCAATCACGAGTTCACCACGCTTTAACATATAGGAATTTCCCATCTCAATGATTCGTATTTCATTCTGCAGTGTCCTTGGAACATCTTCATGTTTCACCGCCACCACAGCCAGAGACATCACGGAATCCACCATAACAATGTCCGCCGGAACTTTAGTTTCACCAAATAATGTCACCTCAATAAAACCTTCCGCAAAATCAACATCCTCAACCGAAGCATCGGTCAGAATCAGATACTCCACATCATTGTCCGCCACAATAATTCCCGGAAAGTCTTCCTGTTGTTCAATCACCGACAGCAGGAGATCACTATTCTCATGGATGGCCGTCACCGTTACCATGGAACGGTCAATTTCACTGGCTCTGTTGGTAACAAATGTATATACGCTCACATCATCCAGACTGTTTGCCTCACTGTTTCCTTCTTCCGTCGAACCGGATTCAGCAACATGCGGATCTCCATCGGAATCACCCTCCGAAGTCATTTCACCACTGCCCGATAAATCTTCATCGCTCTCCTGAATACCCGGATAATCCGACATCGGAATCACAACTTCCTGGCGGTCATCCACCACAGTTCCTCCGGATACCCCGCCCAGGAACAAGACCACAAGAAAGGTTACTCCCGCTACCAGACCTGCAAAGACCGACAAAGCAGCAAGCTTAACCAGTTTCCACAGCTTCTTATGTTTTGCAAATGGACGTTCCTTGATCTTTTCCGTATAAAGATCATATTCTTCCCCGGAATGTCCACTGTTTTCGTAATCCTTTTTATCTAAACCATTATTACTGCGCTCTGTCATATTTACCCTCACACATTACTGTAATATTATTGTGATTATAACTCTAAAATATGAACATTCTATTACGAACTTGTTAATTATACACCAGAGAAACCCTCATTGACAATACGCTCCTTCATTCCCACATTTCCCTTGTTTTCAATTTCCAAATAGAGTAGAATATAAGGTAGTATGCACTTTTAGAAAGGAAACAATCATGAATCAAAAATCTCTAAAAATCTTAGAGTTCAATAAAATTATAGATCAGCTGGAAAATCATGCAAGTTCTGACAAAGGCAAGGAAATTTGCCGCGACCTCACTCCTATGACGGATGTGGAGTCCATTCAACGTGCTCTTGACGAGACCAACGATGCCCTTAGCCGCATTTATGCCCAGGGTGGATTGTCCTTCTCGGGAACCAGAAATATCGGGGCAGCCATCAAGCGCCTGGAGGTAGGAAGCACATTGTCCGCTATAGAGCTCCTGTCCATCAGTTCCACGCTCAATGTTGCAACCCGCGTCAAAACCTATGGACGGGATGATCCAAACAAAGACGCTTCACGTCCCCTTGATGCGTATTTTGAAGTTATTGATCCGCTGACACTGTTAAATAACGAGATCAAGCGCTGCATCATATCAGAGGAAGAAATCAGCGATGATGCCAGTGTCCGCCTCAAGAACATTCGACGTCAGATCAAAGTATCCAATGACCGTATCCATACCGAGTTAACCTCTCTCATCAACTCCCAGAGTATGCGAACCTATCTTCAGGAAAGTGTTATTACCACCCGTGACGGCCGTTACTGCGTTCCTGTCAAGGCGGAATACAAGTCTCAGGTACAGGGTATGGTCCATGACCAATCCTCCACCGGTTCCACATTTTTCATCGAACCTATGGCTATCGTCCGTTTAAATAATGAAATCAAGGAACTTCAGTTACAGGAGAAAGAAGAAATCGAGGTTATTCTTGCAACCTTAAGTGCTGCGGCCGGGGAACATTGTGCTGAATTATTAACGGATTACCGGACTCTTGTTGAATTAGATTTTATCTTTGCCAAGGGATCCTATGCCAAAGCTATGCGCTGTGAAAAACCAATGATGAACACCGATGGATTCGTCAATTTAAAGAAGGCTCGCCATCCTCTCATTGACAGCAAAAAAATCGTCCCGATTGATGTATGGCTTGGAAATGAATTTGATACCTTAATCATCACCGGACCGAATACCGGTGGTAAAACCGTAACCCTTAAAACCGTTGGACTTTTAACTCTCATGGCCCAGTCCGGACTGAATATCCCGGCTATGGAGGGTTCTACCATCAACGTATTTAACGAAATATTTGCTGATATCGGAGATGAGCAGAGTATCGAGCAGAGTCTCAGTACATTTTCTTCGCATATGACGAATATCGTTCATATTCTGCAGCATGCCGACGAAAAGTCCCTGGTGCTCTTTGATGAACTCTGTGCCGGCACGGACCCAACCGAAGGTGCCGCCCTTGCCATCTCCATCATTGATCACCTGCACTCTAAGGGAATTCGCACTATGGCAACCACGCACTACAGCGAGATCAAGCTCTATGCCCTATCGGAACCTGGGGTTGCCAATGCCTGCTGTGAATTCAGTGTTGAAACTCTGAGTCCGACCTATCGCCTGCTGATCGGTATACCGGGAAAGAGTAATGCATTTGCCATTTCCGGCAAATTAGGTTTATCCGAAGACATCATCACCGCCGCATCCAGGCGCGTTAACGCAGAAGATCGTGCCTTTGAGGATCTGATCGCCGACCTGGAAAGCAGCCGTGTAACCATTGAAAAAGAACGGGAAGAAATCCAGGTTTACAAACAGGAAATTGAGGAATTGAAGCAGCGCCTCACCGAGAAAAATGAACGTATCGAGGAACGCCGTGACAAGATTCTTAAAGAAGCCAACGAAAAAGCTGCAGCCATCCTGCGGGATGCCAAAGAGACTGCCGATGAAGCAATCAAGACATTTAACAAGCACGGTCTTACACCTAAGGAAATGGAGGCGGAACGTAATCGTCTCCGTGAAAAGAAAGACAAGGCGGAAGCCAAGCTTGCACTCAAGACACCAAAGAAAGCTTCCAAACAATATACCCCGGCTGATTTTACCATCGGCACACGGGTCAGGGTGCTTTCTCTCAACCTGGAAGGAACCGTCAGCACCAGGCCGAATGCCAAAGGAGATTTATTTGTACAGATGGGAATCTTAAGATCCCAGGTAAACATCCGAGATCTGGATATTCTGGCGGATCAAAAAGACAACCCGACAAGCCTGGAGAAAACCGGATCCGGCAAAATCAAGATGTCAAAGTCCCTAAGTATCTCACCGGAACTTAATCTGATTGGAAAAACGGTGGACGAAGCTATGGTGGAACTGGACAAATATCTGGATGATGCTTATCTGTCCAAGATTCCGCAGGTGCGCATCGTTCATGGCAAGGGAACCGGCGCATTACGTGCCGCCGTCCACAATCAGTTGAAACGTACCCGTTACGTGAAGTCCTTCCGTCTTGGTGTTTATGGTGAAGGCGAATCCGGCGTAACTATTGTGGAGTTTAAGTAAATTAAATTATATCAGTCAATAAAAATTAGGAGGTAATCTATGGCAGCCAAACAGAAAATACTAATCGTTGATGACGACAATAACATTGCAGAGTTGATTTCACTCTATCTGACCAAAGAATGTTATGAAACTCATATTGTAGGTGACGGCGAAAGTGCCTTAACCGAGTTCATCGTATTTCAGCCAAACCTGATCCTGCTGGACCTGATGCTTCCGGGCATGGATGGTTACCAGGTATGCCGTGAGATTCGTAAAGATTCCAATGTCCCGATCATTATGCTTTCTGCCAAGGGCGAGACCTTCGACAAAGTCCTTGGATTAGAACTTGGTGCAGATGATTATATGATTAAGCCATTTGATTCCAAGGAATTAGTAGCACGTGTCAAAGCCGTACTAAGACGCTATCAGGTCAGTATACCAAGCGATGACGAAAAAGCAAACTATGTGGAATATCCGGATCTTATCATCAACATTTCCAATTACTCCGTAATCTATCAGGGGCAGACCATTGATATGCCTCCGAAGGAATTGGAATTGCTCTTCTTCCTGGCCTCATCACCGAACCAGGTATTTACCAGGGAGCAGCTTCTGGATCATATCTGGGGCTACGAGTACATCGGCGATACACGAACCGTTGATGTACATGTAAAACGTATCCGCGAGAAGATTCACGATCATGACAAATGGAATCTCGCAACTGTATGGGGTATCGGCTACAAATTCGAAACCAAAAAATAAATTGACTTCAGGGAAGTAATCTTAATGAAAAGTACGATATTATACAAGTTTTTAACATCCTATATTACGATTGTTGCCTTAGGTTTCTTTGGTGTTGCTATTATTTCCTATCACATGGATTATAACAAATGTATCGAGTCCACCTCAGAGCGTATGTATGAGGAGGCTATGTCAATCACCAACAGTTATGCAAATTATTTCTATCGGGGATCCGTTTCACCGGAGAATCTTCACCTGCAGCTGTGTACCTTGGCAGATTACAACAATACCGTCATTATGTTTTTAAGCAATTCCGGCGAGATTCTCTTAAGCACGGACACTCCATTCCATCCCAAAAGCAACATCACAGTGGATGGATTTGACCCGGTCTTAACCGGCAATAAACGCTATGTTCTTGGTAATTTCCATGGATACTTCAATGAAGAATACCTTAGTGTCATCGCTCCGGTTTCCATGAATTTCTCCATCCGTGGATATGTAATGATTCATAAATCCACCGATTCCATCAAGATCGACATGGCCTCTCTCTTTAATACAAACTATTTCACTTTATTTATGTGTATGTGTCTGGCTTCAATTTTTATTGTTTTAGCCTACTTTGAAATACATAAGCCGATTCGTGAGATTACCCATGCGGTTAAAGAGTACGGACACGGAAATTTAACCTATCAGTTAAAAAAATATGACGACGATGACATCGGCCGTCTGGCTGCAGCGTTGAATTATATGTCTGAGAAACTCAATGAATCCGATGAATCCCAGAAAAAATTTATCGCCAATGTTTCCCATGATTTCCGTTCACCGCTAACCTCCATCAAGGGGTATCTGGAAGCAATTCTGGACGGAACCATTCCCCATGAGATGCAGGACAAATATCTTAATATCGTTATCTCCGAAACCGATCGATTAAGTAAATTAACGAATAATCTTCTGACATTAAATAATGTGGATTTTAAAAAGAACCGATTGAGTTATGAACCCTTTGACATCAATATGAAGATCAAAAGAAGTATTGAAACCTTTGAAGGAACCTGTAAAGAAAAAGGAATTAAGTTTGATCTGACCTTCTCAGACAAAGCTACGGTGGTCTATGCAGACCCGGAAAAAATCAATCAGGTTATTTACAACTTAATTGACAATGCCATCAAGTTCAGCCACCATGACTCCATCATCTATATCAATGTGGCCGAACGTGGTGAAAAGGCATTTATCTCCGTCAAGGATACCGGCATCGGAATCCCTAAGGACTCCATCAATAAAATCTGGGATCGTTTCTATAAAACGGATCAGTCCCGTGGTAAAGACAAGAAGGGAACAGGTCTCGGCCTTGCCATTGTAAAAGATATTATTCAGGCTCACCAGGAGAATATCGATGTAATCAGCACGGAAGGTGCCGGAACCGAATTCATTTTCTCCCTGACAAGATATGTGGAAAAAGAATAAAAATGCAAATAAAAAGACCGGGAAATTCTCTGACCCGGTCTTTTTACTTCCAGTCATACTTTCTAAGATGTCCCTGCAAATTCATATCCTCAAAATTATTCTGACGCAATGCCTCATAAAGAACGATTGCCACAGAATTGGATAAATTCAAGGAACGAATATCACCCACCATCGGTATTCGAATACAGTTCTCCTGATTATTTACAAGAATTTCTTCCGGAATTCCGGCGCTTTCTTTACCGAACATGATATAGCAGTCCGGTTCAAAATTCACATGGGTGTATGCCTTCGGCGCCTTGGTTGTAGCCATATACACCTTTGCTCCCGGATTCTTATCAAGAAAATCCTGATAATTATCGTATACTGAGACATCCAGTTTGTCCCAGTAATCAAGGCCTGCTCGCTTTAACATTTTATCATTAATACGAAATCCCAAAGGCTCAATCAGGTGCAGCCGCGCATTGGCAGCCACACAAGTACGCCCTATATTCCCTGTATTTGCCGGCATTTCCGGCTCAAGCAATACAATATTTAACATCTTAATCCTGCTTCAATGCAATGTCCAGTTCAATGCATTTTCCTTCTTCATAAATCAACGGAATACAAATATTTCTGGCATAAGCCGTAGTGATGGATACGGTACCTCTGCAAAGTGTCGGAGGTGTAATATCAATACCGATACCCTTCGTTGAAAGAATCGTTGCCGCATTACCAAGAATCATGTTACCCAGCTCACTGATTGCACTCATGGATAACTCATTCATCTCTGTGATCGGCATCATAATCATTTTGGATGCAATATCACAGGCTACTTCCAAAGAAAGGGCAATAATAACCTGTCCCCGCATTTCTCCCGTTACACCAATCAAAATGATTACGCAACTCTCATCAAACTCCGTTGTCTTGACATATGGCTTACCTACTGTCGTTGTAAGCTGGCACATATCCTTCATAATACTTGAAGCTGCCATTAAAAATGGATTAATAAATTCTACATTTATCTCTGCCATTAAGTATCCTCCTATTTCTCTTTCTCTAATCTATGAACGAAGTTCGAAATCCGCTCTAATGCAATCTTAAGGTTTTCAATGGAATAGGCATAAGAAATTCTTAAGAATCCCTCTCCGCAATCACCAAAGGCCGTACCCGGAACAACGGCAACCTTCTCTTCATTCAGCAATCTTGTTGCGAACTCATCGGAGGTCATACCATATTTCTTGATGCTTGGGAATACATAAAATGCTCCAAAAGGTTCAAAGCATTCCATTCCCATCTCCTTAAATGCATTTAATAAAAACCTTCTTCTCTGATCGTACGCCTCCACCATACGTTCCACGTCCTCATCACAGTTGCGCAATGCTTCAACTGCTGCAAACTGACTATTGGTCGGCGCACACATAATTGCAAACTGATGTATCTTAATCATCTGATTTAAGATTTCCTTCGGACCGGCTGCATATCCCAGTCTCCATCCCGTCATGGCAAAGGCCTTGGAAAATCCATTAATCACAATGGTTCTCTCCGCCATTCCCGGAATACTTGCGATGGAAACATGCTTTCCATTATAAGTAAGCTCGGAATAAATCTCATCCGAAATAACAAAAATATCCTTCTCTATAATGACCTTCGCAATTGCTTCCAATTCTTCTCTATTCATTATAGCACCTGTTGGGTTATTCGGAAATGGTAAAATTAAAACCTTTGTATTTTCTGTGATAGCTTCTTCCAATTCCCCGGCTGTAAGCTTGAACTCATTCTCTTCCTTCAGGTTCACAATAACAGGCTTCGCATCTGCCAGCACCGCACAAGGGAGATAGGAAACATAACTTGGTTGAGGAATAATAACCTCTTCCCCGGGATTGATCATCGCACGAAGAGCCACATCAATCGCCTCGCTGCCACCTACCGTAACCATAATCTGACTCATCTCATAATCAAGATCATATTTTCTCTTGAGATACACACAAATCTCTTCTCGCAGTTCCTTAAGACCCGCATTGGAGGTATAGAAAGTCCTTCCCCTCTCCAATGCATAGATACCCTCTTCACGAATTCGCCATGGAGTATCAAAATCCGGTTCACCAACGCCAAGAGAAATTGCATCCTTCATTTCGCTTACAATATCAAAAAATTTCCGAATTCCAGATGGTTGAATCTGAACCACCTTATCAGCTAGTGGATTTCTCATGGTGTAACAAGTATCCTTTCATCCTTATGATCTTCTTCCATTGCAGTACCATACATCTTATACTTCTTAAGCACAAAATGTGTTGCAGTACTGATAACTCCATCAATGGTCGCAAGCTTGGAAGAAACAAAAAGTGCCACGGATTTCATACTTTTACCTTCGATGATAACGGTAAAATCAAATCCACCGGACATAAGATATAAGCTTGATACTTCATTGTAATTATAAATTCTTTCCGCAATACTATCGAATCCCTGGCCACGCTGCGGGGTTACCTTTACCTCAATCAACGCGGTAACACGTTCCTGTGAAGTCTTGTCCCAGTTAATAATGGTATTGTATCCACAGATGATATTCTCCTTCTCCATCTGTGCAATCTCATTGGCAAGCTCCGCCTGTTCCATCCCTAACATGACTGCAAGATCCTTAAGATCAATTCGACCGTTCTGCTCCAGCATTGCCAGAATCTTCTCTCTCATAATAACGTCTCCAATCCATCTTTATGTCAACGCATAGTATTATTAATATTTTAATACATATATCGTAATAAATCCAGTATTTCTGTAGATTAAATTTTTTTTCCATCCAGAAGGCTCCACAGATCATCACGTCCCTGAACATCCAGAAAGCGTATTTCATCTTCGTTGTGAAGAATCTTGTCATTGGAATCCGTGGTTTCTCCAATCACCACCGCCGGAATCTGAGCCTTAGAAAGAACCGACACAATATCCGCATCCATCGGTGCGGTAATGAGAAGACTTCCTCCCGAAAGCAGACGATAAGGGTTTAACTCCATGAATTCACAAACTTCAATAATTTCCTGACGCAGGGGAATTTTCTTAAAATCAATATCCAGACCAACCTTTCCATACACGGACAATTCCCACAATCCGTTGAGAATGCCTCCATTGGAAAGATTATGAAGATAACAGGCTCCATGCTTTGCCGCAAGTTCTGCTTCCTCCGCAACCGAGATAAAACGTCGGGTGTTAGCCACAAATTCTAATAAATTCGGAGAAAACCTGGAAAGAAGTTCATCCCGGTGTTCTTCATAGACAAGATAACTTCCCTCCATACCAATCCATTTGGTCACAATAACCTGTTGTTGCGGCTGTACCTTGCCGGAGATTTCACAAATTCTTCTTCCCAGTCCGGTATAGGTTACAATCGGTACATTGACGCCGCGATAAATCTCCGTATGTCCGCCGGCAATCTGAATTCCGTATAGCGCACACACTTCCTCCGTCTGGCGCATAATAGCCTTTAACACTTTCTCATCAAACTTTTCCGGCATGGTAATATTGACCAGAATTCCTTCCATCTTACCACCCTTAGCGGCAATGTCATTCATCACCCGGTGCACGCCGATCCATCCCCACTGTCCATTCCCCAGGGTAACGGTCGCAGTAGCATAGACTCCGGCTCCGTCACACTGCATGACGGCTGCATCCCGGCCAATTCCGGCACCCTCAAGAATTCTTTCATTCCCGGTGCGAATTTCTTTTAATATTGATCTTTTTAACATCGACTCAGAAATCTTTCCGGAGCGCATAGTTTGACAAAGTCCTTTCAAGTTAGTATGATGAATTTACGTGGTTTTGCCCTGATTATAAAAGGGCACCCAAAATAACTGGAACCACCATGCAAAGTACTAAGAGTACGATAATAATGGTTGAAACTGTTTTTTTGGTCTTCTGACTGTTAAAATTAAACATAATAAACTCCTATCCGTCGCCCTGCGACTTAAAAATTTAAATAAAAATATCCCATAGAAAGGTTAAAAAATGCAATTTTTCTTTCCATTTTTTCTTATTATTTGTGCTTTATTTTCAATGATCGTAAAACGTAATACCAATGCCCAGGGTGAACAGACTAAGGCTTTCTGGGAAAAAGAGCGCCAGGCCAATCTGACACGCCGTAAGAACATTGACAACTTGGATTATATCACAATTTGTTGGGAAGCGTTACCTTTTCTTGAAAATCCATCTGAAAAAATCGCAAATTGTGAAAAGGATATGCGTTCTCTTGAGGGGCAGAAGATACTCAACCTCAACGGAATCAGTAACACCGATCTGAAATTAACCTACGGTGTTGCCAATCTTCCACAGCTCACCGAATATGATACGAACTATCTTCGCCTCAATTCCATCCTCGCCAAATGGGGACAGGCACTGCTGGATGAAGGATATACCGAAGAGGCCCGCAAAGTATTGGAGCTGGGTGTGGAGACCGGCTGTGATTCCAGCAGTATCTACCTTACCCTCAAGTCCATCTACGATTCTCAGGGTATCGATGGTACCGATTATCTTATTTCTAAGATCAGCACCTCCAACTCCCTGATGAAAAATGTTATTATTGAGAAGTTATCCGGCCATAAGTAGAGAGTATCAGATCGATCATTCGTGATGCTTCATTCTTGGTCATGCTTTCAATCTCCCGTTCCGGTACAATATGATGTCTCTCGGTAAGATCCTTAAGGTATCGTATCTGTGCCTGTGTGATGGGAGATTTTTTCTTGATGCCAAACTCTAACTTCCGTGTCTCGTCCATCCACTTAGGTTCACTGCAGCGCTCCCCCAGTTTCTGATACAGAATCATGGCCGACCGTGCATCATCCAGAGCACGGTGACTTGTTCCGGGATCAATATCAAGCAGTTCACACAGATCACTTAACCTTTTACTCGGCGCCTCCGGAAGAATCATTCTTGCCAGTCTTAAGGTATCAATTCCGTTGGTCTCAAATGTTTTTCCCTGAGCCACTGCGGCACATTTAATAAAACTAAAATCAAATAAAATGTTATGTCCTAACAGTGGAAGATCCCCGATAAATTCCAGCAATTCCTCCAGAATCTCCTCAATACAAGGGGCTCCAACAAGCATCTTGTCATTGATTCCCGTAATCTCTGTAATACGTTGTGGAACATTCATTATGGGATGTACGAAGGTGCTGATCTCTCCGGATTGTACTCCATCAATAACACGAACCGCGCCTATTTCGATAATTCGATCATAGGATGGCGATATCCCTGTGGTTTCCAGATCTAACGCAACATATGACTTAATCATTCCGCATACTCCTTTACCGCGGCCATCCTTGTAACCGGATGCCTATGGTCATAATCAAATAATAGTATCTTATCTTTCTTTATCCGTTCTCCGGTCGCAAGATAATGTAAAACATCCATTGTGAATGGTTCAAAATGCACATTTTCCCCACTATGGTTCTTCATATATTCCTTCTGAATCTGTCTTGTTTGTTTCTTTAAGATTCCTTGCGGGCAGGCAAAGTCCGGTCTTGTCTTAAGATTCTCCCGAAGGTACAAATCCAGTATTAATAGCTGTGTCCCAAGCTCGGCATCCTGCACATTTTCTTCGATAAATCGATACAGAACCTGATATCTTGTAATCCGGGTGTGCTGACATCCGGCCAGATCATTTTCCCGGTAATACAAAGCCAGCCTGTCATACAGATCAAATGCGCTTTCAAAGAACTGTTCCAGATAATCCATAACATGAGGAAATAATCCGCTGTTATAATACACCTCCAGCATTTCCTCCACTTCCTTCAGCCGGATAATATCGGAAAAATCCATCCACCGGGTGCAAAGCACTTCATAAGGAGCCTTGTCCCCATACACCAATCCATATTCTTCTGCCTTCTTATGCATTCCGGAACCCTTCAACACCTTGAGAAATCCCAATTGCAATTCATGAGGTCGAAGACGATACACATCATTAAAGGAATGAATAAATGACTCCATGTCCTCCAGGGGAAGTCCCGCAATGAGATCCAGATGGATATGTATATTTCCCGGTTTTTTCAGCTCTCGGGCCACGTAACTTACCCGCTCAAAATCCATTTTACGGTGAATTTCGGCGATGGTTTCCTTATTGGTGGACTGTACACCAATTTCCAGCTGTACAAACCCGGGACGAAGTTTATTAAAGAGTGCAATTTCCTCCTCGGTAATAATATCTGCTGCCACCTCAAAATGAAAATTGGTAATTCCATTGTCATGTTCATAAAGATACTGCAAAATTTCCATGGTGCGATCCACGCGGATATTAAATGTACGGTCAATAAATTTGACTTGAGAGACACCATGATCCAGGAAAAACTGCAAGTCCCTACGTACCAGCTCCATACTGCGGAAACGCACCGTTTTATCAACAGAAGACATACAATAGCTACAACGAAACGGACAGCCACGGCTACTCTCATAATATATGATCTTATTGTCATAGGCACTCAAATCATCATACACAAAGGGAATGTCATCCATGGAAGCAAGTTCCCTAAGGGGTGTTGACCTTATCGCAACACATCCCCTGTCATCCACTGTGCGAAACATTATTCCCGGGATTTGATGGAATGTCTTTTCACCACTGTAACATTCCATTAATTCAAGAAATGTTTGTTCTCCCTCACCGATCATTACGCCCTTAAGGTAGGGATGCTTTTCTAAGATTGCCGTACCGTCAAAGGAAACCTCCGGTCCTCCCAGCCATATATCCACCTGTGGACACACCTTATGAAATTCTCTTGCCGCATCCTTCACATATTCGATAT
Organism: Lachnospiraceae bacterium; assembly: GCA_051877855.1. GTDB lineage: Bacteria > Bacillota > Clostridia > Lachnospirales > Lachnospiraceae > MGBC120314. The sequence goes on along the minus strand of JBJEJH010000016.1, from coordinate 8,736 downwards.
TCCACACATAGCAGGAAAACATCAGCACATCCGGTTTTCGTTCATACAAATCCCGCACAATACCATCCATCTGATGATTGATGGTATACTCTGCCAATTCTATCGAATCCTCATATTGCCTTGCATATTTCATCAGACTGTGTACCGCCAGATTTGAATGTATATACTTTGCATTAATTGCAACCAATACGACTTTCATAATACTTCCTTTTCCAATCATTAAAACAGGGTGGAACCTGTCCACCCCGTACCCATAACTTCGTCAATCCATTATCTTCTTACCGGTCATCCAATGACAATTCCAGAATCTTACCTGCATAATTAAGATATGCTTTATCACTGTCGGACCATTTTCTCGCATCTTCCGTCAACTTATAGAATGCCACATAGCCTTCTTTCTTCTCTTTACTCATACGGTAAACCAGCGCTGCTTCAACACCATTCTCTTTAAGATAATCGTATGCTTCCTGATAAGTTCCCTCAATATCCGAAAGATGGTCAATAACCGCAAGCCCATTTTCATTATACAACTTGGCAAACTTCTCACTGCGGGCATATTCAATCATATCAATCTGATTTCTTTGCATATCGTCACGGAAGCTAATGGCAGGTCTTAAAACATCTCCATAGAATATTTCAATTTCTTCCAATCCAAAGGACAATAAAATATCACCCAACATCTTGTCATAACTGACAGTCTTTTGATGAAGAAAATCATCAATCATAATTAATATCAGTTTTTCCTTATCAATCTTACGATTTCTCACGGAGTAGATCTTGGTATCTATATCTGAATGCAGTACATCTCCATGAATCTTGGGCGTGTACAAAACATAGCGGTTCTTTCCCTTTTTCTTCGCCATGTACAGCATCTTATCCGCAATCTTAAAGAGCTCATCATAGTCCTTTCCATGAGCCGGATAACTTGCAATTCCCATGGATGTGGTAAGGTTCACATCCTTCTTCTTATCTTTGTAGTACCACTCAATATTGGAACGAATGGTGCGTAACACACCTCTTAGATCCGAATAGGAAGCCACACGATCTAAAACAAACATCATCTCATCGCCGCCGATTCGGCCTACAACGCCCTTGTCACCAACGGCTTCTTTCAGGATACCGGCCGCCACTGCCAACACTTCATCACCAAAAAGATGTCCGTAGGTATCATTGATATTTTTAAAATTATCCAGATCCACTATACCGATATGCACATCATTCTTCGGATTACTTGCAAGCAACTTTCTGGCATAATCCGTGATGGCTTTCTTATTCAGTATATCCATAGCCGTATCTTTGTTGGATTCCACATTGTAATTAATCTGTTTCTTCTTGGAGTCTTCACCGATAACCGAAATAAATCCGATAACCTTGCGTTCTCTTAATGAATTACGAATGGTTTTCGCCTTAAAAAGCAACATTTCAAGATCCTTGTTGACAGAAAATTCCTTGGATCGGATCTCATATTTGAAGGTTCTTACACCATTTCGAATATCATTATATAAATTTTGAAACTGTTCCTTATAATCAGGATCAAGATATTCCTTTTCCTCTACATCCTTCATCCATTCTTCCAATGTAGAATGAACCAGATTCACAGTCTGTCTGCCGCCCATGAACACCCTGAAATCATCCTCATCCAGATCATAGATAAAGAAAAGTTCATCCAGAAGGCCAAAAAATTCGTCAAACTCCGCATTTTCAGTCTTGATCGCACTAATCTCCCGTTCCAGATTCTGAACATCCTGAATATTGATGCTAATCAATGCCTCGCCATCCAGTTCTACCGTCTCATACTGCAATTCCGCAAGGATCCAGCGATATCTTCCATCCGCCCTCTTGATCCGGTAAGCGATGATGTTATATCCCTCTTCTTTCAGTTCCTCTACTGCCGAACTAAGTCTTGGAAGATCAGCCGGATGAACCGTCTTAACCAATGAAGTAAAATTTTCTGCTCCAATGTACGTATAAAATGCTTCGTCGGCTTTTTTAATCTGAAGATATTTATCTATTGTTGCCGAACCGGTATTAAAACTTCCCATTCCTATCTCCCAATCCTTTAATCTATTCGACAGCACCTCTCCCAAAGCTCTCAGGAAGAAGCTCTGTCAATGTAAAAACCTTATATTTCTCTTCATTGATTGCCACGATAACGCGAAAATCCTCTGCTGCAAATTCCATCATCGTCTGTCGGCAAATACCACAAGGGTAGGCATAATCCCTAATCTCACCCCTGCCTCCGACAATGGCAATTGCCTCAAATTCTACAACGCCCTCACTAACCGCCTTGAAAATAGCTGTGCGTTCCGCACAATTTCCCGCAGGATATGATGCGTTCTCCACATTGCAGCCCGTGTAGATTCTGCCATCGCGGCTTCGGACTGCAGCTCCTACCGCATACTCGGAATATGGACTATAGGAAAATTCCCTCGCCTCCAACGCATGATGAATCAAATCCCGAATAACATCCCGGCTCAACTCATTTTCCACGCTTATCACCTCCGGTATTTTTTACAATACAATACCCTAATTATATAATAAAAATGAAAGAAACACAACTAATCATTGTATTTGACCAGTCAAATATTCTGTGCTAACATTACATTATATTATTTTTAGGAGGTTTAACATGAAAACAATTTCAACAGAAAATGCACCTAAGGCAATCGGTCCTTATTCACAGGGCATCCAAATGGACAATCTTCTTTTCACATCAGGCCAGATTCCTGCAGATCCGGCAACCGGCGCCATCGTTGGTGAGGATATCACCGCACAGGCTGAACAGGTTATGAAAAATCTCGGCGGAATCCTTGAAGCAGCCGGAGCTTCTTATGAAGATACCGTTAAGACAACCTGCTTCCTTGCAAACATGGATGACTTCGCCGCTTTCAATGCAGTATACGAGAAGTACTTTACAGGCAAGCCTGCAAGAAGCTGTGTTGCCGTTAAGACATTGCCAAAGAATGTGCTTTGTGAGGTCGAAGCTATTGCCTGTGTCCGCTAATGATTCCATTAAATTCATTGAACATGGTTTCTTCGAATTTTCTCATCATTAAAGTGACATTCTGATCTTTAAAAACAAGCTGAATGGATACACTTCCCACACTTTCATCAACAATGTGTGCCTTAATCAGGAAGGTATCCTTTCGGCGAAATGCACCGCTGGCTGCGGTTTTGTACCCATAGCCCGGAAACTCCATCACCTGATTATAGCCGATTCCAAAGGGCAGGGAGAAGACACCCTCCTTTGTCTCATAATCAAAAGTTCCCTCATATTTTCCAATAGATAAAGAAATCCAACGAAATCCTAAGTCATTCTCATCCATCTCATAGCGTGTTTCATTGATCTGATCCAGCATATCGGATGTAGCATCTCCCTGAATGTGGAAGATCTTTCGATTTTTAAGATATTCCATGAAATCCTGTTCTTCCTTCTCGGAGATTTCCTCAATGTCATCCCTTCCGATGCGATCATATATTTCCTGATAAAATGCATCATAAATTAACTGTGTACCACCCTGACGAGCCTGAGTATCCGCTGTTGTAACAAGAATGATATTCTTCTCCGGATAGTAAATTGCATACTGTCCGCCCATTCCATAACAGGCAACACCACCATGAGTTGTCATCCAGAACTGATACCCATAGCCCTGCATTTCCTCCCATGTTGCAGACTTTGCATAAGTGTCCGTCTGCCAGCCGGTAGCCTGCTTCATGTATTCCTCCGGAAGGTACTGTTTGTCACCGACTCTGCCCATCTTACTAACCACATACATGAATTTGAGAAGATCCATCGGTGTTGCCACAAGACCGGATCCGCCAAGACTCTCCCCCTGTGGTGCCTCCATAACATAAGCCTCCTTGGAGAATCCGATATCATCCAGGAATTTTACACGAAGGTAATCCAGCATCTTCATTCCGGTAATTTTTTCTACCAAGGCACACAAGGTATGGGTTGAAGAGGTATCATAAGAAAATGTTGTTCCTGCCACATGGGAAGGTGGTGTGGTAAAAAATGATCCAACCCAGTCCACACACCCCGGTTTCTTGTATGTGGTTGAAGCATGACAGGTGGACATCATAAGCATATCACGAATTTTTAAGTCTTTAAGATAGTCCGGTACTTCCCCTGTGATTTTTTCCGGAAAATGATCTACAATATAATCCTCCAGTGATATTTTTCCTTCCTCCTCCAGAAGTCCAATTGCAACGGATACAAGACTTTTCGTAATAGAAAACATACGATGCATGGTATCTGCCTGATATGGTGCGTAATAAGTTTCTGCTATAATCGCATCATCCTTCATGAGAATCATGGAATGTAACGGAAGATCACATCCTTCCAAACGATCTAAAAATTTCTTAATCCAGAGAGAACAAACCCCCATCTCCTCCGGTTTTCTTTTGATAAAATCCAACATAAGCACCCTCCCGAAACATTTTATTATGTACTGTAATACAAAGAACGTAATATAAAAAAACACTCCAATGACTTTATTTTAAGCCATTAGAGTGTTTTTTTCTACTGATTATTAGCCACGAATCTTCTTAACAACAGCTACAGCTTCCTCTGTGAGCTTCTTGATCTCATCGAACTTACCGGCCTTGATCAAATCGCCCTTAACCATCCATGATCCGCCACAGCAGAAGATCTTATCGCACTGAAGATACTCTTCCAATGTTGTAAGATTTACGCCACCGGTTGGCATAATACGAACGGTTGTGTAAGCAGCTGTGATAGCCTTGATTGTGCTAAGTCCGCCAAAGTTTGAAGCCGGGAAGAACTTAACTCTTGTAAGTCCTCTCTTAACCGCCTGTGCCATTTCGGAAGGTGTAACAACACCCGGACATACTGTAATGTTCTTAGAGATACAGTAATCAACGATTTCCGGATCAAATCCAGGACTTACGATGATGGATGCACCTGCTGCAACTGCACGGTCAACCTGCTCTGTTGTAAGAACAGTACCTGCTGCAAGTACCATATCCGGATATGCTTCCTTCATTGCCTTAATTGAAGCCTCAGCTGCTGCTGTACGGAAAGTAACTTCTGCACATGGAAGTCCACCCTCAACCAAAGCCTTAGCTAAAGGTACTGCGTCCTTAACATCATTCAATACAACTACCGGAATTACACCAAACTCTTCAAACTTATCTACTGGATTACTCATTTTATTGTCCTTTCTCACTTTGGTTGAACCAAAGTTATGTATTATAGTGATTATAGGATAGCACAAATTAATTTATATTTCAATTGTGACCTGTCAAAATGATACCTTTGTACTGAATTTTGTTCTATCCTATTCTATTCTTTGCATGATCTCATCAATCAGTGCATTTGCCACTTCTTCCTTACTCATCATCGGCAGTTCCTTAGCGCCTTCGGCTGTAATAATGGTTACCACGTTGGTATCCACACCGAATCCGGCCCCGGCCACCTTAAGATTATTGGCTACAATCATATCCAGATTCTTGGATGCTAATTTCCCGGAGGAATTTTCCAGCATATTCTCGGTCTCCATGGAGAATCCACATAAGAATGGTTTCTTCCCTCCATTGGTATCCGCGCCATTTCCACGCTTCATCTCACCGAGACTCTTTAATATATCTGTGGTTTTTTCCAGCGGAATTACCATATCGCCATCCTTTTTCTTGATTTTTTCATCCGCCGGATTACTTGGGCGATAATCTGCCACGGCGGCGGCCTTGATAATGATATCCATATCCCGGGCACGGCTTGTCACTGCCTCATACATATCCCGGGCAGAAACAACATTCACCACATCCACAAAACGTGGCGGTGCGATACTTACCGGTCCGGAAACCAAGGTAACATCCGCTCCGCGAAGCATACACATCTTTGCGATGGCATAACCCATTTTGCCGGTGGAATGATTGGTAATATAACGCACCGGATCGATTTTCTCCCGGGTCGGTCCTGCGGTCACCAGCACCTTTTTCCCCGCAAGATCCTTCTCCCAGGCGCATTCTCTTATGATATAATCCAGAAGTTCATCCACCTCCGGCATCTTGCCTATACCGTTATCTCCACAGGCAAGATGACCATTTGCCGGTGTAATCACCTCGTAGTCGAATCTTTTTAACTTCTCAAGATTATCCTGCACAATAGGATTAAGATACATCTGCGTATTCATGGCCGGTGCTATAATCTTCTTACATGGACATGCCATCACCGTGGTAGTCAACATATCATCCGCGATTCCATTGGCAAGTTTTCCAATCACGTTCGCTGAAGCCGGTGCGATCATTACTACATTTGCCTTTCCGGCAATGGAAACATGTTCCACATTATATTGAAAATTACGGTCAAAGGTATCAATGAGACATTTATTACCGGTCAATGTCTCAAAGGTAATGGGATTAATAAAATTCGTTGCATTCCTGGTCATCATCACCACCACATTGGCATGAAGTTTCACCAGACTACTGGCAAGTCCGGCAATCTTGTATGCAGCAATACTACCTGTCACTCCAAGAACAATCGTCTTTCCCTTTAACATCTTCATTCTCCCTTCGATAATTATAACAATACACTTTCTGTGTTAATTTCCACCCGCGCTGTTACTCGCCGAGATTCTTCTCATAAATGACCATCAAACCACGGAGTAACAGATCATCCTCCAGAATGATCTCATGATTACACATCGGAACAATCGCCTTCGCCAGACCGCCGGTGGCAACCACAGTTGTGGAATATCCCAGTTCCTTCTCAATACGATCAATCATCCCATCGATCATACTTGCCGTACCAAACATCAGACCACTTTGCATACAATCAATGGTGTTCTTTCCAATGGTCTTCTTCGGCGTCTCCAGACTGACACGATAAAGCTGCGCCGCATTGGAAGCCAGTGCCTCCATGGAAAGCCGCACGCCGGGCGCAATCATACCTCCGATGTAGTTACCATCCTTATCGATAACAGACATTGTAGTTGCGGTTCCCATGTCAATAATAATGAGTGGTGCACCGTACTCCTTAATCGCTGCAACTGCGTCCACAATCATATCCGCACCTACCGTTTTAGGATTATCCATTTTAATATTAAGACCGGTCTTCACCCCGGCCCCCACTACCTGAGGCCGAATTCCCGTGATTTTCTCCACAGCTTCCAGAATAACATTCTGCAGAGGCGGAACAACGGAAGAAAGAATGGCTCCGTCAATCTTATCAATGTCAATGGAATAAAGTTCCAGCACCGTCTTAAAACTTACTGCATACTCCAACGCCGTCTTCTTCTTATCAGTAGAGATTCTTTCCACAAAATAAGTCTTCTCATGATCCACACATCCAATCACAATATTGGTATTACCCATATCAATTGCTAAAATCATCTTTCTCATCCTCTCTTTATACGAAAAATCCATAGCACCTGAAATACCCTCACAGAGTATAATGTTCTCAAATGCTATGGATTTATTACTTATTTGCTCGAAACCGAACTCAATAACTTGGCTTTATAAAGACCAACACCAATAATTCCTGTAAGAAGTGTTGATGCAATCAATTCGAAAATGGTGTTCGACAAAAATGTTGCCACCAGATATGCCCAAACGCCCTTCGTGATCCATGCACTTGCAATAGTTTCCAGATTGCTGAAAAACAGCACCAGCATTCCCATAAAGAAAATGTAGTTCAAAAGTGCTGCACAAAAACCTGTCACAAAACATGCAACATTGGTATGTACAATCTTTCTGGTGCCTCTGAAAATGAAGCCCAGCAACAGACCAACCAACCCGCGGGAAACCACTCTTTGAACAAATGTAAGTATCGGACTATACGCAAATGTAAGTGCTCCCATTCCACTTGGTACAAAAAGTCCCAATGCCTGGCAGAAGCTAAACAAACCAAATACACAGCCTACAATACATCCACCTACCGGTCCAAGCGTAATCGCTGCAATTGCCACCGGAATCATGTTCAGGGTGATGGATAATGGTCCTATCGGCAATGTACCCAGCGGGGTTGTTGACATAATCAACACAATTGCCACCAAAAGTCCCAAAATTACCAGTTCCTTCGTCTTAAACTTCTTATTCATTTTTTCCTCCTTGTTGTCGCTCCCGATAATTACATGAACGTAAAAGCTACGTTTCACGCCAAGGGATGCAATACAAGAATAATATAACACAGCATATTCATTTAATCAATCCGAAATATGCAGGAATCATTACGCTTACCGACGACAATCCGCCTTCCTTTAAGTTTATCCACTTAAACTCCCAACTTATTTGCTAGTTCCTTCAATTCATCCGCAGATAATCCGGTGAATTCCATAATCTCCTCAAATGGTTTCTTTGCTTTTAACATCTTTTCCGCCACTTGGCTTAATCCCATCTCAATGCCCTTTCCAAGTCCAATCTCAATGCCCTCTGTCCTGCCTTGGATAAGTCCCCGATCAAGTCCTATTTCAATTCCCTCGGTTCTTCCTTGACTGCGTCCCAATTCAATTCCCTCGGTTCTTCCTTCCTCCCTGCTGTCCCTCGCTATCAGTTTCTCTCTCCGCTCAAATGTAAAATCCAAAACTGCCATTTCCAGCACCTCCGCTCTTCTACTCCTAAAGAATTCTGCCAGTATATTTTCCTTGATACATTCATCAATCGCACGATTAATTACCGCCCTTAAGTCCGCCGCCTTATTCTCATAGGTACGTACTTTCTCCACAAAGGTCGTGTACCCTACCAGTACCCTGCTCTTTTGCTGCAGTTCCTCATTAT
>JBJEJH010000015.1:0-45003 GCA_051877855.1 Lachnospiraceae bacterium | reverse complement strand
AGCATATATGAATAGTCATGAGGATTCTCTTTTAAACGGTGCACCAATCTGGGTTACTTTCTGGTGTGCAGGTACGCAAACCTATTTTATTAATTATGAGGATCAAGTGGTTTATGACGATTTTTGTATATTAGATTATGATGAGAACTTTACTTTTGTAGATAATGATGGAGTATATAACAATACCATCCGGGAGTTTTTTGAGTGTTTTCCGGATATGCGAAATTATAAAGTTGGAATTGTCCATTTTTTTGAAGAAGATGGGTTTGGTTATCTTAGTAATCCGCAAAGAATGGAGATTAGTTACATAAGAAAATCGCAATATGATGAATTTGAAAAGAACTTTAAAAATGCATTTCCGGAGTGTGAACTGATTGTTGAAAAGAAGGACTAGCCTTAGAAAAAAAGAATATATTATTCAACGGCTAAAAAAGAACTCCGGCAAACTGCCACCCGTGAAGTGGAAGTTTGTCGGAGTTTTATTTACCATTCTAAAGTCACATCAATTTGTGGGTAACATTTCTTGAAAATTCCTTTACGTTCTATATATTCATTTTCCGTAACAGAAACACTTTTAAAGGAATACTCCTTTTTATTAAACTCTTCCGAAAGATAATCGATTACCTCATCGATCTCCTCCGGGTTCCGTTTCAGATAATCCCGCACAGGGATGTATACATTGTAAGGCATTGGGTGTTCTTCCGGCATCTCTCCGCCAAGATGGGTGGAGAAGGAATGTTCTCCTTTGCGCTTTGCCTTGTAATATTCATGGGTTGTAAAATCAATGAATGTATAAATTTCCGGTAAGATCGCTTCAAGTCTCATAAAAAATCTCCATGTATTTTTAATCAGAATCATTATATGTAAAAATATCAATGTATCGGTATGATATTAAAAGTACGAAAAAACTATATATATCAAAGTATATATTTTTTTTAGAAATATTTCAATACGAGTCTGTAAAAAATAACCATATTTATGTTAAAAAAATTAAGTTTATGGGGCGGATGAAATCCTTTAGGAGATTACGAATAAAATCGGTAATTTACTTAAAGAGCCATATTTGATACAATAAATCCAGAATAATTGCCCAGGATGGGGAAATAAGAAGGTTTATATTTTGAGTTTATATAAGAAATTAGAAGAATACAGCAAAAGTGATTATATACCAATGCACATGCCGGGACATAAGCGCCGCATCGAAGGTTTTGGCATGGAAAATGCCGCCCGGATCGATATTACGGAAATTGATGGATTTGATGATTATCATTATCCGGAGGGTATTATCCGGGAGATTGAAGAACAGGCAAGTCGCATCTATCGTACAGAGCATAGTTATTATCTTGTCAATGGCAGCACAGTGGGGTTGCTTTCAGCAATCAGTGCGGTGACGGCAGAGAAGGATCCGATTATTGTGGCAAGAAATTGTCATAAATCGGTGTATAATGGGGTGTTTGTCAATGGGCTGATGCCACATTATATCTATCCGGAAGTGGATAAGTACGGGATTTTATGCGGCATTCGTCCAAAGACGGTGGAGGAAGCCTTGGCGAAGACTAAGGCGAAGGCGGTGGTTATAACCTCCCCGACCTATGAAGGTGTGGTCAGTGATATTGAAAGAATTGCGGATATTTGTCATAAAATGAATGCTGTGCTCATCGTGGATGAGGCCCATGGGGCACATTTTAATTATCAGGAATATTTTCCAAAGACGGCCATGGATTGTGGGGCAGATCTGGTCATTGAGAGTCTGCATAAAACACTTCCTTCCTATACACAGACCGCAATAATTCATCAATGCAGCAATCGGGTGGAGGAACATTTGCTTCGTAAGTATTTATCCATCTACCAGACCTCCAGTCCCTCCTATGTCTTCATGGCGGGAATTAACCGTTGCATCGATTATATGGTCAGTGAAGAGGGAAGGAAACAAAACATTCAATATATTGAAAACTTAAAAAATTTACGTGAAAAGCTAAAAACATTAAAAAATATAAGTTTATGGGAGCCTTGCATTAGAGAAGGTAAGTCTTCGGATTACGGTAAAGAGGATGAGCGGAACATGGATTCGGGAGCATTTGATTATGATCCTTCTAAAATCGTGTTATATTGTCGCGGTGGTGGAATGCAGATTTACCGGGAACTTCTTGAAAAGTATCATATCCAGATGGAAATGGGAGCGGCCGATTATGTTATAGCCATGACCTCCATTGGGGATGAAGCGGAGTGGTATGACCGGTTCTATACGGCATTATGTGATATTGATGTCATGCTTGGAGGGCAAAGTGAACCTGAACCGGAAAGAAATCGGAATGCACAGAAGGCTTTATCCTACACCGGAAGAACCCGGGAAGGCGTGAAGGGAACGCAGGTTATGGTATGCAAATCTCCGAAAGAAGCGCTGGATCAGGAAAAGAATGCAAAATCATTTGAGTGGGAAGACGCGGTAGGACGAGTTACCCTGGAATGGATATATGCTTATCCCCCGGGCATTCCTTTGATGTATCCCGGGGAGCTGGTTACGGCTGAATTAGTCGAAGAAATGTGTTATATGAAGGAGCACGGTGTGTCTTTGAAGGGATTTCGTGATTCCAAAGGAGAAAAAATAGTATGTATCGAATAGTATGTATTATGGGAAAAAGTTCCAGCGGAAAGGATCATATATATCAAGCGCTACTGGAACGTAAAGATTTAGATTTAAAGAGAATTATTATGTATACCACAAGACCGAAACGCAGTGGCGAGGAGGAAGGTGTTGAGTATTTTTTCCGAGATGAAGCATTTGTAGAACAGATGAGTCAGAAAGGAAAGGTGATTGAACTACGGGAGTATCAGACCGTATATGGTCCATGGAAGTATTTCACACTGGAGGATGGACAGATTGACCGCAATCAGGGGACTTACCTGATGATCGGAACCTTAGAGGTATATGAGGCGTTGTGTAAGTACTTTGGAGAGGAGCATGTTCTGCCGATATATGTTGAGGTGGAGGATGGAATTCGTCTCTTAAGGGCTCTGGAGCGGGAAAAAAAGCAGGAACATCCAAAGTATAAGGAACTTTGCAGAAGATTTCTGGCGGATTGTGAGGATTTCTCCGAGGAAAAACTGACCCGGGCAGGAATTGTATCGGTTTATGAAAATAATGGTGAGATTGAGGAGTGTATCCACCGGATTGTTGAGACCCTGAAAAATATCTAGGTAAAACGTCGAGAATATGATATAATGAGGTGAGGTGGCGAGGATGGATATTAAAGTTAATGAACTACAACAGAATGCACCGGTTCAATCAGCGAATGTGGTACAGAATTCGGATGATACATTTAAATTTACCTTGATTAGTAATATCGAGGAGAAGGATCTTAAGAATCGACTCAGCTCCATGATGGAGAGTATTACAGAGCAGGGCGAAAAGATCGCAAAACACATGGACATCCGGGACATGAAGCGTTATCGCGAATTGATCAAGGGATTTATGAATGAAGTAGTTAACCGTTCCCATGAATTTTCAAGAGAGAATTTTCTGGATCGTCGCGGCCGCCACAGAGTCTACGGTATTATTAAGGTCGTAGATAAGAATCTGGATGATCTTGCCGGGGAACTATTAAAGGATGAGAAGGATCATATGGCAATCCTGGGGAAGGTAAATGAGATTCAGGGCCTGCTTTTGGATATTGAGATATAAATTTTGATAGGATTTTTTTATTATTTGATGAAATGGGAGGTACTACGATGCCTGGGTTTGATGTAATTGTAGGACATGAGAAGATTAAAGAGCATCTAAAGAATGCAATCAAACTGGATAAAATATCCCATGCATATATATTCAATGGCAGCGAGGGAATTGGCAAGAAGACCATTGCGACGGTATTTGCTCAGACCATTCAGTGTGAAGAAGGTGGGGATGAGCCTTGTGGCAAATGTCATTCCTGCATTCAGGCAGAGAGCGGCAATCAGCCGGACATTATCTGGGTGAAACATGAGAAGCCGGCAAGTATTGGTGTTGAGGATGTGCGTCTTCAGGTCAATAGTGATATTCTGATTAAGCCATACAGCAGCCGGTATAAGATTTATATCATTGATGAGGCGGAGAAATTGACGGTTCAGGCGCAGAATGCATTACTCAAGACCATTGAGGAACCACCTGCCTATGGTGTGATTATCCTGCTGACCACCAATGCGGACGGGCTGCTTCCAACGATTCTGTCCCGTTGTGTGACACTGAATCTTAAGCCGCTTACCAATAAAGAGATTGAAAATTATCTCATGGTAAATGAGAAGATTCCGGATTACCGTGCAAGAATTTCTGCATCCTTTGCACAGGGAAGGCTTGGCCGTGCCATTGATATTGCAACGTCCGAGGATTTTAATGAGCTCAAGGACATGGTACTTAGGCTCTTAAAGAAAATCGATGAGATGGAACTGACGGAGATTATTGAAGCAATCAAGGAGGCGGCATCCTATAAGACCAACATCAATGATTATATTGATTTTATGATGATGTGGTATCGGGATGTGCTGATTTATAAAAGTACCAATGACGCAAATCTTGTAATTTTCAAGGAAGAGTTGAAGGATATTCGAAAGGATGCCACGGATCGTTCTTATGATGGACTGAATCGCATATTGAAGGCGATGGATGTGGCAAAAATCAGACTGGCAGCGAATGTTAATTTTGATCTTGCGATGGAATTAATGCTGCTGACAATTAAGGAGAAAGATAATGGTTAAAGTTATAGGGGTAAGATTTCGCAGAGCCGGCAAGGTGTATTATTTTGACCCGGCGCAGTTTGAGATTGTAAAGGGCGAGCATGTGATTGTGGAAACCGCCCGAGGCGTAGAGTATGGTGAGGTGGTACTTGGGGTGCGCGAGGTGACGGATGACAGTGTTGTTTCACCATTGAAGCCGGTTCTTCGTAAGGCCACGAAGGAGGACGATGCGCAGGAATTAAGAAATAGAGAAAAGGAAAAGGAAGCTTTTGCAATCTGTCTGGATAAGATTAAGAAACGTGGGCTTGAGATGAAGCTTATTGAGGCAGAGTATACTTTTGACAATAACAAGGTATTATTTTACTTTACTGCGGATGGAAGAGTGGATTTCCGTGAGCTGGTAAAGGATCTGGCAGCAGTATTTAAGACCAGAATTGAACTTCGACAGATCGGTGTGCGTGATGAGACTAAGATCATGGGTGGTATCGGTATCTGTGGCAGAGAGTTATGTTGTAATACATTTCTCCCGGAGTTTGCGCCGGTGTCCATCCGTATGGCGAAGGAGCAGAACCTTTCACTGAATCCAACCAAGATTTCCGGTGTGTGTGGAAGATTGATGTGCTGTCTTAAAAATGAGCAGGATACCTATGAGTATCTGAACAGTCATTTGCCGGGTATTGGTGACGAAGTTCGTACCAACGATGGATTTAAGGGTGAGGTTAGCAGCGTCAGCGTGCTCCGTCAGTTAGTGAAGGTATTGATTACGCTGGATAACGACGAGAAAGAGCTTCGGGAATATAAGGTTTCGGATCTTAAGTTTAAGCCAAAGCATCGTCATGAGAAGATGAATATCAATGATGATGAGTTAAAGGCATTGGAGGCATTGGAGAAGAAGGAAGGAAAATCAAAGCTTGATGATGATTGATCTTCAGGAGAATGAACGCTTGGATGACCTTGGCCGCAAGGGATATAAGATCATCCAGAATACGAAAATATTTTGTTTTGGTATTGATGCTGTCATCCTGGCAGACTTTGCCAAAATGCGGGCAACAGACTGTGCCGTTGATCTTGGCACGGGCAATGGAATTATACCATTGCTGATGGAAGCAAGATATGGCGGAAAGCATTTTGATGGGTTGGAAATTCAGGACATCAATGTAAATATGGCAAGACGCAGTGTGAACATGAATCATCTGGAGGAAAAGATTACGATTCACCGGGGAGACATCAAGGAAGCTTCACAGATTCTCGGTGCAGGAAAGTATGATGTGGTTACATCGAATCCGCCGTATATGAATGAGAATCACGGACTTACCAATCCGGATAGTCACAAGGCCATTGCAAGACATGAGTTACTGTGCACTCTGGATGATGTGGTGAGGGAGGCTGCAAAGCTCTTAAAGACAAACGGCCATTTTTACATGATTCACCGGCCCCAGCGATTGGTGGAGATTCTGGCCAAATTGACGGAATATCATATGGAACCCAAGCGGATTCGTTTTGTGCATTCCTTTGTGGATCGTGAAGCCAGCATGGTGATGATTGATGCAGTCAAAGGAGCGAATCCTCTGGTGAAGGTGGAGGTGCCATTGATTGTATATCAGGAGCAGGGTGTGTATTCCCGGGAATTGTGGGATATTCATTATAAAGAATAGAAGGATATAGATGGTAAGATAGTGTAGGTGGGCAGGGATCCATGGAAGAAAAGGTTGTTGGAAAATTATATTTGTGTGCCACGCCGATTGGTAATCTCGAGGATATTACAATTCGTGTGTTGAATACATTGCAATCCGTTGATCTGATTGCGGCGGAGGATACAAGACATAGTATTAAATTATTAAATCATTATGATATTAAGACGCCAATGACGAGTTATCATGAGTTTAATAAAGTGGATAAGGCAAAATATCTGGTGGAAAAGATGCTCTCCGGTGTCAATGTGGCTCTTATCACGGATGCAGGAACTCCGGGTATCTCAGATCCGGGAGAGGAACTGGTGAGACAGTGTCATAGGGCAGGGATTACCGTAACGTCACTTCCGGGGCCGGCAGCCTGTATCACAGCGCTGACCATGTCCGGTCAGAAAACAAGGCGATTTGCCTTTGAGGCATTTCTTCCGGCGGATAAGAAGGAACGGAGGATGATTCTGGAGGAATTGAAGGATGAGACGAGAACCATCATCCTCTATGAGGCACCACACCATCTAATTAGGACATTGCAGGAACTGGGAGAAGTACTTGGATTACAGCGTGAGCTTTCGATTTGTAAGGAATTGACCAAGACCTATGAAAATGCATTTCTTACAACCATTGGAGAGGCTCTTTTGGAATATGAGTGCACAGAGCCCAGAGGGGAATACGTGCTGGTTATTGCCGGAAAACCTCATAGTGAAATCGAGTTGGAAAAGCAGCAGGAATTTCTTGAAATGTCTGTGAAGGAACATGTTCAGAAGTATATTGATCAGGGTATGGATAAGAAGGAAGCTATGAAGGTAACGGCAAAGGAGCGTGGTGTGTCCAAGAGAGACATTTACCAGAGTCTTCTTGAATAGGTTTGTGTATAATTATTTCGTGGCACGTTTGCAGTAAGCGCTCGCTCGTAGCGGTACATAAGATGCCCAAGAACGGCATCTAAGTACCGACGGCTCGCAATTGCCACGAAATAATTATACACAAACATTATCTTATATAATAAGGAGGTAAGATTGATGGAGGAGATTATTTGGAAAGATCGAAAAAGAACCTTATTCGGACTGCCCTGGTCCTTTACCAAGTATCGATTGAGTAAGGATCGCTTATTTATTGAGCAGGGATTTTTTAATGTGCGGGAGGATGAAGTTCGACTGTATCGCATTACGGATGTATCTCTTAATCGAACCTTTGGACAGAGGATTTTTGGTCTTGGAACCATTTCCTGCTGTTCGGCGGATAAGACCCTGGGGGATTTTAAGATCTTAAATATCAAGCGTTCCAGAGAGGTGAAGGAAATCCTATCCGAGGCCATCGAGAAGGAACGTGTTGCGAAGAGAGTTATCAGTAAGGAAGAATTCGCTCATGAGAGCGAAGGCTCTGATATGGATGTGCATGATTTAGAGGATCACGTACAGGAAGATATATAAGTAAAATGTAGGAGGATTATTCAAATGGCAAGACCAGGAGGCGGTGGCGGAGGCCACCATTCATCGGGCGGCGGACATTCTCATTCGGGAGGAAGTCATTACAGAAGCTCACATTCTCATTCATCAAGTATGGGAAGTTCAAGAAGTTATAGTTCAGGACCAAGTGGACCGAGACATTCCGGAGGTTACAGACCGGCACCTCCGCCACCGAGACCACCAAGACCACCAAGACCGCCAAGATACCATAGAACTTATATTTATAATAATGCACCGGGAAACACAGGCGGATCCGGCAGCGGATGCGGAACCGTATTTGCTTCCATGATTTTGGTTTTTGTTATAGCAATCGTTCTTTTAAGCTTCTTTTCAATGGCGGGAGGTAACGTCAGCTATTCAAGCAACCATATTGAGCAGCAGATCGTTGACACACAGGCCGGCAATTATTTTGACGGAATCAAAAACAATGACAATGTGTTGTTAATGTACTTCACCTATTTTGAAGAAACGGATGAAGATTATGAAGTTGTGATTGTGGGTGACGCCATCGCTGACAGCTATTCCAGAACGGAAGACGAATTCTGGGATTGTTTTGATGATTGTTTTAATAACACAAACTGGCTGGGTGATACTTTTGAAGAGTATGCGAAGGTTATCGGAAATGTGGCTGCGCCAAGTGGTTCCTTTGACAGGGATGTATTGGAAACGGATCTTGACTGGTTCGGAAGCGGTGATATAAATAATCTTACCAACAGCTTAAGAAAGTTCTATGATGAGACCGGAATTCAGGTATATGCGGTTGTTGCAGATTATACCAATCTTCCGGGCGTGGTTATTAACAAGGGTAATAACAATACCACCCTTAAGACATTAATCATTGCTGTAGCGGTTATCGTTGTTATTGCAATGTTAATCGGCTGGTGGAAGAAGGTTCAGCAGCGTAAGAAGGAGGAGGCTGAGGAGACGGCAAAGATCCTTAGCACGCCTTTGGAAAAGTTTGGTTCTGGAGATGCCGAGGTGGATGATCTCATGAGCCGCTATGATGATAAGAATTAGTTTTCTTATAACTATTTAAATAACGTCAGTTCGAAACCATCCTGACGAAAAACAAAACTAAGGAGAGAAATTGAATATGAGAAACAAAAAGGTAGTATTTATGATGCAGTCCGCTGTGATTGCGGCCATTTATGTGGTGTTGGTTGTGGTTTTTAACGCTTGGAGCTTTGGTCCGATCCAGTTCCGTATTGCGGAAAGTATGGTGATTCTTCCGTACTTTACACCGGCAGCAATCCCGGGATTGTTTGTGGGATGTTTTCTTGCCAATTTTATTGGCGGGGCACATATCCTGGATGTCATTTTTGGAAGTATTGCTACATTGATCGGAGCCATTGGTACTTATTGGATTGGAAAGTGTAACTGGAAACCGGCGAAATGGTTTATTTCACTTCCGCCAATCTTAGCCAATACGATTATTGTTCCATTTGTACTAAGATATGCGTATGGTTTGGAGGATGCAATCTGGTATATGATGGTGACCGTGGGAATCGGGGAAATCATTGTATGCGGCATTATTGGAATGGTTCTTTGGAGCGTGCTTAACCGCTATAATAAGAAGATCTTCATGAATGATTAGATGGGAAGCAGCGTATTGCTACCGATAAGAAGAGAACAAAGAATAAGGTAAATGCAAAATTAAAGCCTGTAGCATTTTATGAAAATAAAGTGCTGCAGGCTATTTGTTTCTCCTGAATTAATTTAATGCGTACAGAATACTTACGGAGATTACGGTCTGAATAATAGCAAATCGAAGTACGACCTGAGTATCGGACCAACCTTTATTTTTGCGTACGTGATCGTGGATCGGTGTACGAATATTTTTCATAATCTTAATCTTAAAGAATCGCAGTAACGACACCTTAAGTAAGCCAAGGCCTCCATCCAGAATCAGGATAATGGCAGCAGGAATATAGTACAAAGGACTTCCTGTGCGCAGCACGGCGATGGCGATGAATAAACCGATGGCACGGGAACCCGCATCTCCCATAAGTAATTTGCTTGGGGAAGCATTGAACCATAGGTAACCGAGGATCGAAACAATCAATAACAGAATAATATGGCGCATAAATGGTTCAGTTTCGAAGTTCGAATAGATTCCAAAGATGGTAGCCAGGGTGATGCAGGAAACTGTTCCGCACAGACCGTCAACACCATCGGTACAGTTGGTTACATTGATACTTGCCCATACAAGAACCACAATTAAGAAACCGAAAAGTGCAGGGTGAAGAGCAACCTCTAAGTCTGTAAAAGGGATGTTGATGACATTGCTGTTAAAATTCAGGTAAGTAACTGCAGTCATAATGGCGATAGCAAAATCAATCAGACCCTTCTTTAACTCACCCCATGGAGTTGCCGCGCTGTCATCAAAAAATCCGCTGAGCATGGCTGCCAGGGTAAGAATCAGATAAATGACCCGTTCTGCATTTAACGGTACAAAAAGCACGGTAGCCAGCGTAAAGGTCAGAACGAAAATAATACCGGCGCCCCGGGGTTTGCCGGCGGATAATTTACCATTGACTGCAAATGCTCGTCCACCGTCTTTGGGAAGTGCTTCCTTGCACAGTGAAATTGAAACGCATGTCAGAATGAATGCAAAAAGAATGCTGACAAAAGTATATTCTTTTATGTAATTAGGATAAAAGATGTCGTAAAGCATAGGGAAAACCTCCAAGTAAATTATATGCTAAATTCAAAATAAAATGCATACCAAACAATATTGTAATTTTGCTGAATATAAATGTCAAATGAATAAAAAAAATTCTTTAAAAATCTTGGATTTTGTAAATAAAATATTCAGAGAATAGTGGAATTTTACAAGAAATTGTGTTAAAATTATGGAATAATAGAGGTCGTATACATGAAGATACGACAACCGGAAATCTTGGAACGAAAGAGGGTATGGTATGGCAAATCAGGTTTTTATTACAGAGCTGGATGCATATTTATTTGGGCGTGGAACGCATTATGAGATATATAATAAGATGGGTGCCCATTTAACAACCGTTGGCGGCCAGAAGGGTGTTTATTTTACCGTGTGGGCACCGAAGGCGAGAGAGGTCTATGTAATTGGCGAATTCAATAACTGGAATGAAGGACAGTATCCGATGAAGCGTATCTCGGATGGTGGAATTTATGAGTTGTTTATTCCCGGAGTGAAGGAGGGACAATTATATAAGTATCTGATTATCTCCCAGAGCGGACAGAAGTTATATAAGGCAGATCCCTATGCCAATGCATCGGAGCTTCGTCCGGGTAATGCCTCGAAGGTAGCGAATCTGGAAGGCTATCAATGGGGAGATGAAAAGTGGATTGCTAAGAAGAACACGGAAGACCATCTCAAAGAAGCCATGAGTATTTATGAGTGTCACCTTGGTTCCTGGAAGAAGAAGAATGACGGCACAGAGGATGGTTTCTATAATTATCGTGAGCTGGCAAAGGAATTGGCAGATTATGTGAAGGATATGGGATATACCCATATTGAGCTTATGGGTATTGCCGAATATCCGTTTGACGCGTCCTGGGGATATCAGGTGACCGGGTATTATGCTCCTACTGCCCGTTATGGTTCACCGAAGGATTTTATGTATTTTGTGGATTATATGCATAAGAATGGAATTGGTGTTATTCTGGACTGGGTGCCGGCGCACTTTCCAAGGGATGCCCATGGACTTGCGATGTTTGATGGAAGTCCTGTTTATGAGTACGCGGATTCCAGAAAGGGTGAGCATCCGGACTGGGGTACCAAGGTATTTGATTACAGTAAGACGGAAGTGAGCAATTTCCTGATTGCCAATGCGTTATTCTGGGTGGATAAGTTCCATGTGGATGGACTTCGTGTGGATGCGGTTGCATCCATGCTCTACTTAGACTATGGACGCAGGGATGGTCAGTGGGTTGCGAACAAATACGGTGGAAATGGAAACCTGGAGGCTATGGATTTCCTTCGCCATATGAACAAGATTATGAATGAACGTTTCCCAAGGGCGGTCACCATTGCCGAGGAGTCCACTGCCTGGCCTGCAGTCAGTGGCGTTGTAGGGGAAAATGACAGTCTAGGTTTTACATTTAAGTGGAACATGGGTTGGATGCACGATTTCCTTGAATATATGAAGTGCGATCCGCTGTTTCGTAAGCATAATCATGGTAAGATGACATTTAGTATGATGTATGCATATAGTGAGCGATTTATCTTAGTGTTATCCCATGATGAGGTAGTCCATTTGAAATGTTCTATGCTCAATAAGATGCCGGGAGAATATCATGACAAGTTTAAGAACCTGAAACTGGGATACACTTACATGGCAGGTCATCCGGGCAAGAAATTATTGTTCATGGGTCAGGAATTTGGTCAGCCAACGGAGTGGAGTGAGGCGAAGTCTCTGGATTGGCATGTGCTTGCAGAACCGGAGCATCAGGAACTAAAAGCGTATGTGAAGAAAATGCTTCATCTCTATAAAGAGTATCCGGCCCTTTATCAGACGGACTACGATCCGGAAGGCTTTCAGTGGAGCAGTGCAGATGATGCAAGTAACAGCGTATATTCCTTTATGCGTTATTCCAAAGATGGCAAAAAGTGTCTGTTGTTTGTCTTGAATTTTACACCGGTAGCACGTAAGGATTATAAGATTGGTGTTCCGGAGTCCGGTAAGTATAAGCTTATTATCAGCGAGAGTAACGAGGGCGTTGAAGTGGGAGACCGGAATGCGATGAAGAAATCCATCAATGGATTTGAGCGGATGATCGAGACGGATATCGGTGGTTATGGAATTCAGGTATATGAATTTAACCGCAAGAAGAAGTCTGTAAGGAAGTAATTTGATTTTAAATGTTTGTGAAATGAACGATCAATTACCCTAGATAATGTTTGTGTATATTATTTCGTGGCAATTGCGAGCCGTCGGTACTTAGGTGCCGTTCTTTGGCACCTTATGTACCGCTACGAGCGAGCTTTAGTGCAAACGTGCCACGAAATAGTATACACAAACTAATCTGGGGTAAAAATAATTTATCCCAAAGCATTATGAAATAGAGTGAAAATGCCGAAAATACTTGTATAGGTATAAGACTTATACAAGTATTTTTTTGTTAAGGCGGTGTTAGCGTGAATATAGGTTCTATTAATCATACATATCAGCAAAATTCTATGGGAGAACAGGCAAAGCTCCCTACAGGGGGAAGTGGTGTAAAGACGGTTCATGCCTTTGAAAAGGTGATTGTGGATATCAACAATTCCAAGCCGATGGATAACAAGAAGGCAATGAATGAGCTTAATCAGGGAATAAGCTCTGTGGAGGAAGCGTTGAAGTCTGACGCGCAGGTGGCGAAGAATAATCTTAAGGCGCTGTTTAATAAATTGTCCGGTGCGGAGGCAGTGAAACTGGACGAGGATGGGTTTGACATCAATGACATGGATGAGGAAGAACTGATCACGGTGGTGGATCGAATCAAGCTCATGTTGGCAGCTTATAATGAGAATTACCAGGCATTTGCAGGAGGGGGAAGCCTTCCTGATGCAGAGAGTGTGGAGGATTCCGACACAGTGCTTTCTGCCCGGGTGGCATCGAAGTTAAGTAACGCTTCGCTGCCGGTGACGGAGGAGAATATCAATGAGGTGGCAAGTGCCCTTGAGATGGCAGGGGATGTGGCGGTAAATATTCCGTTATCCGATGAGGCCAAGGCTTACATGATTGAGAATCAACTGGAGCCTACTCTGGAAAATGTATATAAAGCGGATCATAGTACCATTCATCATGGATATCGCGGTGGAATTACCGCAGGTCAGTGGAATCAGGTAAAGGCTCAGGTTACAGAAATTATCAAGAATGCAGGGCTTCCTATGGAAGAACAATCCTATGAGAATGCCAGATGGCTTATACAGAATGAACTTCCGGTGACCGGGGAGAACTTGTTATTAAAGGAGGAGCTGGATGCGTTGGAGTTTACTTCGGATGAGGAAGAGATCCTTACCCGGGCAGTGGACAATATGGCCGGGGGAGAACCTGCCGCAGGAATATTCCTTAATGGCCGGGACAATGTGTGGAAGACGGCAGCGAAAGCAATTCGTGTGGTAAAGAAAGCCACAGAAGACCATGTGGATCAAATCCTTCAATCCGGCCGACGATTGACCATCGAGGAGTTGGAGAAGGAATTAAAGGCATCCCAAAATGCATCCGATCAGGATGTACCGGAGAATACACGGGATGCTGTGAAGGATAATGCCATACGATCCGGTGAGAATTCGGAGGCCTACCGCACTTTGTATGAGGCTCGAATTTTGATGACCGCCACATCTACAGTTTCCATTGTAAAACAGGGCATTGATATTTATTCACAGGATCTGACACGTCTTGTGGATTTGTTGCATGAGGAAGAGACGCGATTTATTCAGGATGAACTGACAAGGAACAACGCCGGAAAGATTAGTGAGTCAGATCTTGCGACGGTATCCAACGTACATAAGGTATTGTCCGGCTTAGCATTTGCACCGGCAGCTACCATCGGCGCATTATCGATAAGCACGGTTAGCATTACGATTCGAAGTGCTCAGGCGGTATCGGGGAATTTTAGGCGTCAGTACGAACAGGCGGGACAATCCTATGAGACCATGTCCACGAAGGTTCGCAGTGATATGGGTGACAGCATGGTGAAGGCGCTTAGAAACAGTAGCGAGGCCATCCTAAGTGATCTTTCTATGGAAATCAATGAAGCCAATATGCGTGCAGTGAGAATTCTTGCTTATAATCAGTTGGAAATGACAAATGAAAATGTGATTCAAGTGCGTAACCTTGATAGTATGCTAAATAATCTGATGGATAATATGAAACCACAGGTTGTTTACGACATGATAAAGGATGGCATCAATCCTATGGAGACGGATGTTGAGACATTGAATGAATACCTGACACAGCATTATGAAGTACAGAGTGAGACGGTAAAATACAGCGAGTTTTTATATAAGTTAGAGCAGACGAAAGAGATTACGCCGGAGGAGAGAAAGCAGTATATCGGTATATACAAGATGCTTCATACCTTAAAGAAAGATGGTGGGAAAGCTGCCGGCGCTCTCATGCATCAGGGTGGGGAATTTAATCTTAAAAATCTTATGACGGCGGTGGATAGTCGCAGGCAATATGGTATGGATGTGTCCATGGATGAGAATACGGGAATGAACCGGAGCGGGGGAACTTCAAGATACTATGATAATTTATTCTCTAAGCTTTCAAGGAATATTACTCCCGGCGCATTGAAGAAAGCCTCGGAAGAAGGAAATGACCTTGAACTGCTAAGCCCGGAACATCTGGGTGAACTGATGGAACAGTATCAGGAGGAAGATCGGGACGTTCGACAGAAGTATTTTGATGAGATGGTGGATCAGGCCGTTAAATTTCAGAATATTGAGGATCAGGTTATAAGACTTCTTACGGACAACCAGATACCGGTTTCTTTCTATAACCTTATGGCAGCAGGAGAATTGATGGGACAGAATAGTTTCTATCAAAATCTGAAGGGTGTGAAGAATGAGAAGATTGAGCAGAGTGCCCTTCGCATGATGAATGCCCTGGAAGATGCCGGGCAGATGGATGAATCCATCCGTGAACTTGAAGATTGCGTGGAAGAAGTGCAGGAAAATGTGCTTGACGCTGTGGAGAGTGCAGCGGATGATGGGCCGGAGGATCAATACCTTGATATTAATCTGCTAAAAAATATGGGCAAGACCGTACATTTGCTTCGTGAACTGGGAAGCAGACAACAGTACTTCATTCCCTTCGAGACAGAAAATGGTATGGGAAGCATTAACCTTAAGGTGGTTAAGACGGCAGAACAGGAAGGCCGTATGGAAATGCGTTTTGCTACAGCACAATTAGGGAATGTCTACGCAGAGCTCCATGTTACCGAGACCAAGGCTAAGGGATACATTGTTTCGGATGATGTGACGGGTGTGGAAATCCTAAAGGATAATGTGGATAACCTTCAGGAAAGTATCCGTTTGCTGGGGATAACTGAGGCGGAAATCCATGTTGGTGCCGGAATTGATGTTCCGCAGATGAGTCTGACGGACCGGGGAAATGGTGCAGCTTCACCGCTCATTTATCGCACTGCCAAAGCGATGATTTCGAATTTGACAGTAATGGGTACTAATTAAAAGAGAGAAAATGACCGATAAATAAGTATAAGGAGAAGACAAGGACGTCTTTATTATGGCTATGGATGGCAGTGAAAGGAACGATAATATATGAGAATTAATACGAATATATCAGCAATCATTGCAAATGCACAGCTTACTACGACGGAGGAGAAGTTATCCAAGTCGCTGGAGAGATTGTCATCCGGATATAAGATTAATCATTCCAAGGACAACCCGGCAGGACTTGCAATTTCACAGAAAATGCAGTCACAGATTCGTGGACTTGATCAGGCGGATAACAATGCACAGGATGGTATATCGGTATTGCAGACCGCAGAGGGCGCGATGACCGAGATTCAGTCTATGCTGGCCAGAATGAAGGAATTGTCCGTTCAGGCAGCCAATGATGTTAATTCGGTAGAAGATCGCGGAGCAATCCAGGAGGAGTTGGATGCTTTAACCAAGGAGATTGATCGTATCAGTGAGGATACGGATTTTAACACCAAGTCGTTGTTAGCCGGGGATCTGGAGCGCCGGGTATATTCCAATGTGCGTGGTGTAAAGCAGATGGAGGTTACGGATGGTTTTCGTGAAGGTTCCTATGTGTTACAGCTCACGAAAGATGCTGAACAGGCTAAGCTCTTTGGCAGCACCATGGATCTTGCCAACACGGGGGTAATTTCAGAAAGCCAGGCAGGTACGGTTTCCTTTAATGGCTTGGATGTAGTCATCGAAGCAGGTGAAACTTATGGTGACGTTATGGCTAAGGTTATGGATGGCGTCAGCAAGGCCGGCGGAACCATGAAAATAAATAATCAGAAATTAGAATTCACATCCAATACCTATGGATCCAATGAGACATTTACAATTCGTTGTACGGATGATGGTCTTATTGAGGCATTGGGACTTTATCAGATTCGTAATAACGATGGAGATGTGGTTTATCCGAATGCGGACGGAAATATGATTGCAACCGGAAAGGATTGTGAAGTTACATTAGGTGACGGATTTTCAGATACCGCTGTAGTTTCTACCTATGGCAACGAAATTACGGTTCGCGACAACAATGACCGGACATTTATCTTAAAGGTTCCGGGAGGACTGGTACAGGAAAATGGCGGTGCAGTTGATATTAAGCAGGATGTAACTGATATTGGTACTCTCCGTGTACATATCGGTGCCAATGAAAATCAGATTATTGATGTGAATCTTCCGGAAGTATCCACGGAGACTTTAGGGTTACAGGATCTTAATGTCTATACATATTCCAATGCCAGTAAGGCGATTGAAGCAGTGGATCAGGCGGTAACAAAGCTTTCCACCATGAGATCTAAAATCGGTGCTTACCAGAATCGTCTGGAGCATACTACTTCAAATCTGGCTGTGTCCAATGAGAATCTGACAGCGGCATTGTCCCGAATCATGGATGTGGATATGGCGGAGGAGATGACGGAGTATACCCAGATGAATGTTCTTGCCCAGGCCGGTACATCAATGTTATCACAGGCAAATGCAAGACCGGAAACTGCGCTGCAGTTATTGCAGAGTTAGTAATCAGTGAGTTGCGATCCACCGGATATCGATGTTCGGTGAAATCCTATGAGAGGGAGGCATTTCTATGACGAAGGAAGAGAAAAATGGTTTTTCATATCGAATCATGCAGGCATCACCGACGGATCTGATTGTGATTTTGTATGAGATGGCACAGAATTATCTGAATAATGGGATTCATACAATGGAAAAAGGTGAGGAGGATTCCTGGCGAAATGAATTCAAACATGCTCATGGAGTGATGAATGAATTGATTCATTCTCTGGATATGAACTATGAGATTTCAATGCAGCTCTTACAAATCTATGTTTATGTGAAGAGGGCAATTATTCGGGCATCAGTTTCGAAGAATTCGGAAGAACTGGTGCGCTGTGTGGCTATACTTGAGAAGTTAAAGAAATCCTTTGCTGCAATCAGCAGTGAGGACAAGCGGGGACCGGTGATGGAGAACACCCAGCAGGTATATGCGGGATTGACTTATGGCAGGGGAACTTTGAACGAGAGTTTCGGTCCGGAGAGTAACCGGGGATTTCGTGTTTAAAATTTTATCGGGCTATATCATCGTTGCAAGAGGCGTTTGTCGTTAACTAAAGGCTGTTTCCAAAGATGGAAGCAGCCTTTTGCAGTGTATATTATTTTGTATATTGTTTAATCAGATCCATGATTACCGGAATGGCATTACTTTGGACACCGGACTCCATGGCATCAATGTATTTCTGACGATTCTCATATAATTCAAGGATCCGGTCATAAAGACTATCTTCTGTCATTTCATCTTCATCTAACACCAGACTAAATCCCTGTTCCTTAAAGGATCTGGCATTTAGGATCTGGTCGCCGCGGCTTGCACGAGCCGATAACGGGATTAACAGATTCGGTTTCTTTAGGGCAAGAAGTTCGCAGATAGCATTGGCGCCTGCACGGGAAATGACAATGTCTGCAGCGGCAAATACATCCCGAAGCTCTTTGTTCACATATTCAAATTGAATATATCCCGGAATATTTTTGAACTTCTCATCAAGCTTTCCCTTGCCACACAAATGAACAACCTGAAATTTTTCTAATAATCTTGGAAGGATGGCATGGATGGCATCATTGACATGAACTGCGCCGGTGCTTCCTCCCACAACCATAATCACCGGTTTTTCCGTATTAAATCCGCAGAATTCCAATCCGGCAAGGCGGTTACCCTGAAGTAATTCCTGACGAATCGGGGTCCCGGTAAGAACGGCCTTATTTTTTGGTAATAATGCTACGGTTTCAGGAAAGTTACAACAGATCTTTGTGGCAGCAGGTTTTGCAATCTTGTTGGCAAGTCCCGGAGTCATATCGGATTCGTGGCTGATTACCGGAATCTTTCTAGCCTTGGCTGCAAGTACCACAGGAACCGATACAAAGCCGCCTTTGGAAAATACGATATCAGGTTTTAATTCTTTCATTAGCTTCAGAGCATCCTGATATCCCTTAAGAACCTTAAAAGGATCCGTGAGGTTCTTCACATCGAGATAGCGTCGCAGTTTTCCGGTAGAAATGCCATGGTATGGTATGTTAAATTCTTCAATTAATTTCCGTTCAATTCCGTCAATGGAACCAATATATTCTACATCGAAACCGGCTTCCTTTAAGGACGGAAGAAGGGCAATATTGGGAGTAACATGACCGGCGGTGCCACCACCGGTCAGGATGATTTTCTTCATAGAGTTATCCTCCGACAATGTGTATATTATAAAGATTCCTTATATTGAAGGAGTGCTTTTGATAACTGATCCGGGCATGAGGTCGGCCGCATTCCGCATTTGATACCGGACAGACGGCGGATTGCCTCGTCCACATCCATACCTTCCAGTAATCGGGAAACACCCTGGGTATTACCGGAACATCCACCAGTAAATTTAACGGATTGGATAATATTATTTTCAATTTCAAAATCAATGGCCTGAGAACAGACACCGCTTGGTTTATAGTGCATGGAAATGCCTCCTTTGTTTATTATACGAAACGTAAAATAGAATTATACTATTGAAGATAATATTAACACTATTTGAGGGTTGTGGCAAGAATCACGCCGGATAAATATGATATTTGCATCGATGATATTGAGCCGGGAACAAAAATATGGTAAAGTATCACATGTGAGTAAATTTTTATATGAATGACAGAAGGAGATTTTTTTATGATCGGAATTATTGGTGCTATGGATGAGGAAGTTTGCCAGATTGCCGAAGTTATGCAGGTTAGCGAAATCTATGAGCGTGCTTCCATGACATTTAAAAAGGGAACGTTGAATGGTAAGGACGTTGTTATTGTAAGAAGCGGTATTGGAAAGGTTAATGCGGCAGTGTGTACGCAGATTTTAGTGGATCACTTTAATGTAGATTGTGTTATTAATACCGGTATTGCAGGATCCCTTCGCTCTGAGATCGATATTGCGGATGTGGTTCTTTCCAGTGATGTTCTTCATCATGATATGGATGCCACCGGTTTTGGATATCCGATGGGTCAGATTCCAAGAATGGATGTTTTATCATTTAAGGCGGATGAGCGATTGATTGAACTGGGAAAAGCAGCATGCGAGAAGGTGGCATCTGTGGGAGTTCATGTGGGCCGCGTGGTAAGTGGTGATCAGTTCATCTCGGATAAAAATGTGAAGGAACGGATTATCAAGAATTTTGACGGATATTGTACGGAGATGGAAGGAGCTGCAATTGCGCAGACAGCTTATCTTAATAAGATTCCGTTCCTGATTCTTCGTGCCATTTCGGATAAGGCAGATGATTCTGCGACCATGGATTATCCTACATTTGAGGCAATGGCAATTAAGAATTCCGTGGAAATTATTAAGGAGCTTGTGGACAATATTTAATGATGAGTGACAAGAAGGGGTGCTGCTTTGCGAAAATTCATTCGTTAAAGCGACACCCCTTTTGTATTTTTGTATGTATATTACATTTAGTAGTGAATGAGTCGATAACCAAAGGTTTTGGTGGTATCAATCCTCCACAAAGTGTTAAGAGATTTTGTGCGATACATTTTCGCTGCATTTAGGATAAAGTCCGTAGACAATAGTGCAGCAAAAACAATGGCGCTGTTGCGCAGGGTTTCATAATCCAGTTCCAGGAAATACTGCATCAGCGGGTGGAAAAGCCGGTTCATAAACAGGGTTATCATAAAAGAAAACCCTGCACTGGTTGGGAGAGAGGTATACCGGGTGATGTGCATAGGTAATGCGGTATAGTCCCACCAATAGACGTGGCAGGTTTTTTCCACAAAGGTTCCCAGCAATATTTCTCCCAGACTGACGCAAAACATCATTAACAGATAGTAAAGGAATAAATTCATCCGTATACTGTTAGCGGATATATCAATGTTAAGAATGTGCATCTGGTCCGGTGTTCCAAAAAGAAAATAAATGAGCATCATGGCTAAGCCATATCCGATCAGGAAAGGAAGCATCATGTTACGATTATCAACGAAGCCTTTCGTGATGGCGATCCAAAGATTTTCAACGATAAAACCCATCAGTGAAACAACTGTTGCAACGAGACATAATGCAAAAAAATGTTCCAGTCTCATAGAATCACATCCTTTGCTTTGTTCAAGTTATTCAGATAATAATAAGAAAATCAAGGGTATTTTTCAAGATGATTTGGAAAGATTTAATAAAAATTTTATACATATAAAGAATTTATTAATTTATGACCGAAAATATTCTCTCAAAAGAAAAAGCACTGTGAATCCGGAGGATTACCATTCGGTTCACAGTGCCATTTTTATAGATTAAAATTCAAGCGATGGGCTTTTAGATGTTTAATAAATCGCTGAACACCTTTAATGCGCCGTCGGTCTCGTGTGCCAGCACCCGCTTTGCAAGGACTTTACCAAGCTGTACCCCTTCCTGGTCAAAGCTGTTAATGTTCCATACAAATCCCTGGAACATTACCTTGTTCTCGAAGTGTGATAATAAAGCACCGAGGGTTTCCGGTGTCAGTTTATCACCAATGATGATGCTGGATGGACGGGCACCCTTGAAGTTCTTGTTGGCATTGTCATCCTTTTTGCCACAGGCGAAAGCAATAATCTGGGCAGCTACATTGGCGCACAGCTTCTGCTGGCTTGTGCTTCCCTGAATATCAACATCGTTGCCAATCTGGCTGTTCTTAAATCCGATGAATTGAAGTGGAACAATATCGGTTCCCTGATGTAACAGCTGATAGAATGAATGCTGGCCGTTGGTACCCGGCTCACCGAAGATGATTGGTCCCGTTGCATAATCAACCGGGTCACCGAAACGGTTTACCGACTTACCGTTTGACTCCATGTCCAGCTGCTGGAGGTGGGCAGGGAAACGGCTGAGAGCCTGGGAATAAGGAAGAACTGCGGTACATGGATAACCAAGGACGTTGCGCTCATACACACCAATCAATGCATCAAGTAATGCAGGATTCTTTAAAATGTCCTTGTTGGTTGCAAGTTTATCCTCTGCAGCAGCACCATTTAGGAATCTGGCAAATACATCCGGACCGAAGGCCAGAGATAAGACAGCGCCACCAACCGCAGATGTAGAAGAGAAACGGCCACCGATATAGTCATCCATAAAGAATGCAGCCAGGTAGTCACTGCTCTTGGCAAGAGGAGAAGTCTCGCTGGTTACAGCGATCATGTGCTTGGACGGGTCGAGACCGGCCTTTTTTAATGCATCCTTAACAAAGGACTCGTTGGTCAGGGTTTCCAATGTGGTACCGGACTTTGATACCAATACAAAGATGGAATGGGCAACGTCAATGGAATTTAAGACAGCAGATGCGTCATCCGGATCAACGTTACTGATAAATTTTGCTTCTAACTTAAATGTGTTGTTGGTTTTAGCCCAATTCTCAAGAGCCAGATACATTGCACGCGGACCTAAGTCACTGCCGCCGATACCGATCTGGACTACGGTGGTGAACTTCTCACCGGCAGCATTGGTAATCTCACCGGCGTGAACTTTATTGGCAAAGTCAGCAATCTTTTCCTGCTGTGAAACATAAAATGTACGCTTGTCAACGTTATCTGCATTTACTGCATCCCCCAACTGGCCACGGGTCAGGTGGTGAAGAACCAGACGCTTCTCACCGGTGTTAACAACCTCACCATTGTAAAGTGCTTCAAACTTATCTACTAACTGTGCCTCATCTGCGAGGTCGGCAAGAGCCTTTAATACGGTGTTGTCGACTTCCTTAGCGGCATAGTTATAGGCAAGACCTTCTGCCATAGGTACACTGTAATTCATGGCACGATCGGCGCCCTTCGTGCCGGACATTTCATCGATCAGGTCCACATGATTTACCTTCTTCAGTGCGGTGAATGCGGATAAAGCATCCAGATTGTTCCAATTAAGCATAAAAATATCCTCCTTGAATATTAATGTAACATGTTCCTCCAATGCTCCCCGGAAGAATAATAAATTTCTGATAAAATTATACTAAATTACAACCTTGATTTCAAGATTGACAGAACATTAAAACCAAGAGATAATAAACTAGGTTAAAGTGCTATAACAAACAAAGGAGACTGCTTATGAAGATTGTAATTCTTGATTCATTAACACTGGGAAGTGATATTTGTCTTGATCAGTTAAAGACTCTGGGGGATGTGACGGTGTATGAGACCAGTACACAGGAACAGGCATCAAAGCGACTGGAGGATGCGGACATTGCCATTGTCAACAAGGTGCCTATGAATGAAGAATCATTAAAGAATGCTTCCAAACTTAAAATGATCGCTCTGACAGCAACGGGATATAATAATGTAGATTTTGAATATACAAGGGCACACAACATTACTGTGGCTAATGTTCGTGGGTATTCTACCGCCTCGGTGGTACAGCATACATTTGCCTTAATGTTCTATGTGATGGAGAAGTTAAGCTATTATGATCAGTACGTGAAGAGTGGTGAATATGCCAAGTGTCCTGTTTTCACGCATTTCGATAAAGTCTTTATGGAGCTTACCGGTAAGACCTGGGGTATTATCGGTCTTGGGGAGATTGGCCGTGGAGTGGCAAAAATTGCCCAGAGCTTTGGCTGTCGTGTGATTTACTATTCTGCGAGCGGTAAGAATAACAATCCGGATTATGAGAGAGTTTCTTTTGAAGAGCTTCTTGCCCAGTCCGATATTCTGACGATTCATGCACCATTAAATGCCGCAACGGAGAATCTTATGAATTATGAAGCCTTTAAGAAGATGAAGAAGTCTTCCATTCTGGTCAATGTAGGGCGAGGACCGATTGTAAATGAGGCGGATCTGGCTCGTGCACTGAATGAGGATCTGATTGCCGGTGCTGCGCTGGATGTGGTTTGTAAGGAGCCGATTACCTCGGATTGCCCGCTGAATGCGATAAAGGATAGCAGTAAGCTCATCATAACACCACATATTGCATGGGCAACCTATGAGGCAAGAAGTCGTTTGATGGATGAAGTTTATAAGAATATCGAAAGCTTCCTTAAAGGGGAAGAACGCAATGTGATCTCATAAAGAGTAGCAAATAAGCGGGAGAATGGATGAAGAAATATGAGGATCTGGTTCAGGGAATTTCATAATACACATATGTTAAAGGATATGGTGGTGGAAGATTATTCGGAGGATAACCGCACCAGGAAGATTTTTCGTGCCATTGATGAAATGTGTGTGAAGTTTGATCTGGGGCAGCCAATATGGCTGGATTCTAATATCGAGGAGTTCAAGCGCTATTCGAAGGTGCGGTTTCGCGCAGATAATTTTATTGAAGAAATTGACTTTGATTATCTTGAGATACAGGTCATTGAGGAAGATTAGAGGGATTAACTTAAAGAATTGAGTGATTGTCTCTTGAGTTTTGTATAAATTATACAAAATATAAATAAATTGTATATAAAGGTTGTTGAATTTTAAAATTTGTTGTATAATATAATGTACTCACAGGATAGGAAATTTAATTGTTTAGGAATGTAGTATTAAAATCGTATTGAAGGGAGAGGGAGACGGATGCCGCATACATCGATAGAGTTTGAAAATAATAATAGAATATCCTTCAACATCAACCTTGATGATTCCCTTAGAAATATCAATACGAGTGATCGTATGGCATACAGGGACATTTTTGAAAGAGGACTTCGTTGTGCGAAGCAGAATGTGCGTCTTGCTGCATCCTATGGATTTAAGAGCCAGGCATTAATCACGGCGATGGTTGATGCATTGAATCTGTTGTCTTCACAGGGACAGCTGAATGGCAGAGAAGCCATTTATATGTTTGAAGACGCCATTGCCTGTGTGGAATCAGCCACGTCGGAGTTGGAGTCGCAGCATCGCAGAAGATGTACGGATTTAAGGGAACGCTTTGAGACGGAGCGTTTTGCAGATGCCAATGATATACGATACCTGGAAGCTACTATGGAGTTGGAAAAGTATTGTGCAGAGTATTCTTCCAATGTGCATGATATTTTAGATGCGTACGAGAATATATTTAAGATTATCGGAACCGATAAAATCTGGATGACCATTATTGAGAAGATTATCAGCGATGTGAAGGATTTTGCATCCAAGGCGTATACGACATTTGTGCTGCCGGATGGCAGACAGTTCCGTACCACCGGCGCAGACCGCCCTGCGGATCTGCTGAATCGTTGGGAAGATATTCAGGCAGAACTGAAGCGTCGCATAGAGATTGAACTTGAAAGGGAGCGCCGTGAAGCCGCAGAGCGCGCGGAGAGGGAACGCCGCGAGGCAGAGATGCGTGCGGAACAGGAGCGCCGTGAGGCAGAGCGAAGAGCTGAGATTGAGCGTCGTGAGGCGGAAGAGCGTGCACGAATTGCCGCAGCGGAGGAAGCGGAGAAGATTCGCCGTGAGAATGAGCGCTTAGAGAGAGAATATAACGATTTTGTTGTTAATATGAATATTAAGATCGATAAGCTGAACGAGGAGCGTTCAGTTGTCGTGGCAGAGTATGAGGAGTTCCAGAAGGCTGTCGGCGGTAAGATTGCAGAGCAGGAGGAAGAGGAGAAGTTTCTGGAGACTCTGCTCGCATCCAAGAAGAGTATTACCAACGAGCTGGAGAAGCTTCGTGAGGATCGTACCGAGAAGGCGGCGCATATGGCTACGCTGGGTGTGCTTGCCATGAATGATAAGAAAGCGCTGAAGCTGGAGATGGATCGTCTTGATATGGAAATCAATGAGAAGGATCAGAAGTTAAAATCCTATACCACAGAGATTGAGACCGTTGAGCGAAGAGTGCGAAGCAAGGATGCCAATGGTAAGTCGAAGCTTAAGGCATACGAAGCGAGAATTGCACAATACGAAGAGGATATTGCATCAATCAAGAAAGAGATTGAGGATAAGAAGCCTTTTCATATGCGATAGACATAGAAATGGATATGTGAATTATAAGACTACAATGAAGACCGGGCAGAGGCATCTGCCCGGTCTTCATAATTTTGCAATGATACATAAGAACAGCGAAAGAAACATAGAATATAGCAATCAATATAAGGTTATGTTGGTATGTTGAATTATATCTGGAGTTTCATGATTTTGGTAGGAATTATTTATGGGAGTATCAGCGGGAATATTGCTAATGTAAGCAACGGAATTCTCAACTCGGCCAAAGATGCAGTCACATTATGTATTACGATGCTGGGGGTTATGGCACTTTGGACCGGAATTATGAAGATCGCAGAGGAATCCGGAATGGTGAAGGACATTTCGAGGAAATTGATTCCGGTCATAACAAAATTATTTCCGGGGGTACCAAAGGATCACAAGGCATTTGAATATATTGCACTGAATATTATTGCCAATATCCTGGGGCTGGGATGGGCAGCTACCCCTGCCGGATTAAAGGCAATGGAGGAATTACAGAGGATTAATATTGGGCAATGCAAGAAGGATTACGGTAAAGACTGGGAGGCACATAGTTTTGTGGCCAGTGATGCGATGTGTACCTTTCTGGTCATCAATATTTCTTCCTTACAGCTGATTCCGGTGAATATTATCGCCTACCGGAGTCAATACGGCAGTGTTAATCCGTCGGTAATTGTTGCACCGGTTATTGCAGCAACCTTTATCAGTACATTTGCCGGAGTACTCTATTGCCTGTGGAAAATAAGAGGGAAAAGGAGGGGAAGACGGGTGTAACCGGAGGGGTTCAATTACGGGATTGGCCGGGCTTCATTCCACGAATTACATTGACTTTAAAATACATATAAAATATAATGAATTATAAAAATTGTGCGGTTTGCTTTGGAGGAAAAATGAATCGGTTTATGGATAAAATTAAGCAGAATAAGAAAATTCAGGATGTTTTGTTTATCATACTGATTTTAGCAGTGTTTACAATTTCATTTATTGTGTGGGGAAATAAGAAATGTATTAGTTTTTGTGACGAGGTATATACTTATATCCTGTCAAATTCTGACAGTGAATTTCTGATCAACCAGTTAGAACCCAATCGTTGGTATGTTGACGGTGAGGTGGGCAATATATTGTCGGCTACGGAGGGGTTTCAGTTTCATCAGGTAATGGTCAATAATAAGGGTGACGTTCATCCGCCGATGTATTATTTTGTCATACATTTTCTATCGGTTTTAAATCCGGGGAATTGTTCAAAATGGATTGCTCTTTTTGCCAACTGGATGTTTTCCGTGGTTTCGTTGATTGTTCTATATCAATTCATTAAGGAATTAACAGGAAGCCGAGCGATCAGTTGCTGTATGGGAGTGATTTATATCGCATCCACGGCGATTGTTTCCATGAATATGTTACTTCGTATGTATTCCATGTTTAGTATGTGGACGATTCTGTTTATTTATATATTGTACAAGCTCTGGCAGGATTCCGGGCGCTATTGGGCTTATGCTGCCCTTGCGCTGATTACGTTTTTTGCATTTCTGACACAGTATTACTTTGCGGTGTTCTGCGTGTTAATCTCGGGATGCTACGGCATTTACTGTATTGTAAAAAAGAAGTGGAAAGAACTCTTTTTATATGCCGGGGGCCTGGTGTGTGGTGTGATCCTTGCTACGGTATTCTGGAAGACCTGGATTAGACATATGTTTTCCGGGTATCTTGGGGGTGCCGTTATGGAAAATGCATTTAATTTTGCCAGGATTCTGGATGACTTTAAATATGCATTTCTTCATCTTTTTACATTAATGTTCGGACCTGTAACATGCTGGATTGTTGGGATTGCACTGGTAGTTGGAATAGTTGTTCTCTTTGTAAAAAAGGACAACCATGTATGGGGGATTTTGGCTTTGGCATTGACGGCCTTTGGTTATTCCGTTGCGGTAGAGCACCTGACTCCTGCTTATTTGTTAAATTACCGTTACTTTTTCCCTGTTCTGGCGATTATGTATATGGCGATTCTGTTACTGGTTTATTACGTAGCACGACAATTTATAAAGAAGCCGGTGAACGTGACCATCGCATTTAGCGCGCTTTTTGCTTTGTTAAGTCTGGTGCTCCCACTGTATGAGCCCAATGCAGTAAGTTACGTGGATGTTTACGGAAAATACAGTCAGAGCCTTGAAACTCTTGCGGAAAATTCAGATGTTCCATGGGTGTATTTTGGATATGAGAATTCAGCTATGGCAGATCTTATATATAATTCATTGATGTCAAAGAAGTTTATGCTGATAAATTATGATTCAACCTTTGATGAGCCGGAGTATACACAGAATAACAGCGAATTGCTGTTGTTTGCGGAAGCGGGGACGAATTTTGAACAGGATGCCAAAGACAAGATGCAAGAGGTGCTTGGGGGTAAGGTGGAGTTTGTTCCATTGACGAATGTTGGTGAATTGATAGCATATAAAGTTATACACAGTGTAAAGTAGGGGGAAAAATGAAAAAAATTGCGGACTTTTTGAAGGAAAATAAAAAGGAAATCGGGTTGAATGCGCTGGGAGTTCTTGTGGCAGTTGCAATCGTTGTGGGATACTTCCTATTCTGGTCCCACTATAAAGTTATGTGGTTCTGTGATGAGATGTACACTTATTTTACAGCGAACTCAGAATATGCTCTGGGTGCCCGTATTGAACCGGGGAAATGGTATGATGCACAGTTTGTTGTGGATGATATGTCTGCGGATATAACCAAGGGAAGGTTTAATCGGACATTTGATAATGTGCGGGGAGATGAGCATCCTCCGATTTATTTTCTCACCATACGGTTGATGTCCATTATTATGAAAGGCAGCATCTCCCCATGGATCGGTCTGTCGGTTAATCTGATCTGTGTGATCATAATCTGTATCCTGACCTATCTTTTCATATATCTTGTCACAAAGAAGAAGGCGTTGGCCCTTCTTGTTGCATTTACCGTGTGCACGGTTCCGTCGGCGTTGACCAGTGCGATGCTGATCCGCATGTACTGTATGCTGACCCTCTGGGGAGTGTTCTATAGTCTGCTTGCTTATGTAATATGGAAGGAATATGGCAGGAAGATTCGCCCATTGTTCTATGTGGCGATTTGTCTGGTCACCGTATGTGGTTTCCTGACACAATATTACTTTGCGGTGTTCGCAGTGGGAGTAACTATTGCCATGACCATTTACTATATAGTTAAGAAAAAGTGGTTGGACATCCTGTGGTATGGTCTTTCCATGGCGGCTTCGGTGGGGATTTCCACAGTGCTTTGGAAGAGCTGGATCCGTCAGATGTTTTTTGGCTATTGTGGGCAGGATGTGCTGAAATCAGCAGCGGATTTTTCGGAATTTATTTCCCACGTAAAATATGCAGTCAATATTGTTCCTAAATTATTATTTTATGATTTTTATGTCTTAGGGATTATCCTGATTGTTGCAGGCGTGGTGTTTTTGATTGTGAAGAAGCATAAAAATCTTCCCTTCATTGCAATACTTTTGGGTGGATCGCTGTTTTATTGTATTATTGTTGCACATGTTACACCATACTATTACTTAGAATCGAGATACTTTTATTTGCCGACAACGGTTGTGTATATCGCAGTATGGCTGGAAGTGATCAGTGTCATGGATGCGGTGCGGAATATAAAGATCCGTAATGTTGCCTTTGCCGTTATATTTGCCGGAATTACAGTGTTTAATGCCTGCACGGCTTGGTTCAACGATATGGGCATGGGTTATGTGGATAAAAGCAGAGAATACTTTGAAAAGCTTGAGATACTGGATGAATATGCGGATCTTCCATGGCTCTATTATGGCTTTGAAAGCTGGACGATGATGGAGAATTATTATGACATGGCACGAGGCAGCAGCTTTATCCTCTATAATGACCTTTCGGATTTTGATGAAACAAAATGTCCTACCGATGGACGGGATTTTATTATGATTGTAAATCAGAAATGTTATCCGGAACCGGAGAAGATTGTGGCGAAGTTAGATCACTGTGAGGAGTGCAACCATGAAGCTGCGTATTTATTTACAAAGGGTGGTCTCTTTTATTTGATTCGACATAAGTAAAGTGATGGTTGGTATGGAAAAGATATTGGATGTATTAAAAACGTATAAGAAGATTTTTCTGGAAAATATTCTTGCGATTGTGATTACTCTGACAGTGATTGCCGGAATATTTATGTTCTGGGGACATTACAAGGTTGTGTGGTTCTGTGACGAGATTTATTCGTACTTTATCTCGAATTCAGGCTATTCCGTGGCAGGACGGCTGGAGTATGGTTCCTGGTATGATTCCCAGTTTGTCAAGGATGACCTGACAACGGAATATGGTCGATTTTACAAGAGAACCTTGCATAATGCGGATTCAGATGTTCATCCACCGGTGTATTATCTTGTGTTTCACACAATCTCCCGGATCATGCAGGGAGATTACAGCAAATGGGTTGGTCTGATGGTGAATTTTATATGCACCATGGGCATGGGGGTGTTTCTATATCTTCTGTTCTATAAGATCACCAAGAAGAAATTCGCAGCGGGAATAATGTCTGTGGCAGTGTGCAGTCTGCCCTCCATCCTTACTGCCCAGATGCTGATTCGGATGTATTGTATGCAGACAGCTCTGGGGATTGCGTATCTGTTCTTAAGTTATCTTCTGATGGATGAAGAAAAAGTTTGGAAGCGGGTGATCCTGTATATATTGGTATCCGTGACCACCACGTTAGGATTTCTCACGCAGTATTATTTTTCAATTTTTGTTGTTGGTTATACCATTGCATATACTATTTATTGTATTATCAGGAAAAAATGGAGTTCCATGTGCTGGTACATTGTTGCCATGACTTTCTCGGTATATCTTGCGACAAGATATTGGATTCGATGGGTTACCCAGGTATTTACCGGCTATCGTGGCGATGAAGTTATGGCAAATGCAGCCGATTTCTCCAAATTGCTTCAGAGTGCGGGACTTGGAATATTGCAGCTGGCAAAGCTGATTTTCTACAAGTTCTATATTATTGGAATTATCCTTGTGGTGGTGGGCTTCGTATTCTTGTGCATTAAGAAAAATGCCAATGTTCCCTTTGTATCCATCGTAATGTTTGGAACACTTTTTGCAGTAACCCTGATTAAGCAGGTGACACCGGAATCCGTGGCCGATCCAAGATATTATTATATGCCTGTGGCCATGGGGTATATTGCGATCTTGCTGATATTCTATCATTGTGCCGGTTATTTTAATCTCCGGGCAAAAGAAATTTCAATGAATATTCCTGTGATTGTGTTGCTGGTCTTTAGTATATGGACGGCGATGACGGATGAGATGGCGGTTGGATATGTGGACCGAAGCGGAGGTTACAATGAGAATCGCCGGCTGATTTCACAGTATTCAGACATCCCCTGGGTGGTTTACGGATTTGAAAACTGGACTCTTATGGAGACCTATTATGATTTAACTTTGGGTTCACGGTTCTGTGTCTATTGTGACTGGACGAATTTTGATGATACGAAGTGCCCAGGTGAGGGTGAGGACTTTTTATTCTTTTTTAATAACTCATTTGATTATGAGGCGGATGACATTGTTGAAAGAATTAAAAATACACCGGGGTGCCGGCATGAAGTTGAATTGTTGTGTACCAAGGGATCGGTCATTTATTATGTACACCATAAGTAAATATTCTTAAATGTTTATAAATATAAGAATAGATATATGAGGAGCACCATAAAATGTAAAAATACATTTTGTGGTGTTTTTTATGCAATTCCTTATTTATTTGTCGGATTATATCCTTCCCTTTACCATATTTTATATTGTGGGATTTGGCGTGCTGATGAAGGTTCATGTATATGACTGTTTTGTCAAAGGAGCAAAGGAGGGAATCAAAACAGTGGCGGAAATTCTGCCGACACTGGTGGGACTGATGGTGGGAGTTGGTACACTAAGGTCATCCGGTTTTTTGGAAATGCTTTGCGACAAGCTTGGGGTGGTTTCGGAGTGGATACATTTTCCTAAGGAGCTTATTCCCATGGCCATTGTGCGTCTTTTTTCGTCTTCTGCTGCAACAGGACTTGCGCTGGATGTTTTTAAGGAGTACGGTACGGATTCGTATATCGGGCTGGTGGCTTCTATTATGATGGGATGTACGGAAACAGTATTCTATACAATGTCGGTATATTATATGACGGCAGGGATCCGAAAGACACGCTGGACCCTGCCCGGTGCATTACTGTGCACTCTGGCGGGAATTGCGGCCAGTGTTATTCTTGCAGGAAAAATGTAGTACAGATTGGCAGAAAATGATCCAACCGGAAGGGAAGAACCTGCTTGAAAACCAAGGAGATGATTGATATAATTTAAGGAAAAAAACAGGAGCATAATATGTATTTAGTTGATTATCACATGCATTCCAAGTATTCTTTTGATGGGGAATGCGAAATAAGAGATCTGTGTGAAGTCGCAATTAAACGAGGACTTTCTGAGATTGCAATCACCGATCACATGGATATTTATAGTGATAAACCCTATGAGTATATTCTGGATGCCAAGAGTTTATATAGGGAATTAGAAGAAGTTCAAAGTGAATACCGGGGACGTCTCAAGGTGCTCATTGGAACAGAGTTTGGACAACCACAGGCAAATCCAAAAGAAGCGCAGCGGTTTATGGAGGATTACCGGTTTGACTTTGTTATTGGCTCCATCCACAATATGGTGGGGGATAAGGATGCGTATGACTACAATTATCGTGAGACAGACTACCATGATGTGTTTTCCATGTATATGAACTGGCAGCAGGAGCTGGCGACTCATTATGAATATGATGTGCTGGCGCATGTGACGTATCCCTCCCGATATGTTTATGTCCAGACAGGTAAACGTGTGGATTTTAAAGAATACCGGGAGCCGTATATTACACTGTTCAAAACAGTGATCGAGAGAGGGCGCGGAATTGAGTTGAATATGTCCGGTATTGCCAGAGGATATCAGGAAACAATGCCAACCCTGGAATTATTACAATTATATCGTTCTCTGGGTGGTGAAATCGTGACCGTTGGCTCGGATGCACATACCCTGGACCATGTTGGTGCAGTGACCAGAGAAGGATATGAAATGTTAAAACAGGCCGGCTTTGATTACGTTACTACGTTTGAAAAACACCGGCCGAAATTCATAAAAATATAGCTAAGGATGGTGTAATATGACAGAACAAAAGAAAGATATCTTACAGAATACAGTGGTCGTATGTATGCTCGCTTTGTTGTGCACCTTTTTGTGGGGAAGTGCTTCGCCCTGTATCAAGCTTGGCTATGAGTATTTTGCAATTCCATCGGAGGAAACCTGGTCACAGATTTTGTTTGCAGGAACAAGATTTATGTTTGCCGGTGTGTTGACGATTTTGATTGGAAGTGTATTGAACAAGAAGGTATTATTGCCTTCCAATAAAAAATCCCTCATGAATATTGCAAAGCTATCTGTATTTCAGACAATCCTGCAGTATTTTTTCTTTTATATTGGTCTTGCCCATGCAAGTGGGGTAAAATGTTCAATTATTAACGGCTCCAATACATTCCTGGCAATTCTGGTTGCATGCCTGATTTTCAAGCATGAAAAGCTGACAACTCGTAAGGTTGTGGGATGTCTGGTTGGGTTTGCCGGAGTCATTCTCGTAAGTTTAAAGGGACAGGGATTGGATGGCGGTGCCAGTTTTCTTGGCGAAGGCAGTATTTTACTGTGTGCGGTAGCATATGCATTTTCGTCTTCCCTGATTAAGATTTATTCCAAGGATGATAATCCGGTTATGTTAAGTGGATACCAGTTCTTTGTTGGCGGTGTTGTAATGGCGGTTGTCGGGTTTATTCTTGGAGGAAGAATTCATCGGGTTGATATGAAAGCTATGGTGATGCTGTTCTATCTGGCATGTATTTCTGCCGTTGCATATTCCATCTGGGGTATTTTATTAAAACATAATCCGGTATCGAAGGTTGCAATTTTTGGATTTGCCAATCCGGTATTTGGTGTTATCCTTTCTGCATGGTGGCTTCATGAAGGTGGTAAGGAACTTGGATTTAAGGCGGTAATTGCATTGATTCTTGTGTGTATTGGTATCTGTATTGTCAATTTCAAGCCAAAGGAAAAAGAAACGAATTCGTAAAACTGTATGCGAAATCAAGAAATAAGCCCCACAGATTTTTCGTCTGTGGGGCTTTCCTTTTTCACGGTTACATTTTCTAAAACAAAGATTCAAATCGCTTCATTGCTTCGATGGTATTCTCGCGGCTTCCGAAGGCGGTGAGACGGAAGAAATTCTTTCCGTTCTTACCAAATCCGGCACCCGGAGTACCGACAACCTGGATCTTGTCCAGCATATAATCAAAGAATTCCCAGGATTCCATATTATTAGGACATTCGAACCAGATATACGGAGAGTTGATACCGCCAAAGTAGCGTACGCCCTTTCTTTCCATGGTCTCGGCAATAATCTTGGCATTACCCTGGTAGAATTTGATATTTTCCATGCTCTGTGCCATGCCTTCTTCGGTGAAGACAGCGGCAGCACCTAACTGAATAATGTAAGAGGTGGAATTAAATTTTGTTG
Source organism: Lachnospiraceae bacterium (assembly GCA_051877855.1). Classification (GTDB taxonomy): domain Bacteria; phylum Bacillota; class Clostridia; order Lachnospirales; family Lachnospiraceae; genus MGBC120314. Next base: position 10,474 of record JBJEJH010000015.1, on the reverse strand, counting down.
ACTGACGACGGTTCCACATTGCATTTAAAGACATCTCCGTTCCGCGGCTGGACTTGAACTTAAGATCCTTTGGAACGATGGTGTAACCACAACGGGTTCCGGTAAATCCTGCAGTTTTGGAAAGAGAGCAGAATTCGATGGCACATTTCTTGGCACCTTCAATCTCGAAGATACTTCTTGCAAGATTGTCAGGATCGGTGATAAATGCTTCATAAGCCGCATCGAAAAGGATGACAGCTTCATTGGCTAAGGCGTAATCAACCCATTCCTTCAACTGAGCCTTACTGTAGCATGCACCGGTTGGGTTGTTTGGTGAACAGATGTAAATCACATCTGCATGAACGTCCTTGTTTGGCATTGGGAGGAAACCGTTGTCTGCATTACCATCCATATAAGTCAGCTTCTTGCCCATCATCATGTTGGTGTCCACATAAACAGGATAAACAGGATCCGGAACAAGAATCACATTGTCGTTGTCAAAAAGTTCTGTGATGTTACCGGTATCACTCTTGGCACCATCGGATACGAATACTTCATCGGCGTCAATTTCTACACCTCTTCTTCCGTAATAGTCCTTGATGGCGGTTCTTAAAAATTCGTATCCGCGCTCCGGACCATATCCCTTAAAGGTTTCTGCACTGGCCATAGCATCGACACCTTCGTGAAGGGCCTTGATGGCAAGGGGAGCAAGAGGCTTGGTAACATCGCCGATACCAAGACGGATGACGGGCTTGTCCGGATGTGTTTCTGTATATTTTGCAACACGGTGTGCAACTTCAGAGAAAAGATAACTTTCCTGAAGGTCAAGATAGTTCTCATTTAACTTTGGCATTGTTGTTAACTCCTTTGCGTAATAAAATTAACTTAAATTTAGCAAAAGCAAAAATACATGTCAACAAATGCGGGAAAAGACTTAATAATATAAAGCAAAAACGGGTTTTGCTTTATCGAAGTATAGGGATTGAACAAAGAATGTTATGTGGGTATATCCTGTTTTTCGACAAGAAATTTCTCGAAAATTGCTTTATTATATTGAATATATGGTGTATAATACTATCGAATAAAATATGAGGTGAGTAGGTATGGATGGAAATTTATTGAATATGGAAGATCTGGCGGATGTATTTGCACAGTTAGAAACCATCGAGGAAGAGCCGGTAAAGATGGATGAAGAAGAATTAGCATCCCAGCGTCGGTATGAAGAGATTATAAGAAAACACAAGTGCGATAATGATTAGGAATGCTCAAGAATTTTTATAAAGATATAATAAGACCGACCTTTGCATTGGATTTAAAATATCCACTGCAGAGGGCCGGTCTTTTGTATTTATTGAATATATATTCGGGAGATTGCTATTTCACCGTAGTCATCCAGGTATCCATGCGGTCTGAGATGATGGAAAATGGTGCGGGACCAATGGTCATGATAAAGTCGTGGAAAGCTACGGGATCAAATTTATCCCCAAGTGTGCTTTCGGCGGTCTTTCGAAGCTCCAGGAATTCCATTCCGCCGATCACGTACTTTAAGTAGTTGGCAGGTTCGGAGACCATGGCCTGGTAGATTTCGTCAATGACAGAATCCTCTAATTCTCCGAAGAGTGAGGTGATATATTCCTCTACGTCATCCCTCATCCATCCGTGGTAGTTGACACCAATATCACATTTGGCATAGATTCCCAGGGTGATCAACTGGTTTGCCCGCATAAAGGCACCCATATTTTGATCCACAGCCCCCATCTCGTAAGAGAGCAGCTCTACATAGGTTGCCCAGCCTTCGGTATAGCCGGGATAGCTGATGAGAGAACGAATCGGTGTAATCCCCTTGGAGTTCGTGTAAACCGTCTGGTAAAGATGTCCCGGAAAACCTTCATGTGCTAATGTGGTGTATATATCATCACTGCCGTTGCTGCCGCGATTAATGTAGATGACATTTTCCTTATAATCATCGATGGCGGGAATCATGTAAAAAGCAGGGCTCATGTGATCCTCCAGGGAGGAATGAACGTATTTGATTGTAAAATTAGTGTCGGGCAGTTTTGGAAATTCCGTATTGATTCGTTCCTGAAGATCATCCAGAATTTCATAAGGATCGCTCATGCCAAAGGAAAAGGTGGTTGCCTTCTCCAGAATGTCTCCATCCTTTCGCATGGCGCTTCCCATTTCACGGAATCCCCGGGTCATGTAAGAATCGATTAAATTTTCCATCTCATCGATGCTTCGTTTGGAGCCGGTGCCGGAAAGAACCAGATATTCATAATATTTGTCCCCATCCGGATAGTTGCAAAGTCCGCCTTCATATTGGCCGGTACCCTTTAGTTCGGTTAATCCGTTGGCCAGCAATGTGTAAGCCGGGATGACATGTTCCAGAATAGCAGATTTATTTTTCTCCTTCAGTTCCTTACGCTGGGCATCGTCATAATCCTCCATGGCATCAATCTTATCGTTGAAAATCTCGATGAGATAATTATTTTCCGGATCCTGAGTAAAATTATTGCATTGTTCAATAACCTTGTCGGCAATGTCATCGGACATAAAGAGACCCTTTTCAGATTTCATTTTCTCGATTTTAAGGATATATTCAAAATAAGTATCCGTGCTTTCAAGAAGAGTTATGTATTCCGTAACGTCTTCTTTCGTACGGAAGGAATATTCCGCCAGCACCACCGGTAACTGACAGTTCAGGCCGATGGTGGGACTTAAGGTTTTGTCATACAGATAGAGATCGGAATATTCCAAACATGTTGTCATGTAATCTAAGAGAATATCGTAGTCTAATTGCTCCTCGGAGGACAGTTTTTCACGATTAAAAGACTTTAGCTTATTGATGTCCTCCACCAGCTCGGAAGTGTCGTCGAGCTCCTTAAGGTCTGTGGAACCGTATCCGATTTCATGTTCCGTGATACCGTAATTCTCAGGGTGCGCTAAAGTATAATTCAGGGTAATGGAATCGCAGGTTACTTCCTCGACAAATAATTCATTGAGAAAGTTGCTGAATGCAGATTCGCCGGAATCGGTCTTCCCGGCACAGCCAACGCAGCCAAACAACAGTACAGTTGTCATGAGAAGGGACAGTGCACGTAAAAAATGTTTATGTTTCATCACTATACCACCTTTTTTTGTTTTTAAAATTATATCATAATAATGTATGAAAGTCTTGCTAAATGTTGACAGAAATTTTTCCTGGTGTTAGTCTAATAAAATAGGAATAGAGAGATATAGCAAGAATTGAGGAGGATGAATAATGGCTAAGAAACCATATTATATTACAACAGCAATTGCATATACATCAGGAAAGCCACATATTGGTAACACCTATGAAATAGTACTTGCAGACAGTATTGCAAGATTTAAGAGACAGCAGGGATATGATGTGCGTTTTCAGACCGGAACCGATGAGCATGGTCAGAAAATTGAGTTGAAGGCGGAACAGGCCGGTATTACACCGAAGGAATTTGTGGATAATGTATCCGGCGAAATCAAGAGAATCTGGGATCTTATGAACACTTCTTATGATAAGTTTATCCGTACTACGGATGAGGAGCATGAGAAGCAGGTTCAGAAGATTTTTAAGAAGCTCTATGATAAGGGTGATATCTATAAGAGTGAGTACGAGGGAATGTATTGTACGCCATGTGAGTCCTTCTTCACATCCGCACAGCTTGTGGATGGAAAGTGTCCGGATTGTGGACGACCATGCCAGCCTGCGAAGGAGGAGGCTTACTTCTTCAAGATGAGCAAGTACTCCGATCGTCTGATCAAGTACATTGAGGATCATCCGGAATTCATACAGCCGGAGTCCCGTAAGAACGAGATGATGAATAACTTCCTTAAGGTTGGACTTCAGGATCTTTGTGTATCCAGAACATCCTTCAAATGGGGAATCCCGGTAGATTTCGACGATAAGCATGTGGTTTATGTGTGGATCGATGCGTTAAGCAACTATATCACAGGTCTTGGTTATGACGTTGATGGAAATAATGATGAATTGTACAATAAGTACTGGCCGGCAGACCTTCATCTGATTGGTAAGGATATCTTAAGATTCCACACGATTTACTGGCCGATTATGTTGATGGCGCTGGATATTCCGCTTCCAAAACAGGTATTCGGACATCCGTGGTTACTCCAGGGAGATGGCAAGATGAGTAAGTCCAAGGGAAATGTTATCTATGCCGATGATCTTGTGGATATGTTTGGAGTGGATGCCGTTCGTTACTTCGTGCTTCACGAGATGCCATTTGAAAATGACGGTGTCATCACCTGGGAACTTCTTGTGGAAAGATTGAATTCAGAGTGTGCCAATACCCTTGGAAATCTGGTAAATCGTACCATTGCCATGAGTAACAAGTACTTTGGCGGAGAAGTTGTGAATGCCAATGACTGTGGAGATCAGGCGGATATCGATGCGGATATGAAAGCGGTTATTACAGGTACTAAGGCGAAGGTAGAGGCGAAAATGGAAGAACTTCGTGTGGCGGATGCCATCACAGAAATCTTCAATCTCTTTAAGCGTTGTAACAAATATATTGATGAGACTATGCCTTGGGCATTGGCAAAGGACGAGACTAAGAAGACCCGTCTTCAGACCGTGCTTTATAATCTGGTGGAAGGTATTTCTATCGGTGCAAACCTCTTAGAGCCATTTATGCCGGAAACTTCAGAGAAGATTTTTGCCCAGTTAAATACAACAAGAAGAGAATTTGATTCCTTGGATCAGTTTGGCGGTTATGTATCAGGAACAAAGGTTACCGATGCACCGGAAATTCTTTTTGCAAGACTTGACATGGAGAAGGTTCTTGCCGAGGTGGAAGCACTTCGTGCGAAGAATGCGGAACCTGTGGCAGAGGCAAATGTAATGGATGTGGATAAGAAACCGGAGATTACTTTTGACGAGTTTGAAAAGCTTCAGCTTCAGATCGGTGAGATCCTGGAGTGTGAGGAAGTTAAGAAATCTAAGAAGCTGCTCTGTTCAAAGGTCCGGATTGGCAGTGAAGTAAGACAGATCGTATCCGGTATCAAGCTTCATTATTCGGCAGCAGAAATGGTAGGCAAGAAGGTTGTTGTGGTAACAAACCTTAAGCCGGCAGTGATTGCGGGAATTGAGTCCCAGGGTATGCTTCTGTGTGCAGAAGACAAGGACGGTAACCTTGCACTTCTTAATGCGGAGAAAGATATGCCGGCAGGAGCGCCGATCGGTTAAACAATCATGAGTAATAATAATTCAAAAAAGTATGAAATGAATATGTGCGAGGGCCCACTGGCCAGCAAGATTATTTTTTTCACGATTCCATTAATACTTTCCAGTGTCCTGCAGCTTTTGTTTAACGCTGTGGACACCGTTGTGGTAGGACGTTATTGCGGAAGTGAAGCCCTTGCTGCGGTGGGCTCCACTGGTTCCCTGGTCAATCTTTTGATGAATGTGTTTGTGGGATTGTCCATCGGAACGAATGTGTTGATATCCCGGTATTATGGTGCGGGTAAAGATAAGGATGTGAAAGAAACTGTGCATACCGCAGTGCTTTCCAGTGTATTATGCGGATTTCTGCTTGCGGTGGTGGGGGTCATCTTTGTAAAGCCTCTATTGGTCCTAATGGGTTCGCCGGGGGATGTGATTGATCAATCGGCACTGTATTTAAGAATCTATTTTCTGGGCATGCCGGTAACGCTTCTCTATAACTTCGGAAGTGCCATTTTACGTGCCATCGGTGATACAAGGAGACCACTTTATTTCCTGTCTTTGAGTGGTGTAATCAATGTGGGATTGAACCTGATTTTTGTCATTTGTTTTAATCTGGGTGTAGCCGGAGTTGCTCTTGCTACCATTATCTCCCAGGCAATATCGGCAGGGCTTGTGGTGCTTTGCCTGACCCGGATGGATGGACCTTGCAGGTTGGATGTCCGACATCTGTATATTCGAAAGAAGAAGTTCCTGGAGATGCTGCGATACGGACTCCCTGCAGGAGTTCAGGGAACGTTATTTTCCTTTTCGAATGTGCTCATTCAGTCTTCCATCAACTCCTTCGGTTCGGTGGTTATGGCGGGAAATGCGGCAGCAGCCAATCTCGAAGGATTTGTGTATGTATCCATGAATGCCTTTCATCAGACGGCCATCAGTTTTGTGAGCCAGAACTATGGTGCCGGAAAGATGGAGCGGATCAACAGGGTATTGTACTGGTGTCTGTTTATGGTAAGTCTTGTGGGACTATCCCTGGGTGTTGGATTTTATTCGATAAAGAATATCCTGCTTTCAATCTATAGCAATGATCCCGAGGTTATTGCATACGGATCCCTGCGTATGATGTGCATCTGTATTCCATATTTTTTGTGTGGTCTGATGGACACTGTGGTGGGAGCACTGCGAGGTCTTGGATATTCGGTTATGCCGATGATTGTTTCACTGTTAGGTGCCTGTGCATTCCGAATTGTATGGATTAACACGGTTTTTGCACATTACCGTACATTGGAAGTGCTGTATAGTTCCTATGCTATATCCTGGCTCGTGACTTTCTTAGTCCATGTGGTGTGCTATATTGTAGTAAGGAAAAGAGAAAATGTGGAGAGATAGAATGATATTTGAAACCCATGCACATTATGAAGATGAACAATTCGATGAAGACCGGGATGCATTGCTTAAGAGTCTTCGGGAGAATAATATAGAATATGTGGTTAATGTGGGGTCCTGTGTGGAATCCTGTCATCAGACGGTGGAACTTATGAAGCGGTATGATTTTATATACGGTGCTCTGGGACTTCATCCTACGGAAGTAGGAGGGGCAGACGAGGCAGCGTATCAGTGGCTGTGCCGGGAGATTCATGACAATCCGAAGGTCAAGGCGGTAGGAGAAATCGGACTGGATTACTATTGGGATGATGTTGAACCAAAGATTCAAAAAGCATGGTTTGAGCGTCAGATTGAACTGGCTCGTGGGGAGCAGCTGCCAATCATTATTCATTCCAGGGAGGCAGCGAAAGATACTTATGAAATCATGGATGCCCACGCTTGCGGTGAAATTGGTGGCGTGGTTCACTGTTTTTCCTATTCCGTGGAAGAAGCCAGGAAGTATCTGAATATGGGGTTCTACCTTGGCATTGGCGGAGTGCTTACATTTAAGAATTCCAGAAAATTGAAGGAAGTGGTGGAGTATGCGCCACTGGATCGTCTTCTGCTGGAGACGGACTGCCCGTACCTGGCTCCGGAACCATTTCGCGGTAAGCGGAATTCTTCCCTTTATATTCCTTATGTGGTTAAGGAAATGTCCCAATTAAAAGGAATACCGGAAGAGGAAATTATAGCGCAGACCTATGAAAATGCAAAGAAAATGTATCGCATATAATTCGTTACGGAACATAGAAAGATTACAGAAAGTTAGAGAAAGGATCATGGGATAAAATATGCATTTAGGCAATCCAACCAATACATTAGCAGTAATCAATAAATATAATTTTGCCTTTCAGAAGAAGTTCGGGCAGAATTTCTTAATCGATTCCAACGTGGTCGAAAAGATTGTCCGTGAGGCCGGTGTAACGAAGGAAGACATGGTATTGGAAATCGGACCGGGCATTGGAACCATGACGCAGATCTTGTGTGAAAATGCAAGAGAAGTCGTGGCGGTGGAAATCGATAAGAATCTGATTCCGATTCTGGAGGACACTCTTTCAGAATATGATAATGTCACCGTAATTAACGAGGACATATTAAAAGTAGATATCAATGCGCTGGCGAAGGAACGTAATGGTGGAAAGCCGATAAAGGTGGTGGCGAATCTTCCCTACTATATTACGACACCGATTATCATGGGACTTTTCGAATCTCATGTGCCGATTGAGAGTATTACCGTCATGGTGCAAAAGGAAGTGGCAGATCGTATGCAGGTGGGGCCGGGAACCAAGGATTATGGTGCGCTTTCTCTGGCTACGGCATTTTATGCCAAGGCAGAAGTGGTGCTGGTAGTTCCTGCAAGCTGTTTTATGCCAAGACCTAATGTAGATTCCTCCGTCATTCGGTTAACAAGACATACCACTTGTCCGGTGGATGTGAAGGATGAGAAACTAATGTTTAAAATTATCCGGGCATCTTTCAATCAGCGTAGAAAGACTCTGGCTAATGGATTAAATAACAGTAGTGAGATTCATTTGCCGAAGGAGGTTATTGCAGAGTCAATTACACAGCTTTGCGGTAATCCGTCTGTTCGTGGTGAAGCATTGACGCTGGAAGAGTTTGCACGATTGTCCAATATCATATCGGAGAAAATGAGCAGATAAGAGTATAAATTCCAATCTCCCGCATATATTTTACTGGGTGGCAAGTCCATTTGAGAAAATGTATGTGGGAGTTTTTTATGTCAGAATATATGCGCAACGTAGCCTATCTTTATGAATATGATGAGAAAACCCGGGAAGTGGGGAAGGGATGCGGATTTGTACGAACCATGATTCGGGAAGAACAGGGGAAAATAACGGTGGTGCTGCAGAATGCTATGGAGGATGAAATGAAATCCTCGTATCTAGGGTTTTATGTGATGGGGGAAGACGGTGTGCAGATCTGCTGTAAAAATCCGGTACATTTTGCAGGCGGCAGTACACAGCTTACCTTCTATCCGAAAGATGTGGAGGGATTTGCCTGGGAGAAGCTTGACGGAATGGTGTTAAAGACGGAAAAAAGAATCTACTTTGGGGCATGGAAACAAGAACTTTCGATGGAACATGTGCGGTGGGTGGAAAGTTTTAAGGAGATTCTTGCCACACCGGTGAAAGAAGTGGTGGAGATTCAGGAAATACCGGCATTTTTAAAACCTCAGAAGAAGGAGAAAAAATCCGGAATTAAATATGATGATTCCTATTACATAAAAATAGTGGACTGGAAAGATTTGTTCCGTAAGAAGGATCAGGTGGAGCCTTTTCCGGATGATGAAATTTATTCCTGCATTGAGATTGGGCCGGAGGAAATCAAGTATCTTCCGTCATCCTGTAACAATGCCTTGAAAAATAGTTTTCTGCTCCATGGACTATATTACTATAATCATGTGCTGGTGGGGAAATATCGATGTAAGAGAAAGCAGAAAATATATGTGCTTGGGATTCCGGGCAGCTACGATAACGGGGAACGGGTCATGGCTGCGATGTTTGGATTTGACAAGTTCAAAGCAGCAAGACGGGAGGGTGTACGAACACCGGATTTTGGGTACTGGTATTCGTTCTTTAAAGATGACGAAGAATAGAGGGTTTGTGTACAATATTTCGGGGCACACCTTTATTTGTGAATCAGCGTGTAGCGCAGATGATCCACCCATTTGCCGCGCATGGATACATAGTCTTTGACAATGCCGTCATAGACAAAACCGCATTTTTCGGCCAGAGCGACGGAAGGGGCATTATCGGGATGAACATAGGCCTCGATACGATGCAGACCGCAATCTTCGAACATAACATTGGTGAGGAAGGATACTGCTTCGCTGGCGTAGCCAAGCCCCTGGTGGCTTTTGTGAATCTTATAGGCGATATTACAGCACAGAAACGATCCCTTGATGATATTGACGAAACTGACACATCCGATGATGTTTGGCTGATTCTTTCGGGTAATCCAGAAACGTGCATTTTTACCACGAAGAAAACCTTCGTATTCCAATTTGGCCAGTGAGGTCTGGTAGTCCAGCGTGTAGAAAGTCGATGGCTTATCCGGTTCATATGGCTCAAAGATATCCTTATTAAATTGGTAAAACTCCAGCATTCGTCCGGCATCCTGGGGTGAGAGTATGTCATAATTTAAGTTTTCGGATTCGTAGTGAAAGAACATGATGCCACCTCATCGAAATAGTGATATAATATAAAATATAACAAATCCGAATATGTTGTGCAAGAATATAGAGAATATAGGGAATAAAAAATGACAATTGATGAAAAATATATGAGACAGGCTATTGCACAGGCAAAGAAGGCGTGGCTTTTAGATGAGGTGCCTATTGGCTGCATTATTGTGTACGATGGTAAGGTCATTGGCCGGGGATACAATCGAAGAAATACGGATAAGAGCACGCTGGCTCATGCGGAAATTATTGCCATTAAGAAGGCCAGTAAGAAATTGGGGGACTGGCGTCTGGAAGACTGTACGATGTATGTGACATTGGAACCATGCCAAATGTGTGCAGGTGCTATTGTGCAGGCAAGAGTACCAAGAGTGGTGATTGGAAGTATGAATCCGAAGGCGGGATGTGGTGGATCCATCCTGAATCTATTGGAGGAAGAACGGTTCAATCACCAGGTGGAAGTAGAACGGGGGGTGCTGGAGGATGAATGTTCCTCCATGCTTACAAATTTTTTCAAGGAGTTGCGGAAGAAGAAAAAGGAATGATTCCTTGACAAATATGCAAAAAACAACTATACTTTCACTACTGTGTTTTAATTTGTTTATAAAACTTCCGCGCAGCCGGGGAGATAGCGGTGCCCTGTACCTGCAATCCGCTACAGCAGGGGTGAT
>JBJEJH010000014.1:0-12627 GCA_051877855.1 Lachnospiraceae bacterium | reverse complement strand
TTATTGATGGATAATCTTCTATTATCCATCATTTCTCCATCTAATATTTCCTCATCACCTCATCCCAGCCCTTCCTTCCACACAAAAATCCTTCCGCGGATGTCTCGTTGTCAGAATATCCCGCTGCTTTGACATCGCAACATGCGTATATATTTCCGTGATATTAATCGAACTGTGTCCCAGCATTTCCTGAATATAGCGGATATCCACATCGGCCTCCAGCAGGGAGGTGGCAAAGGTATGACGGAACATGTGGGGAGTAATGTGCAGGTCAATGGATGCAAGAGCAGAATATTTCTTAATCATCCTCCGGACAGCCTGGTCGGACAAGGGCTTACCGCACTGGTTTGCAAAAAAGTGACCGCATTGCGTAATCTCCTCATGGAAATCATCGCAGTAATCATTTAAAATGCGGCAGACATCATCATTTCCAATCTGGATGCAGCGTTCTTTTGCGCCTTTTCCGTATATCAGAATATTCCGGTCACAGAGATTGACATTTTCCGTTTTAAGGGAGCAAAGTTCCGAAATACGCATGCCGGTAGCAAAAAGAAGTTCTATGACGGCAATGTCGCGGAGGGCATTCCTTTTCCGGTAACGGCTTTTGGCAAAATGATATTGGCGATACATTTCAGAAAGAAATTTCTCGATGGTGCCGAGAGGAATGGTTCTGGGAAGAATTATTGGCTCACGGAATTTGATCTGCAGTTTGTTAAAAGGATTAACAGCTAAAAACTCTTTATATTCCATGTATCGAAAGAATGCTTTAATCGAGGCAATTTTTCGCTTAACGGTCTTGGGACGGTAGGACTGATGAAGGATGATAATGAATTTTTCAAGAATTTCCGGTGAGATTTCTGAAATTTCATTAATAGATGTCTGTGAGAGAAACTGTGAAAGGTCGATGCGGTATGCTTTTATGGTTTTGGCATCGAGTCTTTTCTGGTAGCTGCAAAAGTTCAGATAGTGATTTAAGATTGTTTGTAAATTTTCCATGATAATCTCCTTTTGTGTAAATTTTTTATTATGTTTTATTAAATGCTTTATTAAAATCAGCATGCGTGTTTAATATAGCAGATTTTTCTAATCCATAAAAAGAAAAGCAGAGGCAGCTGTACCAATAGTCATTGGTATAACTGTCTCTGCTTAATAGTCACGGATATGGATTATAAAATGTTATGATGTCGCTTTTACTACATTAAGGATAAATATTCCAGGGTTCCAACCTGTATGCCGGTGCCCTTTTCCAACAGTGAAATCAGTCCCTTTAAAGTATCCTCGATTTCCTGCGGTGTTGACGGAACAAGGGAATTATCAAGCTTGACGGCCAGAACGATGAGCACGATTTCGGCCAGTGCCCCCGGACGGTCAAAATGAATTTCACCACAGGCAATTCCCTGAGAGATAATTTCGGTTAAGGATGGTTTCAACTCCGATATCACAAAACTTAAGTATTTCTGATGCCAGAATGCAAGATCCTGGGCACTTGTGGAGGATTCCGGATTCTGTTTTAGGAAAGCAACAGAAGAGTTTCTGCATGCCTGAAAAAGCATTGCCATCCGTGTAAAAGAAGAAACGTTGGTCTGGGCAGACAGAGCTTTGGCTGTCTGAAGTGGCTGCTCATAGTTTCGCTTGATTAGTGCGTCCACAATGGCGTCTTTTGAAGGAAAGTAATAGTAAATACTTCCCTTTCCGATACCGGCTTTGCCGGCAATTTCACTTACAGAAATATGTTGAATATTTTTTTCTTCTAATAATTGTTGTAAAGCATCTAATATTTTCTCGGATTTATTGACATCTGGCATGGAATATTGTCACCTTTCTAAAGCTTCATTTTCTTACAGAAATCTTCGTTCCATCATTTTATCATATCAACACATTGTGAACAATAGAGAATAATGTTGAAAAATTTTTTAAATTTTCGTGAGATTTTTTGTTCGTACTGTAATTGACCGCTGTTCGAAATATATGGTATAATCAAATAAAATCAATTCGACCGACGGTCGAAAATTAATCAGGCACAGTGCCTGAATGACATAGGGGGATAAAATGACATACGCAGAATTTTTTTATGAGATTAAAAACAAATTTATGGGAACGGACGTAAGCGATATCAAGGAACATCTTGCTTATCAGTTTAATATTGAAGACGAAGAGGCAGGAGGCATCTTTTACGTGGAAGTTAAAGATGGTCAGCTCTTTGTGGAACCTTATGAATATTATGACAGGGATGCCATGTTTGTTTCTGATCCGGATACTTTCATGAAAATGGCAGAAAATAAAATTGACCCGGTATTAGCATTTACAACGGGAAAACTGAAGGTTGAGGGAAATATTGATAAAGCGCTTCGCTTCAAAGAGATTGTGGAGCTGAAGCAGAAAGAAACAAAGAAAAAGGAAACAAAGAAAAAGGAAAACCAAAACAAGAAGTAAAGATACATCGATAAGATTTTTTAGAGATGTGCTAACAGGGAGGAAACATGGGAATTTTAAAAGTAGGAATTGCATGTGCGGGAGCCCTTGTGGCAGCAGGTGCTGTAGAAACAGTTTATTTTTACCAAAGAACCATGATCAGACAGAATGCGAAAATGGAACGAACCATGAAGATGGCAGGAACGGACTGGTCCCAGTATTCGGGAATCCTGGCTGAAAGAAAGGCATTTATGATGGAGCAGCCTCATGAGGATGTGTATCAAACCTCCTTTGACGGACTTAAGCTTCATGCTACATATTTTCCGCCAATCAAAGAGAATGACGGAAAGAAGCGTGTAGTCATCTGTTTTCATGGATATACCAGCCGAGGATTGGCTGATTTTACGGGACTGACCGATTATTATTTTCGTAAGGGATTTGCCATGCTGCACCCGGATGCAAGAGCACATGGAGACAGTGAGGGCAAATACGTTGGATTTGGATGCCTGGATCGAAAAGATGCAATGCAGTGGATTGATTGGATTGTGGAAAAATGCGGAGAGGATGTTGAGATTCTTCTTCACGGTATTTCCATGGGAGCTTCCACAGTTTTGATGGCAAGCGGATTGGAACTGGTTCCTCAGGTTAAGGGAATTGTTTCGGACTGCGCATTCACTTCCCCGAAAGAGGTGTTTACCCATGTATTAAAGACCATGTATCATCTTCCGTCGTTCCCGGTTATGCAGGGAGCAGAAATAATGAACCGAAAGCTTGCGGGTTACGGAATGGACGAGTGTAATGCTAAAAGAGAAGTGGCAAAGGCTAAAGTACCGATTTTATTCATTCATGGTTCGAAGGATACATTTGTTCCAACCAGAATGTGTCAGGAGATTTATGACTGTTGTGCATCGCCGAAGAGGATTCTGGTTGTGGAAGATGCAGCACATGGAGAGAGTTATTTTAAAGATATGAAGGCGTATGAAAATGCGCTGGATCAATTTATTGAAACATTATGATAGGAAGGGAGGAAATGACGTGAAGACAAGAAAGGGTTATAAAACATATCCGTTGACAGCAGCACAGAAATTTCATATTTATTACATGGAGTTTTGTCCTAAAAAAGAAGTTGTCAATGTGGGAACAAGTCTTACCATTGAGTACGAACTGAATCTGGATGAATTAAGAAAGGCAATTTATAAGGCATATGAGCGATGTGAGTCCATGCGTCTTAGGTTTGCCTTTGATAAGAAGGAAAAGCAGTGGTATCAGTATGTGGTTGAAAAAGAGGAAAGGGAAATCGAATACGTTGATTTTTCCGGAAAGACCATGGAAGAAGCGGAAAGCATTATGAGAGAATGGACTGCGGTTCCATTTGAAAGAGAGGATTCTCCGATGAACCGGATTGTTATTATTAAAACACCGGATGGAAATCAGGGAATTTATCTTCTGGCAGATCACTTTACCCTGGATGCACAGTCTTTAATCTGTTTTATGAAGGACGTAATCGAGATATACTGTAATGCCATGTATGAGGGCGTCGAGTATCCAAAGGAAATGCGTTCTTACATTGAGCAGTTGGAAAAAGATCTGGAATATGAGGCAGGAAGCAAGGCACAGCAGAGAGATCGTGAATTCTTCCATAACCTGATTGCGCAGTCCGAACCAATTTACAATGGAATTGACGGTCCGGGAGCACTCCTGGAAGAGCGAAAGAAGAATCCAAATGCAAGAGCAGCATTGTTTATTTCCAAAAATGTAGACTCAGCACTGGATATTTTCCATCTGGAAGAAGAACCGACAGCCCGGCTGATGGCATTTTGCGAGCAACAGCATATTTCTCTGCAGTGTCTTTTGATTATGGGAATCCGTACCTATCTGCAGAAAATGAATGGAAATGATGATGTTTCCATTAATGTAGCCTACGCAAGAAGAGCTACTTTGTTGGAGAAGAAATCCGGTGGTACAAGAATTCATTCCTTCCCATTCAGAACCATTATTTCGGAGGATATGACATTCCTTGAAGGAATACATGCCATTCGTGACGGACAGAATGAGATTTTCCGTCATACCAACTTTGATCCGGTGGAATATTTTGCATATCGAAGAGAACTTTATCCGGTGGAGCCGGGAAGAACTTACGAACCGATGTCCCTGACATATCAGCCGATGACCTTAAAGGAGAAGGGCTTGAGCAAACTGGGTGACATTAAGTATAAGACCAAATGGTATCCGAACGGAGCAACCACCCAGGCAATGTATTTGACGGTTATGCACAGACCGGATGACAACGGACTTGATTTTAATTTTGAGCATCAGACAGAAGCAATTACAAAAGAGAAATTAGAGTATTTCTATTATTACATGTGCAAGATTATGTTTAAGGGAATTGAACGACCGAATCTTACGATCGGTGAGATTATTAAGCTTGTATAGAAAAGAGGAACAATTATGTTTGAAAAATTAGTGAATATCATTGTGAATTATGTTGAGGTCAATAAGGAGGATATTAAGCCGGAATCCCGTTTTATGGAGGATCTTGGTTTTACTTCTTTTGACTTTATGAGCATGCTGGGTGAGATTGAGGATGAACTGAATGTGGAAATCGATCAGGAAGAAGCTGTGGATATCCGTACTGTACAGGAAGCAGTGGACTATCTGGAGAAGATTTCCAAGTAAGAAGGGAGAACGCGATGGATGTTTTAAGCAGTACCATTCGTGAACTGCTGGTAAAGTCAGAATCAGCTTATGGTTCATGGGATGCATTTCGTTATAAGGTAAAAAGAAATGACGGTGAAGGTAAAAAGGAAGTAGAGGTTGAGAGTAAGACTTATACCCAATTAAAAAATGATTCGGAGTGTTTTTCCGGGGTGCTGGAATCACTTGGCGAAGTAAAAAGCCATATTGCCATCCTGGGTGCCTCCTCTTATGAATGGGTGGTAACGTATCTTGGAATTGTAAACAGTGGAAGTGTGGCGGTTCCGCTGGATGCCAATCTCCCGTCAGAGGATTTATGTGATCTTTTGAATCGTGCCGAGGTTACCACACTTGTTTTTGATGAAAGCAAGGATCAGGTGGCAAAAGAGGCACAGGAAAAGTGTCCGGGATTAAAGCATGT
This sequence comes from Lachnospiraceae bacterium, assembly GCA_051877855.1. Lineage (GTDB taxonomy): Bacteria > Bacillota > Clostridia > Lachnospirales > Lachnospiraceae > MGBC120314. The sequence continues at coordinate 7,100 of JBJEJH010000014.1, read as the reverse complement.
GATTTCCATGAGCAGTGAAAGCAGTGTGGAAGGTGCACTGCCTTTCTGGAAAACTTTAAGTGAACAGAAACCGGGATTTGATTATGATCCGCTTCCGGAGGAACTGGCAACCATCATGTTTACCTCGGGGACAACGGGAAAAAGTAAGGGCGTCATGCTCACACACCGCAACCTGGCAGAAAATGCAACCTGTCTGGATATGAAAATTGAACCGGGAACCGTAATTTTGTCCGTATTGCCGATTCATCATGCATATTGTCTCAGTATGGACATTTTAAAAGCACTTTCCCTGGGAAGCGTTATCTGTATTAACGATTCCCTGCTTCGTGTTGCAAAGAATATTAAGCTTTTTGAGCCGAACATGATCCTGATGGTTCCGCTTATGATTGAAACCTTTGCCAAAAAGCTGGAGGAAGTGGCATGGATGCCGGCACCGCTTATTAGGGCGAAAGTGTTTGGAAAACAGTTTCACACTGTATGCAGCGGCGGCGCATATCTGAATCCGGCATACATACAAACCTTTAAGAAATACGGAATTACAATTCTTCAAGGATATGGAATGACCGAATGTTCTCCGGTTATCAGTACCAATTTAAGCTGGAATAATAAAGAAGGTTCCGTGGGTAAGCTTATGCCGAACTGTGAGGCAAAAACCGTGGATGAGGAACTGTGGGTAAAGGGTTCCAGTGTCATGCAGGGTTATTATCATATGCCAAAGGAGACCGAAGAAACCTTAGAAGACGGCTGGTTAAAGACCGGTGACTTAGGATATGTGGATGAGGATGGATTTGTGTTCCTGACGGGCAGAAAGAAGAATCTCATTATCACACCAAACGGTGAAAATATTTCTCCGGAAGAAATCGAGAATAAGCTTGGCGAAAACCGTCTCGTGCAGGAGGTTTTAGTTCGTGACAGTGAGGGTGTCATCGAAGCTGAGATTTTCCCGGATTATGAATATGCAGCAAAGAAGAAGATAAAGGATATGCAGGGTACTCTTCAGGGAATTATTGATGAGTACAATAAGAATGCTCCTTTATATAAGAGAGTATTTAAACTGAAAATCCGCGAAACTGAGTTTGAGAAGAATACAACGAAGAAAATCAAGCGGTTCTGATCATGGTAAAAAATTAATATGTGTTGTCGTTAGAAAAAGGGGCTGTCGCTTTGGCGATGGCCCCAAACTAGTAATTCAATTTCCATATGTAAGGATTGATGCTCCGCCTGGAACTTCCTGTGCCTCGAGCGCACCGGTGGGGTATAATTCGCACATTTTGCATTCTATGCCCCGCTTGGAACTCATCGACGGGGTATAATTCGCACATTTTGCATTCTATGCCCCACTTGGAACTCGTCGACGGGGTATAATTCGCACATTTTGCATTCTATGCCCCGCCTGGAACTCGTCGACGGGGTATAATTCGCACATTGGGCTTCCTATGCCCGTCATACTAAGCACTTAGTGCGACAGCACCTTTTTATTGAAAATGCAACATATGGTGATTTTTTCTACACTATATTAATAGGAATTTGCGAAATTTCTGTAGCAATGATATGCTGATATACACACGCATGTAACAAAAATAAACTAATTAATTTCGTAAATACCTAAATATAATGTAGCGGGAGGAACTGCTTATGAAAAAGTTTATTCAATTATTGGGATGTATATTAATTTTTGTAATGTTGTCCGGTTGTTTGCAAAGTACGGATAATATATCTGCTACGGATACTCCTCAGACGGAAAGTAAGACCGATGATGAAACTCTGATATCAGAGGAAACGGAAACAGAAACAGTTAATGTGGCGGAATATGGTTATGGTTACGCCAATATCAAATTAGAACTTTTAGATGGGTGGTCTTACCGAATCGTGGAAAAGGATGAAACAAAAGAGGGGTATGAGGATACATTCGGGATTGATTTTTATCCGGATGAAGCGCCGGAACACGTATATCATTTTTATTATCATGCATATCCCTTTGGTATGTGCGGAACAGGTGTAGAATGCGAAAAAATCGAATTAAAGAACGGAATGTCCGTAGTGAAATATACCGAAAAGTATCCAAAAGACGAACAAAATGCCGGGATGGAAACATGGCTTACCATCATTTTTACGGATAGGCAGGGTGACTATGTTATTCAATGTAACGATTCTACGGATGTGATGGAAAAATACGATTCCCAGCTCTTTGAGATACTGGAAACCGTGGAAATCGGAAGTGGTGCGGGAAATCTTTCCAGAGAGGAAGCGATTGAGATAGCAAAAAAAGCCATGGATGCACCGGATGAATATTTGGCAGCACGGTTTGAATATCAGGAAGGAGTATTCCGGGTATACAGTCCGAAACTTGAAAAGACGGCAAAGGTTGACCTGAATGGAAATGTTACGGATATTTATGAGGGGGATTTGTACACGTTCTAATCTCTTCCGAAGGTATGGTCATATTCACAGTTTAATGGCAGGGAACCGTTAAGGTTGTTCCCCAGTTCGTTAATTAATTTTATGGCAACAGGAATGGCATCATCATATCGTTTCCTTAAGGTAAGATTGCTTTCTGCCAGTTTAGGATCCGGTGTCAGCCCAATCATCATTTTGCTTAAATAAGTGTAATGTCCGGAGAAACGAAGTGCAAACAGGACAAACTTACGCTTGAAACCATCCGGTGCGGAAAGCATGTTATTATAAAATACGAATGATTTCAGGGCGTGCAGCACGATTTCAGAATCGGTTGAGGAATAGAACTTTGTAATAATGCGTGCAGCAAAAGCAGACGGAATGACATGCTTGGTAAGAATTCTGCCAACCGGTTCAAATCCATCCTCTGTAAGAAGCATCCGGTCAAATTCCGATTCGATTTCCGAGTGGAGAAAGTGCTTGCTGTCTGTCAGGTCATAGACATAGGGATGACAGCTTTTATCCAGGGCATAATGGCAGATTACTCCATATGTGTAGGCAATGGCAGCTTCCCGTTCTGCCGGATCTTCAAAGGAATTAACCGCACTGAGAGCCCTTGCAAAGAAGGAAGAAGCCACACTGTTGTGCAGGTCTATTCCCTGTGTGCTGATGGGATTTTTGTGAAAAGGATGATAATAAAACAATATGTCAGGACCGTGAAGCCCAATCATGAACAACTGGTGATTTCTTTTGTGGGATAAATGAAACTGTTCCGGAAGTTCTTTTAATACATCCCGTCCGAAACGGTAATGTGCATAAGTAGATGGCATATTAAACGCTCCTTTGAAAGTCTTCTCCGCTTTTTATTATTTTGTGCCGAAAATACGGTCCCCGGCATCCCCAAGACCCGGACAGATATAGGCATTTTCATTGAGACACCGGTCCACATGACCGATGAAAAGCTGAATGTCAGGATGAGCCTTCATCAGGCACTCAATGCCTTCCGGTGCGGCAATAATACACATGAACTTAATATTCCTTCCACCCCGTGCCTTGATAAAATCTACTGCAGCAACGGCAGAACCGCCGGTGGCAAGCATCGGATCCACAACGACAATGGTACGCTGGTCGATGGGATGAGGAAGCTTGCAGTAGTATTCCTGAGGCTTGTGTGTTTCTTCATCACGATACAGACCGATATGTCCGACCTTGGCACTTGGAACCAGGGTAAGGATACCATTTACCATTCCCAGGCCCGCTCTTAAAATGGGAACAACTGCCAGCTTTTTACCTGCAATCATGGGTGTCATGCAGGATTCAATCGGTGTCTTGATTGGTACATCTTCTACCGGAAGGTCACGCAGTGCCTCATAGCCCATGAGAACGGCGATTTCCTCCACCAGTTTGCGGAATTCATTGGTTCCCGTGTTTTCATCCCGTAGTCTTGAAATCTTATGCTGAAGGAGTGGATGATCCAGTACGGTTACATTTGGAATATGGTTATAGTTCATGATTGGTTCCTCCGGTTTCTTCATGGTATGGATACGGTATCCATTTTACTACTATAATACGTTCCAAAAGTTTTTTTTTCAATTCCTATTTGACAAATTCTTGAATATATTACATTATGTAAGGAATGTGAAAATATTTTAAAGAAAAGAACGTTTTTTCTTAAAAGGATGAATGCCATGGCAAACGGCATAAGGAAAGGGGAACATCAGATGACAGGATTATTAATCCGTTTATTTATCGGAACAGACACAGATGCAGAAGAAGCAAAGGTGCGTACCGCGTATGGAAAGATGGCAGGAATGGTGGGAATTATCTGTAATATTTTTTTGTTTGCCGGAAAGTTTCTTGCCGGAATGCTTTTTGGAAGTATCGCGATTGCGGCGGATGCATTTAACAACTTAAGTGATGCAGGAAGCAGTATTGTCAGCCTTCTGGGATTTAAACTGGGAGCCAAGGCACCGGATGAAAAGCATCCGTACGGGCATGCAAGATATGAGTATCTTGCCGGTCTGGCGGTGTGCGTCATGATTCTTGCAATCGGATTAAATCTCTTAAAGGAAGGCCTGGATAAGATTATGCACCCGCAGCTTATGGTTTTTAGCTGGCTTACCATTGGAATCCTGGTTGTTTCGATTCTTGTAAAACTGTGGCTTGGCAGATTTAACATGAAAATTGCCGGGATCATCCGTTCGGAAACGCTTCGTGCCACGGCAGCGGACAGCAGAAATGATTGCATTTCCACCACGGCAGTCCTTCTTGCAACCATTCTTACAGCATTTACCCATATTGCTGTGATTGACGGTATTATGGCAACCGTTGTGGCGGCATTTGTCATTTACAGTGGGTTTGGCCTGTTGAGGGATGCAATTGATCCGCTTCTTGGGGAGTGCCCGGATGAGGGACTGATACAGATGGTATCGGATAAAATCATGTCCTATGATGAAGTACTGGGATTTCATGATTTAATGGTACATGATTACGGACCGGGGAGACAGTTTGCCTCCGTGCATGTGGAAATGCCTGCGGAAATGGAACCTCTTCTGGCGCATGATATTATCGACAATATTGAACAGGATTTTCTGACAGAGGATAATCTTCAGGTAGTTGTACATTATGACCCGATTGTTACAGCGGATGAGAAGGTGGGAGAACTTCGGGAATATATTGCGCAAAAGGTAAGGGAATATGATGAACGGCTTACCATCCATGATCTTAGAATGGTGCCGGGACCAACTCATACGAATGTGATATTTGATTTGGTTCTTCCGGCGGAGTACAAGCAGGATAAGGAAGAACTGATCCGGTATGTAAAGGAAAAAGTTACGGAACTGAATTGTAACTATATGTGTGTAATTAAACTGGAGCAGAGTTATTCCGTGGTAATGAAGTAAAGAGATGAATGATAGTTAAGCTGAGAAGATGGATTGTTTTGTATTTCTGCAAAAAAACAAAATTTATACTGGATTTATATAGAAAAGTTGGTATAATATATATAACTATCTAATTAATTATATAGAATAACGACATCTTTATTGTTTTATTATTCGATAATTCTATTTTGTGTAAGATTTGTTTGGATGGAGAAACTTATGGACAAAATTGTTGTGGGCAAACGTGTAAGATACTTAAGAAAAGTGAATCATTTGACCAGAGAAATGTTAGCGGATCGTATTGAGGTAACACCCAAATTTTTATATGAAATTGAAATAGGGAAAAAAGGCTTTTCCGCAGAGATACTTGCCAAGATGGCTACGGTTTTGTCGGTAAGCAGTGATTACATATTATTCGGAACACAGGATTCTAAGCATTTAGATCCCTTATATAGCGTGTTAGAGCAGTTTAATAAAGAACAAATTAATGTATTGACGAACATTATACGGATGATTCATGAATTATACAGGGCGTCATAAGAGAAGTTTTTGAAAAATGCCATGACGGATAATATCCCACAGAAGACAATTCCAAATTCTGTGGGATATGTTAATTACAAATCTCTTTTATTGTTACGTGCTTTATTCTCGGTTGATATCATATAATCAATCTGATCATGGGTCAGATGAACTGCTTCTGGGGACAACCTGCTGAGTTTATCCATCATAATCTGTACTTCCTGTGATGTTGGTGTGTTCGGAGTCAATAAGGTATGCACCGGAACTTCAAAATAGTTACTAAGCTGAATGAGCTTATCCAGTGTAGGAACACATTTGCCGGACATAAGCTTTTGCATATAACTATCGGACGTGCCGATGGCATGGCTTAAAGATTTTAAAGAGATGTCTTTTCTTTTTACTAATAATGTATTAATATTATCTATGATAATATTTTGTAAATCATTTATTGTCATAGTTTGCCTCCCAACATATCCATATTATAAGCGATGTGGAGACAAACTAATCGAATCTAATTATCAGAATAAAAGTGTTTAGACGAATTATATTATCATTATTGCAAAATGAGAAAAATTTGAGCATAGTTGTGTTGTAAATCAACTAAAATGATAGTAATATAATTTTGTCGACACAAAGTAAGGAGGATTTTCTTATGAGTGAAGAACTCTTCGAAGAGGACAAGAACCTAAGTGCTTCAGAGACATTGATTATGAAGACAATCTGGGATATCGGTGGTGATGTTGCACTGGGTGAGTTAATTGAAACATTAAATTCAGAGTACGAGAAGGATTATGCCAGAACAACAGTGACGACATTTTTGACAAAACTTTCGGCCAAAGGTTTTATCAAGACCTATCGTAAGGGTAAACTTTCATACATTCGTGTTCTTAAGACAGAAGAAGAATACAGAGATAAGATTATGGAAGAGCAAATGAATTTCTGGTTTAAGGGAAATGAGAAGAATATGATGGCAGCATTATGCAGGATTCGTAAGGTGCCATCAGATGTGATCGAAAGAATCAGAGGAATACTAGATGGATTGGATGAATCTAAGCGTTAATATTGTTTATGCTATGATTCTAACAACAATAACAGGAACAATATTGACAGGCTTTTGGCTTCTTATCGGTTCGATATTGGAGCATTTTGGTTATACTACATTAAAATATCTGTTTCTTAGAATGGTGTTATTATTTTACATTGTGCCGGTTTCATATCTGGTTATAAAGATTTATGCGTCTCTGGATCCATATCGTGATATGCGGTTATTTGGTATAACGAAGCATATTTATGGAGCAGCAGTCG
>JBJEJH010000013.1:0-46179 GCA_051877855.1 Lachnospiraceae bacterium | reverse complement strand
CTGCTCTTGACTTCTTACTAACCATTTTTGTTCACTCCTTTAATTATTTCTTACCTGTCTTACCAACTTTACGTCTGATAACTTCATCAGTATACTTAATACCCTTGCCCTTATATGGTTCAGGTCCTCTCTTATCTCTGATTTCAGCTGCATACTGACCAACTTTTTCTTTATCGATACCCTTGATTGTGATCTTGTTCTCCTGAACAGATGACTCAATACCTTCAGGATCTTCCATCTCAACCGGATGTGAGTAACCCAGAGATAATACTAACTTCTTACCCTGCTTCTGTGCTCTATAACCAACACCGTTGATTTCAAGCTCTTTGGTATAACCTTCGCTTACACCAACAACCATGTTGTTGATGAGAGTTCTTGTTAAACCGTGTAATGACTTCATTCTCTTTAAGTCATTTGGTCTTGTTACTGTAACTTCAGCACCCTCAACCTTTATTTCCATTTCCGCAGGCAACACTCTCTCAAGTGTTCCCTTTGGTCCTTTTACAGTCACTTTATTATTTTCTGCTACTTCAACTGTTACGCCAGCCGGAATAGCGATAGGCATTCTTCCTATACGTGACATGCCGTGCACCTCCTAAATTCATTGGGAATATTCTGTTTATTGTTTCTAATTACCAAACAAATGCAAGAACTTCGCCACCTACATGAAGCTTTCTTGCTTCCTTATCTGTGATTACGCCCTGATTTGTTGAAAGAATTGCGATACCTAAGCCGCCGAGAACTCTTGGAAGTTCATCCTTACCGGCATATACACGAAGACCTGGCTTTGAAATTCTCTTAATACCAGAAATGATCTTCTCATTCTTATCGCTACCATACTTTAATGTAATGCGAATGTCCTTGAAATTGCCGTTATCAACAAGTTCAAAGCTCTTGATATATCCTTCTTTTAAAAGGATTTCAGCGATGGAAACCTTCATCTTAGATGCAGGAACATCAACTGTATCATGCTTAGCTGTATTTGCATTACGAATTCTTGTAAGCATATCTGCAATTGGATCTGTCATTTTATCATTTCCTCCTTATCAATCTAATGAAGACTTACCAAGATGCTTTCTTAACACCTGGAATCTGTCCCTTATATGCTAATTCACGGAAGCAAATTCTGCAGATTCCGTATTTCTTTAAATAAGCATGTGGACGACCACAAATTCTACAACGAGTATAAGCCTGTGTTGAGAACTTTGGTTTACGCTGCTGCTTTACCTTCATTGAAGTCTTAGCCATTGAATTTCCCTCCTATTATTACTTCTTAAATGGCATATTGAATAATGTTAATAATTCACGTGCCTCTTCGTCTGTCTTTGCTGTTGTAACAACAATTACATCCATACCACGAACCTTGTCAATCTTGTCATACTCGATTTCAGGGAAGATGATCTGCTCCTTGATACCAAGTGCATAGTTACCTCTTCCATCGAATGAGTCTGCGCTTACACCACGGAAGTCACGTACACGTGGCAAAGCAAGGTTTACTAAACGATCAAGGAATTCATACATCTGATCTCCACGTAAAGTCACCTTACATCCGATTGGCATACCTTCACGAATCTTGAAGTTAGCTACTGAATTCTTTGCTCTTGTTAATACAGCCTTCTGACCTGTAATTGTTTCGAGTTCCTTAACAGCTACGTCTAAGATCTTAGCATTTTCCTTAGCTTCGCCGACACCCATATTGATAACGATCTTGTCAAGCTTTGGTACTTCCATAGTGTTCTTGTAACCAAACTTCTTGACCATTGCGTCTACTATTTCATCTTTGTATAAATCTTTAAGTCTACTCACTTTATTCAGCCTCCTTCCTCAAATTATTCGATAACTTCGCCTGTTGACTTTGCAACACGAACCTTCTTAGGTTTTTCTTCGCCTTTTACTTCTACGAACTTATAACCAATCTTGGTTGGCTGTCCCTTATATAAATACATAATGTTTGAGATATCAATTGGGCTTTCCTGATGAATAATTCCACCCTGCTGATTAGCCATGCTAGGCTTAGCATGCTTTGTTACCATGTTGATACCCTCAACTTTTGCTGTACGCTTCTTAGCGTCGATGGAAAGAACCTTTCCCTCTTTGCCCTTGTCTTTTCCTGCGATAACTCTTACCATATCGCCCTTCTTAATTCTAACAGCTGACATTGTGGCACCTCCTATAATACTTCCGGAGCAAGAGATACAATCTTCATGAACTGCTTATCTCTTAACTCTCTCGCTACTGGTCCAAAGATACGTGTTCCCTTTGGAGTCTTGTCATCTTTAATGATTACAGCAGCATTCTCATCAAACTTGATATAAGAACCGTCTTTACGACGAGCGCCCTTTACTGTACGAACAACTACGGCCTTAACAACGTCACCCTTCTTTACAACACCGCCTGGTGTTGCATCTTTAACAGAAGCAACAATGATATCGCCGATATTTGCATATCTTCTAGTAGATCCGCCTAATACTCTAATGCAAAGGAGTTCCTTAGCACCGGTATTATCTGCGACCTTAAGTCTAGTTTCCTGTTGAACCATAATACTACTCCTTTCAGTAATATTTCTATTACTTTGCTCTACTAATAAGTTCGACAAATCTCCATCTCTTGTCCTTAGACAATGGTCTTGTCTCCATTACCTTAACAACGTCACCGATTAAACATTCATTGTTCTCATCGTGTGCCTTTAATTTATAAGTCTTCTTAACGATCTTGTTGTATAAAGGATGCTTTACGTGATCTTCTACAGCAACAACGATTGTCTTATCCATCTTATTACTTACAACTCTACCTGTACGAGTCTTTCTTAAATTTCTTTCCACAACAATTCTCCTTTCTCGCGATTAACCTTGATCCCACAAATTAGTTGTTCTTCTCAGCAAGGATTGTCTGGATTCTTGCGATGTTCTTACGAACTTCCTTAACTCTGCTTGTGTTATCCAACTGGTTGGTTGCGTTCTGGAATCTCAAATTGAAAAGTTCCTTCTTAGCAGCTACTAATTCATCACCTAATTCTGCAGCTGATTTTGCTCTTAAATCTTCTACATACTTATTAATTTTCACTGTTATCACCGCCTTCTAATTCTGCACGTGAAACGATCTTACATTTGCAAGGAAGTTTGTGCATTGCGAGACGTAATGCTTCTCTAGCTGTTTCCTCAGGAACACCAGCGATTTCGAACATTACACGTCCTGTCTTAACTACTGCTACCCAACAATCCAAGCTACCTTTACCTTTACCCATACGTACGCCGATAGGCTTTAAAGATACTGGCTTATCTGGGAAAATCTTAATCCATACCTTACCACCACGCTTGATGTAACGTGTCATGGCAACTCTGGCTGCTTCTATCTGATTTGATTTGATCCAACATGGTTCCATTGCAACGATACCGTATTCACCCTGGTTGATTACGTTTCCTCTTGTTGCCTTTCCTGCCATTGAACCACGGAACTGCTTACGATGTTTAACTCTCTTAGGTAATAACATTACTGCTCGCTCCCTTCCTTAACAGACTTTGTTGGAAGAACTTCACCCTTATAGATCCAAACCTTAATGCCCATCTTACCATATGTTGTGCTTGCTTCTGCAAAACCATAGTCGATGTTCGCACGTAATGTCTGAAGAGGAATTGTTCCTTCACTGTAGAATTCTGTACGAGCCATATCAGCGCCACCTAAACGACCTGAAACAGCTGCCTTAATTCCCTTTGCTTCTCTCTGCTTCATTGTTCTGGACATAGCAGACTTCATAGCTCTACGGAATGATACACGATTCTCTAACTGAGCTGCGATATTCTCTGCTACAAGCTGTGCATCAACATCCGGCTTCTTGATTTCCTTGATGTCAACAACAAGCTTCTTATCTGTAAACTTCTGAATTTCACTCTTTAACTTCTCGATATCTGCTCCACCCTTACCGATGATAACACCTGGCTTAGCTGTGTGGATGATAACCTTTAATCTGTCAGTTGGTCTTTCAATTTCAATCTTTGAAACGCCAGCTGAGTATAACTTTTCCTTAAGGAACTTTCTAATATTATAGTCTTCAACAAGGTTGTCTGCAAAATCTGCTTCTGCATACCACTTTGAATCCCAATCCTTGATTACGCCGACTCTTATTCCATGTGGATTAACTTTCTGTCCCATTGTAATCTCCTTTCATTACCTTCTAATATACGATGAAAAAAATTATCTCTCGTTAAGAACTACAGTGATGTGACTGTTTCTCTTTAAAATTCTGTAAGCTCTTCCCTGTGCTCTTGGATGAATTCTCTTCATTGTAGGAGCCTGGTTAGCATAGCACTCTTCAACATAAAGCTTGCTACGGTCCATGTGATTATTCACCTCTGCATTAGCTGCAGCTGATTCTAATAACTTCTTAACTAAAGAGGAAGCATATCTTGGATTGTAGGTTACGATACCTAATGCTGTTTCCAAATCCTTACCTCTGATCGCATCTAAAACGAAACATGCCTTCTGAACAGACACTCTAGCATAAGATAACTTAGCTGATGGTCTTGTATCCTTAACGGCATTTCTCTCTCTTTTAATTTGGGATCTATGTCCTTTAGCCATGGATTAAAACCTCCTTTCGAATATTGCGATTAACGCTTAGATTTCTTTTCGTCTTTACCATGTCCTCTGAATGTTCTGGTAGCAACAAACTCACCGAGCTTGTGTCCAACCATGTCCTCTGTAACATATACAGGCACATGTCTTCTGCCATCATGAACTGCAATTGTATGTCCAACCATCTGAGGGAAGATTGTAGAACGTCTAGACCAGGTCTTGATAACCTGCTTAGCGCCTGAAGCGTTCATTTCATCTACCTTCTTAAGCAAACTTGCGTCTGCGAATGGTCCTTTTTTAAGTGAACGAGCCATTGGTTCTCCTCCTTATAAATATCAATCAGATTATTTGTTACCAATCAATTACTTGATTGCTCTACCGTCTCTTCTTCTTACAATCAGCTTGTTAGACTTCTTATTCTTCTTTCTTGTCTTCAAACCAAGTGCCGGCTTACCCCAAGGGGTTACAGGTCCTGGTCTACCAACAGAAGTCTTACCTTCACCACCACCGTGTGGATGATCGTTAGGGTTCATTACAGAACCACGAACAGTAGGTCTGATACCCATATGGCGCTTGCGTCCGGCCTTACCAAGCTTAATGAGGTTGTGGTCTGCATTACCAACTACACCGATTGTAGCACGGCATGAAATCGGAACCATTCTCATTTCGCCAGAAGGTAATCTAAGTGTTGCGTACTTACCTTCCTTAGCCATTAACTGAGCTGCATTACCAGCAGAACGAACCAACTGACCGCCTCTGCCCGGTACCAACTCGATGTTGTGTACTTCTGTACCAACCGGAATATCTGAAAGTGGTAAACAGTTACCTACACGAACCTCAGCCTGTGAGCCGCTCATAACTGTCATTCCATCAGTTAATCCCTGTGGTGCAAGGATGTATGCCTTCTCGCCGTCTGCATAACAGATTAATGCGATGTTAGCTGTTCTGTTTGGATCGTATTCAATACCGATAACCTTTGCCGGAATACCATCCTTACCGTTTCTCTTGAAATCGATAACTCTATATTTTGCTTTTGCTCCGCCTCCGCGGTGTCTTACAGTGATCTTACCCTGATTATTACGACCTGAGTTCTTCTTAATCTTAACTACTAAAGACTTCTCTGGAGTTGTCTTAGTTACTTCTGAGAAATCAGAACCTGTCATATTTCTTCTAGAAGGTGTATATGGGTTATATGTCTTAATTCCCATTTTATTGTCACTCCTTTCTCTTGTTCTACGTGACCGTTATACGGTAGGCATAATATTGTTTTCTATGCCACTTATTTAATCTTAGAGACCTTCAAAGATCTCGATGTCCTTGCTGTCTGCTGTTAACTTAACGATTGCCTTCTTTGTCTTAGCAGTCTTACCAAAAATCATTCCTCTTCTCTTGGTCTTGCCATCTAAGTTCATTGTGTTAACGCTGGCAACCTTAGTTCCCTCGAACATCTTTTCAACTGCTTCCTTAATCATAGTCTTGTTTGCTTCAGTACTAACTAAGAAAGTATACTTCTTTTCAGCCATGTCTGCCATAGACTTTTCTGTAACAACTGGCTTGAGGATTACGTCATAATACTGTACGTTTGCCATTATGCATACACCTCCTCGATTGATTTAGCAGCCGCCTTAGTAACTAACAATGTATCATACTTCAAAAGATCATATACATTGATTTCGTTTGTCTGAGCTGTCTTAACATCCGGAATATTTCTGGCAGAAAGGATTACGTTGTTGTTCATATCTTCTAAAACTACAAGTGCCTTTTCTACCTTTAAGTTATTAAGAACTTCTACGAACTTCTTTGTCTTAACTTCATCAAGCTTTAACTCATCAACTACTACCATCTTCTTCTCAGCTACCTTTGTAGATAACACTGAAAGAAGAGCAGCTCTTTTTTCCTTCTTGTTAAGCTTGAAAGAATAATCTCTTGGAGTAGGTGCGAATACAACTCCGCCACCCTTCCACTGTGGAGCTCTGGTTGAACCCTGTCTAGCATGACCTGTTCCCTTCTGTCTCCATGGCTTTCTACCGCCACCGGAAACTTCGGAACGTGTCTTTGCCTTCTGCGTACCCTGACGCTTATTTGCAAGCTGGCTAACTACTGCCATGTGCACAAGATGCTCATTAACTTCAGCACCAAATACAGCATCGCTCAGTTCTAATGTGCCAACTTCTTTGCCTTCCATATTGTAAACAGATACGTTTGCCATCTGTGTGTTCCTCCTTCCTCAAATAAGAACTAGATATCAGTCTTAGTTGTTTCCTTAAGTGTTACTAAAGATTTCTTAGCACCAGGAACTGCACCCTTAACTAAGATTAAGTTGTTGTCTGCATCCACGCGTACAACTTCAAGATTCTTGATTGTAATCTTCTTTCCACCCATCTGACCAGGCATTCCCTTGCCCTTGAATACTCTACCCGGAGTAGTTGCAGAGCCGTTTGAACCCTGATGTCTGTGGAACTTAGAACCATGAGCCATAGGTCCTCTTGACTGACCTAATCTCTTAATTGCACCCTGGAATCCTTTTCCCTTAGAGATTGCTGATGCATCAATGTGATCACCAACTTCGAAGATGTCTGCCTTGATTTCATCCTTAACAGAATACTCTTCAGCGTTCTCTAATCTGAACTCCTTAAGGAATCTCTTATAAGAAACACCTGCTTTGTCATAATGTCCCTTCATTGGCTTGTTAACTAACTTTTCCTTCTTGTCAACGAAACCAACCTGAACTGCACTGTATCCGTCATTTTCAGCTGTCTTAACCTGTGTTACTACACATGGACCAGCCTGTAATACAGTAACCGGAGTTAATACTCCGCTCTCGTTGAAGATTTGAGTCATTCCGACTTTCGTAGCTAAAATCGCTTTCTTCATTCTTTGCTTCCTCCTGTTTAATCTACAGCGGATTGGGATGTACCCAATCATCCTAGAACAGTCAATATAAGTGGAACCTACACCACTGTGTATATGTTGCTTCTATATTAAACCCTTCAGGACTAACTTACTTGTTATTACTTGTTCTTCATCTTGATGTCGATGTACACACCGGCTGGCATCTGTAAGCCTGATAATGCATCAACAGTCTTCTGAGATGGAGTAATGATATCGATTAATCTCTTGTGTGTTCTCTGCTCGAACTGTTCTCTTGAATCCTTATACTTATGAACAGCTCTTAAGATTGTAACTACTTCCTTCTTAGTTGGAAGAGGTACCGGACCACTCACCTGAGATCCTGTCTTCTTAACAGTCTCGATAATCTTCTTTGCAGACTGATCAACTAACTGATGATCGTAAGCCTTCAATGTGATTCTCATTACTTGACTTGCCATAAAAAAAGTCGCCTCCTTTTCGTACTTTTGTGATTAGTACGACAAGCGGTGACTGTACACATCCCCGTGTGTTTCCTGACTTTCCTTTCGGAGTTTCAAGAAAACTCACGCCCTGCTTTCGCAGATATTATACTGTACAGTGACTTGTCGCCAGTTTGTTAAGCCTTTCGGCTCTTGACATTCGCTCCACGGAAAACCTACATTACTGTAGCAACCTCACGCTTCATCGCTATCATGTCACAGCAAGTATTAGTATAAATGGTGCTTTCCATAATTGCAAGCATTTTTTTGAGAAAAATTATTATGGATTGTTCTTTTTTAAATACAATATATACTGTTTAATTATTGATTGGCAATTTTCTCTGCCAAATCGTTGAGATAAACCCAACGATCCATCTTCTCCTCCAATTCTGCATCAACCTGTGCTTTTTCCCTGGTCAGTTCATTGAGTCTGCCGGAGTCTGTGGCATTCCTGACAATCTCCTCATCCAGCTTCTTCTGCTTTGCCTCCAGCTTCTCAATCACATCATCGATACTTTCAAATTCTTTCTGCTCAGCATAAGTGAACTTAAGTTTCTGATTCTTTTGCTTATCCATCTTATATTTTTCTTTTGATGATAAACCTGTTTCTTCTATATTATATGCATTACTATTTTCACTACTGCTATAAGAAGAAACTCCGGCAGAAGTCATTCCGGCAATCAGGGTTCCATTCGCATCCACAACACCTTTAGCCATGGCTTTTTCCAGATAATCACTGAAACCACCCTCGTACTGGCTGATAACTCCATTTCCTTCAAAAGCAAAAATACGATCTACAATTCGATCCAGAAAATAACGATCATGAGATACGGTAATCACCATTCCGGCAAATCGGTCAAGATAATCTTCTAAAATGGTCAAGGTCTCAATATCCAGATCATTCGTAGGCTCATCCAGAATTAATACATTCGGCGCTTCCATCAGGACACTCAAAAGGTTTAATCTTCGTTTTTCACCACCGGACAGCTTACTGATCGGAGTGTATTGCATATTCGATGTAAATAAAAACTTCTCACACATCTGCGATGCAGAAATCTTACCATCTACCGTATTCACATATTCCCCAATATTCTTCACATGTTCAATGACATTGATGCTTTCATCCAGGATTTCATTTTCCTGCATGAAATATCCGATTTTGATTGTCTCACCAATTTCCACACTACCGGAATCCGGTGCAACTTTACCTGTGATAATCTTCATCAATGTAGATTTGCCGCAGCCATTCGGTCCAATGATTCCAATTCGTTCATCACGCAGAACAATATGGGAAAAATCATCGATGAGCCTGCGATCGCCAAAACTCTTTGAAATATGATCAATCTCGATGGTCTTCCTTCCTATTCTGGTAGAGATGGAGGATAACTCCACATTTCCCTTGATCATCGCCGCCCTGGCGTTACGGGATTCTTCCTTCATATCCGCATAGCGGTCCAATCTTGCCTGCTGTTTCGTGGATCTCGCCTGACATCCGCGCATGACCCACTTTAACTCATTGCGCAGGATATTCTGACGTTTCTTCTCTGTCGCCGCAAACATTTCCTCACGCTCCGTCTTGAGCTTAAGGAAACCGGAATAATTCGCATCATAACTGTATAGTTTTCCCCGATCAATCTCCACAATCCGATTCGTTACCCGATCCAAAAAGAATCGATCATGGGTCACCATAATTAACTGTCCCTTGAATTTATTCAAAAAATTCTCCAGCCATATAATCATGTCACTATCCAAGTGGTTTGTGGGTTCATCCAGAACCAGGATATCCGATGGTGCAATCAAAGTTCTCGCCAGGGCTATTCTCTTGCGCTGTCCCCCGGACAATTCTTCAATTCTTTGACAATGATTTGTGATTCCAAGACGATTCAGCACTACCTTTGCTTCACTCTCGACACTACGATTCCCATCTTTGTAGTTCTTACCCTTACATACATAGGAAAGAATGGTTTCCTCCGGTTCAAACACAGGGTTCTGAGGCAGATAGGAAACGGTAATGCCATTCCTCTTTACCACCTTACCCTCGTCCGGTTCCTCGATGCCCGCTATAATTTTAAGAAATGTGGATTTACCTGTACCATTAAGACCAATGACACCAATTTTATCCGTTTCGTTAATTCCCAAGGTCACATCATCCAATACCCTTCGGCCACCCAATACCTTGGTTACTTTCTCAACATTTAATCTGTTCATATACTATAATCCCTATCAATTTTACTACTTGCTTCGATCCTTAAGCTTTGCCTTCTTCCTCTTCGCTCTGGCTTTATGCTTTTGAACTGCCAAATCTCCTAATATTCTGGTACATTTGGCCTTGGTCTTAAGCTTTTCTTCCTTCACCCTAAATTTCGCCTTCGCCAGCTTCTTTGCATTCTTCATAGCTGCATTCTTAAGACTTTTCTTTCTCTTTGCATCATCCTTTGCAACCTTTTGCGCGATCTTGAATCTTGCCTCCAGCTCCTTATCAATGGCATGAAAAGCAAAGATCAATCCCAGAATTGCCTGCACTGCAATAATGATCTTATCACGGTACTTATTTATAAAATGCTTTAATATCACCATTATTTCTTCTCCCATCTGCCGGATGCCCCACAAGGAAGCACCAGACCATTGCCTGACACAGGAAGTCCTACCTCGTCCGATTGAACAGTTCCATTAAATTGCTTCAGCTCCGTAGCCAGCATATAAGTAAGCACCGAAGGAGCTAATCCCGTTGTATAGGAATTAATCAGAAAGAACAGCGGATCATCCGACAGCAGCTGTGCACAAAGTTTTACCAAAGGGTGAATACAATCTTCGATTTTCCAGATTTCCCCCTTTGGTCCTCTTCCATAGGAAGGCGGATCCATGATGATGGCATCATAATGATTGCCACGACGAATCTCACGCTCTACAAACTTCACACAGTCATCCACGATCCAACGAATCGGCGCTTCACCAAGCCCGGAAGACACTGCATTCTCCTTCGCCCAGGCAACCATACCCTTCGACGCATCCACATGGGTCACCGCGGCACCGGCTGACGCTGCCGCCAAAGTTGCACCACCGGTATAGGCAAAAAGATTCAACACCTTGATTGGACGTCCCGTTTTCTTGATTTCTTCCCTGATTTTATGACCAAACCAATCCCAGTTCGCCGCCTGCTCCGGGAATAAACCCGTATGTTTAAAACTAAATGGCTTGAGATTAAAGGTCAGATTCTTATAATGA
This sequence comes from Lachnospiraceae bacterium, assembly GCA_051877855.1. Classification (GTDB taxonomy): domain Bacteria; phylum Bacillota; class Clostridia; order Lachnospirales; family Lachnospiraceae; genus MGBC120314. The sequence continues at coordinate 35,032 of JBJEJH010000013.1, read as the reverse complement.
ATGGACCATTGTTCCGGAAGATCAAAGAACTCCCATTCCCCACCGCCCTTTGAGCTTCTGTGATAATGGCCGTTCATTTTCTTCCAGCCTTTATGCATCTTTGGCGTATCCCAGATAACCTGCGGATCCGGACGAACCAAGATATATTCTCCCCAACGTTCTAATTTTTCGCCCCCCGAAGTATCGATTACCTCATAATCTTTCCATCCATCTGCAATCCACATATCCTAATCCTCCAATATCCCGTTCTCATTTCTTCTATATTAAGAATTTTTTACTACAAAAAAGCCATGGTATTATACATTAATATAATACCACAGCCCTGATTTTTTGAATATAACAAAATTATACTTTACGTGCCTGCATACAGATCCGAAAATTTCCCGCCGGATCTTCCACACAATATTCCCACACATTTTCCCCATTCTTTGTGTAGTCCGCCAAATGCAGACTTTTAATGCCATCTCCGGAAAGCTTCACATAGCTTTCCTTAAACGTCCATACCCGAAAGAAATACTCATCCTTATCGGAAGCTTGTTTTAGCTGTGCCAGTTCCTCCTTGGAAAACACTCTTTTGGCAACGTTTTCACGCCAAGGGCGGATGCGCTCCACATCGATTCCAAGATCATAACTTTGACTCAGTGCACACACCGCCATCCCCCTGCAATGGCTCAAGTTAAATCGAATATCCGAATGGACAAAGTAAGGTTTCCCGCCATCCTCTTTTCGGATTTCCATTTGCTCCAGGGAAAGTCCAAAGCATTCCTTTAACATCCTGTCAAGCAAGCCATAGGTCTGCTCATGTTCATAAGCATGGGTATGATTTTCCTCAAGGCGTATACACCCCACCCGGATATCATCCTTTCTCAGAAGCCGATAATCCAACAATTGATCACTCATCTTAGAACAATCCCACAATTTTACCATTCTCATCCACATCCACATTTTCTGCAGCAGGTCTCTTCGGAAGTCCCGGCATCGTCATGATGGTTCCGGTGATTGCTACGATAAATCCTGCTCCTGCAGATACATAGACCTCACGAATATGGATATCAAAACCTTCCGGACGTCCAAGCTTCGTCGGATCATCGGACAGGGAATACTGATTCTTCGCCATACACACAGGAAGACTGCCAAATCCCATCTGTGTAATCTTATCCAGCGCTTTCTTCGCCGCCGGTTCAAAGATTACATTTGCCGCGCCGTAAATTTCCTTGGAAATGGCCTCAATCTTCTTCTCAAGACTCAACTCATCCTCATATAATACATGAAACTTACTTTCTTTATTCTCCAATGTATACAAAACCTTCTTGGCGAGTTCCTGACCGCCTTCTCCGCCATTTGCCCATACATCGGACAATGCAAACTCACAGCCGCGCTTCTCACAGAATTCACGGATATAATCAAGCTCTGCCTGTGTATCCGATACAAAATGATTCAGGGTCACCACAACGGGAACATCATACTTCTGAAGATTTTCGATATGCTTCTCCAGGTTCACGATACCCTTCGCCAGAGCCTCGAGATTCTCATTGCCCAGTTCAGTCTTCGGCACACCGCCGTTATACTTTAACGCCTTAACCGTTGCCACCAAAACCACCGCATCCGGCTTCAGTCCTGCCTTGCGGCACTTGATATCAAAAAACTTCTCCGCACCAAGATCCGCACCGAATCCTGCCTCAGTTACAACATAGTCCGCAAGCTTTAATGCCATCTTTGTTGCACGAACACTGTTACATCCATGTGCAATATTGGCAAAGGGACCACCATGCACGATGGCCGGTGTATTCTCTAAAGTCTGAATCAGGTTGGGCTTAATCGCATCCTTAAGAAGTGCCGCCATGGCACCAACCGCCTTAAGATCTGCCGCAGTCACCGGTTCTCCGGCTCTTGTATATGCCACGATAATTCTTGATAAACGCTCCTTAAGATCTGCCATATCCGTGGCCAGGCAAAGAATAGCCATAATCTCCGAAGCCACTGTAATAACAAAGTGATCCTCCCGGACGAATCCATCCGCCTTACTACCAAGACCCACCACCGTGTTACGAAGAACACGGTCATTCATGTCAAGGCATCTCTTCCATACAATCTGTCTTGGATCGATATCTAATTCATTGCCCTGCTGAATATGGTTATCCAACATCGCTGCCAGTAAATTATTCGCAGAGGTAATGGCGTGGAAATCCCCTGTAAAATGAAGATTCAGTTCATCCATAGGAACCACCTGGGCGTATCCGCCACCGGCGGCTCCACCCTTCACACCAAAACATGGTCCAAGAGATGGCTCGCGAAGGGCGATAACGGCTTTCTTTCCCATCTTGCAAAGTGCCTGACCAAGACCAACGCTGACGGTGGTCTTTCCCTCACCTGCCGGAGTTGGGTTTATTGCAGTCACCAGAATCAATTTACCATCCGGATTGTTCCGTACTCTTTTTTCTAACTCATCCGACAGTTTTGCCTTATATTTGCCATACATTTCCAATTCATCCTCAGGAATGTCAAGCTTTGCTGCCACATCACGAATATGTATCATCTTAGCTTCCTGTGCAATTTCAATATCTGTCTTCATAAATCTTTTCTTCCTTTCATTAGCAAATATAATACCAAGCATTTTGTCATTGTTCTTTTCTACATAAATAAAGAGACGTACTGATTATGTTAAGAATCCGTACGCCTCTGTCCTTGTACCTGAAAGATTAATGATCTCACATCTTGCTTCTTCGGTGCATTATATGCTCTCCAGAGTTTCGTCCGGATATGGTCCTTTTGCCTGAGAGTTTGCTGCGTGCTTCACCTTCGGCGCCACCTGTGTGATCTCTCCCATATCCTTCATCCGATGTTCCAATTATATTCTATGTTATAACTGATTATGCCTCTCTTGTCAATAAAAAGCTACCCTTTCATTCAACCTTTCATTCAACTGTAAAACAATATACTATATTTCCTTATTCCTTAATATCCAAGCTTCTCATGAATCAGAATCACTTCGTAATCGCAGCCGGAGGGTTTCTCCCACAACACAGAGAGTCCCCGACAGATACGCTCCGGACTCTTGCAATTATAGCAGTGATCACCTTTAACTGCGCATGGTGTTTTACGGTTCAGTCGCTTTGCATTAAGAGGTGCCGCAATATTTCTCGCCCGATCCAAAGCCTTCTCATAATCCGGTGCAATCTTATTCTCCCCGGCCACAAGATATACCTTTTTATGACCAAACATCATCTCCGCAACACGATTACAGTTACCATCAATATTTATTATCTCGCCGGTTTCGGCAATACCATTAACGGAAGAAAAATAAACTTCCGTATCACGTGCCTTCTTTAATACCTCTGCACCATTGCTTCCTTCAGGAACCCTCCAATGCCAAAGCACTTCTTTATTATGGGTCGATAACCGGTCAAATAATCCCATCTCCTGCAGGGTCATGGACCCGCCAAAAGCAACCGTGGTTTTGTCCACCTGCTGATTGAGATAATCTGTGGCTTCTGACGCATGTTCGAAGCATGTAACTTTATATCCAAGTCCTTCAAGATTCTCTTTAACTTTTGCAAAGTCCATAACAAATCCTCCTTATTTAGAATACACCGGTATGATCTACCTTATTATATTTATAACTCAGGAAGGTTTCGTAATCCTTCTGAAAAGTCTTTTTCAAATCCTCACTATATCCAAGTATTACCCAAGGAAACTGTGCCCCGATATACTCCAGCACAGCAATGGAGGTTTCTTCGTTAGGCATTCCCACCGACTGACTCTTTCGGTCATGTGTAAATATATTTAATGAATATGAAGTTCCCGTCTTAATTCCATTGGTACGATGGGTTGTGGTAATCTGATATGCCCATACAATTTGATTATTCGGAACAAAACGCGGAATATTTGTTGTCATGATATAGGTACCAAGTCTTCCGACACGGAGACTTTCTCCCTTACCAAATGCTTTGGCAGAAGCGAAATCAGACTCCACCTGACTTTCAGAAAGTCCTGCTGCCTCAACATCTTTTCTGAATTTCTTAAGAGAACCGCCGACACCGGCTACCACCAATACAATAACTCCTATCAGGATAAGAATAGCTGCAAATCCAACAATCACCCAGACTCCAGCCTTAGCTCCTCCAACAAGAGCACCTTCATCAATAATATACGGAACGGTTAGTTCATCAAACTCCGCCTCGGTAAAATCGGACTCAAAAAAATAATCCTTGAAGTACTCAAATTCCTTCGAATTCATCTTACGAAGTGCGCCTGTCACCGTAATAGGATCACACTGGGTCTGTTCATAGGTGGCATCTTCCATCTTATTCATCAGGGTGCGGTATTCCGGTGGCATACGAAGCGCCATATACCGATAATCCACCAAATCAAAATTCAGTATAATATAGTAAAGATCCGTTGTTCTGGTGGCACCGGTCTGGGTGTTTTTCTCGTATTTCTCCATGAAGTTACCATAGTTCAAATCAATGGTGGCTTCCACAACAACCTTGGACTTGATGTCCAGAATATCCTCCGTGGTCATCTCATCATAATTCTGTGGTCCCTTTAAAATTGCAAACAAATTTCCGGCGCTGAAAACCAATATTATCACACCTGCAATAATCGCAAGTAAACTTCCCGGCAAAGCCTTCTTAATACTTCTCTTCTTTAACTCTTCAAACATTCTCTCTTGTTCCTCCTATTTTCATCTTGATACTGTTTCATAGTAAGCATATTTTATTCGATTCAATCCTGTTGCCGAAGGGCATATTCTACAGATACTTAAAAATGTCCGGCATAACATATTCGCTGTCTTTCGGTCTTCCACCAAGTTCACGATCGTTGGCAATAAAGAATAAAGCGATGGTATCCGGCCCTACATGGGAACCGGTACAATAATCATAACTGGTATTCAGAAATCCGCGTACTTTTACACGCTCCTGAATCTTATCCATCACATAGAGGGATTCTTCATAGGCATCTGCATGTGCAATGCCGATAATCTGTTTCTCCGGCTCCAGGATATTATCACAAACCAAATCAATCAAGGTTTCCAAAGACTTTTTACGACCGCGGCATTTCTTAAACTCAACAATATATCCTTCTGCATTTCCCCGAAGGATTGGCTTAATGCTCAGTACATTTCCTACCACTGCCGTAGCCTGATGAATTCTACCGGTATGGGCAAGGTACTTAAGATCCCCCACCGTAAACATTCCATTCATCTTCGGGACCGTTTTTTCAATAATTCCCGCAACTTCTTCCACATCCATCCCTTTATCCCGCATTTCGGAAGCATAGATTGCATGGATTCCCTGTCCAAGGGAAGCATTCAAGGCATCCACAAGGAAAATCCTGCGTTCCGGAAACTGCTCCCTTAAATCCTCTGCTGCCAGCTTTGCCGCATTATAGGTACCACTGATGTTCTTGCTCAACGAGATATATAATATATCCTCTCCTGCTTCTAACACCGGTGTAAAATGATCCAAAAAATTTCCGGTATTAATCAACGAAGTCTTGATATCCGCACCCTCTCGTACTGCATCATAGTATTTCTTTCCCTGAATTCTTTCCTCCTCAGGTGTGAGATCCGGATTAAAATTCACCAATTCTTCTCCGTTCACATAATTAACAAAAGAAATCACATCAATTTTGTACTTTTTCACATCTTCGGCTGGGATATTTGCTCCGGAATCCACAAAAATTCGAAACATGAAACAACCTCCTCTATTACCATATATAAAATCTCGCAGAAATCAATAAACTTTCTGCGAGATTTCATTGATATCTTGTAATATGCACATGCATCAATTACTTTCGGAATACAACAATCTCCGTCTCATCCTCATATCCAATAGTCTTCATATAATCCTTCATTGCATTGATGCAGTCAAGATATTTAAAGTATGCATCATGACACTTCTGGAATGCCTCCAGAGCTGCCGGGATATCCTCACGGTCACGAGCCTCCCAGGACTCACAGGCATACTTATGTACCAGTTTATGTGCCTGATCAAGATTCTTAAACTGCACACTCTCGGTAATCTTTGGATCCGTCTGTTCTGCCATCCACAGACCAAGCTTACAACGATCCGGATTATTAAGCTGTGTAATCTTAAGACGTTCAAAATCGACTGCATTGTTATAGACACGCCACATCAGTATAAAGTGATCAATGCCGAATACGGTAAGCTTATCCTGTTCTGTAACACAACCTGCCTCGCGGTACATATCACTTCGACAGGTGTCGATATAACGACCAATCTTGTAGATATGAACACCGGTTTCATGACACTGTTCAGAAAGAGCCGCATAATTTCCGGAAATGTTCGCAACCTGCTTGGCAAATTCCGTTGTAATAGAGGACTGTACCTCAATATCTTCAAAAATCGTGTTCGCCGATTCATTAACAATCATAATCTGACTATTGATCCTCTCCATATCATTAAGGGAGGTCTCAACCATCTTATTACCTTCGGACAGCTTCTTCGTGGTCTCGTCCATATACTTAGCAAGCTTTGTAATATCTTCCTGCAATTCATTCACGTAATCAACGATGTTTGCAGCCGACTCCTCCGTATTGTTGGACAACTGACGTACCTGATCCGCTACCACTGCAAATCCCCTTCCGGCCTCACCGGCACGAGCCGCCTCAATCGATGCATTGAGTGCAAGCAGACTACTCTGACTGGCAACTTCACTAACCACATCCACAATCTTGCCAATCTCATCCAGCTTGGCACGAAATTCCTGAATCTGCCTGTTAATACCGGTAATCTGTTCCGAGGACTCGTTGACCCTTCGAATACTCTCATTCATGTTGGCCGTACTGTTCTGGGAAGAAGATAACATCTCATGGATATTATCGCGAATGGATTCCATATAATTGGAAATATGTCCAATGGAATTTTCCAGATCCTTACTTGCCTTGCCCATGGATTCGATATCCTGCGTCTGTGAATCCACCTGATCCTGCATATTCTTAACATATGAATTATCACCGATTTCACCCATAGCCTCATTCATGCGCATAATGAAATTGTTGTTAAAACGCTTGAAAGCAAGCACCATCCCATCCAACAATTCAGGGTACTCAGGATCCGTAAATCCTTCTGCGTCCACCTTGCCGAAATTTCCGGCAATGATTTTTTTCATTGCTTCTTTGAGCAGCACTTCGTCATTGTTAACTTCCTTTGGTTTCTTATTCCAGAACATCTGTATCCCTCCCTGTTGCTCGTTGATCTAGTATTGGTTCACTTTTATCTATATTCCTGCCAAACTTTCATTACATTTTATCCGCAGGATATAGCACTATATATATATCATACCACAAAAGGCATGATTAAAACAACATTGATGTTTTATTTTGTTCCCACAAAAATACATTTATTTTGCAATAAATTTATATACCGGCAAACTGGCTATTGTAAAGATTCGCATAGAACCCGTTTTTCTTCATCAGGGCATCATGGTCACCCTGCTCGATGATATGACCATCCTTCATCACCAGGATCACATCCGCTTCACGGATCGTAGATAAACGATGAGCAACAATAAAACTCGTTCTTCCCTTCATCATCTGTGCAAATGCGGACTGAATCTTAATCTCTGTACGGGTATCAATGCTGCTGGTAGCCTCATCCAGGATCAACATCGGTGGAAGACACAGCATTACGCGGGCAATGCAAAGAAGCTGTTTTTGACCCTGACTGATATTTCCTCCGTCCTCTGTAATGACCGTATCATACCCTTGCGGAAGACGCTTAATAAAGCTATGGGCATGGGAAGCTTTCGCTGCCGCAATCATTTCCTCATCCGTGGCATCCGGCTTACCATAACATATATTCTCGCGAATCGTTCCGGCTTTCAGCCAGGTGTCCTGCAATACCATACCATAATTGCTTCGAAGGGACTTTCTGGTCACATTCTGAATGTTCTTGCCGGACACTTCAATGCTGCCTGAGTTCACATCATAAAAACGCATCAAAAGATTAATCAGAGTAGTTTTTCCACAACCGGTTGGTCCCACGATGGCAATTCTCTGCCCCGGTGTTACATCCAATGAAAAATCTTCAATCAGTGGGCGATCCTCCACATAGCGGAATGAAACATCCTGAAGCTTTACATGTCCGTCACTCTTAAGAATCTCATCCTGCTCCGGCACTTCCTCCTTTTCATCCAGAAGTTCAAAAACACGCTCCGCACAGGCAATAGCATTCTGCAATTCCGTTACAACCCCGGAAATATCATTAAAGGGCTTGGAATATTGGTTCGCATAGCTTAAGAAAATGCTTAACTGGCCGATGGTAATTCCTCCGGCCACGGTATATAATGCGCCGGCTAATCCCACCGCCGCATATACAAGATTGTTCACAAATCGTGTACATGGATTGGTCAGACTGGAATAAAATACCGCCTTCATACTGGCATCCCGAAGTTCATCATTGATGGTTTCAAACTTCTTCAAACTATCTTCTTCATATCCAAAGGCCTGCACTACCTTCATCCCCTCAACCATCTCATTGATGTAGGAAGTCTGTTCTCCACGGGCTGCGGTCTGTCGCCTGAAGTGATGATAGGTGTGTTTTGCAATAAAATTGGCCACGATCAGACTCAAAGGAGTCAGACACACCACCACCAATGTCACCAGTGGGTTGACTGAAATCATAAATCCCAGGGTTCCTATAATGGTAAGAACACCGGTGAAAGCCTGGGTAAATCCCATCAACAATCCGTCGGAGAAGGTATCAACATCCGCAATGATACGGCTCACCAGATCTCCCGAGGGATGGCGGTCAAGGTAGGATAATGGAAGACTCTGTATCTTTCGGATGGCTTCATTTCGAAGATCTCTTGATACGCCAAAGGTAATCTTATTGTTGCATACCGCAAGAATCCACTGCGCCAGGGCCGCAATTCCCGTTGCCAGGGCAATAGTAATCATAATGGTGGAAACGCCTTGAAAATTCACCTGCCCCGCACCGATCATCTCATCAATGGCGTTACCGCACAGAATCGGTATGAGAAGCTGCGCCGCCACACTAATGGCCGAACACAGAAAACTTATTATAATAAACGGGGTATAGGGTCTTGTAAATAAGAGAATTCTCTTAAGAACCTTGGAATTATCTTTCTTCTTCATATCTACATCTCCTCCCCTTTCTTAAACTGACTTTCATGAATCTCACGATATACCTCGCAGGTTTTTAAGAGTTCATCATGGGTTCCCTTTCCCACCAGTTCACCATCATTTAACACTAAAATCAGGTCTGCATGTCGGATGCTCGAAGTTCTCTGGGATACGATAAATACTGTGAGGTCCTCCGGCAAGGTAGCAAGGGCCTTGCGAAGTGCTGCATCGGTGGCAAAGTCCAGCGCGCTGGCACTGTCATCCAGGATCAGGATATCCGGATTACTTACCAGTGCCCTTGCAATAGTAAGTCTCTGTTTCTGACCACCGGAGAAATTCCGGCCACCCTGCTCCACAGGCTCCTCCAATCCAAGTTCTTTGCCCCGGACCACTTCTGCTGCCTGTGCAATTTCCAAGGCCTTCCAAAGTTGTTCCTCCGAGGCATCCTTATTACCCCACAGAAGATTCGAACGAATGGTTCCTGCAAAGAGCTGTGACTTCTGCATAACATTTCCCACACGACGGCGGATATCTTCCTTTCCCCAGTTCTTAATGGGTTCACCATAAATATATACTTCGCCCTTCGTCGCATCATAAAATCTTGGAATAAGATTCACCAACGAACTCTTACCACTACCGGTTCCGCCAATGACGCCGATGGTCTGGCCCTTCATGGCGGTAAAGCTGATATCTGTCAGGCTCTCATCGCCTGCTGTGCGATAAGCCAAACTGACATGATCAAATCGCACCGCCTCCGCGCAATTACGGATGGCACTTTCCGCATCAATGGGATTTTGCGGAAATTCCATAGTATTCTCCGTCTCCAGCACACCTTTGATACGATTCATACTGGCAATTGCCTTACTAATCAGCACAATGGTATTGGCCATCTTAACAAGTTCCACCAGAATCTGGCTCATGTAATTCACCAAAGCCACCACGGCACCACTTAAAAATACACCATCATTCACACCTTGTGCACCCTGCTTTAAAATGGCGATGATGGCAAGATTAATCACCACATAGGTCAAAGGGTTCATCAAAGCAGAGATCTTACCAATCTTAACCTGAGATGCATTTAAGATACTGTTGGCCTCTTCAAACCCTGCAACTTCATTGTCCTCTCTGCCAAATGCACGAATCACACGTACCCCCGTAAGATTCTCTCTTGTGGCTCCCGTCACCTTATCTAATTCACCCTGAATCCGCTTATATCCCGGATTCGTCGTAGTCATAACTTTATAGATAATAATCGAAAGTATCGGAATGGTAACCAGAAAAATCAATGATGCTCTGACATTAATGGTAAATGACATAATCAATGCACCAAAAACAATAAATGGACTTCGAAGCAATAATCGCAATGTCATATTAATCCCATTCTGCACCTGATTGACATCACTGGTCATACGGGTAATCAAGGTGCTGGTTCCCATTGTATCAATCTCAGAATAACCAAGGGTCTGAATATGGGAAAACAATTCCTGTCGAAGGCCTGCTGCACATCCCACCGACGCCTTCGCCGCAAAATACTGCGCCGTAAAACTGCAGCTGATGCCCACAATAGCAAGAAGTACCAACACTCCGCACTGTCTGACGATGTAGGCATGATCAGCGTTGCCGATACCAATATTGATGATATTGGCCACCACCAACGGAACAAACAAATCAAAAAGCGCCTCTAACATCTTAAATAAAGGTGCTATGACGCTTTCTTTTTTATACATTTTCAAATGATTCCACAAGTACTTCATAACATTCTCTCCCAAATCACCTATTTCATCTTCTGACTTTCTATCAGAAACCGTATTCTTATTCTTCACTAGAATACCATAATTTATGTGAAATGGGAATAATTTTATAGGCTAAAATGTAACCTTAATATCCGTCCCTTTTCCAATACGGCTTTCAAGGGATATATCTCCATCGTGCAATTCCACGATGTGCTTTACGATAGCAAGCCCAAGACCCGTACCTCCGGTATCTCTGGAGCGACTCTTATCCACCCGGTAGAATCTTTCAAATACACGTTCTTTATCCCCCTCCGGAATTCCGATTCCGGTATCTTTGACCTCAAGGACGGCATGATGATCCTGTTGCCCGACAAAGACTTCAACTTTACCACCGGGAACATTATATCGAATCGCATTCTGAATCAGATTATCCAGAAGTTCAATCAACATTCCGCGATTGGATAATAACATCGTATCCTCTCCCTGCAATGTCAGTGTAACATTTTTCTTGGCTGCACCATTCTGTAACAATTCAACTCTTTCCTGGGCAATCTCATACAGATTTTCCTGAGTAAAATTAGCTCCGGACTCACTTTGATCCAGTTCCGATAAGCGGATGATATCATTAATGACGTTGACCAGACGGTCTGCATTTTTCCTGATATCACCGGCGAACTTAATCTGTTTTTCTTCATCCACCATTTTGTTTTCAATTAATTCCGCATATCCAGAGATCGCGGTTAATGGAGTCTTTAATTCGTGAGATACATTGGCAGTGAAGTCCTGCCTGCTCCTCGCCGCCATTAATATATCTTCATGTTGTTCCCTGATATGGTCAATAAATGGTGTAAGCTCTTTGTACTCGGAATCGTAAGATACCTCATCCATATTCTCCGCCATCTCTCGGATGGGCAGCAGAAGTTGTTTGGTAAGCATCTGACTAATCAGAACACAGAGCACAATGATAAACAGAATGACAATCAGAACAATGGGAAATGTCTGCATAAAAATACTTACCATGCTTCTGGCCTGGGTTGCAACACGAAGAACGGTTCCATCCTCCAGAAGAATGGCGTGATAAAATGTTCTCATATTCATCGTATCCGATTCACGTTCACTGATTCCAACCCCTTGTGAAAATGCCTGTTGCACTTCCGGACGGTCCATATGATTGGACAGGGTGTCCGCCGATACATCGTTATCAAATAATACACTTCCATCCTCTGAAATCCATGTAATTCTGATATCTTCATTTGCGTTAATGCTTTCACTCTGTAGAAACCCCGACAGTCCTGTTTCTGCCAATAATTCTGCGGTCACTTTCAGATCTTTTCTCACCTGCTCCTGGAAAAGCCCGTAGTATACAAAGGTAATGCTAAGCATTGTCATGACTACAGCAATGACTGCCACGATCATTAATCTGCTATTTATTTTCTGCTTCATTGCTCCTCCTAGTCAATTAAATAACCTACATTCCGCACCGTCTTAATATGTTCTCCTGCTCCTTTAAGCTTCTGTCTGAGGGTTTTGATATGCATGTCCACCGTTCTGGATTCCCCCTCATAATCGGTTCCCCAGACATGCTCCATAATCCGGTCCCGGGAGAGCACATTTCCCTTATTGATAATGAGGTACTTTAATAATTCATGTTCCTTGTAGGTGAGGGCTATTTCTTCCCCGGACACACTGCAACTGTGTCTTATATTATTGATCTCAATCTCGTAAAGTTTCAGTACCTTCTCCTTTTCACCCGCAGTCCTTCGAAGCAGTGCCTTTACTCTTGAAATCAATTCCATAACCGAAAAGGGTTTCTTAAGATAATCATCGGCCCCATTCTCGATGCCACGCACCAGATCCATCTCCGAAGTTTTGGCAGTAACCATGATGACCGGCAGTTTCTTTGTTTCCGCCCGGCTTCTTAATTTCTTAATAATATCATTGCCATCCTCATCCGGAAGCATTACATCCAGCAAAATAAGGTCCGGTAATATTGTCTCCAGCTTTTTATAAAATGCTGCTGCATTACCAAAGGCAACCACCTCATGCCCACTACTTTTAAGCGCTACGGTTTCTATCTCCTGAATGCTTTCATCATCCTCAACAATATAGATCAAAGCCATATTAGCCCTTCTTTCCTTTTTACTATTTATTGTTATCTGAGTCCATATATATATCGGTTTTTTCTTCCAATGTGTATATTTCCGAATATCTCTTTACTTCATCATAGAACCATTTGGACTGCTTAATATCCACATTGACATATTCATGGGTATCAAATCCTCCGCTGCTTACCTGTATCATACATACCGCAATATTGGAGCAGTGATCCGATACTCTTTCTAAGTTGGTAATGATATCTTCCAAGGCAATTCCAAGTTCAATGGTACACTTTCCAACACGAAGACGATCAATGTGTCTCTGTCTTAATTTCATATTCAGACTGTCGATAACCTCTTCCAATGGTTCAACATTAGTGGCCTTTCTTAAATCATTGGTAATAAATGCGTTACAGGTCAGCTCGACAATATCCTGTACCGCATGAACCAGCACCATCAGCTCTTTCTTTGCTTTTGGAGAAAAGGCCTGCTTCTGGGAACGCATTTCTTCCAGAGAATCACACAGGTTCACTGCATGATCGGATATTCTTTCTAAATCACTGATACAGTGAAGGATAATCGACAAACTCCTGCTGTCCTCATTCGACAGATTCTTCGCAGAAAGTTTAACCAGATAACTTCCCAGAATATCTTCAAATTTATCAATCCGATCCTCCAGTTCTCTTACTCTTCCCGCTCTCTTCTCATCATATTCGTCCAGCAGTTCAAATGCAAGAAAAATACAGTCTCTGGCCGTAACTGCAATGGTTCTGGCGGCGTCCTTTGTAAGTTCACAGGCAAATGCCGGCTGACTTAAGAAACGCTCATCCAATGCCTCAAATTCCTGTGGCAAAGACAGGGTATTCCCTTCATTTTCCTTTTCCCTATCCGGCACAGAAATCATCGACAACTTTACCAGCACCCCGGATAAAGGATACATAAGAATCGCACAGCCAATATTAAATACACTATGGATTACAGCAACTCCCATCGCGCTTGCAGGTGCATCCAGAAATTCAAAATGTACAAAGGAGTTCATGGTGTAAAATACAACCATAAAGACCATCGTGCCCAGTAAGTTGAAGTACAGATGAATCATAGATGCCCGCCTTGCATTCTTTTTGGCTCCCACTGAGGACAACAATGCAGTAACACAGGTTCCGATATTTTGTCCCATAATAATCGGAATCGCGGTACCGTACCCAACCGCGCCGGAAATACAGAGTGCCTGTAAGATACCAACCGAAGCTGACGAGCTTTGAATCGCTGCCGTCAGAAGGGCACCCGCAATCATTCCGAGAACAGGGTTCGAGAACATGGTAAGAATACTGCAGAATTTCTCGTTATCTGCAAGAGGCTTAACCGCGTCGGACATCGTTTCCATACCAAACATCAGAATGGCAAACCCTATCAAAATGTTTCCTATACTTTTCTTTTTAGAATCATTTTTGGCTGTCATGGCTAAAATCACACCGATCAGTGCCAATATCGGCGAAAAGGAACTCGGTTTTAGCAGTCTGATGAAAAAACTGCTGCCGGATATCCCTGTGAGAGAAAGAAGCCAAGAGGTAATCGTTGTACCTACATTGGCTCCCATGATAATTCCAACTGCCTGATTAAGCTGCATTATTCCGGAATTAACAAAGCCAACTACCATTACCGTTGTGGCCGAGGAAGATTGAATGATCGCAGTCACTAATGCTCCCAGCAAAACAGCCCGCCATTTCCTGGAGGTTAGTTTCTCCAGAATCACCTCAAGCCTTCCCCCGGATACACTTGCAAGACCATCTCCCATGGTGCTCATTCCGTATAGAAATAATGCCAGTCCACCCAACATTGTCAGTATTCCAAAAAAATCCATAGCTTACACCTTTCCTCTATTTTTTACATATTATTTACAAAGTTTATAACTTGAATGTAAAATCTATAGGCAGGTTTATGTAAAATTTGTGTAAAATTTTTATCTCTTGTCATCCAGTGCATAGAGCACCCACTCTGCAATGTTCGTGGCGTGATCTCCAATTCTCTCTAAATATTTTGAAATCATAAGCAAATCAAGCTGTGCCTCTCCCTGTTTCGGATTTTGCGCAATCAATGAAATCAGCTCTTTTTTTACCTTATCAAATAACTCATCCACCACATCATCATGCTCGATGACTTCCCTTGCCTTATCTGCATTCTTTTCTGTAAATGCATCAATACTATGAATCAGCATCACGGAGGCCTCACCGGCCATATCCTTCAGATTCTTCAAATGATCCACCATCTTTTCATCTGCCAGGAACGCTGTCATCTCGCTGATATCGGTGGCGTGATCACCAATTCGTTCCATATCCGTAACCATTTTCATGGCTGCCGTAATGGTTCTTAAATCCCTGGCAACGGGTTGTTGCTGAATCAGAAGATTAAAGCAGATATTCTCAATCTCCCTCTGTTTTTTATCCACCTCATCATCTGCCTCCATAATCTGGCCCGCCTTTACCGCATCGCCATTGATTAAGGCTTCAATTGCTTCCTGTATATTTTTTTCAATCATCTGTCCCATCTGGATCAGTTCCTGATTGAGCTGGTTTAATTGCCCATCAAATTTACTCCTCATACCATCAACCAAACCTTCCTGTTATATAATCCTCTGTTCTCTTATCTTTTGGATATGAGAATAGCTGTTTTGTATCTCCATATTCCACACATTCACCCACAAGGAAAAATGCTGTGTAATCCGCAACACGAAGTGCCTGTTGCATATTGTGTGTTACCACAACAATCGTGTACTGTTTCTTTAGTTCCTCCATGAGTTCCTCAATCTTTGCTGTTGAAATCGGATCCAATGCCGAAGTCGGCTCATCCATCAACAACACAGAAGGCTTTACTGCCAAGGCTCTGGCAATACATATTCTCTGCTGCTGACCACCGGATAATCCAAGTGCCGATTTCTTTAGTCTGTCTTTCACTTCATCAAAGATTGCAGCCCCCTTTAAACTTTCTTCTACAATCTGATCCAGGGTGTGTTTATCTTTAATTCCATGCACCCTCGGACCATAGGCAATATTGTCATAGATGCTCATCGGAAAAGGATTCGGCTGTTGGAATACCATGCCGATCTTCTCCCTAAGTTGTGTTGTATCCACGGAAGGTGAGTAGATATCTTCCCCGTCAAAACAGACACCACCGGTTATTTTTACATTTTCCACCAGATCGTTCATTCGGTTCAAAGTCTTAAGAAATGTTGATTTTCCGCAGCCACTTGGCCCGATAAACGCCGTTACATTATTTTCATAGATATCCATGCTAACATTTTTTAGTGCATGGTTCGTTCCGTAATAAAGGTTCAGATCCTTTACGGAAATAATTGTTTTATCGCTCATAACTCCCATCCTTTTTAATTCTGTCTGCTGACATCAAATTTCTTTGTAAGTGCTTTTGTTGCCATATTTATGAGTAGCACAATCACAAGAAGAACCACCGCTATTGCGAAGGCTGAATTAAAATCCCCCTCACTGGTTGCGGATAAATAAAGCTGTATTGTAAGGGTTCCTCCGGATTGAAAAATCTTGTCAAATATTCCAAGCAGCCCCTTTGGAAGTAGTTTTGCAGATCCTGCAGTAAATAAAAGTGCAGCGGACTCTCCCACAATTCTGCCGATCGCTAAAATAACTCCTGTAATAATTCCGGGCATTGCGGATGGAATCAGTATTGTGCGTATCATATACCACTTTCCTGCCCCAAGACCGATTGCACCATTACGGTAACCATCCGGAACGGTCTTTAACGCTTCCTGTGTATTTCTTGTGATCAGTGGCAGAACCATAAGAATCAGCGTCAGGGAACCGGTCAGAATGCTGTAGCCAAGTCCCATGGTCTCCCCGAAGAACATCATTCCAAATAATCCAAATATAATCGATGGTATGCCGGATAAGACTTCGGTGGCAAATTCTATTGCCGAAACCAGTCTGCCACGTTTTGCATACTCATTAAGGTAAATTGCCGCACCAACACCGATGGGCGTAGCAATCAGCATTGTCAGCAATATGATAAGAACTGTATTTACGATATTACCGGCAATTCCCACAGTTCCCTTTCGAACCGATGTTACTGTGGTAAGAAAGTTCCAATTTACACTCTTTAGTCCTTTTAACAGAACATAAAAGATAATAAATACCAAAAGCACCACGGCAAGAAGAGCGCACAAAATGATAAGTCCATAGAGAAACAACTCACTGATTCTTATTTTTTTCTTAGTCATTCTCCTGCTCCCCCTTTTTCTTTAATCGTGTAAGCATTAAGTTTATGATCATAACAAATATGTACAAGACCAGTCCCACCGTAAATAATACCTGTCTGTGCAATCCGGATGAGTAACTCATCTCACTGACAAGCTGTGTTGTAAGGAAACGGACGGAATTAAAGGGAAGCGGCATATTCACAGCACCGCCGGCCACCATATTGATTGCCATAGCCTCCCCCAGTGCCCTGCCGATTCCAAGAACCACACCGGTCATAATACCTGATTTTGCAGCCGGAATGACAACCTTAAATATGGTCTGCAGCTTGCTTGCACCCAGTGCCAGAGATGCCGACCTAAGGCTCTGGGGCACTGCCCTGATGCTTGAACAGCTTACGTTAATTACTGTCGGAAGAATCATAATGGCAAGAACGATGATTGCTGATATTAAATTGGCCCCTCCGGTAAACTGGTGGGTATCCGATCCCTTAAACAGGATTTTCTCCAGCTTATACATCCATGGGTTAAGTACCATCAACCCGATAAGACCATAGATTACGGATGGGATTGCTGCAAGGAGCTCGACTGCCGATGAAAGTATCTTAGATATCCTTCTTCCTCTTGGCGTACCACTTGTCAGATCCGTTAAAAACACGGCGGTAAGAAGTCCGATGGGAACTCCGATCAATACGGCCCCAAAGGTTCCGATAATCGAAGACAAAATGATATATGCTATTCCGTAGGATGGTTCTGATGCAGTTGGTTTCCAGACAGTTCCAAATAAAAGATTTGAAGCACCCACCTTAAATAAGGCAGGTGCTCCCTTTAGAAACATGTAAACGGTTATTGCCAACACCGAAACCACCGCTACTATAGCTGTAAACAAGAATATGTTCTTTGCTATATTTTCACGTGCTTTCTTCATGTATTCCTCCGTAACTAGTTCGGAAGGATAAGACCTACTGATTTGATAATTTCCTGTCCCTCTGCTGATGCGATATAGTCAAACCAGATCTTTACAGTCTCATTCTGATCCGCAACTTTTCCCTTTGTTGCCATAACAAATGGTCTCTGAAGTGCGTATGTACCATTTAAGATATTTGCTTCTGTAGCATCTACACCATTTAACTTAGCCGCAGATACGGTATCATCCACTACATCCAAAGACACATAGCCGATTGCACCCGGAGTGGCAGCTACCTTTGCAAGAACAGCACCTGTAGAATCAAGTTCCTGTGCATACTTACAAGCATCCTTAACCTTTGTTAACTCCTCAAATGCATCTCTTGTACCGGAACCACTTTCTCGACCGATAACAACAATGGCATCATCGCTTCCGCCGAGTTCTGACCACTTTGTAATCTTTCCTGTATAGATGTCTGCCAGCTGTTCTGATGTAAGATCGGTTACTTTATTGTTCTTATCAACAATTACTGCGATACCATCCAGTGCAACCACATTCTCTACAGCACCCTTTGCTGCTTCTTCGTCCTTTACATGACGTGATGCATTACCGATATCAACACTACCTGCATTAAGAGATTCAAGTCCTGCACCGGAACCGGTATACTCTGTTGTAACTGTAATAGATGGATATTTCTCCATAAATCCTTCCATTAATGCCTCACATACCTTTTCCATGGAAGTCGAACCTGCTAAGGTTACTGTACCCGAAACGGTTTTACTTGCTTCCTCGGTTGTCGCCACCACTTCCTTTGTTGTTTCATTTGTTGTCTGAGCTTTTGTCTGACTTGCTGCATCGTTGTTTGATGAATTTGCTGTGTTGTTTCCACATCCGGCAAGACACAGGCATCCTATTAAACCTGCTGCCAATAATTTTGTGATCTGCTTTTTCATAATATTCTCTCCTTCCAACATTAACAAAGAGTCCGCTTGCGGACTCTCGCGCCGAACGTGGTCGCGTAAGCGACATCTACCTTGTACGCGTGAGTGCGCATCCTCGCGGAGTGTTTTTGTTGTATAGGAACGAAGTTTCCTATACAACAAAAATGCCTCTTGTTTTCTTAATCACAAGAGACATTCTAAAATTCTTATGTAAAATCTGCTATCAAGGTTGTGTAAGATTTTTGTAAAAATAATATTCTTTATACCACCCGCTCCGAGCAAATATGAATCAGGGGATATTTCTTATTCCCACCATGCTTTTTTTCTACCTCAACACATCCCTTTCGAATATCTTCTTCGGAATAATATTCCTCTATCCTGCTTCGAAACATATTCTCAATAATTTCACACTTCATCTTGTAATTTGGTTTCTCCAGGACAGTCAGGATACAATCCTCCCCCAAAATAATCGCCTTTTCCTCTTCCGTCAGGTTTTGTTCAATAATATTTTGCATCACTTTAAGAATCTTGTCCCCGTTTTGATCCCCATACTTCTCACAATATGCACTATAAGCCTTATAACTCTCGAATTTGAACAGTACTGCCCGAAACTCCTTCATCTCCCCCTCAGGCCTTTTCAGTTTGTTTGCTTTTTTATCATTATATTTATGAATAATATCGATGGCAGCATTTTCTACACCCTTTAACTCTTCATCCGGTTTTCTCAGAAAGTAGCCTTGTCCGTGGTGAACTCCCAATTTTAATAAGGCCTTCAACTCCTCTTCGCACTCAATACCCTCAGCTACCAACTGAATGTTTGCCAGATTGGCAAATTCCACCAGGGATTTTACCATCGCGTATTTGATTGCATCCTTATGGATGTCATGAATAAGAAGAATATCCAGTTTTAAATAGCGCGGCACAATATCACAGATCAGATTTAATCCGGAATAGCATGAGCCTGCGTCATCCACGGCAATGTTGTACCCCTGGGATTTGTAGTGCCGGATTGTATCCTTAAATCCCTTCACATCATCGATTGCATTTCTTTCCGTCACTTCAAAAACAATATTCTTTATATCTAATCCATATTGTTTGAGATATTCACTGGTAAAGCCTGTACGAAACCCTTTATCATGAATGACCATAGGATTAACATTTAAAAACAACATTTTATTTTCCGGTATGTGAAAACTATGGTACTTTTCTAAGATCTTCTCTCTGCACAATTGTTCCAGTTCCCACACTTTCCCATAGATACCTGCCAGATGGAACAATTCCTCGGAACAATCTATTTCTTTCGGCTCTATAATCCGGCTTAAGCCCTCATAACCAATGATTTCTCCGGTGGATAAACAAACAATTGGCTGAAACACAGGTTTGATCCTCTGACCTTCCAACACACTCAAAAAATCGGATTTTAATGTTCTCATTCTCCCGCTCTCTTTCTTTCATCAAACCTGATATGCCTGCTCAAATAAAACTTCCTGGGAATTAATTGGGGTTTCGTTTATTTTCCTATCCCGATATATTCCATCCGAATCCAGTTCTTTGCCCTTCTCATCATCCCTTAACTGTAAATTGAAAATATCTACAATCCTTTTTTTAATACTCTCATCCAGGATAGGCGTTGCAACCTCTACACGCCTTGTTGTATTTCTTGTCATCAAATCCGCAGAAGCGATATAGACCTTCCGGTTTTCGTCACTTCCGAATATGTATATTCTCGAATGTTCAAGATAACGTCCTACAATACTTATAATTCTTATATTGTCCGTGTATCCCTCAATTCCCGGTCGTAGACAGCAAATACCCCGCACGATTAAATCAATCTTTACCCCCCGCTGGCTTGCATCGATCATTTTATCGATTAATGCCTTATCCGTAAGGGAGTTAATCTTCATTCCGATATAGGCATTCTCGCCTCTTTCAGCCTTCTGTATTTCCTCGTCCATCAACTCTACAATTTTACTCTGAAAACATTTCGGTGCTACCATCAGAAGATTCGTCTGCTCCACGGTCTCCCCCTTCTGAAGTGCCGCGAAAAATGCAGCAGCATCCTTTCCTATCCCCTGATCTGCTGTCATGATGCTTAAATCCGTATAGATCCGGGCTGTTTTCTCATTATAATTTCCCGTTCCGATCTGTGTGATATAACTTTGTTCCATATTCTCGTTCATACGGGTTATAAGGCATAGTTTTGAATGTACTTTATAGTCTCCAAGTCCGTACAATATCTGGCATCCCGCATCCTGTAACCGCTTGGACATCTCAATATTGTTCGCTTCATCAAATCGTGCCCGAAGTTCTACTAAAACAACGACTTCCTTACCATTTTCGGCTGCATCGATCAGGGAATCGATGATCTTACTTCTTTCTGCTACACGATACAGGGTCATTTTAATGGATATAACACTCGGATCCTCCGCCGCCTCTTCCAAGAGCTTCAGGAATGGCTTCATGGATTCATAGGGATAGGACAGTAATACATCCTTTTTTTCCACCTGTTCCATGATGCTGTCTTTATTATTCAAGCTTACAGAATTTCTTGGAGAACGTCTCTGATAGAATAATTCCGGCTTTTCCTTCAGAAAATTCTGTATCTGACTTACAAAGGACAGATCAAGCGGAGTCCCAACATCGATGAAATGTTTCATTCCAATCTCCAGGTAATTGGAGAGTTCCTTCTTGGCACTATCATTGATCTTTCTGGAAAGTTCCACCCGGACAGGAGTTAACTTCGTTCTTCTTTTAATGAGTTTTTCCATAACATCTCTATAGTCCATGTCCTCATCATACGCTTCCCCTGCATCAATATCCGCATTTCTGGTTACACGCATGATGGACTTTTCACGTATGGTATATTTAGAGTATAACTTTGAAATAAAATGCAGAATAAGTTCTTCGGAAAGCATAAAGGTTCCCGGTCTTGTGGGAATCTCAATAAGCCTCTTAAAAACTGAATTTTTACATGGAACAATTCCGATCTTATTCTTGCCTTTATTTGTAGACAGAAGTACAATCGCATATAATTCTTCATTCGTAAGAAATGGGAAAGGATGTTGTTTTCCAATAATCATCGGGGACAGAAATGGTGCGATATAGGTATCGAAGTATTGTTCCAAAACCTTTCCTTCTTTATCGGAAAGCTTATTAAAGTTAATAATTCGAATACCCACCGGCTCCAGTTCACCCATCAGTTGTTCGAAAGTTTTCGCTTTCTTCATCTCCAGTTTTTTTACCTCATCCAGGATCGCCGAAACCTGTTCCTCACTGGTCATGCCGGTTTTATTCTCCCGTATTTTTTCTTTGGAATTCATCTGGGTCATAAGAGTTCCCACCCGGACCATAAAAAACTCATCCAGATTCGTCTGAAAAATGGATGCAAAAGTAAGTCTTTCTGCTAAGGGCACCCTTGGATTGGCTGCTTCCTTCAAGACTCTTTCGTTAAAGGAAAGCCAAGAAAGCTCCCTGTTGGTATAGCAATTTGTTTTCTTATTCTTCATTTTACCCGTATCTCCTTTAATTTTTGCAATAAGATTGTATATCCACTCCATTGGCCATCCCTCAATTTCCCAAACAGATGCCAAGAGCCCTTGCCTCTGATATTACTGAATCGTTCTTAGGCACCCCCTTAAGTTTTCCTGCAACTTCTTCCAGGGGAATGTGTACGATTTCCTGATTGACGATTCCGATCATATTGCCATACTTACCTTTTAATATACTAAGTCCTGCCTCCACGCCTAACCGCGTTGCAAGTACTCTGTCATATGGCACCGGTATTCCGCCTCGCTGTGTATGTCCCGGCACAGTCACCCGAACCTCTTTTCCTGTCTGCAATGTTATCTGATCCGCAATTTCATAAGATATGGAAGGATACTTGGTCTGTGCCTTCTTTTTCTTGTATTCCTTCCGGCTAAGACCTGCTTCCTCCTTGGAAATCGCTCCCTCTGCCACCGCAAGGATGGTAAACTTTTTTCCCATTTTCTCCCTGCTTCGAATGGCATCGATCACTTTTTCTATGCTATAGGGAATTTCCGGAATCAAGATAACATCTGCCCCGCCGGCAATTCCTGCATAAAGGGTCAGCCAGCCAACCTTGTGTCCCATCACCTCAACGATAAAAACTCTGCCATGGGACGAAGCCGTCGTATGAATCTGATCGATGCAGTTTACCGCCACATCCACGGCACTTTGAAATCCAAAGGTAATATCTGTTCCCCATAGATCATTATCAATGGTTTTCGGAAGTGTAATAATGTTCAGTCCCTCAGTGCGCAGCCGGTTTGCCGTCTTATGAGACCCATTTCCTCCAAGAATCACCAGACAGTCCAGTCCCAGTTTTTTGTAATTCTTTTTCATTTCCTCTACTTTATTAATGCCATTCTCCATTTCATCAATGGTCTTGAATGGTGTTCTGGATGTTCCGAGAATTGTTCCGCCAACCGTAAGAATTCCCGAGAAATCCTTTTCTGTAAGGATGCTGTACCTTTGATGAATCAACCCCTGATATCCATCCTGAAAGCCATATATTTCTATTTCCTTTCCACTTGTTTTAAGGCACTTTACAATACCCCGCATCGCCGCATTCAGTGCCTGGCAATCGCCTCCGCTTGTAAGTATTCCAACTCGAATCACAATAAAACCTCCCGCCTTACACATTTCAAATACATCTTCGCCTATCAATTGTTACATTCCTGTTTCACTCTGTGACACTTCAACAATTACGCCCTTCGCTCAAGCATTTTTTCTACCAAAAGATCCATTTTCCTGCTCCATTTTGAAAACTTTAGAATATCACTCTCGATATCTTTTGGGATCGGTACCGTCTTTTTATACACCAGAATCGTCTCCAGAGATGACCATGCATCCATAAGAATTGTCCTGATCTGCAATTCAACTTTGACCCCAAAACACTCTAAAATCATATGATAACTTTGATAGCCGTTGATCTTTGGTTTTGCAATATAATCTTTTTCCTTTATAATCTTAAATTGTCCGTTTTTTCGAACCTCATTCGCTAATTCATACACCTGTCTTGCATCAAAACAAATTGCCCGGACACCTGCCAGATCATTCAAGACACTCTCTACTCTTCCTATTTCCTTTTCCAGTCCTTTTCTCTTAAGTTTACTGACTATACTTTCCGGGCTTTTCAGTCTCTTTTCCACAAACCGAATCATATGACTTCCGGTCTTTGCGTACTCTTTTCGATCAATCCCATTGATCATTTCTATCACAGAACCCATTCCGCTCTCATACTTCATAACACGCTCTGCATTCCAAAAGTCTTCCAATTGTTTCTCTACTTGCGACATAAAAAGAAAAATCCTCCCAGATATCCAATAAAGAAGCCCGGATATCCTACAAAACAGACTGCCCAATCCAAAGTACTTAAAGTAAATCTGCTTATGACCATCCACACCAAAAAACCTAAAACACCATACAATACCATATTTAAGAACAGAAAGACGCCGGTCTTTGCCTGCTCTGATAAGTTCTTCTTATCAACCCATTCCCATAACCTGCTCATCTTCATGACCTCCTTTGGCATATAGCATAATCAACCAATGTAAAATCTGCTATCATGGTTATGTAAGGTTTATGTAAAATAAAAAAGCTGCCATAGTCCGTCCATACATGAACAAACTATGGCAGCCCCGCCAATATGATTGTTTAGATTATTTTTTTCTTCTTCAACATAACAATGATTAATGTGACAATAACAAGACTCAGTACAATGACATAAGGATAGCCCTGTTCAAGTTCCGGCATATTTTCAAAGTTCATTCCATACCAGCCGGTTATCAGTGTTAAGGGAAAGAAAATCGTTGATATTATAGTTAAAAATTCCATATTTTTATTTTGTTCTTCAGACACTTTTTGATTGTATGTATCCCTTATTTGTCCCATATAATCAAGCAAATGTAATGTCCGATTCATAAGGCGGTCTGCCCTGTCGGATACAGTTCCAAAATACTTTAAATTTTTCTTTGAAAAAAAATGATTTTCATCTTCTTCAAGCTGTTTTCCCAAGTCTCTCAGCTCATCATAATATTCCCGAAGTGTTAACAGCTGTTTCCTTATGTTTGCAGACTTACTCTGGTAATTCTCAAAATGATGATCCATCACCTCTTCATCCATTTTCATCATCTGCCGTTCATACCGGTTTAGAATCTCCAAATCCTGGCTGATAATTCCAATGAGAAAATTATACAGAAATCGTTCTCTTGTTTGCCCCTGCTTGGTTCTCTTCATCTTTATTTTTAGGATTTGCTTTTGGGCAAAACCGGAATCATCAATAATTACAATATTGCGTTTGTTGACAAAAAACTGTAATTGAAATTTACTCCCGCATATATCCGATATTCGTGGGATGCGAAGCGTCCCGGCAAGGCATTCCTGTTGAGACTCTATTTTGCAAAACTCAATGGATTTTAGATTAATTTCGCCATCATATGATACGTTGGCAAGTCTCGTGATATCCACAGCCTCATCAAGTTTTCCAACAAAAACGAATCCTTCATCGGATACTTGTTTTGTAAACTCTGACGCTGTCGCTTCATTTTCCGGCTCACTTTTCTCATATGAAAATTCATCCATTTTGTCCAAAGATATTTCTTCTAATGTTGCACCTAACAAATAGATAATCATACCTGTTCCCCCTATATCCATCTTTAAATCATAACAGCACTTTACTGCAGATTGTCGATGATCTCCTTCATGGCATCATATTCCGGCATGTTCATTACCTGCGTAATCTCCTCCGGTACACCCTTTACCTGAAAAGAATCCTCTATTGCCGTAACATCATAATGATTGGAACGAAATCCATGCTTTTCCCATGCAATTCTTTGGACTTTTTCATCCAGCAGTGCATTGATTCCTGCTTTTCCGTTCTCATCAAGCGCTATGTACACATGGGTAGACCATACGGTGGGCGTCGGATAAATAATCCGAATGTCATCCTTTATCTTTGCATATTCTTCCGGATTCTGGGCTGCATATTCCAGCAACTGGTTCTCATAACCTGCAATAATAGGCTTTGCACCAACACCCATCCGTAAAAACTGATTAAACAAATCCGAGGAAGAAGTTTCCATGTAGCCAAGCCCTGAGAATATCTTTTGAAGCTGAGGCATGATTTTATAAACATCGCTCACCGTCACGGTTTTTCCTCCGTTTAACACATTCGCAAGCAATGCCGCAAACATATTGCCGGAATTAGAACGTGCCGGATCCGTGGTATCAATGGAAACAAAACCATACAGTTCCTTTAATCCCAAATCGCTCCACTGGGTATTCGTAAGGATTAATTCCGTCATTTTCGTCATGTCAGCATAATACACGTCATCCACCGCACTGACCACACCCTGTCTGATTAACGCATCAACCACCGGCTTATGAGAATAAAGGACGATCGGCGTGTTAAATATGATTTCGTCCGACAGGGCTTTCCCATGGATATCATTATAATATTCCAACGCCGTCTGGCTGGATGGGAACAGATAATTCCTTCCGCCAAGATCCGCCGTCACCATGTCCAGGGAACCTGCCCGGGAATAATCAAATTCAATCCTGTATTTCCTTTTTAATATTTTCTGAACCTCTTCATCCTCAAAGAACCCTATCTTTTCACCGCCCAGATATCCGTTTAATCGGTTGCTTGTGGTATGATCCTGATAAATGTAATAGCCGCTTCCTGCAAGAAGAACCAGCAGAAGCACGCAAAAACCAGCTAATTTTGATTTCATTCCATCAATTCTCCATCTTTGTTGTATGTTCCAGCAGACGCATCTCGGCATCCATGTCATACATCTCGTTACTCATTAATTTTTCAAACTGTCTGTCAAAGGCAAGATTTAACGACTTTAACGCATCCATGGTATTCTTTTTTAATTCCCTTACTTCTTCTGTTTCAAGCCTTGTATCCTGTATTTCCACATACCTTTTAAGAAGGGATGATGCCGTATCCTGGTAATAGTCGATAAACCGTCCCGAAAGGTGCATTCTCTCCGGATGATTTTCCAGATAAGCAATGATTCGTTCTGCTGTCCGGTTAAGCTTTACTGCTTCCGACCGGAGACCCTCATCTTCAATTCTTACGGCAGATTCTTTGAGCAACATGTAGTCCTTTCTTGCTTCATCCAGCCTGCGTTCAATCTCCATTTCCTCCTTAATGTCAGAAATGCTCATTCCAAAAAAACTGTTCTCCCTCTTCACCAGCAGACCCAATCCCACATAGATTCCTATTGACAGCAGAAGGGCAACCACAATATTCCACTTTAAACCAAACAGCAGAATAAGAAAAATCCCTCCTGCAACCAGTGCTGTAATAATATTTAACAGTGTTTCTTTTTTCTCTTTTTTCATCAAAACTAATTGTATCCTTTCACATTACGAAACGCCGAAACCAAATCTTCCCTTCCGTCAAATACCCTTGCATTGGTAATTTCTGCCAATTCGTCCAGTTGCCGGGACTGAGCATCTCCAAACATAATGGAAAATACCGGAATATCCATTCCAAGTTTCCCATACAGACAGGTAAAATATTCTTTATCACCATCCATGGAAGCACCGTCTGTCATAAGGATAATTGCCGGGGTATAATTCCTGACATCATAGGAATCCGCAATCATCTGCAGTCCCTTTGTCGCTGCCCCATACATGTTGGTTCCGCCGCCCGGTTTCTCCTGTTCCAGTGTGTGATACAGATTTTCAAATTCCTTCGCATCCGTGTCTTCCAGCACATAAATGTTCTTTATGTCCGAATCAAAGGTAATGACAATATTTACATCATCCTCCTCAGCCTGAAGAAGATTCGCTTCTGCATTTTCCTGCAATATAACCTGAGCCATGGCTTCAATCAGCTGGTCTCTTCCTTCGCCGCTCATGCTTCCCGAAAAATCTAAGCAGTAGACATTCAGGGAAGGCTTTCGAAAGCTTGTCTGGTAAAGGTTTAATACCTTAAGCAACACCTTTTCCGAAGGCATGGTAATCGGCGACAGGATCCGGTCAACGTCAATTCCCCATTCTTTCTTAAACACTTCTTTATTCTCATCGGACACGCCGTTATAATCCACCCGTCTTCCGGTTGCCTCGATCTGTTTTTGAACCTCATCCGATAAAAGATAATCCTGCACCTTAAGAAATGCTTTCTCTTTCCTGTCGTTTCCATGATCCACATAGCCAAGCGGAGAATCCGCAAGACACAAACCATCATACGGATAGATTACATATAATGGCTCCTTCCCTTCCTCCACCAGTTTTTCATTGGCATCAATGATAAGGCATTCGTAATTTACCATGGCATCAAAATTACCGGCAAGGAACATGTCCTTTAACCAATCCGAGCTTCCGGAGCTGCGGTCAACACCGGATAACAAATCCGATATGTTTTTCTTAAGGTTTTCATCCGATAAGTCCTCCGATGTAAGTGCCTCTTTCTTGTCAAGGAGTGCATATAGGAATCCGATATAGGCACTTGCACCGGAATTGGACTGGGTGGCACTTGTCATGCAGAAGGAAAATTTACCCGCACGGATCATTTCCAGAATATCCTTAACCGACACATCCTTTCCGGCTAATCCCAGTTCTTCCACAATGGACTGTTTGATTCCGAACACAACCGGAGTGGTGGAAACGGATTCATCATGCTTTACCAGATGTCCGGTATCTCCCAGCGAAATCCACAGACCGGAAGCCGGCCATACCGCATCATATCCTTCTGCTCCCTCCTTTAAGATATGCATGATATCCACGGAGCCTTTATAAGTCATCTCAATATCGACACCGGTTTTCTTTTCGCATTCCTTAAGAATTTCTTCCAGTTCCTTGTTTTCCGAGCCCGAAAGAATATGAATGGTCTCTTTTGAGCCAAGGCCTTGGCAGCCTGCCAGTCCCAAGACGATTCCAAATGCTGCAAGCACGGCTGCAAAAATTCTCCCGTATTTCAGATTGTTGTTCTTTTTCATGATTCATCCCTTGCATTCTGTTATGATTTTTGTCTTTTGATTATAACAGCACCACGTAAAATAAAAATAAAGCCTATGTAAATTTTACATAAGCTTTAGGTAAATTTTTATTATAAACTTATTACATTCTTCTCAGAAGGTTTTGTGACGCCGAACTTTCCGAAAATACGTCGATTCACAATACAAGATCTACATGATTAAGAGTTCCCACAACTCCTGTGCTTTCTCTTAAATAGATTCCGGTCTTTTTAATCTCCGCATTCAATTTGTTTTCATCATTTTTTAAACTGAACTGGGTATCTACATTTCCCAGGTATATTGCTCCTACATCCGCTTTTTTCAAATCGATAAGATAATCATTGTCATTGGCATCCTTCGTCCAAACCTTAAGTCGATCAAAGATACTATCGTTCTCATCAATCCAACCATTTCCGTCCTCATCATAGGCAGCCAGATCTTTAAAACCATCCCCACTCCTTGTGCCAAAGAGTTCCAAACCGTCATTGATCTTTCCATCGTCATTTTTATCCAATGCCAGAAAACCTGAACCCGGACCGGCAAAAGAAATCTTTTCTTCTTTGCCATCCCCGTCTAAATCAAAGAAAAACTTCTGATCGCTTACGGAACCGATATCGGTATCAAGATTAATCATAAGCGGATCCGTCTTAATATAATCTTCCACTTTAAGCAGATTCGTCTCCTGCATAAAAGCTCTGGACATTGATACTTCCATATTGAAATCGATTCTTCTTCCGTCCCCGGTCTCAACAATACCTTTTGTTGCAAAGGTTGTAATCTCTGATTCACTGGTAAAACCACTGGTTGCAGTTATCTTCTGCCAGGTTGTTCCGGAGCCGTCCGTACCAACTCCATTGATGGAAATTGCACCTAAACTTACGGTAGATTCTGCTGACAACTGAAATGCAAATCCATCCAACTTCTTATACTGCGCCGAACGAAGGTCCGTTACATTGCCTCTGTCCCTTGGGCTAATCTTACAATCTTCAGGACCCTTCTCACCTCGAAGTGCCGCCAGAATTTGTCTTAACATCTTGATTTTCATATCAAGCTCATCCGGCAGATCATATTGATTATCTGTGTTTTGCGTTCTAATCCGCTCCGCCATATTCTGCAAAGACTTTGCCTCATTCTCCTGCTGTCTTTTCTTCGCCTCTTCTTTTTCCTTCTTTTGGTAATCAACCATCGCTTCCTTAACGCTCTTCCCGCTTGCCTCCTGCGATAAGGAAAGAATTGCACCGGCAACATCCTTTGATTTTGCTGCCGTCATCGTCATGGACTCTTTGTAAGAAAATGATGTTTCATGATGTGACGATGCCATAGTAATAGAACTGTTCTGTACCTTCATATTGGACTCCTTTCCATATAAACCGGTAAATCCGTTTACCGAAATACACAAACGATTTAATATAGTAATCTACTTTTAATATCGTCACTTTCGCGATAAATCTTAACCTCTTCACCAAATCTTATATCCATAATGCAATGAGAAGGGATGTTGGCAAAAAGTACTTGCAAATATGCATAAAGAAGAGATAGCAGTCCCGGGACTGCTACCTCTTCTGATTAACGGGTGTAATTCCCTCTCTTCTTACATTATGCTGCTGATTCTGATTTTCCGGTTTTTCTTTTTCCGTAATCGAATTAAACTTATTATGAGCCATCTGTTCGTGTAACTGTTCTTGTTTCTTTTTATTAATATCCTGCACATTCATCACCTCATTAAAAGTATGCACAGAATTCTATTTTTTATAATAAACGTTTCATTAAATAACGCATAACTTCCTATTCGTAAAATTCCAGAGCATAATCATAAACCACATGCCCTGTTTCCAATACCTCCTCTCCTATGTACAAATATACTTTTTGCGCATCATATGCTTTTAGGAATGTATTGACAACACTTCCGATAACAATATACTCTCCCGTTGTTCCCTGTGTAAACAAATGATTCCTAAATGCATCATTAAATCTTATCGTTAATGTTCCCTCTTCCTGCTCCAGTGCTGTGATTTCTACGGTATCCGGCAAAACACCTGCCTCAATTAACTTATTCAGCAATTCATTTTCATTGATTTCTTCCACCTGTGCTTCTGTCCGGATAAAACCATCCGCATTTTCATTACCGGAATATACGGTTATTTTTATCTTTTCATCCTTTACCTCTGTCATTGATCCGGCTTCACTTGTAGAACTTAGCTCTGCCTCCGTACCCGCCGTACTTTGTTCCGTTAGCACGCTTGTCGTTTCCTGCGTTTTTGTCACGCTTTCGGTATTTTTTCCGCACGCTGTTAACAACGCACAACACATCACCACAATGATTGTCCTTTTCATAATTACTATCCCCCTATATTTTAATTAGATAGGATAATTATATCATAACGCAGTAACCGTCACAATTTTTGACTTGGCTTCTAATTGTTCGTCTTTCCATAAAACATTGTGTTTACATTGTGGATATTATGCATCTTCATATCAGCACATCCTTTGACTCTTTCTTATTCTTCTTCAAATAGACTGTCACTTTGTCGGACCTGTCACAGGTAGCCAGCAATACATCCTCTACCTGTTTTGCTCCGCGAGCTGTAATTTGACTATGGAGCCATTTTTCATTCTTCCCCATATGTTTTAGATTCTCCTCCATTACTTTTCCATCCAAAATCACATTTGCAACCATATAGTCCTGTTCGGGAGTGATCTGCATATCCGAAGGCGTCAGCGGACGATCTTCGACCTTTGGGAGAAAACTGATTTTTCCATTTCCCTCCAAAATGGCACACTCCAGCTTTGATACATCAAAATAACCATTCACACGGCACTGTACCAGAAATTCCGTCACATCCATCTTTGCCTTCTTTAGATTACTTCGGTACAGTTCTCCATGATTCAAAAGTACAAGGGGCGCACCCTCGATTAACCTTCTTGCCTTGATGGACTTGGAAGTCATTAACGCCAAGGTAAGCGCCGCTAAGGAGTACACAATCATTGCCGTCAGAGGCTGCATAAAATTCTCTTCTAAGGAAGTTGCCATTTCCGCCGCAATCGATCCGATGGTAATTCCAATAATATAATCAAACATACTCATCTGTGACATCTGCCTATATCCCATTAATTTCGTAAGAATAAAGATTGCAAGAATTGATCCAAGCGATAATGCAATAATGTAAAGTATTTCCATCATGGTCCTCAAAATTTCCTTTCCGTTTTTTACATTATCATTAGGATGTGTAAATTCCGTTTTTTTATACGTGAAATTTTCTACTACTTTGTTACGGGAAATGTTACTTGTCCCGGTATCTATTTATAGTTCATAGCTTCATTCATTGTTTCAATTCTCATATTATATATCCCTTTTTTGTAAAGCCTTACATCTATATAGTACGAAAGAAAACACATTTGGACAAATGATTTGAATATTTTTTATGTTTTAAACGCAAAAAAGACTTTCGAGATTTCTCTCAAAAGCCTTAATTATACCAGATATTTACACCTGTGATGGTCAACCCATTAAACTTCGCATCGAAGGAAATTGTGTCTCCAATATCATAACAATAACTACATGAATTACACTTAGAATTGTGCCATATTTTAACTGTATTCTTTCTAATTTCTCATATTGCTCCGGCTTGATTGTTCCGGAACACATAAATGCTGCCACAATTCCAATAAGGCAAAACTGCATCTTTAAAAGAATCAAAAATCCGTCCGCGGCTGCCGCTCCCCCGGTAACTTCTCCATATTCCGGATATCTCCAATTTACTGCACGTACTGCATAATGAGTCTGCACGAAGTACTGCGTACAGATAAAGGAAATTGGTATAGACAGCAACCATTTCAAAAGAACTTTTCTGCCTTTCGAACTAATTATAATACCGGTATAGATTACTACAATAAAACCAGTGTATATAAATGCTATTATTCCACCGGAAATTAAATCCGTCAAAAAAGTCGATGAAGTAAAAAGTACCGCCAACATTGTGGAGCAACCTAACAATTTAAGAAATTCAATCTTTTTGGTATCTTCATTAATCATTTTCTATGTCCCCTCTATCATGGTATTTCTCGATGTTCAACTCTTGTTACAATTCCATTCTCATAATAAATATCATAATAATTCGCATAATAAATATAATAACTCACTCGATTTTTTCCCATTTCATCAAATTCGCCATATATTGATTGAACCTGCTCTAATGTTTTTCCAACAATCTTGCGATCATTATATTTATAATATGTACGATGCGAGTTCATGAAATGGTTATTTCCAATCATAGTGCATACAATCAACATGACCCACACAATATATGCAATATATCTTTTCTGAAACAGCTTAGAAAGAAATGTAGCAGCAATCGAAAATACAATGCAAATCATTTGAAAAATAATATTGTACTCAACAAATATTTCAAAATGATTGCTCAATGTTCCAAACGTACCATAATCTGCTGCGCTGAAAATAATAATATTTCCAGCTATCGTCCCAATGATTGTTACACACCATACGAAAAATTCAATTATTTTGTTGCAATACACATTTGCAAATATCTTACTAACAATTCTTGTAGTAAGATATATTATACCTAATCCCAGTGCAAACAAAGCCTCCAACACCAGAAGAAAGTCGAACGTCAATGTATCAAAATCTATCCATAAAATGTGCAGATCACTGAAATAAATCAGATCACAGAAATAATCGGAAATGAACAAACATGCAACACATTCTGCACACCAAGCGAAAAAAAACAAAACCGTACGCAATAATTTATCATCATCATATTTAAGGTGCCAGGTCAATCCTGCAAAAATAACTAATCCACAAATTACTATGTATCCCAGTCCAAATGCTGCTTTATTCAAATATTCGCCCAATATTGCCAAAATAAAATTACCTATAAAAAATATAACCCACGCAATTGGCTGAAATAAAAGTCCTTTTTTCATTACCTCTCCCCCATCCTTAGATAGAAGATAGCATTGCATTTATCATTTGTCAATATATTTTTATCGATTATCGATAAGATATATTCTCACTAACCCTTTCATCCGTCATTTTTTACGTCTGGTATATTTTGTTCTTGTATATTTTATCTCATCACCTAACGTTTCACCAATTGATACATCAAAATCATTTAAATCAAATTTTGGAAATAACACATCCCCATCTTCGATTTCAATATCAATCTCCGTAATGTACATCACGTCTACCAATGGAATAACCTCTTCATACAAACCAAATCCGCCCGCAATATAAATATCAGCCTCCCCTGCCAACGCAATGGCCTCTTGAACAGAGCATGCAGTCTGAAGATTATCGCCTTCATATTTCTTACTTCTCGATACTACAATCGTTTTTCTGTTTGGAAGAGGATGTCCAATTTCTTCATATGAACGACGTCCCATTACAACAACATTTCCTGTTGTAAGTTCTTTAAACTGTTTTTGCTCACCCTTAATTTTCCATGGTATTTCTCCATTCTTTCCTATTACATTATTTTTAGAACGTGCCACTATTAAACCTACCATGTTGCATTGACCTCCAAATACTTTTATCCGCCGTATACTCTCGCAAATAAATTCCTCTCCGTTCCTCATTGATACCATCGTAATCTTTATGATGAGACAAAATATCTATTGCATCATCAAAAGATATCAGTTCAGGCGTCGCACCGACCTTAATTTCTCTTTTCGTTGGTTTTCCTTCTGTCGTTCCCACTAAACTCTTCACTTTTTCACCTTCCAAATCTCTCACAAAATTCCTATATAGTGAATTATAACATAGAATTTTTTTCTTAGCACCGAATGTAAACTATTATTTACTCAAGCTCATCATAAAAAAGGGTTCCGAGCAAATGCTCGAAACCCTTGAAATTACTGTAATTCTATTGATTACTCAATGATGCTAGCAACACCTGTTCTACCACCCTCACGGTCTGATTTGGTCGTATTCAGCAACTTATTTGTTACGGTTTTTGCCGTTTTTTGACTCATTTTATGGGTATTTTACCTATTATTTTATCTTTTTCCGGGGAAAATGT
>JBJEJH010000012.1:0-47256 GCA_051877855.1 Lachnospiraceae bacterium | reverse complement strand
GATTATCAAGGTTCTTCGCTGTTCCCTCACGGGTCAGCTTGATAATAATATCATAGTCATTTGGGTAAGTCAACACCTTTTTTTGAATTTTTTTTATAATTTTTTAAAAATATTTTTACTCAAATAAAAATAACTTCTAACCAGAGTAAAACACCATGCTCTAGCTAAAAGTTACTTTTCTATCCTTAATTATATCTTTTCAAATATACTATCGAAACAACAAATTCATAATGGCATTATTATTATATAGGAAGGTAAGCACTCTGCTCTCATTAATTTGTCTATACATATCCACCGCAAATTCAGAGTTTCCAAGAAGATTTATCACAATAAAGAACAACCAAACAATTAAGATTCCTTCCGCGGCTCCTACCACAGCACCCACCATCTGGTTCATTCCATGTATGATTGGTATATGTGTCATAATATCGATTGCGGCAAATATGATTTTTACCGCAAACATCGCGACGATAAATGTCACTAAAAATATCAATGCATCAAAAATCATCTGTGTAACCTTCGTCGCAATACGCGCTGCAATTTCCTGGGTTCCGTTCTTCACTACTTCACTATTGGCAATGTTGTGTTGCAGTCCTTCCGGCAGATGCATTTCATCCATAATGCTGTCAATGTCATCGGCAGCGGCCTCCCTCATTGCAGTATTGACATATTCATAACTGCTGTCATATACCGAATCATATAGTGATGTCTTTTGAAGGGCCTCACTAATATAAGGTGAAATCAATGTCGCAACATACAATGTCACAACCAGAGAAAGTACTGATAATAACATCCGCACAAACCCTCTGGCATGACCGATTAACGCAAATACTAAGATTATTCCCAAAATAATAATTGTAAGTATATTCATGAAGTCCTCCTACTTCAATTTTATTTCCTGAATGTACTTTGAATTAAAAACAAGAAATCTCTGATTATTGTCCAATGCAATTATTTTTTCAATAGTCATATCAAAATTGTCACAGTACTTTGTTTTTCCCTTCAATGTCAACATTGCAAATTCTTTTTCATTATATAATAGTAACGCATCATTGCTGAATTCAAGATTACGGTACTCTGCATCATAATAGATCTGCGAGACTTTTTGTCCCTTGGTATTAAAAATTTCCATTTTATATTTTTCTACGGAGTCAGCGTTATTAAATACCAGTCCAACATAATTTTTATTATATGTTATCTTTTGTATTTCATTTTCAAACTGATACTCATTTTTTAAAACAGGATATTGCGAAATTTCAAAAAAGCTTACACGGTCTTCCGCCACCGCAATCACAGTGTTATTGTCAACAAATTCTACTTTACCGACGATGGAATCCCCATAATGATTAAATCCTCCCACCAGACGATCTACCGAATTCTGTCCAATATCCGAGAAATTGTAGAATGCCAAATTGGTCTGCAGCTGTTCTCCGGTAACCGAAATATAGGATACTGCCAATTTACTTCCATCATTGGACAATGCCATATCGATTGGATATCCATCTCCCACCAGCGCGGTTATGATGTATGTCAATTTGTTTCCGTTGGCATCATACATGTTAATATAGTTGTTATTGCCATCCTCAAGCGCAACCGCTGTAACTCCCTGCTGCGCCACATCCACCTGGGTGACGGTCATCGCCGCATCAATTTCACATTTCAATCCGGACTTATTATATACGTAGAGATTTCTTCCTGTGATATTTCCTACAACAATGTACTCTTCACAAATCTTTACCTGAACATTACTGATCTCATAGGCATGATTCCAGACAACATTACCATCATTCTTATAGTATGCGATTCCATCGTTACTGTAACGTATATATCCGTCCTCATATTTCAGATAATATGCCGTATCACCATCATTACGTGTTACAGAGTTCATAATGTCATAACCGGTATACGCCATATTGGAACTATACACATTAATCATACATATTATCAGAATCACTATAACAATAATCGCCGCCACAATCTTACCCGGCGTCATTTGCCTCTGAACAAATGGAAGTACATTATCCAAATTAATTCGTTCTTTTTTTCTGTTCATTCATTTCATTCCTTACTTGTATTTTAACCTGCATTTTCTACCTGCATTTTAACAAATCTATGACTTATTATATCTTAATTACTGAAATATTCAAGGAAGTTTTATAATCTGACCAATATATATTTTATCCATATCGTCTATATCATTTAATTCCATGATTTCCTCAATTCTTGATGTGTCTCCGTATGTCTTCTTGCAAATGGTTATGAGATTTTCACCCTTTTGCACCACATACTCCACATAAGTTGCAGGTGAAGTATTGGTTTTGCGTTGTTCATCCGTACTCACTGTAATAACCGCACCACCGCTGCTTGCAGCCTGTGTTGATTCCTGGGTAGTTGCCTGTGTTACTTCCTGTGTCGTTTCCTGGGATGCTCCTCCTTGTGTGACACTTGGCTGTACTCCCTGATTCAGGGGTGTAACCAACAAAGAGGTCTGCACACTTCCTGTTGTTTCCTCCACAGTTTCCTTCGTCTGTTCCTGTGCCGACGAAGTAGTCTCCTGTTGCAATGGGACTGCCCCCGACTCTTGTTCACCGTTTACTCCCTGGGTTGGATAAACATCCCCATCCACCTTGATGACAGGGGTAATCGTAGAAGAAATTGTATCACTCTGTTCCTGTTGATCTTTCTTCGCATCCAGCATGTACATACCAATAAACAATACCAGAACCACCATTGCAACATTTGCACAATAATTGACAAAGGATTGTCTCTTCGTTGCCGCCGGAGTAATCATATCCTTCACCGCTTCCCCTTCGTTTCCTTTTGTATTCATCGTGTTTGAGGCGAAAATATTTTTTATTTCCTCTGCCTTCTCATATCCGCTTCGCATATCCACCATATAATCCTGCATTTCTTCGTTGCGCTCATAATAAATGGTGTATCCCTTTTGCCGGACAAGCTGATTATTCTCATACACACAAAAATACTGTGATTTCTCCTGGCGGTCAAACACGAAAAGTACCTTCTCTCCTCCCGGAAATTGATCCATATGCACCTTCTTTATGGTGCGAAGCATGGCCGCATTGACACCTTCCAAAGAAGTAAACCATCCCACAATCTCCTGATTCTGAAAATATTTCCCCAAATTGTTATAGATTTCCGCCCAGTCATTTTCTGTGATCTCGATCTGTGTCTCAGAAATAAAAGCGTTTGGAATTAATATTGCTCCTTTTACAAATATGTAACGATCTGATCCTGACTTTTGTGATTTTCCAAGAAGCACACCCACGGCACGATCCATTCCATACAAATGCACTTCTTCTATATAACTGATTGCATAATCCTCGATATATATTTTTCTTGAGTCTTTGATATCTCCAATCTGCTTGATATTTTTCGGAAGTCGTATAATGTCATTGCTTTTGTCACTGTCCTTTGAAGTATAAACTACCTCGATCATGACGGATTACCCCCTAGTCTTTTTCTTGCAATGCTACCATACCTTTTTCGTAAAATTTATCATAGTGTGTCGCGTCCACTTAATTTCTTTGCGACACACGCAGCCATTATTTGCTTCAAAATGTTTGAAAATCCTTTTTTTCTTTCAGGGAAATGTTGCTTTTTTTCGATTTTCTTCCATTTCTGTAGATAAAAAAATTCATAACTTTTTCTACTTTTTCGTAAATATGTTAATAATACCAGTAAGCATCGGATGGATTCTATGGTATTCACCATAGCTCATCTAATTTGTAAAGGAGCATAAACATGATTCATTATTATGATTCAAACAATTATATTTCGTCCTACAAGCTGGGTCTGGATCTCTCAAAGATTTTTCAGACTAAGATTAAAAAACGTTCCCAACTGGTTATATTATGTATCGGAAGCGACCGCTCCACCGGAGACAGCCTGGGACCCCTGATCGGTCATCGCCTCTCTCAATGTATTTCATCCGACATTCCTATCTATGGAACACTGAAAGATCCTGTTCATGCCACTAATATTATAAGTATCTGTGACAACATTTATGACTGTTTTGACGATCCATTTATTCTGGCAATTGATGCTTCTCTGGGTTCCAGAGATCACGTTGGTTACTACACTTTGGGACAAGGCCCATTAATTCCCGGGCTTGGTGTGAACCGATCCCTGCCGCCTATCGGAGATATTCACATTACCGGAATTGTAAACTGCTGTGGATTGTTTGACGAAATGCTTTTGCAGACTACGCGACTTTCCTGCGTAATGACTCTGGCAGAAAATATTACTTCCGGTATACTGATTGGAATTCAGCACGCCCATCTTTGTGGCAAAACCGCCTCTTTGCCCCATTCTTCCGATGGCGCTTCGAATGTTGCAATACCGGTATAACATCTGCAGAATATATTTTAGGAATACTCTTTTTGCAAGTATTATGATATAATATCAGTAAATAAAAACAAATGGTACGACATCTTCATTTGTTTCCAAAATTGCAAAAAGGAGTGATTATATGGAGAACTTCGTAATTACGATTGCCCGTAGCTATGGAAGTGGCGGCAAGACTATCGGAAAGGAATTAGCACAAATTCTCGGTGTCAACTGCTACGACCGCGAGATTCTGCAGATGGCTTCCGAAGACAGCGGTATCAATGAAGCATTATTCCATCAGGCCGATGAACATGTCCACCCAACACTTTTTGGCAAGAAAAAAGCGGTGTACACCGGCGATCTTATTCCGCCGGAGGACAGTGATTTTGTATCGGATCAGAATTTATTCAATTATCAGGCTAAGATTATTCGCGAAAAGGCTGCCTCGGAATCCTGTATCATCATTGGACGTGCTGCAGACTATATCTTGCGCACCTTTCCCAATACAGTCAGTGTCAATATCCGGGCACCCTTTGACGTATGTGTGGCAGAAATCGTAAAGCGCCAAAGTCTTACTCAGAAGGAGGCCGAAAAAAAGATCACAAAAATTGATAAATATCGTTCAGATTTCTACAATTACTACACCGGACAGGATTGGAAAGATCCAACGAACTTTGATATCACACTGAACAGTGCACGTATCGGTATGGATCGTTGCGCCGAGGCTATCATTGAATTTGTCGAATTCAAGTTAGGGAGAAAGATTCGATAAAGATGTTTGTGTATAATATTTCGAGGCTCGCAATTGCCTCGAAATCATTATACACTAACTATATTTTATATGTGACAAAATTAAAAAACCTTTCAAGTGCTCATGTTCATTCTGCACTTGAAAGGTTTTCTTTATTATTCTCTCAAAGATTCATTTAACCCTTGTAATAATTAATCAGACAACCCTTTAAGATAATGGTTCTCTCATCATCGGTAAGATCTCCCAGTCTGAGATCAAATTCAACCAAAGAATCCTTAACCGCGTAGGCCTTAATTACCTCAGTCTTATCCTCAATCGCCTTCTTAATTCCCGGGATAAAGATGAAATCGCCATTGGTAAACGGAAGATCACCCTTCTCAATCAAGAACGGAAGCATACCCCAGTTGATAAGGTTGGAACGATATCTCTTTGTTGCATATTCGTTCGCAATATTAGCCCATCCGCCAAGAACCTTCTGACAAGATGCCGCCTGCTCACGTGCTGATCCGTCACCCGGCTTTACAGCGAAAATGGTGCTTCCCACACCTGTATTTTCCTTCGAAACCTCCGGATAAGTTTCCTTCACCTTGTGCATTGCCTCACCAAGTTCCGGAAGAACCTCTCCCATACAATTACCTTCACGTCTTGCAAGTTCTGCCTTCTGAACTTCCTTTGCCTTACCAACATAAGCCGGATCCTTACGAGACAATGTAAACTCTGCAAGTCCGATAGGGTTGGAACGGAATGATGAGGTTTCACCGGAT
Organism: Lachnospiraceae bacterium; assembly: GCA_051877855.1. Taxonomy (GTDB): domain Bacteria; phylum Bacillota; class Clostridia; order Lachnospirales; family Lachnospiraceae; genus MGBC120314. The sequence goes on along the minus strand of JBJEJH010000012.1, from coordinate 41,394 downwards.
GGAATCAACTCATCCGTTGTTGTAACCGGATCATGAATCTCCGATACAACGCGAAGCATCAAGTTATCTGTAAGAGCAACCATTGACGGCCAATCCTTAATGTTTGGACCAAACTTGATCTCAACCGAAGGATCTGCAACCTGCTTGCTGTCAAATACTCTGTTTTCATAAATACTCTTATCAAAGAAATACTTAGGATTGGTATATTCAACATCCACATCCGTTGCCGCTGTAAGGTAACCCTTGTTCGCAGCTGTTGCTGCAATCGAACGGGCATCCATAAGTGCAACCGAAGCAATCTGACCATTCTGTAACTTTGAACCTTCTCTGTTCGGGAAGTTTCTTGTGGAGTGACGAATACTAAATGCGTTATTGGCAGGGGTATCACCGGCACCAAAGCACGGTCCACAGAATGCGGTCTTAACAATGGCACCCGTGGCAATAAGATCTGCCATTCTTCCATTCTTTGCAAGTTCCATATAGATTGGTGTACTTGCAGGATATACGCTCAATGTAAATTCATCTGCGCCAATGCTTCTACCCTTTAAGATATCCGCTGCTGCACAAATATTTTCAAATCCACCACCGGCACAACCGGCAATGATACCCTGATCAACATAAAGTCTGCCATCACGAACCTTATCCTTAAGCTTGAAATCCACCTGACCATCAAGACTTACTAACGCCTTCTTCTCACAGTCATCCAGGATATCCATAAGATTCGCATTTAACTCTTCGATTGTATATACATTACTTGGATGGAATGGCATAGCAATCATTGGCTTGATAGCACTCAGATCCACATAAACCATACCGTCATAGTAAGCAACCTTACCCGGCTTTAATTCCTTGTAACTCTCACTTCTTCCATGAACATCATAGAAGTCCTTAATCTTATCATCCGTTGTCCAGATGGAAGAAAGACAGGTTGTCTCTGTCGTCATTACATCAATGCCGATACGGTAATCCGCACTTAATCCCTCTACACCGGGGCCAACGAATTCCATTACCTTATTCTTAACATAACCATTTGCAAATACCGCTCCGATAATTGCAAGGGCAACGTCCTGTGGACCTACACCCTTTGCAGGCGATCCTGTGAGGTAAATACCTACAACGCCCGGCTTAGCAACATCGTAAGTCTTATTAAGAAGCTGCTTAGCAAGCTCTCCGCCACCTTCACCAATGGCCATGGTACCCAATGCACCGTAACGTGTATGTGAATCCGAACCCAGGATCATGGCACCACATTCTGCCAGCATTTCTCTTGCATACTGATGAATAACTGCCTGATGAGGAGGAACATATACTCCACCGTATCTCTTGGCACAGGTAAGACCAAACATGTGATCATCCTCGTTAATTGTTCCACCTACCGCACACAAACTGTTATGACAGTTTGTAAGTACATATGGAATCGGGAACTTTTCCAATCCTGAAGCTCTTGCAGTCTGGATAATTCCTACGAACGTAATATCATGTGATGTAAGCTTATCGAACTTGATCTTAAGCTTATCCATATTTCCTGAAGTATTATGGGCCTTTAAAATGTTATAGGCCATTGTGTTCTGTGCTGCTTCTTCCTTATTCGGTGCTGCACCGGTAAGGGCTGTAATCTTAGCCGCTGCTTCGTTGTTGTCTTCTACAACGTCCACGCCATTGATAAGATAAGCACCTGTTTTACTTAAATTAATCATGTTGAACCTCCACATTTAATGCATTTTCCTAACTTAATTAATCCTAACATGGTAAATATTATATATGCTGCTTTTCCTAATTGCAAATAGTTCTTGCTTTAGAAACCCAGGTTCTTACTTTATTTTATTACGTATGCTTTCCGCTTCTTTTACAAGTTCTTCATCCACAACCTCACCCGGGGTCCATTTAATATTGACCGGGTCCCCCTTGTAGCGCGGAATGATATGCATATGAAAATGAAAAACGGATTGACCTGCTGTTTCTTTATTATTCTGCAAAATGTTCATTCCATCACACTGAAACTCTTCATTCATAGCTTTCGCCACCTTGGCTGCCACCGCAAACACCTTTCCTGCATGCTCCTCATCCATAGAGAACACATCATCAAAATGTTCTTTTGGAAGCACCAACGCATGCCCCTTTGCCGCAGGACCCCGATCAAAGATTACCTTAAAATCATCGTCTTCATAAAGTGCCGGAGAAGGAATCTCTCCATTTGCAATCTTACAAAAAATGCAATCATCCTTTTTCATCGTAATTCTCCTTATTCTTAATTCTGATTAATATTTTTAGGAAGGGATATTGTCACCCGTGCTCCACCGGAAATATTCTCCACGGTTATATCTCCGGCAAATTTTCTTACACTCTCATAGGCAATCGCCAGCCCCAGTCCATAATATCCCTTTTTTTCACTCTTAAAGGGGGTAAATCCATATACCAACATACTCTCTGAAAATCCCCCTGCATTGTCCTGCACTACCACATCAATCCTTTGATCGGACTCTTTCACTGCGATATCGATACAAGGACATAAACCCGGCTCATAAATATGGTCATTGCATGCCTGTATTCCGTTAAGGAGAACCTCCCAAACAGCATCTGTGACAGCTTTCTTCTCCACATTGGAAAGAATCGCAGGACGCTTATCTTCTTTACTAACGCAAAGAAAAATCGATGAATGATCTTCTTCAAGCATCTCCTTACTCTCATCCACAACCTCCGCCACCAATTCATTGACATTAAGTGTTGCAGATACCTCCTTATTCTTCCGGAAACTGTAGCGGTATTTTGCAATCCGATCCAATAATTCCAATGTCTTTGCTGTGTTATATTCTATTTTTTTGTAGTAATTACTTGTTGCTGCATCCGGCTGTTCCATGGAAAAGAGCTGTTCATAGCTTGAAATCAATGCAACATAATTTCTTATATCATGACATCCCTGAGACACAGCGTCCAACGCAGTCTGTACAATGTGAAATATAAATTCATAAGTTTCGGGGTCTGTCTTTTGTATTTCTCTCAATCTTTCGTAATCATTCTGTGATAACATACATATTCCCCGCATTAATAAATCTAAACTAAATCATATTTTAAAATCGATGATTTCAACTATTTTTCAAACTTGAAGAACTCATCAAACATTTTTATCGTCTTTAAATTACCCTTTGCAGTAATATCCCCTGTCATAAAGGCTCTTTGGAATGTCATTCTTCCATTCACTACCCGGTCAAAAGTTTCTTTCTTAAGCTTTGCAATAATATCTGCATTTTCCTTGGTACCAAGATGGCAGTCCAGATGACTTCCCCGCACATCGATAACCACCGATTTCTGTTTATCATCTATAATCAGATAATAAGATGCACTGATATTTCCCTGCGGTTTAAATACTTTCTTAAATACAGAAGTATAATACTCATCACCGCCATTGGCTTCATCCACCAGCATCTCCTTATATGCTGATGAAAGATCTTCAATATCCTTCTTCTGGGTCTGGACAAATTTCTCATCCGATACGAATTTCGAAAGCTGTTCACTTTCCTGAGGAGTGAAGTTGACGGTTTCCTTGATCATATTACGCAAATTCTTACTGCTGCTTGGCAACATAATTGTCTTCTGGGATACCGTGCGATAAATCTCCTCAGCCTTTCTCTCAATGACCATGGAATAGTCCTTATTGAATTCAAAATCTGTGGAATCATCCACGTAAGCGCTTAATCCATTGCAGACTTTTCCTCCAAGGATTTCCCAGGAATCAACTAAAGTCGAATATGCCTGGCGTTCTCCATAGGTCTTTGACATTACCACCGGAAACATATAAAGCTCGCTGATCTTAGACTTATCACCATACAGCCAGCACGCATCCAGAAATTGCTGCATAAGTCCACCAATGCCAAGCCATTCCACAGTGGTTGCAAGAACAACTGCATCTACCTCCTTCAATGTTAACGGAAGAGTTGTGATTCCATTCCGAATCTCGTAAAGGTTATATTTGGATACAGTTACTCTCAATTCTTCCAATACGCCCTGTATCTTATTGATTACTGCGATGGTCGGATCATCCACCAATCCACGTCCACCATAATAAATATTTACCTTCATGCCAACATCCTCCCTGACATTCCGACCCTGCCCATATCAACAGGGATCCTAATTTCGGCGGTACAAATTACCCAATTCAGAATTTGCACAAATACCCAAAACATCATACCATTGATTAGATTTTGTGTCAATTAAAGCAAAATTTTTCATTCGCAAAAGTAATCTGGTCTCCAGCCTTGATTTGAACGGGTTCATAGGGCGAAATCCTGCTGCCATTCACAAAGGTTCCGTTCGTGGATCCCTGATCCTCAACATAATAGAACCCGCATTCCTGGGTGATCACCGCATGGATCCGACTAACCATAATATTATCCAGAACAACTTTTGTCTGAGCACTACTACCTATGGTAATAGGAAAATCCATCAATGGAATATCCTTTCCCACTCCTTGATTAATTAGGGATTTCATTCCCAACAACTGTGTGGATCCATAAACCGTAGCATCTGCCAAAAGCATTGTACCCTTAACTGACGTCTCTTCACCCATATTGCCTGAATCACCCTTTGCAAACCTCTCCCACCAATGATTGGTCCTTTTTCTTCCTTTTGCCGGTGAACCGGTTTGGTCTTTCCCTTTCTTTTTGAATTTTATCGGTTTGATAACCGATGGCTCTTTGTCCTTTGACACTGTCTCCAGCAACTCATTCTCTAATTCCGATAACATTGCCTCTTCTTTTCGTTCAATTTTTAATTTTATCGGTCTGTCCTTTTCATCCACTCCCTCCGGTTTACGCTCCCGACAAAACTCCTCCATCAACATTTCCATACTATAATTATTTTTCAATATCTTCTGATATAATCCATATGCCATCATCACATTGTCCTGCCGGGAGTGATCCAGACGTTCCAGAATATATTCCATCAATTCTCGTATACCCTTATGAAATCCACCCTCTTCCCCCGGATAATAACAGAAACGGAAATCATTTTCCTTGACAAAGATGTAATCCGGATTCAAAAGGATATAATCCGGATTCAGAAGATATTCTGCAGCGTTCTGACTTGCCAGGGTAATCGCCATAAATATCTTCTTCACATCCTCTGCCGAAAAAGACTGATTATTATAACTTTCGGACATGGTTTTATAATCCATTATTCGATACTGATATGATAAAGTATTATTCATTCTTTGCGTATCAAAGGGCAGGAACCCTGCAATATCATTGTAAAAAAACATCTTGTTCTCATAGGTTAACTGAGTCACTTCTTCCGAGGATAACAAGATATACTTTCCTTGAACATCGTTCATCACTCTACTTTCCATCTTCCTTCTCCCCTGCTCTTTGCAATAATTTCTCGGCTGCATCACTTACCCATACATAATCTACCGGATCATTACGTAATATGGACGCAGACAACGCCTGCACTTCCAAAAGAGAAGCCTTAACATTGACCGAATCCTTTTTCTGTATGGTTTTCTCCCCCACATAAGCTGTCCCTAACCGTGATAATTCATCCAACTTCCCGGAATGATCCTTATCAAATGACCGATATCCATATTCTGCTCTCATACAAATTTTCGTACCAACACAATTGATAATTGCTTGATCATGACATTCAAATGCCGCAACAACAATATTCACAACCATTATTACAAACAAGGGAACCACCACTGCCGCCTCCAGTGTTACCGACCCTTTTATTCTTTTCCTTCTTTTTCCAAACGGAACAAAAAATATCTTCCCGTTTCTTACCATAACAAACCTCCTATATAGCCCAAGAGAAGACAGGGAACAAATGGAATTCGCTTCTCAACCGCTATTCCGTTTTTTACAAAATACCCAATAGACAGGATTGAAAGAATAAAGAAAGCTCCCATACAGGTATGAATCGTAATACGGAATCCACTAAATAATCCCATAATCATAATGACAACTCCGTCCCCATAACCAATAGCCTCCCGGGTCGCTTTTCCAATCAGCAAAACCAGCACACCTATAATCATGGCCTCAAACAACTCATAAATATTACTCTTCAAATAAAATAACCGCAGTAAAATAGCTATAATCCCAAAACATCCAAGTCGTGCCACATCTAATTGCTGTGTCTTCCAATCCTCTACTGCAGAACAGCACAAAAACCCCAAACCGCATAAATTCATAATCATATTGTTCCTCCTATCATCTTTTTCCACAGCGCGAACATATTGGCCATCCGGTAACACTACTTTGTGGAACGATCATGATTCCTCTTTTTAGTCCGCTGCAATTGATATTCGTATGGTAGCGATCGCCTGAATCCGTAATATATACCTGCTTCACTGAACTCTTTTTCCCACACTTCTCACAGGGATAATACTTTCCTCCATCCGTATTGCGGTAATTTCCAACCCTGCTTCGTTCCACCGTTTTTATAGAAAGTTGAAGATGTGAGCAGCCACGATCCAAATGATACACCGTACCATTCTCGGTAATATAAACCAATGTATCTTTGTTGTTCCCCGTTCCCTCTTTCAAATCTCCCAAATCATCATTTCCAATCCATTTTCGAACCACCCCGCGCTGAGTGCAATTTAGGCGCATAATCCCTGCCAGATCAAAAGGCGGCACTGCCTGATAGGATAACTGAAATGTCATCAAATCTTCCTCAAAATCCGATTGGTATGGAAGCATCCCGGCCACACCACCAACAATTCTCATCCGATCCACATTTTTACCATTAAGCTGTGTATAAAAACCCGCCAATGCGGCAGCCGCATTGGAGCTCCCTTCCTTCGTATATTCCATCTTGGAAAGAGTCCTTAGTGTATCATACATAGACTCATTGACTCGATTCTGGAAATTCATCAAATTCATTACATAGATAAAAATAACTGAAAAGAAAAGAAACAACGGCAACACAAACATCGCCTCAAGAGTCATGGAGGCGGATAAAACTGCTCTCTTGGTATTCATATGATTATTGGAGTGTTTGCGTAAGAGTTCTATCTTTCTATATGCGTTTCCTTTCTTTTTTATTTTGTTTATTATTTTTAAAAATAGTTTTTGTATCCAAAAGAGCATTTTTATCAGCCCCCTTTCTATATACATTCATAATTAATAAGCATACTCAAACTCCTGCAGGTACTCCCCATTTCCATGCAGATATCGAAACAAAACACTTCCTTTAAGGGAATATAGATAGCGATACATCCTGCTGTGATCATATCCGTCATGAATCATGTTCACTTCCATCATGTCCATGGTTCGGTATATTTTCCGTGTTTTATTTTCCAGAAACAATAACAATTGAAGATAATCGGTATAGTCCAATCCTGAAGGATTCGCATTGGTATCCGAAGATATTTTCCCCTCCACAATATCCTCCAGATTCGTGTGCCAACTGGCCACCGTTTTCACCAGCGGCACTTTACCGCCATCCAGCAAAATCTTTGCATCATTGATTGCTTCCCCATAAGTCCACGCTGACATCAGAAGGTACTGTCCCAGTTTTATGACCCCATGAACCCCTGTGAAACCAAGCAAAGTCACTGCCATTGCCTTGCATTTTCCCTTTTTCTCAACATTCTGAATCATGTGGGAAAAGTTCATCAGAAACCGAAAATGAATCAATTGTGTTATTGTGGATTTTAAATTTGTCTGATCAGACATTGAATCTCCAAGAATGTATTCCATCTCATATTCCAACAGTCCCTCCGAATTCGGGCTAAGAAAAGATGAAAAATTCATACTGACATATTTATTATACAGATAATCCTGATACATGATTTCCGGATCAAAACTGACACTCCATGTGGAATTACCGGAATATTTAACCTGGGAGGACAAATCATAAAACGCAATACTCTTTGATGATACCTCTTTATTTCCCAGGACGAATTGAAGAAATCCCCCGGAAAATGTATCCTGTATCTTCTCGATAATCGCAAGACTGCTGCCCTTCCCCAAAGACACTCCCTCATAATTAAACTGAATCGTATGTCCTACGAAGGTGCTGCATATTTCCTTACAGGCATCCACTTCCCCATATACGCTTCCAATACTATTAATATCCATGGGTGTCCCGGCAAGTGCAACCAGTGCAGTTTTCATCGTCTCTAACTGTCCCTGACAGAGCATCAGTTTTTCTTTTACATCCGACAGATCACACAGCGTATTGGCTGTTCCGTCACCATACATACCAAGTTCATCAAATTCCTGTTCAAAACCTGTTGCCGCATCTTCATCCAGTTGTCCCCGGTATTGCTCCAACACATTTTTAGAACGACCAAGATTTCGTAGTAATTTCCCGGTATCCTCCTCAATCTGCTCAATCAGATTTAATGACTGCTTCGTCTTTGTTAATGACTCATCTACAGCAAATGCCAGCTGACTGGTATGATTGCGGAATCCAATATCAAGAAACAGCCCCTTTGTCCCAGGAGCATTGTAAACCAAAATGATCCAGTCCAAATCCGCCTTCAGTCCATCCAGTTCCTCCATCAGATCCACATATTCATCTTTTACAACTCCGTAAACCTCATCATGATTCACTCCTGTCTGCCCAAATGAAGTTCCCTGCACACAGACTTTTTTTACAAACTCCCCGGCAGAACACAGGTGTCCAAAGCTTTGCTTAAATCCGGAAGATGTGGTTTTAATTCCCTCAACATACATCAAAAGTTTGAGAATTTTTCCATCGATCCTCGCCGCCTCCTTCTGCCTTGCCTTAAGCTCCTTGTTTACTGCATTAATTGATTTCTCCCGGGACGCATTAATCAAATCCGGCAACACCTCATATAACTCATTGTCAAACTGTCCATAAAGCATGTAATTCGTAATTTCATCGTACAAAGGCTCCCCGTTATCATCCGTCAGATACTTTTGTTCTTCGATGACAAGATCCTGAATCGATAAGTTCAACGGCGCAAAAATCCGTCCCCGGATATCATTTTCCCCACCACTTACACAGTTTGCATAAATGTATGAATAGAGTGACGACAATACCTCCTCGGACTCACTGATCACACCCCCAAAAACCTCATATTTCTTTAACAGTGGTTTGGAGTATTGTGAAAAGAGCGACTGGGTTCCCAGATTCACCGCACTATTCGCCTTAGTCCTGACCCCTGTATGAATAATTGATTCCATCAACACCACCATAAGCATACTCATCAACCCAAAAACCAACGCCGCCATTATGGTAATCTGACCTTTCCAGTATCTCCTTTTCATAATACTCCCTTCTTCTTTATATGCTATTTGCCTGTGATGTAATTTTTGAAAGAATATTGTTGACCAAAGATGTAATCTGACTCTTAAAGATAATAACAAGACCAATTAATACCACGATAATCAGAATCAATTCAATAACTCCCATTCCCGAATTACTCCTCCAGGCGGTCTTCGTTCGAAGAAACCACTGATGCATCCACATTTTCATAAGCTCACCCCCTTTCAAAATAAATTGAAATACCCCGTACCGAATCTTATACCTGAAATGAAGTAAATGCCGGAATCATAACAATAACCATAACAATGGCCAGCATAATTATCATGGGGATCAACAATTTGGTTCCTGCCTCTTCACCCATTTTTCTGGCAACATTTTTCCTTTGTTCAAAGGCAAGTATTGCTTCCTCCTCCAGCATCTTGGACAATCCCTTCGCACCCTTCCTAACATTTTGTTCCAACAATGTCCCAAGTTTCAGATATTCATGAACATTACACCGTCTTCCAAATTCTGCATAGGCTACCGATTCCGATATCCCTGACTGAATCTCATAATATGTAATCTTCATTTCCTCATAAGCATATCTTTTCTTCATGGAACCTTCGAGGCACTTTTTTTCATAATCCTTTACAACTTTCTCCCAGGCTCTTAAGATACTCATTCCGGACCCGGACAGGATATTTAACTTCGACACAATCTCTGAATAATCCAGAACCATCTGTGCCTGTCGTTCCTTAAGCCGGGTATCCAACTCCCGATTCATTCCCAAAAAGATACCGACTGCTGCCACAAGCCCCAGCCCCACCAATAACAATGTGTGATTTTCCTTGATCTTGCGATACTTCATATCAACGCCATCCACTTCCCCCGGCAGAACCAATTCTCTCACACTGCGACCTTCCTTTTCGGTTTCCTCAATGATTCTCTGTAAATGACGCAGCACGCTCTCTTCCTTATTCATGGATGGCGCCATCACCGTTACCTCGATTTCATACTGGCATTCATAATCCAGATAGGACAACATTGCCGTCAAGGTAACCCTTCTTTCCTCACCCTCCAAAAAGTTCTCGTTATGTACGGCACCATCCGGGCCCACACATTGTACATCCGATGTCAGCCACCGCACGGTTATTGCATATTGAGGAATCGCCGAAAGCAAATTAAGATTCCGATCCACCTGTTGCAACGAAGAATTTTCTCCTAACATCATTTGCAACAAATATTCATATCCATCGGAAAAATTATTCTGTACCTGTTGAAATTCATATTCTACCGGCGAAAGGCTTAACTGCACTTCCTGATCGTTTGCCAAAAAATTATACCGGATCTCGCTTTCATTGTAATCCGGTCGCAGAAGTATCCCATTGGATATCCATTCATCTCCCCACAGTGATATTCCATAAAACAGGCCAAAGGCAGCCGTACATGCAACAATCACATATACCAGGGAAATTCGACGAATATTATAAAGTAACTCCGAATCCTTAATTTCCTTTAGCACATTGAGTCGTTCAATTGATTTTTTTCTGCCCTTATCCGCAAAACGGATTCCATGCCTTGCAAGAAACTCCAATAATCCCAGAGCAATGGGATAAACCCTCTTTAACGAATTATCTTTTTCCGGTAATTTACTAAAATATTCTTCTTTATATCCGTGAAATTTTATCCACAAAATCCCACAAAACATTAACAGTAATCCACATATCAGCATTGTTTCACTCCCTTTAAACCTGTATCTTTACAATCTGATCCGCCATCTTCTTTGCTGCAAGATACCCCGCCAGACATACCGTCATTGCCACAATTCCCAACACATTGCCATAGATCGGTGCAATAAACTCATAGGCACCGATGCGCAGATATGCAATGATTCCAAAGGGCATAATGTTCATGATTTTCTGTTCCATCTGCTTGCCACTGATCAACACCTGAATTTCCTCTTTGACTTCCATTTTGTCGCTGATGTTTCCGGCAGTCTTTCGTATGATCTCCATCAGATTACCTCCGCTTCTTTTGGCAAAACGAAACACCTCCGCAAAATAAATCGCATCTTCCAGACCCAGTCGCTGTGCCATACTTTCAAGGGCATCCTCCACATTCTCATTCAAGTTGATTTTACGGGTAATTTCTCGAAATTCTAACACCATCACGGCATCTTCCCCATACAAATTTTCCAGCTCACCTGTCGCCTCACGAAATGCATTTTCCATGGAGTAACCCACCGCCAGCGCCGCACTGATGGACATCATACCATCCTTAAACTGCGATGCATTTTTCATATTTTTCTTATGGTTCTTTTCTTCGGATAATTTTTCCAGATAAAAGGGAAGATAGGGAATCATCAAAAATGTCACCCATAAAGAATCATAGAACAACCAGGCCGTCACCCCAAGAATGATAATCCCCGTCACTACTCCGGCCACCAATTCTTTCTTCTCAAGATTTTGTCGAATCTTCTGAATACGACTCCTGAACTTCTTCATCTCTCACAATCCAGCTCCTTTCATTTTTCCATCCCGAACCAATTCATTCCTCTTTTGGAGAGAACCAAGAATTTTTCCATCCAATTCGCCTTCCTGCTCAAACTCAAACAGTGGATTCAGACGAATCTCATCCTTCTCAATCCCCACGACCTCTTGAATATGTAAGACCCTTCGGGACTTATCCCGCAGTCTTCCAAGATGCACGATAATATCAATCGCTGAGGCTACCTGATTTCGGATTGCAGGAAGCGGAATATCCATTCCCATCATTACCATAGTCTCTATGCGGGTCAACATATCCCGGGGACTATTGGAATGACCTGTAGAAAGACTCCCATCGTGTCCGGTAAGCATCGCCGTAATCATATCCACCGCCTCTGCACCTCGCACCTCACCCACGATAATTCGATCCGGGCGCATTCGAAGCGATGACTTAATCAAGTCTCGCATTGAAATCGCATTTTCACCTTCCACATTGGCATTCCTCGTTTCCAACCGTACCAGATTTTCTACGGATTGGATTTGCAATTCGGCGGAATCTTCAATGGTAATCACTCGCTCCTTCGCCGGAATATAATTGGATAATGCATTTAAAAATGTGGTTTTACCACTTCCCGTTCCGCCGGAGATAAAAATATTGTACCGTGCCATCACCGCACGCTCCAGAAACCGGGCCGCCTCTTTGGTAATGGATCCATACTCTATTAATTTGGTCATTGTAATGGGATCTCGATAGAATTTTCGAATAGTGATCACCGGGCCATCCAGGGCTACCGGCGGAAGAACAATATTGACTCTGGAACCGTTACTCAACCGGGTATCCAGAATAGGAATAGACTCATTCACAAGACGATTGGATCTTGCTGCAATCTGCTGGGCAATGTCATACAATTTATCCTGTCTTGCAAAAGACCCTTCCCACCGGTAAATTTGTCCGGCTCTTTCATAAAAAATATTCTCAGGTCCATTGATCATAATCTCTGTAATCGTATCATCATCCAGCAGCTCCTGAAGAATATCCAGGCGCTTCAGTGAATTAAAGATTTTCTGTGCATAATCTTCCTTCTCCCTCAAAGTTAATCGATTGGACCTGGAAAATGAGAGAATGGTTTCATCAATAATCTGCCGGATTTCTTCCTCCTGCATCTCCCGGGAAGTATCGGTGCGCTCCCGCACCATGGAATAAATTCTGTCATAGTCCTCGTTCATTGATAATCTTTCTTGCATAGCTTCCCATCCCGCTCCATTCTAACTGTTCAAGATTCATCCTCTCCTCATGGATCTCCTTTGGCAGTTTCACATACACCACCCGTTCCATCAGCATTCCCCTTCCCATGTCCCCCATGGCATTAATAAATTCCCTCAACTTTCTCTGTCCCATAAAATCATCCACTTCGGGAACAAAGATGATCTCCAGAAGATCAAACAACATATAACTTTTTAAAATCAGATTACCCAGATCCAACACAATGTAATCCCAATTCATCTTCACAGCGAGAAATCGTAGAAATTCTTTCCACTCCTCCGTCATCACATCCGCCACATCCTCCGGATATGGCATCGGACTAATATATGAGAAATTTCCCATCGGATTTATGGCATCACGGATCTTATCCGAAAGTCCCGACGTACCCCGGCGAAACATATACATAATCTCCGAAAGATTCGTACCCTTCCCCTTTAATACATCTTCCGCTAAACCACTGTATTCTTCCAGATTCACGTAAAGCACCTTCGCATTTTTACCAAGCAAATTCGCCAGCGTCAGAGCAAATGTTGTTTTTCCGCACCGCCCCACCGGTGAGTAAATTCCAAGAATCCTTGCCCCGGTTGTACCAATCGTCCCCTCCGTTGTTCCATCGGATTCCGTAGCACAGTAACCGGTCACCTCTCTTAACAAATGATTTCCTGACTGATATTTGAATATGGGATGACATTCCCGGATCTCATTATTCTGAGCAGATATGGGTTCTTCCACAAGTTTTAGAATTTTATGAACATTTTTCTTCTGTGCAAACTCCACCACCTCATCCACAGAGGTCATCACTACGTCGGCCTCATTGTCCTCAAAAAAATCCTGCAATGCTGAAAATTCCGTAAATATCACAATTTCATAAGACATCTGAGGTTTTGATTTAAGATAATTCATGAGACGATAGACATATAATTCGTCCTCATCATAAATAATACATACTTTTCTTATTTTAACCGCTCCATTCAGTTTTAAAAATAAAATTGGGGAAATTAATGAATCTAGATTACAACAAGAATCTGTTGTGAATGTGATTATAGAACACCTAAAGTTTCTTGTCAATACAAATGATTATGAAAATTATTAAGAATTTATAAAACCCTTGGATATTTTTTCTAATTCAGGTAACACTACCACTAAATGACAAATACAAATTATGTATAACTGTAAAACTATCCTTAGAGAAAGGAGTCCAAACCATGAATAACACCTCTTGTTCTTACGACGAACAACATTTGCTTGGCGAAATCCGACTGGCACAGAACGCCTTAGACAGCGCCTATTCCAACTTCCAGCAGGTCACAGAACCGGACCTTATCGACTGTTACATCTATATGATCAATGCCAGCACCAAGCGCTACAAATTCCTGATGGAACAGGCACGCAAGATCAATCTCAAAGGATACACCGAACACACACCTCTATATTATGAAGAAGACCGGTTCTAAAAGAACCGGCCTACATAACAACTCCATAGAACTCTTTAACAATTACAACAGGCTCTCCAGCCACTCTAAGTAATCCAGATATACCACGTGCTTTTTCTTCTCATTGTGGATCTCATGGCGCATGTTGTCATACAGCTTGATGGACACATTCTTCATTCCATTGACCAGATAAAATTCGGCAGCCTTCTTTACACCTTCACCGTAATCACCCACAGGATCCTCCTCACCCGCCACGAAATGCACCGGAAGATTCTCCGGTATACGCTGTGCATTCTTAGGCTCCTGCACGTATTTAATCAATTTGGTAATCGTATTAAACCCATTTACGGTAAAAATATAATTACATTTATCATCCTCTACATAAGCATCCACCACACGCTTATCGCTGCAGATCCAATCGGACCCGGTGCGCTTTACCGCCACTCTTTTGTTATACCCTTTAAAGGCTCTGTTCTGAACAAATTTACTACGGTACCGGCCACCCCGAAGTTTGGACAGAAGCGAGGTAATGAAAATATCCATATTAAGCTTGCCCTCCGGAACCCATCCCGTACCGCCGATGATGACGCCATCCAGCCCCTCGCCGTACATGGTCATATATTTTCTTGTGATAAAAGAGCCCATGCTAAATCCATACATAAAATATGGAAGTCCCGGATTTTCCGCCTGAATCGTTTTCTTCAACTGGTGAACTTCCCGGACTAATGCAAGTTCCGGCTCATCCTCGCCAAAATACCCGTAATCTCCCGGATTCTCCGCCGTATTGCCATGTCCCAGATGATCCTCACCTACCACAATAAATCCACGATCCGCCATATAGCTTGCGAATCCGTTATAACGTCCGATGTATTCCTGCATTCCGTGAACAATCTGAAGGATGGCTTTCGGTGAACGTTCCTCCGGATACCATTCCGTCGCATGAATCTGTGTCTTTCCATCTTCTGATTTGTAAATCAACTCCATACGCTCCGCCATATGCATCCCTCCATCTCTTCCGTTTATTATGTTTCCTGCCGGTTCACAGCTATTTATAATTACCTTTTATTTATTATACATTTTATCATATTATTAGATAATTTGCACTTAAATTTTATTGTACAAAAACTTTCTTTTATGCTACTATGGTAGTGTATTGTGCAATTATAATTAAGAGGAAGAGGACTGATTGTATGAAGGACATTAAAGATATTAAGTTTATTACTATCGGCGAAATTCTTTTGAGACTTTCACCGCCAAACTATGAAAAGATTCGCAATGCGAATTCATTTATCGTAAATTACGGTGGCGCTGAGGCCAATGTTGCTGCCGCTCTTGCAAACTTAGGCGTGGACAGTACATTTTTCACGGTACTTCCGGACAACTCTGTGGGCAAGTCCGCTGTTCGTTACCTCAGAACCAACGATGTTCATATGTCTAAGACTATTTTTGCTGGGGACCGTATCGGTATCTACTACCTGGAAGAGGGTTTTGCCGTTCGTTCCTCCAAGGTTATTTATGACCGTAAAGGTTCCGCTTTTGCCACATATGATTATTCCAATGTGGATATGAAGGAAGTGTTGGCCGGATATGACTGGCTGCATTTAAGCGGTATCACCCCAGCCCTTTCCCCAAATTGCCGGGATCTCATTATGAAGGCATTGAAGGCCGCTAAGGAACTTGGTATCACCGTTAGTTTTGACGGAAATTATCGAAGTGCTCTGTGGGGATGGCAGGAAGCAAGGGATTGCATCACGGAATACCTTCCATATGTAGATGTATTGATTGGCATTGAACCGATTAATCTTCCGGGTCCTGACGGACATGATATGAAGGAAGGACTTAGCTTACAGCCGTCTTTCAAGGAACAGGATCGCATCTTCAAGGAGCTTGCTAACCGATACAACTTCAAGGCCATCGCGAGACATGTTCGTTATGTTCACTCCGGTAGCGAGAACTCATTAAAGGCATACCTTTGGTATGATGGTGAGACTTACGAAAGCAGAACCTTCCGATTCAGCATTCTGGATCGTGTGGGTGGCGGCGATGCATTCTCCAGCGGTCTCATCTACGCATTGATGGAGGGTATGAATCCGAACGATATCGTAAACTTCGCGGTATCATCCTCCGTAATTAAGCACACCATCCATGGTGACTTTAATATTACGGACGACAAGCAGTCCATCTTCCGCCTGATGAATCAGGAATTTGAAATTAAACGATAATATATATACAAAAAAGTCCGATGGAATCGGGGATTCTTCCCTTCCGTCGGACTTTTCTTTTATCAATCACTATCGTTCTTTGGTATCCCACCTACATCAACGGTGCAAATAAACGGAATATTCTTCCTATCCCCCGCTTGATCACATTTATTTCCTTATATTTTTCCATGGTAAACTGCATACATTTTTCAAAGGTATTATCAAAGTCTTCGCGAATATCCTCCACTGCCTCGGTTTCGTACATATAGAGACCACATTCAAAATGCAGATAAAGACTACGATAATCCAGATTGATGGTTCCCACCACCGCTTTCTTATCATCCGACAAAAATACCTTGGCATGTACGAATCCGGGAATATACTCATACATCTTGACCCCGGCTCCAATCAGTTCCGGATAAAAGGATCTTGCCAGATAAAATGCATATTTCTTATCCGGAATATGCGGCATGACGATTCGCACATCCACGCCACGCTTGGCCGCTGCCTTAAGTACCGTAAGCATTTCATTGTCCAGGATCAGATATGGTGTCATAATGTACACATATCGCTCCGCCTGATTAATGATATCAAAATATACCTGTTCTCCCGTATTTTCCTTATCTAAAGGACTGTCCCCGTAAGGAATGACATACCCCTTCGCTTTCGAATTGGCTGATGGCTTTTCCTCTTCTGTGGATTGTGGCAGCAGATATTTCCCAAAATCTTCTGTCACATTCTTTTCTCCCAGATTCCACATTTCCAAAAACAGTGACGTAAATGTCCTCACCGCTTCTCCGCGAACCAACACCGCCGTATCCTTCCAATGCCCGAACCGATCAATCTCATTGATATACTCATCCGCAAAATTCACCCCTCCGGTAAAGGCTACCTTGCCGTCAATAACCAGAATCTTTCTATGGTCACGATTGTTCTGGTGCACCGAAAGGATCGGAATAATCGGAGAAAAAATCCTGCATTGGATCCCTAATTTTTCAAGTGTCCTTGGATAGGAGTAAGGAAGCAGCTTAAAATTACAGGTTCCATCATACATAACACGAACTTCCACACCCTGTGCAGCCTTCACCTTGAGAACCTCCATGATGGCATCCCACATAACTCCATTTTCAATGATGAAATATTCAATAAAAATATATTTTTCTGCCTTGCCAAGCTCCTTTAAAATCTTACGGAACACCTTCTCTCCCACCGGAAAATACTGCGTTGCCTCATTCTTATACACCGGATAGTGCATGGTATTATAAAGAAAAGATGCGGTGCTCTTAAGGTCCCGATCAAGTGCAGAGAAATCCGCCTGCGATTCTTGAGACTTAAGATATTCTCCACCGTCATCCGTATCTTTAAGTTCCTCGGAAAAATCGCCGGATAAATTAAGATACCCCGCCAGTTCCCCGTCCAATCGCTTATGATTTCTTCGCATGAACATAAGCGTTGGCTGAAACCTAATCCACAGATAAGTAAATGTTCCAACCACCGGCAATGCCATTACAGGAATAATCCATGCCAGCTTATACATGGGATTGATTTCCTCATTTAAAATAATAAGCACAACAATGATTGAAACCAATGCAGAACTTCCGAAAAATATACTTGACTGATGATAGCGGAGCACCGAAAGATATAATATTACCAATTGGAGTACCAATAGCAAAATGTAGGTAATGGTTCTGCCGTAGACCACCTTCGCAATACCTCTGCGACTATTTCGCTTCACCATGGTAATAAGTTCGTCAATACGTTCTTCCACATTCCGGTCATCATCTTTATTCATATTTTGCTCGCTCATTTTGCTCACAGATTCAACCTTCTTTCTATCCTTCGCTATTCAAGGGATGGTATCCATGCATTAAGATCCACCAGTTCCTCAATACCATCTACCTGACCCTTATCGCTGTACTGCCAGATCTCCACCTCACGGTCCGGAACCTTTGTAGGGTCTGCCTCCAGGGCATCATCGTTTGGTGCCGTTGTATCCGTTTCTCCCGGCCACATTGCAAACCATAGTTTACAATGAATCTGAGACATATCAATCTGATGATCCAGATAACTCTGATTGGAATACAGCATAGCTTCCTCACCCTGACTTTCAATAACACTGACAAAGGTGTTAATCACCAGAGTTCTTGCATCCGTTGAAAGACCATTCTGTCGTCCTTCTCCATCACTATCTCCACAGGCTTCGATATCAATCGCATACGGAAGTGTCGGCTCATAACCTCTGCAAAGTTCCAGAATCATACTTGCCTCTTCTGCCGCTTCTCTCTGATTCATTGCCTGGGAAAATATATAGACACCAAATGGCATTCCTGCAGCTGTAGCTCCCTGGATATTCTCCCTGAAACGTTCATCCTCTACCAGTACACCGGTACCATATCCTCTAAAACCACATCGAATAATAACAAAATCGATGCCTGCTTCCTTAAGCTTTTCCCAGTCAATTTCTTTCTGGTACTCAGACACATCAAGCCCTGTAACGGACGCCTTCTGTCCATTTTCGTCAAAATAGTACCACATGCCGTCAATTTTTCTCCAGCCGGTCACCGGGAAACCGTCGGCATCATTGAAATAATGCTTTCCCTTCCTTGAATACCAGCCAACATAGATCTCCTCATTACTTGTGGTGACCTGGGGAACCAAATTATAAATATAGTACTTTCCATCCTCCCGGAGGATTGCTTTAGACACATAGGTATCCTCCAGGCGCGGATCAAACCGGCTCTCCTCATAGACATATACATCTCTCAAAACACCACCAATCAACAGCGTTTCCTTATTGTTATCCTTAATATATTCATCAATCTGAATGGAAGAATCCACCTCTTTGGAATTCAACTTCTCATATTGAACTTCATCCTTTTCCGAAAGAACCGGCACAGTAACCTTAAATGTCTTGCTCTCCCCCACGATCTGCTTTGAACTGATAATATTACTTACCTTAATCGCCTTTTCCCTTCTTGCAGCCTCAAGCTTAGCATCTTCAATGTAAGATTTATCCTCTTTTGAAGAATCAATGGAACTCTTTTTCTGAATCTTTTCACTGATATCCGGAACAATGGAATAGGTTACCAAAGAGACCGGAATTGGCGTTGCATAAAGATATTCATCCATAGGCCTTAAATATATACCATAAGAACCTGTTACAAGCTCGGATACATAAAGAGATCCATCACCATCCGTGTCGGTATATTCTTCACCCTCAACGGTCCCTGACCAATTTTTATCCAGCAACGTATCCTGCTCCGTCTTGACGATACAAATTGTAAATGAAACATTCTCGATTCGACGGTCATTCTCATCCAATATATGAACTTCGATGCCATTTCCACGGTTTACTACTTCAAGACGCACATACTTGGTTCGCTCTTTATCCGAATTCTCTGTATTCTCCTCTTTCTGGGTTTCCACCTTCTGTGCAGCCGTTGTCTGGGTCGTCGGTTTGGTATCGACCGGTTTCTTTTTACCACCACACCCGGTGACACAAAGAAGCCCACAAAGAATCAAAACCAGCTTTATCTTCTTATTCAAAATAATTACTCCCTTAGTTTACATATTATCTATAACGATTATCCTATAAATTGTCTTTTTTGTAAACAAAAAAACACCGTCCCCGCAGCTCCTAAGTCTGCAAAAACGATGCCTTTAGTGCGCGACCAGGGGTTCGAACCCTGGACACCCTGATTAAGAGTCAGGTGCTCTACCAACTGAGCTAGTCGCGCTTTTTTATTTCCTGTGCCTTAACACAAGTGCTATTATAACCAATCTATTTTAAAAAAGCAAGTACTTTTTTTAATTTTTTTTCAAATATCTAATTTTATCCTGTTGAAAGCGCAGTTTTAATGCATTATAATGGAAGTGTGTTTGACCGTTTTTGTGTTAGGAGGTTCATTTTTATGCAAAATAATAACAATACCGAAGAAAAAAATGAGACTTTATTTAACAAAAAATATGCTTCTGTGAGTTTTTACGCCATCTTAGTAATTCTGGCCGGAATGTTGATCTATAAAGCCATTATTGACTGGAATTCCGTATATGGAGTTATTCAACACATTTTGAAAGTACTCTCTCCCTTTATCTGGGGATTTGGATTTGCCTTCGTACTGAACCCTTTAGTGGAATGGTTCAGCGGTGTCCTTCATAAAATAACAAAATCCAATAAAAACCGGCTCATCTATGGTATTTCTCTGATGATTACCTATATTATGGTTATTGGTTTTCTGATTCTTATGCTCATATTTGTTGTTCCGCAGATTTATTCAAGTCTTGTGGATCTTACCAATATTATAACCAAACAATACTTTATTATCATGGAAAAATTAAGCACAGCTCCTGATAATTGGCATAACATCAATGTGGATTCCGTTATGGCCATGATCAATAACTCAATCCCACAGCTTGTGGGGTATATTTCAGGTATTACAACGAACCTTATTCCATTTATCTATAATACCTCCCTTACTGTACTTAAAGGACTTACCAATGCTTTGCTGGGTATTATTATCTCCATCTATATGCTGGCAGACAAGAAGAACTTAATTGATACTTTCAGGCGGTTTACCTGTGCGGTAGTTCCTACCAAGGGGAGTGAGACCTTCTTTTCCACCCTGCGTGAGAGCACAACTATTTTTAGCAAATATATCACCGGTAAGACACTGGACTCCTTTATTATCGGGTGTATCACATCCTTCATCATGACGGTTTTTCAGTTAGATTTCGTATTATTAATCAGCGTCACCGTTGCAGTGACCAATATGATTCCTTATTTCGGTCCTTTCATCGGCGGATTTGTGGGGGTTATCATCCTGCTGATCGAAAATCCGGTAAATGCGCTGATCTTTGGCATCATCATTCTTTTTATTCAGCAGTTTGACGGTCTCTATCTTGGCCCAAAGATTCTTGGTGAATCCACAGGCCTTAAACCACTCTGGGTAATCTTCGCCATCATCGTCGGAGGAAGCCTCTTTGGTGTTATGGGGATGTTGATTGGCGTTCCTTGTGTCGCCGTCCTTTCTTATATGATTAACCGCTTCGTAAGCTATCGTCTTGACATGCGAAACGTTAATTACCGCGATGGGCGGGCATACTCCATTAACAAGAAAAATAAGAATCAGCCGGAAGAATAAACGTAAAAAGACCAGCCAATAAGTGTATATTTTGATATAATATCACCACTTATTGGCTGATCCGTTTTATGGATTTTCTCTAACGGAAGGCAATCAACTTATTAATCGGATTACCCATCTCAGAAAATCGTGTCTCATACTCTGTCATAACATTTCCCTGATTCAGTATCTCATCATTGTGAAGATCAAAGGTATGTGCCTTCAGTTTCCATCCGGCATTCACCACTTCCTCCAATGAAAAATCAAATAACGGCCGGTTATCCGTCTTAAAATGAACTTCTCCGTCCTTTTTGAGAATAACGTTGTATCTGGCAAAAAACTCCTTGGAAGTCAGACGCCGTTTTGCATGACGATCCTTCGGCCACGGATCAGAGAAATTAAGATAAATCTTGTCCACTTCCCCTTCCCCAAATATATCAACAATATTTTCCGCATCCATACGTATGAATTTAAGATTGGGATACTGCAATTCGTTCTGCTTTTCCACTGCCCGGATCAGCACACTGGAATATTTTTCAATACCCACATAATTGATATCCGGATTCATACCGGCCAATGTGGTAATAAACTTCCCCTTACCCATTCCGATCTCAATATGAATCGGGTGATCATTTCCGAAGATTTCATGCCATGTTCCTGCCATGTTCTTAGGATCGGCAAACACATATTCACTATTCACCATGACGTCTCTTGCGCCCTTAACATTTCTAAGTCTCATTCGGTTTCCTCTCAACTGTCTGCATTTTAAAAATTACTCTCCCAAATTAATACCACATTTGACCGTTCCCTGTCAAATCACGCTTCGAAGAAACGACAATTATTTGATTAAAATCCCCTATTTTGACACAATTTGCTTGACAAATCTTTCTCATTCAATGAAAATTGTTTTATAGTATTTTCTATAAATATATTATTTAATTTACGAATAAATATAAGCAGGTATTTTCAAATGTATAGATTGAATCATAAAAAAATAAAATCGTTTCTTTCCGTTATACTTCTGATGACTTTACTGATCTGTTTTCCACAGACCACTCTTGCAACCAATAGCACTACAACTTCCCAGGATACAACCTCCTCCGGGGGCGATACAGCAAAAGAAAATGAGGATACAACAACCTCCGAGATCCCGGAGGAAGGGGTTTCTGACATGGGAGAAAACTGGCTCACGGCACCTCATGTGGATGCCAAAAGTGCCATTCTGATCGATGCAGACACGGGAACGATTCTTTATGAAAAGAACAGCCACATCAAAGCTTATCCTGCAAGTGTCACCAAACTTCTTACTGCCCTTGTCACCGTTGAAAACTGCAGTCTCTCCGAAACTTTGACGGTGAGCTATGATGCGGAACACAGTGTCACCTGGGAGGATTCCAAACTTGCGATCTATGAAGGTGAACAGTTTACAGTGGAGGATGCCCTCTATGCCTTACTGCTGCACTCCGCCAATGATATTGCCTACGCCCTTGGAGAACATGTAGGCGGAACGATTCCTGATTTTGCAAACATGATGAATCAGCGTGCGGCAGAGCTGGGTGCGCTGAATACACATTTTGCTAATGCCAGCGGTCTTAATGACCCGGAACATTATACAACGGCTTATGATATTGCCATGTTTGGCCGGGCATGTATGAACAATTCTACCATTACCGGTATTATGAAAAACAATTCCTACGTGATTGCGCCAACCAACAAATACGATCAGCAGCGTACCGTTTATCAGCGTCACGAAATGCTGAGGAAGAACAGCAGTTTTTATTATGAATATGCTGTGGGTGGCAAAACCGGTTTTACCGATGAATCCCAGTACACCTTATGTACTTTTGCAACCAAAGATGATATGAATCTTATCGCTGTGGTTCTCCTGTGCGAGGAGCCAAACATGCGCTATAACGATACCATAGCACTCTTTAATTACGGCTTTGATAATTTTGAGAAACTGACACTGAACTCCGCTGATACCAGCTCCTTATTGGGAGACTCTTCCGGCTATTACAATTCCAAAATATTTGGAAACAGTTCCCTGTCCTTTTCCCTGGTCTCATCTTCGGTAACTGTACCTAAGGGAGTGACCAGCGATAATATTACGATGGTGGTCAACCGTGACACTTCCACCGGCAACTCTTTTGCCAATGTACAGTTTATGTATGACGGGGTGCTGGTAGGAACCTCCGAACTCATTGTTTCCTCCACCAGCAATGCGGTTTCTTCCACAAAGCCATCGAATCTTCCGTATTTAAAGGAAGTAAACACCAAAGAGGTGGTCCTTCAGGATTATATCGTATTTAATGCTTTTCATATCATTTATGGTGTAATTGTATTTTGTTTTCTCTTAATCATTCTTCTTGGATTGATTTTTATGAATTATTCCGAATACGGAAAAGAGGTTATTCGAACAAGAAAACGACGCAAAGGATATCGTCGCAGGAAGCTTCGTTTCTAAGGACTATGAATAAAGTTGGTGTATCAAATCTTGTGGAACATTTGCACTAAGAGCGCGCAATTGCCACGAAATTCGATACACCAACTTTGTCTTAAATAATTTAATGTCATTTATTCTCATCTATATTGAATCATCCAGTTCCCGTTGTCTGCACTCCCAGCGGATTGCATCTTCAATCCAGTATTCAAACTGAGTAAAGGGCATTCTTCGCTCATGGGTACTGATTTTTGTATAAGCATCTGCACCATCATATTGATTCTCCCATATATCTGCATAACAGAAATCATAATCTCCGTCTTCCACTTCTTCCATAAATTCAAAAGCATCCCTGCAGACAACTTTGATCTTATCCTTCTCCTGAAACTGGGGAAGTAAATACTCATTAAAAAGTTCTATGATTTCCGGCTGACGCTCCACAATGGTAATGGACTTTACATTCTTCTTCAAGGATATCATATAAGGATAGTAGGCAAGTCCCATTCCAAGCACCAGACATCGACCATGTGCTTTATCGATTCCATCCTGCATGGAGGACGTCTCCGAAGGGCACACGCTGACCCAGGGCATATCCCCCTCATAGATACTTGGAAACTGTACCTTTTCGGTGCAAAATCCAATATATGGAACAATTCCGTCACTTCGCACATCGGACATGGCATACTGAAAGAATTCTCCCCGGTCATAGGACACATTGGTAAGAAGAAAAGGTCCCTTCTTTTTCTCCGGAACCCTGATATTCTTTAAATATTCATTTTGATAGAATTCCCCGGCAGTAAATTTCTTTGCATTAAGAAAAAGCTTCTGCAAATAATCCTCATCGGCCTTTTCCTGCAGCTTCAAGGCATCACAGAATCTTCGCATCACATAATAACATTCCTGATCCCTCAATATACCCCGGCACTTTAATTTTTCAAGTTCATGCGGTGGAATGCCATCGATAAAATGCCGGACATCCTCCGGAGTATAATCCACATACAGTGCCTCGTTGATCATCCCCGCAATCCACGCACTGACCCTTTCTGCCTGTTCCTTATCCACAAGTTTCTTCTCCTGCTTCTCTAAATTATCCCATTTCTCAAATCTCATTATTTCATGAGTTCTCTTTTTCTTCGTTCTTTTCGCTTCCGTTTCAGTTCCGTCTTTTTCGTAGTGATTGCAGCGACACCTTCTTCATCCGCCATTTTGGAAGTACGGACCGCATAATACAATCCATTTTCAGATTGCTTCACACGAAGTTTCCCTTTGACCATGCCGTGTTCCCTACAGACCCCTAATGCCAGATAGATCCTGCTATTGTTGGAAAACCAGCATATCTTTTTGCGACATTTCTTTCCACACACAAAACACCGGATTGCCGTCACGTCTTTGTCCTCCATGAGATCCTCCCGGGTCTCGTAGCCCATGGAAATGTACTTGTCATAAGAGGAAAACTTAACATCGATTTCTTCTTTCTTACTTAAAGGGATATTGTAGCAGTCGATGGAATAATAACGGGAATACCGCTTAAAATCCATCTTCTGCATCACTTGCGCCGTATAAATCGCATCATTTAGTGCACTGTGAAACAAAAGATCCTCAGGAAATTCAAAGAAATCCACCACATATTGGAGGGTTCTTCGCTGATCTTTGTCCTCGTACTGTAAGCTGAATAATTTCTGAACATCAATAAATCGGATGGGTTCTGTGTAGACATCCTCCATCCCGTAGAACTTCATATTACGTTGTAACTCCAAAAGATCCATATTTCCCCAGGTACAGTAACGATAGTCATCTTTGCACCATTCCAGGAATTCCTCCATAACCTCCCTAAATGGCCTTCCGCTATTCAACTCTTCCTTCGTCAAATGAACAACCTGTTTAATATGAAAATGCAGATCTTTATACAGTTGTGGTTTTACAATGCGGTGGAATCTTCCCGTCTCATTAAGATTGTCATCCAGACGAACTGCACCAATCTCTATGATTTCTACCGGAAGTGCAGGGTTCTCATGCTCTTTCCCCTGTGGACACTGATTCCATTCCAGATCTAGTACAATGTAATTCATTCTCCCATTTCTCGTTTCTTTCTACGAATATATTTCGTTAACAGATCCGTTCGTCCCATAAATCTACACCCATAACATACCTTTCCGCCATCCATTTCCTGGACACGGATAATCTTGCCGTTCAGAGTGATCTGGGTCTCACCATCCACATAACTAAGCACAATCAGAATGCTTGTCCCATGACGCTTTCCGGTACCATCACTGACAAATGAAAATCCTGTGGAACTGACATCACGCACCATTACATCTTCCTCATCCGTGCCATAATCTACATGACCGGGAAGATTGATTTTCTGACGATAGACCTGTCGCCGGTTTTGTTCCTCACCTTCTACAGAGGTCACAATCGCCTGCTTAAGATCTCCCCCAACCTTCAGTAGCTTGACCGTCACCAGACTCCACACAACCGGGCGGCCGGCTTTCACATAAGACAACGACACCGGTACACCGGTAAAGCTTACCGAACGACCTTTACCATCCTTGATAATATCTACCCATATGCCATTTTCCCCAATCGTATCCCGCACCTTTGTCTTAAAATTCAACGTAGTACTCGAATCCTTCACCGTCAGTACGATTTCCGATTTTCTTGGTATCTCGTTCAGCTTCACAAAATCACACTCTCCATCAATCCAAATATACCTCGATTATAGCAATAAACCGCCTGTTTTTCAATAGATGAAAATCCCGATCTTGCACCCAATTTTATCAATACAATAAGTAAAAAAGGAAAACGGACGATTTTTTGGATTAGTGACTTACTCCATCCAAAAAATCGTCCGTACCCCTCTCATAATAATTACACCTTCCGGCACGTTTGCATAAATGCCGCTCGCAACTTAGTTCCCCGGCTACTGCTGTCCTCTCAGATCGAATGAAGTACGAATGATGTGCGCATGATCAAACACCAGTCCCACATGTTTTATATCCTCTTCATCCACAACATAAATCAGATTATAGGAAACAACATCCCCAACTTTCAAATTCGCATAATTTAATCCTTCCCCCTCATCGATCCCAATATCGTTATAAATTGCCTCTCCATGACCTCTGTTGCCACCCTGCTCATATGTCCCGGCTTCAGGATATTTTCCCTGTGATCCGTCTAACTCAAGAAATGGCATTATATGTATTGTTTTATTATATGGATTTTCCTTCACTTCCACAGTAAAATTCACTACCAGAAGCTTTACCGGTATATCCCTTTCATCAATAACCACGTCAACCGTCTTGATTCCGTCTCCCTGTTTCACAACCTCCACATGACGCGGAAGAATATTTCCCTTCTCATCGAACCAGTCCCGTTTTACATCAATGCTGAATTTCCCCTTATCTGCATATTCACTGATGTTATCAATGAATTTATAGCTGTTTAACGTAAATTCGCATCCGTCACTTTCAATGGTTTCTCCCGGCTGATGGAACTGCGTAAACAACCAACTCCAATCCGGACCATAATTTACGGCTTTTTGTATTTCCTGATTTCCTGCAGTAGTACTGTTTTTACGAATCGTTTCCCTGGAAATCACAGTGGCATCCGGCATCCATTGTTTATTGGTTCCCTCCAGAATACAATTTTGTGCAAACTTTTTTGCATCTTCCATGGACACAACGGAATTCATTGTAATTACCGCATAATAACTACTATCTTCAAAGAATATGTAACATACTTTGTCACTCTCCATTGTATCCGTGGTATATTTACTGATAATATATACTTTCTTCCCAACGAAATTTAGTTCCTCCACGTTTTTCGTACTGTAGATTTCCGATACTTTATCATTCGAATTTTCCTCACAAATCAAAGGTGAAATCCATCCGCCGTTTTCTGAATAAAGTTTGTTAATTCCAACAATCTCCGCCTTCGGATCTGCATATTTTAAATACTGTTCCGAATTCAGCAGTTTTTCCAGTTCAGATACATAGCCCTCAGGAATATAGTTATATTTTAAGGCAACATAATCAAATTCCTCAAACTCACTAAGGATTTCCGTATTCCCTTCGGATTCTTTAAGTATTTCCGTCTTATATCCATCCCTCTTAATCAGGATATGATAAATATTATCCGCAAATACCGTTGTTCCGAGTATCATTACTGCTGCAAGCGAAACAATCAGCACCTTTTTATACGAAACCTTTTTTCTTCTTTTCTTTGCTATTGGAATCACATTTC
The DNA here is from genome assembly GCA_051877855.1 of Lachnospiraceae bacterium. GTDB lineage: Bacteria > Bacillota > Clostridia > Lachnospirales > Lachnospiraceae > MGBC120314. The sequence goes on along the minus strand of JBJEJH010000012.1, from coordinate 13,001 downwards.
CCTGTTTTCCTTCCTGCACCTGTTTTGTAACGACTTCCCTAAGTCTGTTATGAACGTTCTTCGGAACTTTTGCATATAATCCTTCTAAATTTAAATCATCCATCACACTTGTTCCTCCTTCAATGTTTCTTTCATTTTCTTTCTTGCCCTTGCCATTCTGTTTTTTACTGCACTTTCTCCCATTCGCAGCAGTCCGGCAATTTCCCTCACCGAATATCCTTCCAGATAATATAGTACAATTACCAGCCTGTTTTTTTCTGACAGGCGTCTGATTGCTTCATATAATTTTGAATAATCCTCCCCTTCTTCTGCATCTTCACTATTTTCCATGATCAATTCCAGTTCCTGTGCATCCCCCTGAAGGACATACCGCTTCGTATACCGTCTTAAAGCGAAACACTCATTAATCAGAATCCGTATAAGCCATGTTTTGGCATACTCATCTTTTTTCAGCGTATGCAGATATTCAAATGCTTTCGTGACTGCCTCTCCTATGGCATCTGCACAGTCATTATCATCCTGCAGAATGGATTTTGCCACACGGTATAGGGACAGCTCTGATTCCATCACCAGCTCTCCAAATGCATTTTTGTCCATTTGATTTCTCCTTAAGTTTCATATTAAATTTAACAGTACTGTTTAACCTTACATTCTTTAGACAAATTTAATCTGTAAAAGGTCACATTATTTTATTTTTTTATAAAAAAGGACATTTCCCTGAACCCTTTGTTCCTGATTCAAGGAAATATCCTTTTTCCCTCTTAGTACTCACCGTATTGTTATAAACATTATTTACCTGTTGTCCTCTGCTTCAATCAGCTTAAAAAGTATCTTTTCTTTTTTATTTGAAACAATCTTGTATACAACGCAATTATCCGCATTATTTACTTCAAGCCGGGAGTATGGTTCAATATCAACTGAACCATCTCCCATATCCATCTTAATACAATACCATGCTTCATTATAGTATGTTATGCACTCAACATATTGGTCATCCTCCGTTTTCAAATATAATTCAACAGAAAAATCACTCAATTCAAATCCAAGTCCATTAATAAATCCGGCAACCTGATTAACCAAACGTTGGTTTTCCCTGTCTTCATACGGAATAAGCATATTATAAAAATCACTCGAATTTAATATTATGCCCTCATAGCAAAGTTCCAAGTTTCCTCCGTCTGTAGCCATGCTGTAATTCTTTAGCTGTGAAATCTGGCTTTCAAATACTTTCTTATTATTATTGATTCTGTTTATACGCCATACCATTGATAAAAAAACACATAATAATATTATCCCTGAACATATTAGAATTCTTTTCATACTCTTTAGTAATTTCATTACAAGATACCTCATTTTGTTTTATATTTGAAGCAATTGCTACAATACACTTACAATACACACACATTTTGAATCAAAATCATAATAACTGAATTTATTTTCAAATATATCAATCTGTGTATGTTCTCCTTCAACCTCCATTGTCTCGAGTTTATTAAGCTCTGTATCATAAATATAGATATTATAATAATTGGTGAAAAGCAGATATCGCTCATACACAACTGCCTTACGTATATCAGCACCCGGTGTAATTCCTTCTACTACTCCTAATAATTCATTACAATCGGTATCATAAATCTTACAGGTTTCTCTCCACGGTTCATCCGTTGCGTAATCTGCAGTCAATAATTTATTATTAACTCCGGTCATCGTTACAAGAATATCGTCTGGATTCATGACAAACTCCACTTTCCCATCACTATATCGGTATAAAGTAATATCTGTACATTCCTCATCATACTGATCTTTTAACCCTAAAATTTGAAAATACAGACATTCTTCTGAACCACCACTAAAAACAATTCTTTCTCCATTTGCTCTTCCCATATTATCATATTTAATCGATGTTTCATAAATGGACTCACTTGACATATTATCCAGATTAATCTTATATAAAACTGATTTCCCTGCTTTTTGCAATGTATATGATACATACAGCCAATCTTTATACACTGAGATTTCAGGCAAACGCATCTCATCCTTTCTAAATAGCATTTTTGCATTATTAGTATCATCACATAAAAACCACTCTTCTGTATAAGTTCCCGGATTTATCTCTAAAATAATCCCCCGATCACACATCAAGCTAGATACGAGATAATTTGCTTTAGGGGCTGTAAAAACGCATTTTGCCTTCTCCTGTCCATATTCTTGATACCATACTTCAAACTGTTCTAAATTGTTATAGTAAAATACTCCCTCTTGATTGCTTCCAAGATAATATCCATCAAATACAAAATCTTTTTTATCTATAGTATATTGGATTTCACCTTCATTTGATGGAATTCGTGGATAATCCGGTTGTTCTAGAATAGTCTCTGAGGGTATTCCTGTAGTCTCATCTTCGAATGAATCCAAATTATAGCCACAACCACTTACAATAATAAATAAGCATAATAATAAATATCCAATATATTTTCTAAATATGTTTTTCATTAATATTACCAAATCATTGCCTTCCATTGATGATTATTATTTGCATTAAATAAGTCACTTCTTGAATACCATTGATTTCCCACTGCTTTTTGATAAGGATCTGTAATTCGAATTCTCCATTGTGAAGATAATTCATCATAACCACTTACATTAACAATATGTCCCTCTACATTATATGGTATATCAGCTACCGACATTGTGTTAATATCCAATACAACCGGATGTTCATTATCTACATCCCATCGAATTCTAGAATACCAATTATTTATACCACCAATATTTTCATAAACATAATAGGAATTGCCTAATCTATTATTTAATACATTCGGTATTCTAGAGAAATCTGTTCCTGCTTGAGTAGTTCCTAGTAAGTTGGCATAATAACCTTGACTATAATTATCACCAGTAAGATAATGTAGCACTTGTTTAACAGTTGCAGGTCCACAATAATAGTTTGTTTCCTGAGGATAACAGGTCACTGCAAGTGTTTTAAAACCTTCTGTCAGCATCATAGGCGTGTTCAACATTTCATTTTCTTTTCTCTTCTGTAATTCAACATCTTCCGCTGTAGGTATATAAACTTCTGCACCTTCCTCATATGACATATCACCAGTTCCCTGTGCAAATACTTCCCTATCCATATTGTAACTGCATATACATATTGCAGAACATACCACAAGTGTTTTAATTAGTTTTTTTACTCTCATATTTTCTTATCCTCCATCTTTTCCTGTGTGAAAATATAGTTCACATTTTTTCTTACTTTCCACCTTCGTGCTTTTCCCGCATCAATGCCGCTGGTTTTTTCGGTTTATAAAAACCATCTGTCGAAAAATAGTTTTCTTCTGTACATTCTGCAACCTTTCTAATATAATTTGCAGTTTTCCTTAACAGATTACGTTTTTGTTCTTTTATCACAAGGCACCTCCTTTTCTTTTAATAGAAAATTGCGTTGCAATTTCTCTATCTTATTTATATTTGAAGCAATCGCTACAATATAGAATGCACACATTGTAAGGATTGCAGCATTTCCTTTCCAGCCAGATAATTTCAACTCAATAAGGATATAACCCAACAGATACATCCACCTTTCACACTTTAACGATACCTTCAGCAGCATTACAGCCAATACCCCGGCACTGACCAAAACCTTCCAAAGATTCAGCTGAATTTTGAGACTACTGACAGCCATAACGCTGCACATCATAAGAACCATCAGCAACTTACAGCCTCTAAAAGTCTTTGCATGATATCCATCAGATAATTTTCGCAAACAACAGAACACAATGTAATACCAAGCTGCTTCTAATACTCTTCCATATAAAATTCCAGCCAACAATACAATTCCAACATCAAAAATACTGCAAAAAATGGTTTCCATTCCATACCGATAAAGATCTGCATCTCTTTCTTCTACAATGCCTTCTCTTACAAAATAAAAAGCTATGCTTCGGGACAGTTTTGTAATCATCTGATTCACCTCTGTCCTAAACATATCTTACTTTCTTTTAATTTACAATGATTTTGGCACGAACGGTCAATTTCTATCCTGAACGGTCAGATTGGGAAGATACAATGCGATATTGGTCACATATTCTCTTCCGTTAAGATTTCCCTCATATTCTCCATTATATTTTTTCACAATATCCTGTACATTTAATAACCCATATCCATGGAAGACCTTATCCTTTTTCGTTGTCTGCAGTCCCATCTCACCTTTTAAGACTTTCCCGTTACAGGAATTTTTTACGTGAATATGCAGATAGTTTTTCATACGGCTGATTTTTAAGTAAACGTACTTTTCTTCTGACTGTTCCGCTGCCTCAATGGCGTTATCCAGAAGATTGGACAAAAGAACTGCCATATCCATTTCTTCCATGGAATCAATGGAACACTCTATAATGTTCTCTATTACAATTCCCCTATCCTTACATTTTTCGATACAGCGGTTAATAACGGAATCAACCAGAAAATTTTCCGTAAAAACAAGATTACTTTTCGCCAGCTTCACATTTAGTGTCTCTTCCAGATAATCTTCTGCTTCTTTTATCCTGCCTTCTCTTAGTTTGAGCCGGATATTTAACAACTCATTTTTCATGTCATGATGAATTTTCATGGTCTGCTGGTGAAGTTCCTTAGCTAACCGAATATCCTTCAGCTTACTTTCAAAGGCGGCATTTTTCATGCGTTCCCTTAATAAATCTGCATTACTGTTCGTTAGGTTCATGCATAACACATACACAATCACATCTATAATTAGCACTGTAACAACGACCACCTTTGCCTCATTTGCCAATTGATTTGTATATGCTTCCTGATAAATAATGTCAAGAAGATATTCCTGTGAAACCAGGGTTGCCAAAATAATACCATTTAATCCTGTATAGATTTTATTACTCACTAAGCCGGATTCCTTAATCCGAAAATGCAAAACTAACTCCAATAATAAGAATTCCGATAATTTTGCAATGATAACCAGTATTATCCGAACCGCACCAAATACCATATACCCGTTGGAATCATAGGTAATCCACCTGTCGAACAAACTGAATAACATAATACTAATTGTGCAGATAAAGATTTTATGTAATCCAACAAGAAATAATTTTTCGGAAATTCTTCCCTTTAGCAGAATCGTAATTAAAATAAACCATGTGCCCATCGTAAAAAATGAAGCATACTTACTCATATATGTCAGATAATTACAAAAACTGACTGCCGCAAAATACGAACCAACCATAATTCCTATGGTAATCCCTTTATGTTTCTCACTCTTATATCCCAGATATCTTATAAAGAACTGTGTTTCAATAATCCCTTCTATCAGATTTGCAATCAATTCAAATACGTTACTGATAATTCCCATGATCTCATCCCCTGACACTTTAACTCATATATCGTAAAAATTTCTTTCTTACCTCATCCCGTTTCCGCCTGCTTAACGGTATTCTCATTCCGCTTTCCAAAATTAATAAATCATTTTCAATATGTTCTATAAAACGGCAGTTTACCAGATAGCCACGGTATGGTTCTACAAAATTTTCCCTTGGCAGGCGTCTGTCTAAATCATCTATCGTTCCCCTCATTTCATATTCCCCATCCGTACAATGAAGTATTAAACGGTGTCCATAGACCTCGGCAAACAGGATCTCCTCTTCGCTCTTATAAATCATCATATCCTCCGTCTTAAATTCGTACTTCCGATTTCTGCATTTCCATTTCTCCACATATTTCATCATAGTTCTTTCAAAGTCTGTCTCAAGAAATGCTTTTCTGATAAATCCCATTGCATCTACTGAAAATGCATCAAATACTGCCATTTCCTTCGATGTAACGAATACAATTTCCGGCAGTGTACCGTATTTTTCCCGAATTTTTTTTGCAAGCCTCATTCCATCCATTTCCGGCATTTCAATATCCAGAAAATACAGGTCAAAAGCATCTTCTTTCCTTAATAATCTCTCTGCACTTTCAAACCTCGATACACACATCTCCATGCTGAAGTCTTTAAAAAAATCCTGCAACATGGAAATATACGCGTCCGCAAATTCCCTTTCATCATCTACAATCGCAATTTCTATCACGGTCTTTCCCTCTTTTACTGCTAAACTATATTCTTTAATTGACTAACAGACTACATTTATATTAACCTACAATGTAACTTTTTTCTACCCCATCTTGCGTTAAAAAGAAAAACCCGGTATTTTCATACCGGATTTTTCCTAAACATTATCAAATCAATTACTTACCGTAGTAAGCTTTCAGATACATCTCTTTAATTTCACTCATTAACGGATATCTTGGGTTCGCACCGGTACACTGATCATCAAATGCCTGCTCAACCATTGCATCCAGATTATCTAAGAAGTACTTCTCGTCTACGCCATAATCCTTAATGGTCTTCTTGATTCCAACCTTAGCCTTGAGATCTTCAATCGCCTTAATGAAATTCTCAAACTTTTCTTTATCATTCTTACCCTGAATTCCAAGGAAGTTCGCACACTCAATATATCTCTCAAAGGTGTGTGGGTACTGATATTGAGAGAAGGTTCCCATCTTCGGTGGTACATCCACAGCATTAAATCTCATTACTTCCGTAATAAGAAGTGCGTTTGCAACGCCGTGTGGAAGATGATGCCAAGCACCAAGCTTGTGTGCCATGGAGTGACATACACCAAGGAATGCATTGGCAAATGCCATACCGGCCATTGTAGAAGCATCAGCCATCTTTTCACGCGCCTTCGCATCATTTGCACCATTCTCGTATGCAGATGGTAAATACTCGAAAATGTTCTTCATTGCCTTCAGTGCAAGACCATCGGTATAATCCGTTGCCATAATGGAAGCATATGCCTCTAATGCATGTGTCAGTGCGTCAATACCGGACGCTGAAGTAAGTCCCTTTGGCTGATTCATCATCATATCCGCATCGATAATTGCCATCTTAGGAAGTAATTCATAATCTGCAAGCGGATACTTATGACCCGTTGTGTCATCGGTAATTACGGCAAATGGTGTAACTTCCGAACCGGTACCGGAAGATGTCGGAACAGCTACAAAATATGCTTTCTCACCCATCTTAGGGAAGGTATATACTCTCTTACGAATATCCATGAAACGCATTGCCATATCCATGAAATCTGCTTCCGGATGTTCATACATTACCCACATAATCTTACCGGCATCCATTGCTGAACCGCCGCCGATGGCGATGATACAATCCGGTTCAAAGGCTGCCATCTGCTTTGCACCCTCCTTAGCACAGGAAAGTGATGGATCCGGTGCTACATTATAGAAGGTTGTATGCTGGATTCCCATGGCATCCAACTGATCGGTAATACCCTTTGTATAACCATTCTTGTAAAGGAAAGAGTCAGTAACAATAAATGCCTTCTTCTTACCCATTGTACCAAGTTCTTTAAGGGCAACCGGTAAACAGCCCTTCTTGAAGTAAACCTTTTCAGGTGCTCTAAACCAAAGCATATTCTCTCTCCTCTCTGCTACTGTCTTGATATTGATCAGATGCTTCACTCCAACGTTCTCTGATACGGAGTTACCGCCCCATGAACCACAACCAAGAGTAAGAGATGGCTTCATGCCGAAGTTGTAAAGATCACCGATACCACCATGTGAAGAAGGTGTATTGATCACAATACGGCACGTCTTCATCGCTTCCTGGAATTTTGCAATCTTTTCTTTTTCCGTTGCTGTATTGATATATAATGAAGATGTATGGCCATAACCACCATCTGCTACAAGTCTCTCCGCCTTCGCTACGGCATCATCAAAGTTCTTTGCCTTGTACATTGCAAGTACCGGAGATAACTTCTCATGTGCAAATTCTTCTGAAATATCAACCGACTTTACTTCACCGATTAAAATCTTGGTTGTCTCCGGAACTTCAAAGCCCGCAAGCTTTGCGATGGTAGCCGCCTTCTGACCTACGATCTTGGCATTTAAAGCGCCATTAATCAGGATGGTATTACGAAGCTTCTGTGTCTCCTGCCTGTTACATACATGGCATCCTCTCTTAATGAACTCTGCCTTTACTTCGTCGTAAATCTTCTCATTAACGATAACCGACTGTTCTGATGCACAGATCATACCGTTATCAAATGTCTTCGAATGAATAATAGAGCTTACCGTCATTAAAATATCTGCGGTCTCATCAATAATTACCGGTGTGTTACCGGCGCCAACGCCTAATGCCGGCTTACCGGAAGAATATGCTGCCTTAACCATACCCGGGCCACCGGTAGCTAAGATACAATCTGCACTCTTCATAACTTCATTGGTCATTTCCAAAGAAGGAACATCAATCCAACCGATGATTCCCTCCGGAGCACCTGCTGCCACGGCTGCATCAAGAACAACCTTTGCGGCTGCAATCGTAGACTTCTTAGCACGTGGATGAGGACTTATAATAATACCATTTCTGGTTTTTAAACAAAGCAATGTCTTAAAAATAGCTGTTGATGTAGGATTGGTTGTCGGAATAACTGCTGCAATCAGACCAATTGGTTCCGCTACTTTTGTAATTCCCAAAGATTCATTTCGTTCAATGACGCCACAGGTCTTGGTATCCTTATATGCATTATAAATATATTCTGCTGCGTAGTGGTTCTTAATAACCTTATCCTCCACAATACCCATACCAGTTTCTTCTACTGCCATCTTCGCAAGTGGAATTCTCTGCGTATTTGCTGCGGTAGCTGCAGCAAGAAAAATCTTGTCGACCTGTTCCTGTGTAAATGTTGCAAATTTTTCCTGAGCCTCTCGAATCTGCTTCATACGAGCTTCAAGAGCCTCCATGCAATCCACAATTTCAGGAGCTTTTGTTTCATTCTTACCCATGATATCCTCCTTAACCGTTCTACGGTAATTACCGGTCAATGGCTGTTTCATTGGCCTTATTTGATATTGATAATGTTTTAACGAACTTTATTTTATATGATATGCAATATATTGTCAAGTGTATAACAATATTTTTTATTTTTATAAAAATGTATTCCCCCCAAAAAGCTGTCCCAAGAATTGCAAAACTTCCTATTATGTATTATAATTAGGAATAATTGACATATGGAGGATAACTTAATGTTAGATATTAAATTTTTACGTGAAAATCCTGATATTGTAAAGCAGAATATCAAGAATAAATTCCAGGATGAGAAACTTCCTTTGGTTGATGAGGTTATTGCTCTGGATGCAGAGAGCCGTGCTGTCCAGCAGGAAGCCGATACCATACGTGGTGAGAAGAACAAGCTGTCGAAGCAGATTGGCGCTCTGATGGCACAGGGTAAGAAGGAAGAGGCCGAAGCCATCAAGGCACAGGTTGCCGCCAATGCTGCCAGACTTTCCGAATTAGAGGAGAAAGAGCCGGTACTTGCTGAGAAGATTAAGAAGATCATGATGGTTATTCCTAATATCATCGATCCAAGTGTTCCGATTGGTAAGGATGACAGTGAAAATGTTGAAGTTCAGAAGTTCGGTGAGCCGGTGGTTCCTGATTTTGAGATTCCATATCACACCGACATTATGGAAAGCTTCAACGGTATTGACCTTGATGCTGCAGGCCGTGTTGCCGGTAACGGTTTCTACTATCTTATGGGTGACATCGCAAGACTTCACTCTGCAGTGATTTCTTACGCAAGAGATTTTATGATTAACCGGGGATTTACCTACTGTGTTCCACCTTTCATGATTCGTAGCGAAGTTGTAACCGGTGTTATGAGTTTCGCTGAAATGGATGCCATGATGTACAAGATTGAAGGCGAGGATCTTTATCTTATCGGTACTTCAGAGCATTCTATGATTGGTAAATATATTAATACCATTGTTAAGGAAGATACTCTTCCTCATACACTTACCAGTTACTCACCTTGTTTCCGTAAGGAAAAGGGTGCTCACGGTATTGAAGAACGTGGTGTTTATCGTATTCACCAGTTTGAAAAGCAGGAAATGATCGTTATCTGCAAACCGGAAGACAGCCCAATGTGGTTCGATAAGTTATGGCAGAATACGGTTGATCTCTTCCGTTCATTGGATATTCCGGTTCGTACCTTAGAATGTTGTTCCGGTGACCTTGCAGATCTTAAGGTTAAGTCCATTGACGTTGAAGCATGGTCTCCGCGACAGAAGAAGTACTTCGAGGTTGGTAGTTGTTCGAACTTAGGAGACGCACAGGCAAGAAGACTTAAGATAAGAGTTGATGGTAAGAATGGCAAGTACCTTGCTCATACTCTCAACAACACTGTTGTTGCTCCTCCTAGAATGCTTATTGCATTTTTGGAGAATAACCTTAATGAGGATGGTTCTGTGAACATTCCGGTTTCTCTCAGACCTTACATGGGTGGAATGGAGAAGATCGTTCGCAAGTAATCCTCATATATTAAAGAGGATTGATTTATGCATTTATATTTAAGATCCATTGGTTTCGACAGTATTACCAATGCTACAAGTGAAAAACGTCTTCTCAATGAAGTCATCGATAAAGCTATTACCGGTAAGCGGATCCGCTATAATCCGGAAACCGGCACCGGTATCATTGCCACAACCTTTGGTGGCGACTTCGGCATCTGTATCAAGGGCACTTACAATGGATGTGAAAAATTTGTAATGGAATATTATTTCCCATTCCTCTTAAGCGATTGTGCCACGAATATTGAGGAACTGAATATCGAGCGCCATGCCGACAAGGACTCTTATGCCGTTGTATGTGATGAAGTCAAGGCCGGTGTGACTTTGATCTTCTATCTTCAAAATATTGCAGATTACTACGATTATGCAGCCAAGGGTGAAACCATTTGCGGTCACACCGTCTGTCTTTCCGGTCTTTCGCTGAAGGGAAAGATTCTTCTTCCAATCCGCAAGAGTGAAAAGCAGATTGAAAAGCTCAAGGCAGATGCATTGGTACGCAATAATCTTATCAATGCGGCCCGCAACGGAGATGAGGAAGCCATCGAGAATCTCACGATTGAAGATCTGGATACTTATTCACAGATTTCCCAGCGCGTCATGCGGGAGGACATCTATTCCATCGTGGATTCGACCTTCATGCCTTATGGTGTGGAATGTGATCAATATGCTGTAATCGGTGATATTCTGGATGTGGAATATGCAACCAACAATTACTCCAATGAAAGCATCTGCATTATGACCCTTGATTGTAATGATGTTGTGATCCGTACCGCCATCAACACCCGGGATCTTCTTGGTGAACCTATGGCAGGACGACGTTTTAAGGGCTCCCTATGGATCAGTGCCCAGGTTAATTTTGATTAAATATTGTCATTTGCTTTAATTTATAATATAATAATCGATGTGACTGCCGATGCTAAAAAAGCCAAAATTTTTTAGGACTCGGCATTCGTTCTCATAGTTAAATGGATATAACAAGCGCCTCCTAAGCGCTAGTTGTGGGTTCGATTCCCGCTGGGAACATTCGCGAAAAGCTACAAGCCATGCAAAATGGAAGAAAGAGAAACTAATGTGAGTTTACTCACAAATTAGTTTCTCTTTCTTTTATTTTATAGGGCGCCAGCCCGCGATGAAGGAAGCTTTGCTTCCGAATCGCGCATGGCTTGAAGCGAAGGTTATGATGGCGCCAGCCCGCGACGAAAGGAGCTTTGCTTCCGAGTTGCGTATGGCTTGTGGAAATGGTAGCCATAGTTGTAAACTCAATGGAGCGTAATGGTTGAACCCTCAGGGTGGCAATGCCACCCATTTGGCACCGAAGATGAGGCTTGTCACCCGAAGGGGCTAACTATATTATAAAGAAATTATTAAGTAAAAAAACGGAAAGAAAAATGTGGACAAGTTGACTATATTTCCGTTTTGAAATATTTGTTCATTATGAAATTGAATAATTGTAAAAAGGGCGAATGAATGATAACATATATATAATATCGTAGAAAGGTGGCGGCAATATACATGAATCCAACTGATAAAGCAAAAACCATAAATGGATTAATGATTCATCTTAGAGATGATTGTAAAATAGATATTGGCGGAAGTAAGGATAAGCTACAATTAACGCAATATGGTTATTATCATGGATATAAAGGCTACAGATTTATTAAACAGAGAAGTAATACTATTCCATATACAAATTTCTCTGAAATAGTTGCCGTAATAAATTATGACAATGAATTAAAAACCTTGGTATATCCAGCGTTGATGTTTATTGAGATGGCGGTGAAAAATTACACTCTTGAGCAAGTTGTTCCTGGGATGAAAGACACGTCCATTGCAAATATATATAAGACTAAAATGAATGATGAGCTCTCAAATAGTGAATTGAGATTGAAGCGGTTAAAAGTGAGAGATAAAATTCATTCTATGTTGTCAACAAGCTATAAGCATGGAAATTCTATGGTGTCACATTTCTATAATCGTGGAGAAGAAATTCCGATTTGGGGAATTTTTGAGATTATGATGTTAGGAGATTTTGCCGATTTTCTCCAATGCTTAAATAAGGATACACGTGAAAAAATAAGTAAAGCATTAGAGATGAAACACAGTTATGATACGAATCATCAACTTGTAGCAAATGCATTATTCACGATAAAGGCTTTAAGAAATGCTACGGCACATAATAACATAGTATTTGATGCTCGCTTTAAAGATAGAAATCCTAACAGGAATATTGTTAAATGGGTGGAAAATGAAACAGGAATTTCTAATGTGAATTTTGATATTTTTTCAGATTACATAGCATTAATTGTTTGTCTTTTGAAACATGTAAAGTATCCAAAGAAAAAGTTAATCAGATTTCTAAAAGAATACGAAACATGTATCAATGATTTATATGCTGAATTACCATTGCCATTATATAACAAAATTGTAGCAACAGGTATCAAAGGAAAAATATTGAAGTTAACGCAATATGTAAAAAAATAAGTGAGGACTTGCATAATTTACTGCAGAGGTGTATATTATATATAAAGATTGAGGCGTATGTTTTCGGACTGCGCTGAGGCGAGGCGGATAAATTCCGACCTCGCCATTTA
>JBJEJH010000011.1:0-3348 GCA_051877855.1 Lachnospiraceae bacterium | reverse complement strand
TAATAGGTCGAGGGCTTGACCAAAGGTCAGGAAATTGCAGATAGGAAAGAGGAAAGAAACGAGTATCTTTAATGTGTAGCAGTTAAGGTTAATGAAATGAAATATAGGGGTGTAGTTCAGTTGGTAGAGCGTTGGTCTCCAAAACCAAATGTCGTGGGTTCAAATCCTACCGCCCCTGTTTTAAAGCGATAAACAAAGGTTTATCGCTTTTTTTGTTATAATGGTTTATAATAGCAGATAACAATATTCTGTAATTAACAATACTCTGAAAAGATCGGGAGAACTTTGTTTAGATGTATACAAAAAATGATTTAATTCGACAATTACAAGATATGGGTTTAACCGGAGAGGAAACCATACTGATACATTCCTCGATGAAAGCTATCGGTGAAGTTTATCAAGGTGCAGATACTGTGTTGGATGTTTGGATGGATTTCTTTCAAAAGGGTCTCTTACTTTTGCCGACACATACATGGAAGACAGTAAATGAACAGAATCCTATATTTAATCCGAAGGAGACACCCTCATGTGTGGGCCTTCTTACCAATATATTCATGCATCGGGAGGGTGTTGTTCGATCACTGCATCCTACACACAGTATAGCCGGATTTGGACGTGATGCAAATGTGTATCTGTCGGGTGAAGATGATGTTACGACACCATGTGCGCCGCATGGTGTGTATGACCGATTAAGAGAGCGGAATGGCATGATATTATTGGTTGGTGTGGGGCATGAGCGCAATACCTTTATACATAGTATAGAAGAAGTACTGAATGTACCTAACAGACTTTCTTCTACGCCTATGAAACTGGATATTGTAATGCCGGATGGCAAAACAAAAAGAGTATATATGAGAAAACATTACAATGCGAATCAGCCACATATTTCAGAAGACTTTGTAAAACTGACGGATGCATATTATGAGTGCGGGGCTGCACGGAAGGTACATTTTGGTGATGCACAGTGTATTTTGTGTGATGCGAAGGGGGTATTTAATGTTACCCGGAAAGTGCTTCAAAAAGATCCGGAATGGTTTGTAACAAGCAGTAATGTTGATTGTAATCTGTGGAGAGAAGAAGGGTAGAAATCAGGCGATATTAATGTCGATGGATTTAATAATGAATAAATACAAAGTTGAACAGTTAAGGAGGAAATTTGATGTCGGCTGTTGTTAAATTAAGAAAAGGTGAAGGAAGATTACTAAAGTCCGGTGGACTCTGGGTATTTGATAATGAGATTGATACTGTGACCGGCGATTTTGAAAATGGAGATATCGTCGAGGTTGTAGATTTTGATGATTATTTTATGGGATATGGCTTTATTAACAATAATTCCAAGATTCGTGTCCGTGTAATGACACGCAGAAGGGAACACCCCATCAATGATGAGCTATTGATGGAACGAGTTGAAAATTCATGGAATTACCGTAAGACGGTTATGAGACAGAACAATGCGCCGGACTACGGCTCCTGTCGTGTGATTTTTGGAGAGGCGGATTTTCTTCCCGGCATTACGATTGACAAATACGAAGATGTTCTTGTGGTGGAATGTCTTGCCCTTGGAATGGAGCAGTTTAAGTTAAAGATTGTAGAAGATTTAAAGTTGGTTCTGGCCCGGGACGGAATTACAATCCGGGGTGTGTATGAACGAAGTGACGCCAATGAAAGAATGAAAGAAGGACTTAAGAAATACAAGGGTTTTATTGGGGATGAATTTGATACAAATGTAGAAATTATAGAAAATGGCGTTCATTATATGGTGGACGTTGTTAACGGACAAAAAACAGGATTCTTTCTGGATCAAAAATATAATCGTCTGGCCATGCAGCGTATTTGTCAGGGAAAGAAGGTTCTGGATTGCTTTACCCATATGGGAACATTTGCATTAAATGCCGGATTGGCAGGTGCAAGTGATGTTACGGGACTTGATATTTCTGAATATGCGGTTGCACAGGCAACGGAAAATGCCCGGAGAAACAATCTGCAGGACAGAGTTCATTTTCGGTGTGCTAATGTATTGGATGAGCTGCCAAGATTATACGAAGCGGGAGAACGGTATGATGTTGTTATATTAGACCCTCCGGCATTCACCAAGTCCAGGGAAGCTACTAAAAATGCAATCAAGGGTTATCGTGAAGTGAATATGAAGGGTATGAAGCTTGTTAAGGATGGTGGTTATCTTGCGACCTGTTCCTGTTCTCATTTTATGACCCAGGAGTTATTTACAAAGACAATAGGTGAGGCGGCTAAAGCAGTGCATAAGCGGCTGCGTCAGGTGGAATTCAGAACCCAGGCACCGGATCACCCGATTCTTTGGTCTGCGAATGAGAGCTATTATCTAAAGTTCTATATCTTCCAGGTGGTGGAGGAGAAGTAAAATTTTTTACACGAAAATAATTTCTTTCATGGATACGCTTCCTGAAAAGTACATAGATGATTATAAAGAAAGTTGTGCAAAGGATTTAAAACAACAGGAAGCAGAAGAAAAGATGATAGCTAACATGAATCACCTTTCTACTGTAAACACATTGACAGTTATCTATATATATTATATACTACTGATAGACAAATATCTATGTAAAGAGGTGATAAAAGTGACAAGAGATGAAGTTGCAAATATTTGTAAAGCAATGTCAGATCCCAACAGGCTTAAGATTATAGAAATGCTTACACAGGGGGAAAAGTGCGGATGTAATCTACTGGAAGAATTACAGGTAACGCAACCTACATTATCCCATCATATGAAGGTTCTTGGAGATTGTGGTCTGGTAAGTTCTTATAAGGACGGAAAATGGCAGCATTATTCAATCAACTGCAAAACGTTCAAAGAGTACAAGGATTATATTGTAGCAATCACTTGTTGTGGAAATACCTCACAAGATAATAATCTGGAAGGATGTGGAACAAAGATAGAAAGCAAAAACCAATGTTGTTCCACCAAAAAATAGGAAAGGATGATAATTACGATGAATATAAAGGTATTGGGCGGAGGTTGCAGTAAGTGTGAGGCTCTACTCGCAAATACAAAGGAAGCAATCACAAATACAGGAATAGAGGCAGATGTTGAATATATTACAGATTTTGCAGTGATTGGTGCTTATGGAATTATGAGTACACCTGCGCTTGTTGTAGACGAAAAAATAGTTTCAATGGGCAAGGTACTTAAGAGCAGTGACATTGAAAAATTCTTAAAGTAAAAGAATAGAATATATGAAAAAAAAGCCGGTGCATATTGTGCCGGCAAAAAATCAAAGGAATATATAGATGATTATCTATATAGATGGAGGTAGATATATGTGGACATTTATACAAGAACAGATACTTGGTATGAAATGGCTTAATGTTTTA
>JBJEJH010000010.1:0-51156 GCA_051877855.1 Lachnospiraceae bacterium | reverse complement strand
CCTTATATTCTTCCACCGCCAGGACAAACAGGGTGACGCACAGAAGATAGGTGCTAATTCCAAGGACACATCCAATCACTCCGCCAAGTTCCATTGCGCCCAATACAACTTCCACCAAACCAAGGCTCTGTGCTATGTCCACAGAGGACATGAACAGATTTACCAGATAGGCCAGGTATACGGACACGCCGGTGGAACCGCCGCTTGTGCTGCCGCTTTCACGAATACCACCGCAGATCATGTATCTTCCCGTATAATGCTCCGGTTCCAGAACAATATAGCCGGTTCCGTTCCAGTCACCGATGGTAATGTTTTCCTTAGGAATGATAACCATCTTCCCTGACGCCGCTTCCTGACGAATTTCACGCAGCACATCTGCTTCGACGGACAGTCCTGACAACGCATCTTCCAGATTCTCTCCCGTAATGCAAAGAACCGGGATGCCGCATTCTTTTGCCTCATTCAGAATACTTACAGTGGACACGGACGGAATTCCTGTAATCTGTTCCCAGATAGCTCCCTCATACGCCGAAGACATCATTCCCGAGGCAAGCATGTACTTTTTCACGTCCTCTGCGTTTCCCGTGTCGGAAACCGCCATGTGAAAGTCAAGGTCGATATCCGTGACAAGGGTTCCCTCCGATATTCCCGTGATGACACCGTTTTCAAGCTCCGTTGTCACGCTGTATCCCACCATTCCCACACTCAGGGAACGTACCTGCGTGACATTCATTTCCTCCGCTATCATCCGGTCTGCGATATCCACCTGTGCGAAGTACATCTTTCCTGCATAGTCTAATAATACACCAAGATACTCCTCCGTGTATATGTTTTTTTCACTGACGGAGGCTGACCGGCCAAGGAGTTCCATTCTGGCTTTTTCAAGTTCTTTGGAGGTAATGCTCTGCATGTCCGTGATGATGGCATACATACTTCCGGCACGCAGGGTATTTTCAATAACATTCTTGCGTTTTCCCGACTGCACGGTCATGGTAAAGATGTGATTCTCCCCTTTTTCCATCAGACTGCCGGCAGCTATCATCTTTCCCTCGAGCATTAATTCCGGTCTCACCATGCCGTCACATTCCTCATAGACCAGAGTCAGTCGTTTATTGTAAAGTTCAGGAGACGAAAGCCTTATACTGCTTCCTGCTCCCAGTGTGAATATGATGCAGTCCGTTGCACCGCTGTATTCCGTACTGCGGTTCGTTTCACCCACAGTCTCATACGGCAGGGACAGCGGAAGGTAGCAGAGATTCTCCTGCTTGATTTTACGTTTCACAACATATAGTTCCGGATGTTCCGATATAAATGCAGTCACTGAGCTTTCTGTGGTTCCCATCTCTTCCGCATGGGCATATATACTGTCTGTATCCTCATAATTCTTGATTCCCGCATCAAGTGGTACCCAGAGCCATTCTCCCCGGTTATTTCCATTTCCCCTGTAGTCCGTATACGGAAGGTAACATTCCACCCATGTGTGCGGTATTTCAAGGCACACCGCATTCCCTGCACCGTCCCTTACAACCACCACATGATATCCCGACAGTGCAAGGATATCCGCGGCAATCCTGACATCCGCAGTTCCGGTCATTTTTTCTGCAAGTCTCTGATCCACACGGATAGTTCCGCTCACATAACGAGTCTCATATCCTGCCGCATTCAGCATTGTAGAAAGTAGACAGGCGATGTCCACGTCATTGCCCGCAAGGCTGTCATAAGTAGCCTGTGCGCCCTTTCTCATGTCCCCGTAATACTCATAGTTTATATTGTTTCTGACAAAGTTATAGATTGCAAGCGGTGTCTGTAGTTCCTCTGCCTTTGCGTACAGATCCATTCGGGATGTGTTTTCTCCGGCTATCATCATGCCTGTAGCTGTCTTCTCCTGTGCCAGTACGGTACATTGTCCTCCTGTCAGGTAATCGGCCACGGTTGTGGTAAAGAACATAATTACCGTGAGAAATACCGATATCCATCTCTTTATCTGTTTTCCATACATCATCTTATTCTTCATCATTGATGTTCTCCTGACTGTTTTCCCATTCTTTCGTTTCCGTTTCTGTAATACTTTCTTCTACGGTTTCATTGTTCCTGCTTTCCGGCTGCCCGATATGTATCATGCTTCCCTGTATCGTGATGCGTTTTGCAATAATGCTTCCCGTAAACTCCATATTCTGCACGTTAATTGTTATGTTTCCGTTCGGAGCATATATGAGACCACAACCCGTGAGAGAAGATGCATTGATATTGATGTCACCGTTTACCGAATACAGTGCCACATTTTTTTCTCCGCCGCATTCCACACTGTCCGCACCAATATTTATGGTATTGTCGCACATTAAGGACGCATTTAATTTTATTCCCGGACAATATGCTCCCGTGGTGGTCATACACCAGGTCGGATAATCAATCTGTGTGCTTTCATATGCATTTAATACATCCAGATTTTCTGTTCCCCCCATGGAGACAAGAATGGCTTCGTGAAGCTGTGGCATTTCCAACGCCTGTACCTGTTCTTCCTGTCCCGTAATCGTCCTGCTTCCGGTATAGAGATTCATCTGTCCCACGGTAGATGCATTTCCAAGGATTGTAATGCCGGAACCTGCACAGGTCAGATTTCCGCCGGAGTATACGTCCTGTTCCACCCTAAGTTCCTGTACATACGCAGTTACGTCGGTTGCACCGAACAGTCCGTATCCTGATGCAAAACAGTCTTCCTGAACTCTATTTTCCGGTATCTCAATCACCCTTTCTGCGCTTCTGTTTCCAGCAGAATCCACTGCACGGATATGCAGATACTCTTGTTGTCCCTCCGCTGCTTCATACGGAATGCTTAGATTCCCGTCCATGCATTCGATAAGAAGGGAATTTGTCCAGTCAGACACATCCATACTGCTTGTGTCAGCCAGCACCTCATAGCCAAGGATTCCCGCGGTAACTTCTGCAGTAACCCTATTGGACTGTTTTCTTAGTGCTTCCGTGTCATTTTGTTCCGGGATACCTTCTACATAATACCGGTAACAGGTTCCAAAGTCTTTGGAATCAATGATAAGGTTCAGATTCTCCCCCTCCCATGTAATTTCGGATATTTCATTGATTACAGGCGAAGTGATGTCTGTTGCAGATTTGTCTTCCATCCCTGTTTCATGGGTAAGCTGTTTTAAATAAAAGAGCGTGTTGGCAAGGATCTTTCGTTCATCATCCGTTGCCTGACCGTTACTGTGTCCCGTCTGTATCATTGCCATCTGGTTATGAGTGAAAAGGTAAGCGTTGGCACGTCCGCCGGTTCCCGGATCCTTTCTTCCTCCGGAGGTAAATTCCATCCAGACGGTCGCCTTTGTTGTTCCTCCTGTATACTGTTCCAGCGCATGGGCATATGGAATTTTCAGCACTCCATCTATCTTCCATGGATAACTTGTAAGGAACCCCGTATTCACAACCTTCACCGTATTGCATGACTCCACGCCGTTTCCATATATTAATTTCGCTCCCATCATTTCACTAAATCTTGCAAAATATGGATGATAAACAACGGCACATAACGTGACGGTATCATGTCCAAAAAGGATTCCCCTTCCCGATTCCGCAAATTTCTTCGTAACCTGGTAGGATATTTCATTCAGATCTTTTCCAGAGTTCGTATCAGAAGCCCCGAAAAATAACACATCATATTTATAATTTCCATTCTCATCCTTAAGATACTTCTCCGGGCTGCGATTATAGTCATCAATATATACCGTATCGATTAAAAACAGACCTTTTCCGGCCGGAACATCTTCACCGGAAACCGTAGTTTCCATCCAGTTTTTTAAGATATCGCGTGACCACGCCACCGGATATACATTCAACACCCTTACCTTCTCTTCTCCGTCCCATGAGGACCTCGTTTCCCATTCCTTCTCTTCCGTCTGGCGGTAAATTCGGTATCCGTATCGGTAGAATTCATTGGAAATGTCATTCCACTGCAATACAACCGCATTTTCACCGGCATTTTCCGTGGATAATATTAAATCATCAACAAACGGTGTCTGAACTTTCAGTACATCCTCCGTCATTCCAAAGAGCTGTTCTCCGAAATACAGACTTACCCTGATGGCATAACTGCCCTCTTTCTCTCCGGTTACGGAAAGTGTGCTTTGAATCGACGTATTTACGTTCTCCGGCACCAGCAGAATTTCCTGCTCTGAAATCCCCACAACTTTCCCGTCCCGCATGCATTCCGTCACGACCTTTCCGGTCTGCTCACGGTTGGTTTTATAACTAAATGTGGAATCTGCCGTGATATCCGTGGCAAAACCGTCATACAGAACATACGAAGACAGTAACGTATCCAGTTCCCCACCATAAAAGTATGGACGATTGCGATTCTCCATAACCTGCATGAGATATGCTGCAGAAAGAGTTGTTGCAAAGTCATGGGCAAAACTTCCGTTTTCTTCCTGATGCTCCATGATCCATGCCATTCCTTCTTCTGGGGCAGTTTTCTCTTTGATGAGCTGATAAAGCATGAATTCTGCATTCCAAAAAGAGTTTTCGTCATAGGAAGGGGCATTGGTCTCAATATAGCTTTCCAGAGCCTTTGTCCATTCCCCACCCGGTAGATTTTTTTCCTGAATCTCACATGCAGCAGCTGCCAATGCAATTTTTATACTGAGTCCGTAATCAGAACCACTGTCTGCGGTATAACCGAAACCGCCGTCCGGGTTTTGTATGCCTGTAAAATATCCCGACAGCATGAAAAGTTCTTCTTCATGAGAAATCCCCTGTACAACATCCCCTGCCAGACAATTTAGTGCCAACATGCTGTCAAGTGGGTCACTCATGAAGTCCCTAGTCAAGCCGAATCCACCGTCCGGATTCTGCCCCTGTAACAACTCCGTCAGAAATTCCGTATTCCCGGATGCCATGTATGCCCGTGCAAGAACGTCATTATTATTTCCTGTCTGTGAAACCTTTTCTGTGATCCATTCCACGGATGATTCCAAAACATCCATCCCGGTTAATTTCATGAATGCCGCCGCATCACAGGTATCGTTAATGAGCCTTGCATCCCCGAAGCTTCCGTCCTCTGCCATCCGGGAAAGTATCCAGTCCACAGATTTTTCTCTGCTTACACTTTCTGTCATTTGGTCATCCTCTGCTGCCCAAACAACTGCCAGATTCCCGAAGGACGATACCAGCATACAGAATATGCAAAGCCATGTGACAATTTGTTTCTTTAGGATTTTTTCTGTTTTCATTCTCTTTTTTGTTCCTTCCATAATAATCTTTTTTCTCCTGAACACTCGCTTTTTCTGTTTTATTAATGTTATAAGATTGTTTTAAGACTCAAAATATTGTCAAACTATTATTCTAAATTTTTCGTCTTTTAGACGTGATTATACACCAATTCCATTTATTACTCAATATTTTATAAAAAAAAGAATCAGTCATAGCGAAACTATAACTGATTCTTCACACACTTTATCTCATTTGGCAGGATTTACGGCGAACACTTCGTGCAAACGTGCCACGAAAATCTACACACTAAAAGATACTGCCACTCCGACCGCCACAATCTGTGTAATCAGAATGAACGGCACGCCTATGACAAATTTCTTTTTTCTGGTCTTATGATGAAATACCTTCATTCCGGCCAGGGCGCCTACACTGCCTCCAATTAAGGCCGCAATAATTAACGTTGTTTCCGAAATACGCCACCGATTCTTAACAGCCTTATACTTGTCAATTCCATAAATCAAAAATGTGGCGGCATTGATACAAATTAAATAAATTACTATATATTTCATCATATTCTAAATTATACATTAATGGTTGCTGTCATTCCAAGATCATCCTTTGATGCTTCAAGGATTGGATTGATTACTTCAGCGAGGAATTCCTCCACCTGTTCTTTAGAACGTCCAACATATTTGCTTGGATCCATGGTCTTTTCCAGTTCTTCCTTGGTCAGATTAAAGGATGGATCTGCTGCAATCAAATCAAGAAGGTTGTTATCAAGACCTTTCTCCTTAACATTCTTTCCTGCTTCCATGGAAAGCTGACGAATCTTCTCATGGAGTTCCTGACGGTCACCACCTGCTTTAACTGCATCCATCATGATGTTCTCGGTTGCCATAAACGGAAGCTCAGACATAAGACGTTTTGTAATAACCTTATCGTATACTACGAGTCCATCCACAACATTTAGATAAAGATCCAGAATACCATCCACCGCAAGGAACCCTTCCGGAATAGATAATCTCTTATTGGCTGAATCATCCAAGGTTCTTTCAAACCACTGGGTCGATGAAACAATTGCCGGATTCAATGCATCAACCATTACATAATCTGCAAGAGACGCCATACGCTCACAACGCATTGGATTTCTCTTGTATGCCATTGCAGAAGAACCAATCTGATTCTTTTCAAATGGTTCCTCAACTTCCTTAAGATGCTGTAATAATCGGATATCATTCGAGAACTTATGAGCACTTGCTGCAATACCTGCAAGTACGTTAAGTACTCTTGTGTCCACCTTTCTGGAATAGGTCTGCCCCGATACGGGATAACAATCCGTAAAGCCCATCTTCTGAGCAATCATTTTGTCGATTTTACGGATTTTTGCATGATCTCCATCAAATAATTCCAGGAAACTTGCCTGTGTACCGGTTGTACCCTTAGAACCTAACAATTTCATTGTCGAAAGTACATAATCCAAGTCTTCCAAATCAAGTACTAATTCATTCATCCAAAGAGTTGCCCTCTTACCCACGGTTGTCGGCTGTGCAGGTTGAAAATGTGTGAAGGCAAGTGTCGGCAGTGCCTTATACTTATCCGCAAACTTTGCAAGCTCATTAATTACATTAACAAGCTTCTTACGTACTAATTTGAGTCCTTCGGTCATGATAATAATATCGGTATTATCGCCTACATAACAAGAAGTTGCACCAAGATGGATGATTCCCTTCGCCTTCGGACACTGAACACCATAAGCATATACATGGGACATAACATCATGACGAACTAACTTTTCTCTTTCCTTGGCTACCTCATAATTGATATCATCTGCATGAGCCTTCAATTCATCAATCTGCTCCTGTGTAATATCAAGTCCTAATTCCTTCTCTGACTCAGCAAGAGCAATCCAAAGTCTTCTCCAAGTTCTGAACTTCTTGTCTGGTGAGAAAATATACTGCATCTCCTTACTTGCATATCTCTCCGCAAGTGGTGTCTGATACTTATCGTACATTATTGTTACCTCCGCATAAAATGTTTTTCATTATTACTTTTCATAGGAACCACGAATATCTTGTGTTGGTGGATCCAACGGATATTTGCCTGTGAAGCAGGCATCACAATATTCCTTGCAGCCACCAATCATTTCACTCAGTGAATCAACATCCATATATCCCAATGAATCTGCACCAATCATCTTACAAATCTCATCAACGGAATGATTGTGTGCAATCAGCTGGTCATGGGACGGGATATCCGTTCCAAAGTAACATGGATGAAGGAACGGCGGTGAACTGATTCTTACATGAACCTCTTTCGCACCGGCATTCTTAAGCAATCGGACAATACGTTCACTGGTTGTACCACGAACAATGGAGTCATCAATCATGATTACCCTCTTGCCTCGAACAACTTCCGGCATAGCATTCAGCTTAATCTTAACACTGGACTCTCTCTGAGCCTGTTTTGGCTTTATAAAGGTTCTTCCAATGTAACTGTTCTTCATAAATGCCATTCCATACGGAATACCGGATTCCATAGAATATCCCAACGCCGCAGCGTTACCGGACTCCGGAACACCCACAACGATATCTGCATCCACCGGATGAAGCCTCGCCAGAATTCGTCCTGCCATGATTCTGGAATTAAATACACTAATTCCGTCAATCCTGCTGTCCATTCTTGCAAAATAAATATATTCAAAGATACATCGCGCCGGCTTTTCTGTTGCCATAGACATATTGGACTCAATACCATTCGGTGAAATCGTAACAATCTCCCCCGGAAGCACATCACGAACAAACTCCGCACCAACCGCATCCAATGCACACGTCTCTGATGAGAAGAAAAATGCATTATCTCTCTTACCGATACATAATGGTTTAAATCCGAAGGGATCCCTTGCCCCAATCATCTTACGAGGACTCATAACGATCAGAGAATAAGCCCCCTTAATCTTCTTCATCGCATTAGCCACTGCTTCCTCAACCGAAGAAACCTGAATACGTTCACGGGCAATCAGATAAGCAATAACCTCCGAATCAATCGTGGTCTGGAAAATTGCACCTGTATAAGATAATTCATCGCGAAGTTCCAACGCATTGATCAGGTTACCATTGTGTGCCAATCCCAAAGTTCCCTTAACGTAATTAAGAACCAATGGCTGTGCATTTTCACGGACACTGCTTCCTGCCGTCGAATAACGTACATGGCCAACACCAATATTACCCTTTAACTTTTCTAAGATCTCCGGTGTAAATGCTTCATTGACCAAACCCATATCTCTGTGAGATATTACAAGACCCTTGGGTCCCTCTGTATCACTTACCGCAATACCACAACTTTCCTGTCCTCTGTGCTGAAGTGCGTACAAACCATAGTAAATCGTGGAGGATACATCATTTCCGTCAAAATCATATACTCCAAACACTCCACACTCTTCATGGATCTCATCTTCCAGCAAATTTTTAGTATTAAATTCTTCCATCTTTTATGTCTCCGTTTTAAGTCTGCGCAAAAACAAGTTACTTTGAAAATTCTTTACCTGTTAATAATAAATAAGCTTCCTTATACTTATCAACGGTCTTGGTCACAACCTCTTCCGGAAGAAGATAATCACTATCCGGATTAGCCTTCAACCAGTCTCTTACGAACTGCTTATCAAAAGAAGGCTGCCCCTGACCTACCTTGTATCCTTCTAATGGCCAGAAACGCGAGCTGTCCGGTGTAAGCATTTCATCACCGATAACCACTTCACCATTCTCATCCAAACCAAATTCAAACTTCGTATCTGCAATGATAATACCCTTGCTAAGCGCATACTCAGCACACTTCTTGTAAAGTGCAATCGTGTAATCACGAATCTTTTCTGCATATTCCTTACCCTTACCCGGGAACTTCTTCTCTAATACGTCAATACTCTGCTCAAAGGAGATATTCTCGTCATGATCGCCGATCTCAGCCTTGGTACTTGGTGTGTAGATCGGCTCTGCCAGCTTCTCAGACTCCTTGAGACCTTCCGGAAGTGCAATACCACAAACCTTACCTTCCTTCTGGTAACTTGCCCAGCCACTACCAGTAATATATCCACGAACGATGCATTCAACCGGAAGCATCTGAAGCTTCTTACACATCATTGTATTTCCCTGGAAACGCTCTGTTCTGAAAAACTCCGGCATATCCTTGGTATCCACCGAAACCATATGATTCGGAACGATATCCTTAGTGAAGTCAAACCAGAACTTGGACATCTGTGTCAGGATTGCACCCTTATCCGTCACCTTGTTCTTAAGAATATGATCAAATGCAGAGATACGGTCTGTAGCCGCAATAACAAGATGCTCACCAATATCATATACTTCTCTGACTTTACCTTCATACAATAGCTTAAATTCTTCCATCGTCTTACACCCATCCTTTTTGTGCATTTTATCTGGAGATTCATCAAAATCCCACATATTAAAAATTATATAACACCACCCTGAATAAATCAACTGACAAAATCACCAATAACCTTGCAAAAACACAAACTCTTCTTGCATATTTTCACATTAAAGTGTATCATAGAGATATATTATAAGTTACGTTAAGATTACATTCTACGGAGGGTTATCATATGGACGAACATCGTCGAAGCAAGCGCCTTAAGGCTAATCTTGAATTAAATGTATCAAATCTTTTTAAGCAGAACCATGTCACCGTAGGTCCTCTGACAGCACCGATTACGGTAGTGGATATTTCTAAGCACGGAATTGGGTTTCATTCCAAGGATATCATTCCTCTGGATTACTATTTTAATGCCGCACTTCAACTGGGTGACGCCGAAGACAAACTCTACTGTGTTGTTAAGATTATCCGCTGTATTCCGTTAGAAAATGATGAATACCTCTACGGATGTGAATTTGTCGGTATGGCGTCTGTATTGACCTACATCATTGACGATTACGCCAAGTCTTTGGAAGAAGCGGACTAATCCACAATATTTCTTAATATCAAGTCAAAAAACACGAGACCGGATTACTTCAATCCAATCTCGTGTTTTTTATTTAATCTTTTCTTTCAATATTCTATTTTCATCTTATTTTCTGCCGCTTAAATATTCTTCAATATCCGCAACAGCTTTTTCTTCGTCTTCTCCCTCGGCGGTAACCTTAATATTATCGCCTTCACACAGACCCAGTGTCATCATTCCCATAATACTCTTTGCGTTAAATTTTCCGGAATTGTTCTCTACATAAATCTTGCTGTCATACTGACTGGCAACCTGCACAAGCAATGCCACCGGTCTTGTCTCCAACCCGGACTTAATCTTAACCTGAATGTCTCTTGAAATCATATTTATCCCTCCTTGCTTTCTCTAAGGTTTTCTGCAATCTCACTTATCTTTTTTAATCGGTGGTTTACACCGGATTTGCCTACCGGTTCACTCAGGAATTCTCCCAGTTCTTTCAACGGCGTATCCGGATGTTCTAATCGCACCCGGGCCATTTCTTCCAGTTCTTCCTTCAACGCACTTAGGCCTACGGTATCCCGGATATATTCAATATCCTTTATCTGTTTTATCGCTGCGGCCACCGTCTTATTAAGATTGGCCGTCTCACAGTTCACCCTGCGATTCACATCATTTCGGACTTCTTTAAGTATCCGGACATTCTCAAGATCCATCAGGGAGACATGGGCTTCCATTACATTAAGAATTTCAACAATCTGTGTACCTTCTTTGATGTATACCACAAAACTCTTCTTACGGTTTACCACCTTGGCATCCAGCTCGAATGTATTAATCATGTCCCTCAGTCTCATGGCTTTGCTTTCACTATCACATACGATTTCATAATGATAGAATTTATTCGGATCACTTATGGAGCCTCCTGCCAGAAATGCTCCTCGAATAAATGCCCTTTTACAACAGGATTGTTGTGTAATAACATCTCCCACCAGCATATCATCTGCAATTTCCATATTCTCATTCAAGATACGAAATGCCTTCAATATCCGGATTGCACTATCATTCTTTCTTATTATGACGGTGTATCGATTACTTTTATTCAGCCTGTTATTGGCACGAATGGTAATCTCTGCATTCACCTCAAAAGCCCGTTTCAGTAATTTATAAAACTTACGTGCAACAATCACATTTTCTGTCACAATTTTAATGGAATAACGTTCATTTTCCGATATCATGACGCTTCCACACATATTAAAAATCGCAGCAAGCTCAGCAATCTGACAATGTCTTGCCGAACTGATCTGCCTGGATATCTCATCCTTAACATTTGATGAAAATGACATTACCCTTCCTCCATGCCAGCTTCATTAAACTGTATTATTTCTTTCGCGCCGCATCTTTGTCAATATCACGATGTTCAATCTTAACACCATAATCATTGCCATCCAGCGCTTTATATAATTCATTTGCCAATGTAACCGAACGATGCTTTCCTCCGGTACATCCCACGGCAATAACCAATTGATTCTTTCCCTCTAAGATATAGTTCGGAATCAGGAACTTTACCATATCCACTAATTTGTTCAGAAACTGTACCGCCGCATCAGATCCCATAACGTACTTCTGAATGGCTTCATCGTTGCCTGTAAGCGGTCTTAGTTCCTCGATATAATAAGGATTCGGCAGAAAACGCACATCAAAGAGCAGATCTGCATCACTGGGTATTCCATACTTGAATCCAAAGGACAATACCGTAATCATGAGGTTCGAAAACTTCTCATCCAAAACAAATATTTTTTCCAATTCCTGCTTTAGTTCCCTTGTCAGAAGTGTTGAGGTATCAATAATATAATCCGCCTGCTTCTTTAAGAACTCCAGACGTTTTCTTTCCAGCGAAATACCTTTGTCAATACGGTCTGTTTTGGCCAAAGGATGACTCCTTCGGGACTCCTTATAACGCTTTAGAAGAACCTCATCACTGGCATCCAGGAATAAAATCTCATAATAATATCGATTATTTATGAGATTTTCCAGGACATTGGCCAATTCCTCCAAGCCCTTACCGCTTCGAATATCCACACCCAGAGCAACATTATTGTTGCTTTCCTCCTGGCTGTATACCAGCTCTGCAAACTTCATAATCAGAGAGATTGGCATATTATCTACGCAGTAATATCCCATATCTTCCAACATATTAAGCGCAGTACTCATACCTGCACCGGATAATCCCGTAACAATGACCATTCTCATAACATCGTCCTCCACTAATGAAGCTTGTATCTTTCACTCCTGGCACAATATTAGTTATAACCTTAACAATTCGGCAAGTCAATACTAAAAATCACCAAGCTTTTTTACTTCCATCTCCAAATGTACGCCAAATTGCCTAAAGACGCCCTCCTGAACCATCTGTATCAGTTCCAGCACATCCTTAGCCGTAGCATTATCCTTATTGATTACAAATCCCGAATGTTTATCCGACACCATGGCGCCGCCATGTACCATCCCTTTGAATCCGGCATCTTGAATCAATTGACCTGCAAAATACCCTTCCGGCCGTTTAAATGTACTTCCTGCACTGGGATATTCCAGAGGTTGTTTGCTTCTTCTTGCCAGAGATAATTCTGACAGTTTGTTCTTGATTGCCGTCGGATCACCCTTAACTAATTCAATCTCAGCTTCCAGCACCACAAGGTTTTCGGTAGCTGCAATACTGGTGCGATAACCCAGCTGCAATTCTTCCTTATCATACCAGCGATCCCTGCCATCCTGATCCATCATACGGACACGAAGGAGGCAATCTTTCATTTCTCCTCCATAAGCCCCCGCATTCATCGTCACAGCACCGCCCATGGTTCCCGGGATACCGGTGGCAAATTCAAATCCGGTAAGAGACCGTCTTGCCGCTTCATTGCCAAAGCTAGATAACAGACATCCTGCCATCACCACCGCTTTGTTTTCGTTCCATTCCACCTGATTAAATTTATCATACAACTGCACAATCACGCCACGATAGCCCTCATCGCTGACCAGAAGATTACTGCCGTTTCCCATCAGATAATAGGGAACATTTTCTTGTCTGCACAGTTTTATAACCTCACGTACTTCTAAAATACTACAAGGAGTAACAAAATAATCTGCTACTCCTCCAATGCGAAATGTTGTATGTTTTTTCATCGGCTCATTGATGAGAACATTGTCCTCACCTACAAGCGCTACCAATTTTTCACGTATGTCCTGACCCATGAATCAACCTACCCAATCTTATATAATCGTTTCAATATCATTTTCTATTCTTCAATTACTAATCTGGCTGCACCATACATTCCGGCATCATTCCCCAGTGTAGCCAGCGTAATCTTCGCCTCACGGCTTGCATGGAACGCATACTGACGATAATTTTTTTCCACAACATCAATCAGAATCTTTCCTGCTTTCGAAACACCACCACCCAGAACAAATACCTCCGGGTCTACCACACAGGCCGTATGGGCCATAGCAATACCAAGGTACTTACCAAGATTCTCCAACACCTGCATTGCCACAGCATCCCCGTTCTTGGCTTCATCCAGTACATTCTTTGCCGTAAGATCTTCATACTTCGTAAGTTTTGTTGTCTCTGTGGCCTGCGCCATCATCCGGCGTGCCATCCGCACGATACCGGTAGCCGAAGCAACCTGCTCGAGGCAGCCTTTTTTGCCGCAGTTACAAGTTTCTTCCTCATCATATACAACAAACATATGCCCAACTTCACCGCCGGCACCCCTGCAGCCGTTCACCGGCTTACCATTTACGATAATGCCTCCGCCGACACCGGTTCCAAGTGTAAACATCGCCATGCTGCCATAACCTTTTCCGCCACCCTGCCATGCTTCACCAAGCGCCGCCACGGTAGCATCATTTCCAACCTTAACCTTAAGTCCGGTAAGATTGCCCAATTCTTTTGCAATATTAATAACGTCCCAGCCAATATTTACGCATTTGTTCACCGTACCATCATCCAGCACCGGACCCGGAACTCCAATACCAATACCGGCAACACGTTCCTTACTGATATTTTGTTCATTCAATTCCTTTTCAATCGCCTGTGCAATGTCCGGAAGAACGTTCTTTCCATGATCTTCCTTGCGGGTGACGATCTCGAAACTATTAAGGAGTCTTCCCCCGGTCTCGAACAATCCCATCTTAACCGTGGTTCCTCCCACATCTACACCAAAACAGATATCTTTCATTCTATTTCCATCCTTCGTTATACGATATTAATTCCCCATTTTCTTATTGGCAAGGTTCTGCTGAACACGGTTGTAAAGTTCCTGTGCTGCATTATATCCCATCTGTTTCTGACGGAAGTTAACTGCAGCAGACTCCACAATAATAGCAATATTACGACCCGGGCGAATCGGAACGGTCATACATACCACCTTATTGCCAAGAAATTCCGTATATTCATCCTCCAAGCCAAGGCGGTCATATTCCTTATCCTTGCTCCACTCTTCCAGTTTCACCACCATATTAATCGTCTGGGTTTCCTTAACACTCTGCACACCGAAGAGTGTCTTTACATCTACTATACCTATGCCTCGAAGCTCGATAAAATGTCTGGTAATATCCGGCGCAGTACCGATTAATGTAGCATCACTTACTTTACTGATCTGAACGGCATCATCCGACACCAGACGATGGCCTCTCTTGATAAGTTCCAAAGCCGCCTCAGATTTACCAACGCCACTTTCACCCATAATCAATACGCCTTCACCATACACATCAACCAACACGCCATGTATTGTGATGGTTGGTGCCAGTTGTACCTTCAACCAGCGAATCGCCTCTGCCATAAAAGAAGACGTTGTTTCATGATATTGTAAAATCGGTACACTATACTTTAATGCAATTTCCAAAAGCATCTGTTCCGGCTCAAGACCACGGCAGAATACCAGACATGGAATATTGCTGGACAAAAGCTGAATATAACGAAGCCTCCTTGTCTCTTCATCTAAGGTAGACAAATATGCATATTCCACATTACCAATAATCTGCATACGGTCATTATCAAAATGATCGTAGAATCCGGAAAGCTGAAGCGCCGGACGATTAATCTCCGGAATATGGAGAAAAATATTATCCACCGCGATCTGAGGGGTTCGATTCTTCAACCCCATTTTCTCAATGACTTGAGTTAATTCCACCTGATCCATACTACATCCTCCGAACAATATATATTAATATCATAACATACTTTACCAATCAGTGAAAGTAATTATAAATATTCTTCGCAATATTTTCCGTGATGCCATCCACCTTCGTAAGTTCCCCCACTTCTGCTTTCTTAATTGCCTCGATATCCATAAAATACTTCATCAAAGCCTTGCGTCTGGCCGGGCCCACACCCTGTATCTCATCCAGCACCGACTTGACCTGTGTCTTACCACGGAGACTTCGGTGATATTCAATAGCAAAACGATGGGCCTCGTCCTGTACACGAGTGATTAACTTGAATCCTTCCCCGTGAGTATTAAGCGGTACCTCTACATTGTTGAAATACAACCCTCTCGTACGGTGATTATCGTCCTTTACCATGCCACACACCGGGATATTGATTTTTAACCGTTCAAGCACTCCCAGCGCAATATTAACCTGCCCCCTTCCACCATCCATCATAATAAGATCCGGATAGATACTAAAACTGGTTCGGTCACCTGTTTCCTTTTCATTTTCTCCATGAAGGAACCGTCTCGTCAACACTTCCTCCATACTGGCATAATCGTTGGGTCCCTTCACATACTTAATCTTAAAGCGTCGGTAATCCGTACGTTTCGGCTTACCATTTTCAAATACAACCATGGAGCCCACGGATTCCATACCACTGATATTCGAAATATCAAAGGCCTCCACCCGCTTTAATTCCGGCAATTCCAAAATTCTTGCAATTTCCGCCATAGCTCCAAGAGTACGCTCATTTTCACGACGGATACGCTCCAGATCCTGATCCAGAACCATCTGGGCATTCTTCTGGGCAAGCTCTACCATCTTCTCTTTCTGTCCCCGTTTCGGAACTTCGATGTGAACCTTCTGCCCCCTGCGCTGGGTTAACCAGCTGGCAAGAACCTCCGCATCCTCCAGCTCATCCTGCACCACGATTCGCGCAGGAATAAATGGTGTTCCTCCGTAATATTCCTTAATGAAACCGGTGACGATCTTACCACGTTCATCTTCCAAAGCCATATTCATATGAAAATGTTCTCTGCCCATAAGCTTTCCATCCCGCACGAAGAAAACCTGAATCACTGCATCTTCACCTTCCATGGCACAGGCAATGACATCCTTATTCTCCATATCAGAATTAGTAATCTTCTGCTTTTGTGCAATCTGTTTCACGCTGGCCAAAAGATCGCGGTATTCCGCTGCTTCCTCGAACTCCATCTGCTCTGCAGCTGTCTTCATACGTTCCGTCAGCATGGCAATAACCCCATGATAATTTCCGTTAAGGAATTCCAGGGCTTTCTTAACCGAATCATTGTACTCTTCTTTGGAAATATATCCCTGACACGGGGCTTTACACTGTTTAATGTGATAGTTCAGACAGGGTCTCTCCAGACCGATATCACGGGGTAATGTGCGATTACAGGTGCGAATCTGATAAATCTTACGCAACAGCTCAATCGTATCCTTCACTGCACTCACGCTGGTATATGGTCCGAAATACTTCGCCTTGTCGCGTTTCATCTGTCGTGCAAAAAGGATTCTCGGATAATCCTCCCCCACGGTTACCTTGATATAAGGATAGGACTTATCATCCTTGAGCATGGTGTTATACTTCGGTCTGTGTTCCTTGATGAGATTACACTCCAGCACCAGTGCTTCCAATTCTGAATCTGTAATAATATATTCAAAATGGTCAATATGTTCCACCATCTTGACGATTTTAGAGGACTTATTGCGACTACTCTGAAAATATTGCCGCACACGATTCTTAAGACTGATGGCCTTACCTACGTAGATAATTTCATCCGTCTTATCGTGCATAATATATACTCCCGGTTTACCCGGGAGTTTTTTTAATTCTTCCTCAATATTAAATGTCTGACTCATCCTTGTTCCCTAAAACGCTCTCATCCTGATTTTCTTCGGTAACAATTCCCTTAACTTCATTGTAAATACGCATAAATTCCTTACCGGTAATCGTTTCTTTTTCAAAAAGATAATCTGCAATCTTATCCAGAACATCTCTATTTTCTGCCAGAAGCTGCTTTGCTTCCTCATAACAAGTCTTGAGAAGCTTCTTTACTTCCTCATCGATCTGAGCCGCTGTCACATCCGAACAGTTTAATCTTGCATGGGCATCCAGATAACGGTCTTCGACGGTTTCAAGCCCCATCAGTCCAAAATTCTCCGACATACCATACTGTGTAATCATTGATCTTGCAAGAGAGGTTGCTTTTTCAATATCATTGGATGCTCCCGTGGTAACGGTATCAAATACCAGTTCCTCGGATGCACGTCCGCCAAAGAGGGTAACAATTCGAGTAAGCAATTCATCCTTGGTCATTAAGTACTTCTCTTCCTCCGGAACCTGCATTACATAACCAAGAGAGCCCATGGTTCTAGGTACAATGGTAATCTTCTGAACCGGCTCAGCGTTCTTCTTAAGACAGGTAATAAGTGCATGACCCACCTCATGATAAGCAACGGTCTTCTTCTCTTCCTTACTAAGAATTCGATCCTTCTTTTCCTTACCGGCTATAACCACTTCTACAGATTCGAAAAGATCCTTCTGTGATACAACATTTCTGCCTTCCTTAACTGCATTAATCGCAGCCTCATTAATCATATTGGCCAGATCCGAACCAACTGCGCCTGAGGTAGCCATAGCAATTGCCTCAAGATCAACGGTGTCATCCATTAAAACATCCTTAGAATGAACCTTAAGTGTCTCAATTCTTCCCTTAAGATCCGGCTTATCAACAATAATTCTTCGATCCAGACGACCCGGACGAAGAAGAGCCTTATCCAACACATCCGGACGATTGGTTGCCGCCAGAATAAAGATACCCTTAGAGGTATCAAAACCATCCATCTCCGCAAGCAGCTGATTCAAGGTCTGCTCACGTTCATCATTACCACCGCCATAACGCGAATCACGGGATTTACCGATGGCATCAATCTCATCAATGAAAATAATACATGGCGCTGAATTCTGTGCCTGCTTAAAAAGATCACGAACACGGGATGCACCCACACCCACGAACATTTCTACGAAATCAGAACCGGATAAAGAGAAGAACGGAACCTTTGCCTCTCCGGCCACCGCTTTCGCCAAAAGGGTCTTACCGGTTCCCGGAGGTCCTACAAGAAGCGCACCCTTCGGCAACTTCGCGCCAATCTTGGAATACTTATCCGGATTATGAAGGAAGTCCACAATTTCCGTCATGGATTCCTTCGCTTCATCCTGTCCCGCTACATCCTTGAAGGTAACACCGGTCTGTTTTTCCATATACATCTTGGCTGTACTCTTGCCAACACTTCCCATCATTCCGCCACCCTTGGAAAGCTTGCGGAATACAAAAGAAAACATGAAGTATATAAAGATAAACGGAACAATATACATCATGATAAAATCAATAATCGAAGAATTCGTATCCGGGATATAGGCATCCACAGGAATACCCTTTGCTTCCAAACGTTCCGTAGTCTTGGTCAAATCCTCTGCGTAACCCGTATAATACTGAAACTCGATTCCCTCAATAGGCTGATCCTTCGGAATAATCACGATACGTTCAGAATCGTACTTTACATTATCGATTGCATCCTTATCAATCAGCTCAAGGAATTCGGTATAAGTAACCTTTCTCATGGTGGAACCATAAAAGAGATTGGTAAATGCCGTCATCCCAAGAATCGTTACCACAAACGCAATGGTGATAACAATCAAGGTCTGTCCCATTTTCGGTCCTTTACCATTATTATTTTGTTTATTATTATTAGGAGTTCTATTATCCATCACACCCATCTGCCTTTCTCCAAATTTTTCCTCCCTATTATACTTTGAATCAAATACATAAATCAATATATAGAATGTGAAAATTTGAACACAATTATTAAATTTTTCTTAAGAAAATTAAGCCAAAACAGGTTATAATTACCTCAGCTTTAAGTTTGAAATATTTTTTTTTCGTATC
Organism: Lachnospiraceae bacterium; assembly: GCA_051877855.1. Taxonomy (GTDB): domain Bacteria; phylum Bacillota; class Clostridia; order Lachnospirales; family Lachnospiraceae; genus MGBC120314. The sequence continues at coordinate 31,815 of JBJEJH010000010.1, read as the reverse complement.
TGCCAATATCATTTGAAAATCACAAACATTTCGTTTATAATAGCGAATTATATTTGTTTTTTGAATATACTAATTTTAATATATACTTGAAGGAGGAGAAATATGTCTGTTAAATATGTTTTTGTTACAGGCGGTGTCGTGTCCGGTCTCGGCAAAGGTATTACCGCAGCATCTCTCGGACGCTTGTTAAAATCACGTGGTTTCTCAGTGACCATGCAGAAATTTGATCCCTATATCAATGTAGATCCGGGAACGATGAACCCTATTCAGCACGGTGAAGTATTCGTTACCGATGACGGTGCCGAAACCGATCTCGATCTTGGTCACTACGAGCGTTTTATCGATGAAAGTCTTTCTAAAAAATCCAATGTCACCTCCGGAAAAGTATACTGGTCCGTTCTGACGAAAGAACGACGCGGCGATTTTGGCGGAGGTACTGTCCAGGTTATCCCTCATATCACCAACGAAATCAAGAGCCGTTTCTTCCGCGACTATTCTACTGAAGAAACCAAGATTGCCATTATCGAAGTTGGCGGTACGGTAGGCGATATCGAAAGCCAGCCATTTCTTGAGGCAATCCGCCAGTTCCAGCATGAGGCAGGTCGTGAAAATGCTATTCTCATCCATGTTACTTTGATTCCATATCTTCGTTCTTCCGGTGAAATGAAGACCAAGCCAACCCAGGCAAGTGTTAAGGAATTACAGGGAATGGGAATCCAGCCGGACATCATCGTATGTCGTTCCGAGCAGCCATTGGATCAGCAGATTAAGGACAAGATTGCTCTCTTCTGTAACGTGCCAAGCAGCCACGTATTGCAGAATCTGGACGTAGATATTCTGTATGAAGCACCTCTCGCCATGGAAAAAGAACACCTTGCACAGGTTGCCTGTGAGTGTTTGAATCTTCCTTGTCCTGAACCGGATCTTAAGGAATGGGAAGAAATGTGCGTTGCATGGAAGAACCCAACCAAGTCCGTATCCGTTGCCTTAGTAGGAAAATATATTCAGTTACATGATGCATATATCAGTGTTGTAGAGGCATTAAAGCACGGCGGTGTTGCCAACCTTGCCGAAGTTCAGATCAAATGGGTAGATTCCGAAACCGTGAACGATGAAAATGTTGCCGAAATGTTATCCAACGTAGACGGAATCCTTGTCCCGGGTGGTTTTGGAAACCGCGGTATTGAAGGAAAGATTTCAGCGATTCGCTATGCAAGAGAGAATAATATTCCATTCTTAGGTCTTTGCCTCGGAATGCAGTTATCCATTGTAGAATTTGCAAGACACGTGATCGGGTATACCGACGCACACAGCGTGGAATTAGATCATGCCACAACCCATCCGGTGATTCATCTTATGCCGGATCAGGAAGGTATCGATGACATTGGCGGAACCTTAAGACTGGGGTCCTACCCATGTGTCCTTGACCGGACTTCCAAGGCTTACACATTGTATGGCACTGAAACCATTACAGAGCGTCACAGACACCGTTACGAGGTCAACAACGATTATCGTACCGCCCTCACCGAGGCCGGCATGAAGCTCTCCGGTATCTCTCCGGACGGAAGAATCGTTGAGATGATAGAGATTCCTTCTCACCCATGGTTCATTGCCACACAGGCACATCCGGAATTCAAATCCAGACCGAATAAACCGCATCCTTTATTCAAGGGCTTTATTAAGGCCGCACTGGAGCATATGGAAAAATAAACCAAAAATCCGCCTAGGTATGCACAATAATTTCCCAAACAGTGACAATATAGTATTTTGTCACTGTTTTTTATTTGTCTGTTTTATTATGAATGGCGCAGGTTAAATAAAACATATCAGAAATTTCATCACGTCGCATTTCCCGCGAACTGCGTCATATACAGTTCATAATACTTTCCTTTTCCTGCCATAAGATCATCATGTGTTCCAATTTCTGCAATCCGTCCCTGATCCATGACTACGATACAATCCGCATCCTGAATGGTTGAAATACGGTGAGCGATAATTAAACTGGTCCGATTCTTCATAAGTTGGATCATTGCATTTTGAATATGTTTTTCTGTTCTTGTATCAACACTGGAGGTTGCCTCATCCAGAATCAACACCTTAGGATCAGCTAAAAAGGCTCTTGCTATGGCCAGGAGCTGTCTTTGTCCCTGTGAGATGTTCATTCCGCCACCCACAAGTACCGTATCAAAACCTTCTTTCAAATGACGGATCATTGATAAACTGTTACTCATCCCCGCCGCATTTTCCAATGCCTCCTCATCTGCATCCCGATTGGAATACATAATATTATTCTTGACTGTGTCCGAAAACAAAATCGTGTCTTGTAGAACAATTGCTGTATTCTTTCGCAAATTATCCAGAGCAATATCTTTGATATCCACACCATCAATTCGGATTGTTCCACTGTCAACATCGTAAAATCGCATTAACAAGTTTACCACCGTCGTTTTTCCGCTGCCTGTAGAACCTACCAGGGCAACTTTCTGACCGGCATTAACCTTCAGATTGAAACCATGCAGGATTTCTTTTCCCGGCACATAGGAAAAACGAACATCTTCAAATGTAAGAACGCCCCTCGCTCCATCCATCGTCCGGCTGCCGGACTTATCCTCCGATGGTTCATCCATAATTTCAAAAACCCGTTCAGCACCGGCGATGGCTGTCTGTATCTGACCATACACCTGTGCAAGCTCATCAATCGGGCGACCGAACTGTTTCGCATATACAATAAACGCTGAGATTACACCAATGGAAATGATGCCATGAATTGCATAATAACCGCCAAAAGCTGCAATAATCACAAATCCAACATTATTGATAAAATTCATGACCGGTCCCATGGAACCACCTAATATCTCTGCAAAAATTCCTGCTTTGGTCAATTCGTCGGAGGTTCGATCAAACTCGTCAATCACCTGACTTTGACGATGATATGCAACCACTGTGCGGTAACCATTCACCATCTCCTCCACAGTTCCATTAAGCGAACCCAACAGCACCTGACGCCTGCGATAGAACGTTCTCATTGCCTTCGATAACAATTTCGTTGCCGTCACAGTTAACAGAACCGTAGCACAAGAAAGAATTGCCAGTTGCCAACAATAGTAGACCATCATAATAACGGTTCCGATAATTGTAAGAATTCCGGAAATCAGTGAGCATAATGACTGGGAAATTGTATTTGAAATATTCTCCACATCATTGGTCATTCGGCTCATGATATCTCCATGAGAATGTGTATCAATGTATTTGATTGGTAAGTTCACTATTTTCTCAAACAGGTCATTGCGCATACGCTGAACGATTTTCTGACTCAGTTTCGCGCTTAAAATGCTTTGTGCAAAAGTAAAAAAACAATGAAAAATATAAAGGCCCAACATCATCAGTAAGATGTTTTCCAACTGACCAAACTGTTGTATTGAAATCAAATCAATCGCCCTGCTTTGTAAACCGGGTGCGAGAACTGTACTAATTGACACTAAAACCACCGCAAGAAATAACCCTGACAGCATCCTTTTTTCAGAGGAAAAATACATCAGAAGTCGCTTCAACGTTTTCGAACCGTCTTTTGCTTTCTCTACCCCACGTACAGCATTCCGTGGTCCACGCATACCCGGAATTTTGTAATTATTCAGCTCCGTCTGTCTATTTTCTGCCATGTTCATCACCTCCCACCTTTAACTGGGATTTACAGATGTCCCGGTATATCTCACTAGTCTTAAGAAGATTTTCATGAGAATCACAGGCAGCAATCCTGCCATTTTCAAGAATTGCAATACGATCAGCATTTTGCACCGAGGCAATACGCTGTGCGATAATAATCTTCGTCACATCAGCACATTCCTTATTGAGCATTTCATAAAGATTCGCCTCCGTTTTTAAATCCAGGGCGCTGGTCGTATCGTCCAAAATCAAAATTTCTGATTTCTTAAGGACGGCACGGCTGATAGCCAGACGTTGTTTCTGTCCGCCCGAGAGGCTCATGCCTTTTTCTGCAATCGGTGTATCCATGCCCTCAGCCTTACTTTGAATAAATTCCATGGCCTGTGCGATTATAGCTGCTTTTTCTACCTCCTCTGAACTTGCATCCGCATTTCCCCATAAAATATTCTCACCAATCGTTGTACTAAAAATTTCACTCTTTTGAAGCGCTATGGAAACTTTATGGCGAAGTGTTGTTAAATCATATTCCTTGACATTATGCCCATCAACCAGCACTTCTCCTTCTGTCACATCATAAAAACGCGGAATCAGACTGACCAGACTTGATTTACCACTTCCGGTCGCACCAAGAATCGCAAAAGTCTCACCCGGACGAATTGTAAGATTAATATGATTAAGCACCAGTTCACCCCTTGATTCCGGATACGCAAAGGATACATCTCTAAACTCAACCAGCCCCCTTTGGGCGTCTTTTCTATTCGCTTCCACATTTTCCTCTATCCTGTCATCAGGCTTTTCCTGGTCATCCCTATACATGCCGGATACAATAACCGGATCACACTGAAGCACCTCCCGGATACGTTTCCAGGATGCCATACCACGAGAAATCGTCTGAAAAATCATGGCCATTCTCATAACAGCATTAAGAATCTGTGATAAATATGTAATCGCAGCCATGACGACTCCCGGCGTCACAGCACCCGCACTTACGCGAATAGCACCCACTTTAATAATCGCCACAATAGAAATATTCAGGACAATGTTCATCAATGGAGTCATATAAGAAAAAAGAATCAATACTTTCAACTGTGTATCCACCAAATCTGCATTGGACTTCCCAAAACGTTCCTGTTCGTATCCTTCATTCACATTAGCCTTAACCACGCGGGCACCATTCACATTTTCCTCAATGACGTTGTTCATTTTATCCAACTTTGATTGTAATACACCAAAGACCGGATTTGCCTTTGACAGAAAAAATACCACAAAAAATAGAATTACGGGTAAAGCACAGGTTACCACCACGCCAAAACTCAGGTCAAGCATGAGCATACTGACGATACCGCCGGCAAAAAGCAAAAAAGTTCGCACAAATCCACGAATACATTGCGTCACAAAATTCTGCACCTGAGTGACATCATTTGTCACACGCGTAATCAATGATCCCGTAGTAAAGTCATCCGTCTGTTCAAGAGAAAGTGACATGATTTTTTTAAAAGTGTTTTTACGAATATCGTTTCCAAAATTCTGACTGCATAAATTTCCAAAGACTCCCGACATAACACCACAGAAACCGCCAACCGCCACACATAGAATCATTAGTAACCCTGTGTGAAAAACAAGGGATAAATCACCTACATTATTATTCGAAAGTCCAAGTACCCCCTCATCGATAATTTCTCTCATCAATCGAGGCTGCAGCAGATCCATAAACACCTCACCCGTCATAAAGAGAGGTGCCAGCAACGCATAACCCCAATACTTTTTTAGATATTTGATCATAAAACACTCCTTTTCGAATACCCCAATAGCCATCATCTTTATGTTAGCACTTTTTTCAAAATAATGTCATACATTAATTTCAATGTGTGCAAGAAAAATATAGAATCCCGGATTATAATTACCCTCTCTCGCAGATGCGCTAAGCATTCCGAAGAGCCTCTAAGCGCAAAATGCTCTTTCTGGTAAATTATAATCCGGGATTCTTTTCATGCTTTCACAATATGAAATTATGATATGCTTCTGGATTCAATTGATCCTTATCCCAAAGAATCATCGAATCGATAAGCTGTCACAGGAATTTGGATAAATGTAAATGAGCCCGCGGCAATCTTATATTTGCAAAAGCATTGTGTGCTATGGAGAAGGGACTCTGAAGAAAATGCTTGCCTCGTTTTGCAAGCATTTTCTTCGTCTCAGAGGCTCTTCGGAATGTTTAGCGCACCTGCTTTTGAAAATATAAGATTGCCGCGGGCTCTCCTAAAAAATTTACACAAATTCTCGATTTAGTCTAAATCTTTGGCCTGTTCCGCCTGAACATCCGGGAAGATTGAAAGCATCGGTTCAACATTTTCATTCTTAAGACGACGAGCTATGTAGTTCTTCGTGCATGCTGCCACCTGTGGTGAAAGAACAAGAACACCAATCAAGTTCGGAATCATCATAAGACCGTTAAAGGTGTCTGAGATATCCCATGCAAGCTGTGCAGTCATTACAGAACCTGCGAATACAATCGCAACGAAGATTACTCGATAAGGTATAACTGCCTTGTCACCAAATAAGTACCGGCATGCTGTAGAACCATAATGACTCCATCCAAGCACGGTTGAATATGCGAAAAGTAAAATTGCAATAGCAATAAACATGGATCCTACAGGACCAAATGCCTGACCAAATGCATAGCTCATCAAGTTGGATGAACCATCGATCTGAGTAAGAATCGCTTCATCTGCAAGACCGGTAGAAAGATTAATAGCTCCCGAACCAAGAATAACCAGAGCCGTTAATGTACACACGATGATTGTATCTGCAAATACCTCAAAGATACCCCACATGCCCTGACGAACCGGTTCCTTAACATTGGAGCTGGAATGAACCATAACGGAGGAGCCAAGACCTGCTTCATTAGAGAATACACCTCTCTTAAATCCCATCTTCATGGCAAGTGCAATACCGGAACCAACAATACCACCGGCTACAGACTTCATTGCGAATGCACCCTTAAAGATTGAAACAAAAATCGCCGGAATCATTGACCCATGCATTATGATAATAACAATTGCTCCAATGAAATATACCACAACCATGAATGGCACCAGCTTCTCCGTGATGTTCGCAACTCTCTTTAAACCACCGATAACTACTGCACCAACAGCAACCACAAGGAACACACCAACCACTACCTTCGGAATACCAAATGCATTATTTACATTGGATACCATAGAGTTAACCTGGCTCATATTACCAATACCAAAAGAAGCAAGCAGACAGAATAATGAGAAAAGCACTGCAAGAACTGCACCAATCTGCTTACATCCCTTCTTGGCGCCAAGTCCGTCTCTTAAGTAGTACATTGCTCCACCGTGCCATTCGCCCTTTTCATCCTTACGGCGATACATAATACCAAGTACATTTTCAGAAAAGTTCGTCATCATTCCGAAGAATGCGATGATCCACATCCAGAATACTGCACCGGGACCACCTGTGGCGATAGCACCGGCCACACCTACGATGTTACCTGTACCAACTGTGGCAGCAAGTGCTGTACACAAAGACTGAAACTGCGAAATGCTTCGATCCTGTGTATGCCCGGTAACATGCTTATCAACAAAAATTGCTCCGATTGTGTTCTTCATCCAATGAACAAAATGTCCGACCTGGAAGAACTTCGTCATAAAAGTCATGAGAACACCAACGAATCCAAGAAGGATCAATGCCGGCCATCCCCATACAACGCCGTTAATTGCATCATTAACATTTGTAATGATTTCAATAATATTTTCCATCATTCGTCCTCTCTTTCTCTCTTCTTTTATAAATCTTATATGTAACCTTCGATATCATATAGAACAAAAAAAGCAGACTAACACGTAGCCTGCTCATTTTTCTTTATTCGAACTCTATAATCATAGAATATCCTGCAAAAGGGCAACACAAGACAGCGCCACTGTAATACTCACCCCTTTGTAAGTATTTAACCAATCGATTATATTAATGATATCGTTCTTCTATACCCTGCTAGGTTACCACACAAAAAGGCGCTCTGTCAAGGGTTCTTTCACAACTTGCCCCCTTACCGGGTCTTTTTGCTGTCAAAATAAACAAAACGATCAATGGAATCCAAAATATCCTTGAAGGTATCCCTCGGTGCTACTTCAATATATTTCTTAAGAATCGCACTTTCCTTCGCGCCTTTATAACGTCCATAGAAAATGTCATACAAATTATGACCGCGCACGTAGATACGAATCAATTCCATATATTGGATAATGTCCTCTTTGGATCTGATCGTAATGTGTTCCTGCTCCAGCATCCGCTTTACGCTGGATAGCTTATACAGATACTCCCTGTACTTGCTATACAGGATATCATAGAATTGATCCACGGACTTGACCACACCGATCTTTGCCATAATCTCCGGCACCAGAAAATAATTTTCGAAGGAATAGTACTTTAGAATCAGTACATTTTTCTCCATAACTCTTGGAATCGCCTTGTCAAAACGCCGGCTGTTCTTATAATAACTGCACAGCTGTTTTTTCAGTTCATCCGCATCCTTACCGTCTCCGTCACGAATCATGAGAAACTGATCCTTTAAATAAAGACTGTTAATATATTTCAAATTCGCATAGGTCTTAATATTGGTACAGCTATTCGTAGAAATAATAGCAACACGCTGGAGGTTTCCATTCTCGTCATAGGTCTCCCCGTAGTATTTCTCCAAGAGTAATGGCAGTCTTGCTTTGTCCTGTTTGCCTTCCACAATGAACACAAAACTTACATTCATCAAATCATTGGCCGAATAACCAAGATCATTTAAGATTTCATCAATATCTGCATCTTCCCGGGCAATGGTATAGCCGTCCTGATCCAGCAGCACCTGTTTGATTTGTCTGGAATTAAAGTTAAAGATAAGATTCGGTGAGTGCGTGGTAAAAATCACCTGATTCTTCTTAGTGAGACGATACAAAATCTCACTTGCCGATTTCTGCAGCTGCGGATGAAGATACATTTCCGGATCTTCAATCAGGATAATGCTCGGAATACTGGATTCCGTCTCAATGTACGTTTCAAGAAGGGACAGGATATAGATACTCTTCATTCCTGCACTCATATCCTCCAGTCTGCTCTCCACGCCCCGTTCATTATTTTTCAGGTAAATATTGGGATTAAAGGCATCCTTTATATCAATATCCATGGCAAATTCAATATTTTCCATCTGCGGACCATTTTTGTGGAAATAATAATTAAACCGTTCCATGAACCGGTCAAATCCCAGAGACATAACCTTATACTGCATTAGTTTTGCCGTCTCATGCACCGTTAGTTCTGCCGGGGATTTCTTTTCAATCACCCCCATACATTGAAAGCAATTGATACACTCCCTGCTGCTGTCAAAGATGCAGTGGCCGGAACGGACATTCTTTAACTGTACATTATTGGTAAAAATCTCTTCCTGTATTTCACTGGCATCCCGGGTTATGGAAATATAATGAATCTTCGGAAATATTTCCGGAATCCAGGGATTATTTTTCTTATATCCATCATCATACCGTACCTTACCATCCCGGTTAACAATATATGTAAATTTCAGTGTGCCATCCTTGTAAGACGGAAACTTGCTGACAAAATCCTTCATCCACAAATCCTGTTTCTTATACCTGCTGAACATTCTTCCGGAATTCATCAGTCTGAAATCTTCCTCACTGATGGCAAGCTCAATCTCAACCGTAATATTACCGCCGCTTAGATTATAATCCGATTCCTTAATCCTATACAATCCCGCAACAGCACGCAGCGCATCCAATACTACCGTCTTTCCCACGCTGTTCTTTCCCACAAGAATAAGGGCACTTTCCACATCATTCATGATAAGTTCCCGAATGGATTTAAAATTACAGATTTTCAGTGTTTTAATTCGCATATGAATTTTCCTTTCACCAGACTGTCTCCATGTCTTTAAATCACTAATATTTTACCACTTTCCTTTGGTGTACGCAATTGCCACAGACATGAAAACGCAACGAAAAAAGCGACTGACCATATATGGTTCAGCCGCCATTTATCTTTTACCAGCCTGTTCCACCACGAATCCGGTAAAACATCCTCACATTACATTTTATTCACATAAACAACATATCCGTTATTGCGCAGAATCGTAATGAACTTTGCAAGTCTTTCGTACAAAGGCTCTGCCTTTTCCCCAAAATGTCCCCTCACCAGTACACCGATTTCATGGACATTTCTTACTCCGTCAATCTTCTCCCACACGAAGGAACCGAACTCATCCAGTTCAATGTTGGAATACTTTGGTTTCCGGAAAAGAAGCTGTGCAATACGGTTAAAAAAACCCGTATTATGAACACGCAATACCACATTGCCCTTTTCATTTTTGCTCCATTCATATCGGGAATTATGCTTTGGAACATAATCCAGATAATTTTCGCTTTTCTTTGCCATAACCGTTTAATTGCCTGCCTTCTTATCTTTTCTTGTCATTGCATATATCAATGTTGCACATAACAATGCAAATGCAGCCAGACCTCCAATGTTGCCAAGATCTATCTTCTTGGAAAGATCAATCACATCGCCAAGCTTTACTGCACCAACCGGAATTACTGCAAATACTGCAAGAAGGATACCTACAACGCCTTCTCCTGCAATCAGGCCGGAGGAATACAGAATACCCTTATCAATCGTCTTCTTTCTTTCATCCTCGGAAGCCATTTTCTTCTTCTCAAAATAATACCGAATCAGTCCGCCCACAACCATAGGGGTACTTAAATGAATCGGAAGATAGAGACCAACGGCAAACGGAAGTACCGGAATCTGAAGAATTTCCACAACAATTGCAATACCTGCACCTGCAAATACCAGATTCCATGGAAGATTTCCTCCAAATACACCCTCCACTACCATCTTCATAAGTGTTGCCTGCGGAGCGGAGATTTCCGTTGAACCGAACTTCCATGCTTCATTAAACAGATACAGGATTGCGCCGATTGCAACGGCAGACACAACCACACCGATTAATTCACCGATCTGCTGCTTTACCGGAGTTGAACCGACAATGTAACCGGTCTTTAAATCCTGTGATGTATCCCCCGCCATTGCTGCAATGATACAGATGACAGAACCGATGGTAATTGCGCCAACCATTCCTGCGGTGCCGATAAGTCCCGATGCCTTAAGAAGCATGGATGCAATCAGAAGGGTTGCAATTGCCATACCGGAAACCGGATTATTACTACTTCCTACAATACCTACCATTCGGGAAGATACCGTTGCAAAGAAGAAACCAAAAATAATGATTATGACGGCCCCAAAAAGGTTTACCGGAATATTGGGAATCAGCCACATAGCCACCGCAACAATACCGATACCGATGAGTACAAATGTCATCGGAAGATCTCGGTTCAGACGATTATCCTTCTCTGCTTTGGCTCCCATTCCCTTCATTGCCTTCTTAAATGTATCCACGATCAGCGGAAGTGACTTAATCAGACTGATGATACCGCCTGCCGCCACGGCGCCGGCACCAATATAACGAATATAATTCCCCCAGATTTCCCGTGTACCCATCTGACTGATCGGCACCGTTCCCGGATAAAGAACTGCATCACCACCAAATAATGCAATGAGCGGCATTAAGCAAAACCACCCAAGCACACCGCCTGCAAACAAATAGGAGGAGATCTTAAGTCCACAGATATAACCGATACCCGCAAGAGCAGGGAGCACATCCACACCGATACCGGATCCTTTGTATGCATTAATGGACCAGTCAACCTCACTCGGGAAAATCTTCAATCCGTCTGCAATAAATTTATACAAAGCCGCAATCCCAAGTCCCGAAAATACGGTCTTTGCCGAAGTTCCACCTTCTTCCCCCGCAAGAAGTACTTCTGCACAGGCTTTTCCCTCCGGATAAGGCAAAGTTCCATTTTCCTGCACAATTAATGCATTTCGAAGCGGAATCATGAAAAGCACTCCAAGAATACCGCCGCATAATGCGATTAATGCGATTTCCATAAGACCCGGTTTCTCCATTGCGCCTTCATTTGCCCACATGAAAAGTACCGGCATTGTAAAAATCGCCCCCGCAGCCAGTGATTCACCTGCCGAACCGATGGTCTGCACAATATTATTTTCAAGAATGGAATCACGGCGTAAAATCACGCGGATAATACCCATTGAAATAACGGCTGCCGGTATGGATGCTGATACGGTCATGCCCACACGTAACCCTAAATAAGCATTCGCTCCGCCAAATACCACAGCCAGCATAATTCCAAGAATAACTGAGGTTACCGTAAGTTCCGGAACCACTTTATCTGCCGGTATATACGGTTTAAAATCTTCTGTCTTATTCATTTTTTACTTTCCTTTCTTAATATTTACCATTAAATTTTACCATAACCATGCACCTTCATCAATCTTTTATTAAGTGCCAATTCATTGAAAACGCTGGTAATATCTGCTAAAATGAACAAAATATGTTTTTTCGGTACAACAAAAAAATGCCACTGCAAAGGAGACGATACGATGGATCATTCCGTTATAAGCACGACCAATAATTTAATAACGAATAACGGTGACAATGCAATAGAGGCCAGTGGAATCATTTCAACCAAGGCGAACACTCTCTATGCTCTATCCAAGATTCTGACACGTTCCAAAATCGAGGAAATGTTCATCCTCTACATTGGGGATTATGAGAAAAATAAACTCGCCGTATGCCATCAGATCATGGAAAAATTTCGCGGCACCCGTATCGTTGTCCGAAGCTCCTACTCCAACGAGGACTCCATGCAGCGTTCCAACGCCGGTCATTACAAGAGCGTTCTGGATGTGGACTCTTCCGATGATGCACAGATTATGGAATCCATCGAGGAAGTAATCCGTTCTTACGAGACCGATCATCCTCTGGAATTCGAGCAGGTATTGATTCAGCGTCAGGCGGAGGATGTCATTATCAGTGGCGTCGTCTTCTCCCGGGACATCCATGGCAACCGGCCTTATTATCTGATTAACTACGATGACAAAGGCTCCACCGACTCGGTTACCAGCGGTCGCGGCGGTTCTTCCCTGTGGATTGCAAGAGACTGTGCACCCGAGACGCTTCCTACCCCTTGGAGGGACCTCATTTTGTCCGTTATGGAGGCAGAGTCCATCTTAGACGGTCTTACACTGGATATTGAATTTGCCATCAACAGTCACAACGAAGTTACCCTGTTCCAGATCCGTCCTCTGGTTGCCAGCATCCGCCAGGAACGAAACATGGAGGACAGTGCGTATTTCTCCCTGAAAAAACAGTTACGGGAACAATATTTATCTTATGAGAACGTCATTGAGCATACGCCAATGATGTTTTCCGACATGGCTTACTGGAACCCATCGGAAATCATTGGAGCCAATCCCCATCCTCTGGATTACTCCCTGTATCTTAAGATTATCACAAGCCATGCCTGGAATGAGGGAATCCGGCCATTAGGATATCGGGCTGTGGATCAGGATCTGATGTACCAGCTTGGCAACAAGCCTTATATCAGTCTGGATTATTCTTTCTATTCCTTGATTCCTGCAGATCTTCCGGAAGAAATGGTAACCCGTTTAGTTGACTTTTATCGCGATCGTCTGAAAGCCAATCCAACCGCACACGATAAGATTGAATTTGAAATCATATATAATACCTTTGATTTTTCTACGGACAAGAATACCTTGGCTCTGCTGGATGCCGGCTGGACCAACGAAGAGCGCAATGTACTCATCAATTCATTAAGACGTTTAACCATTACGACGATTTCAAACCAACGCCAGTTCATTCACGATGATTACATAAGCCTGCAAAAATTAGACTTGATTCGTCAAGGAAGCGAAGCTGCATACCACCGGGAGAATATTACAACCACCGAATTAGTGACAGAAATATCCCGGTTATTGGAGGGCATCCGCTATTACGGAACACCTCAGTTTGCAAGGCAGGCTCGTATCGCTTTTATGTCCAGAGCCTTCTGTCGTACTCTGGTTGAAAGCGGATGGTTTACTGAAAATGAGATGGATGCCTTTATGAGCGGCGTTACTACCGTATCCTCCGAATTTGAAAAGGATTTCCAAAGTTTTACCGGTGGTTCTCTTTCCAAAAAAGAATTCGACAAACGCTACGGACATCTTCGCAGCGGTACCTACGATATTCTGTGCGACCGCTATGCAGACATGAATTTCCGTTCCATGTCCACCAAACATACCAAAAAATCTGAATCACATATTTCCAGTGTGCTGGACTATCAAAAACTGCAGGAGGCATTAAACACTGCCTGTCTTCCATTTGATGCGCAGTATTTCTGCCAGTTCCTTAAGATGGCCATCGAGCAGCGGGAATACTTTAAATTCGAGTTCACCCGCTCCCTGAGTCTGGTTCTGGAATTAATCAAAAAACTCGGAAGCATTCTGGATATCAAGCGTCAGGATCTTTGCTGGCTTACCATCGACGACATTCTCTCCATTCGTGGTTTGGGAGTTTACGATGGAATACCGGAAGAAATGATTCGCAGCTGGGAAAAGCTCATTACCGAGCGCAAGGATCTTCATAGGCAGCAGTCTTCCCTCATTCTTCCGGATGTCATCACCGGCCCTGTCAGTCTGGATATGATCTTCGTCTATGAGGCAAGACCTAATTTCATCACTTCCAAGGTTGTGGAAGGTGAGGTGGTGAACCTTGAGGAAGAACCCCTTGCGGATATTTCCGGAAAGATCGTTGCCGTGACGAAAGCAGACCCGGGATTTGAATGGATTTTCGCCAAAGGAATCAAGGGATTTATCACCAAATACGGTGGTGCGGCATCTCATATGGCCATTCGATGCGCCGAGTTTGAAATTCCGGCCGCCATTGGATGCGGTGAGAAAATATACTCCGATGTTTCCAAAATGTCTTACATCGAACTGGATTGTAACAACGGTAAAATCTCCGAAGGTATTCAATACTCTAACCTTCACGCCTTAATCACACAGCGTGAAGGGGTTAATCAGTATGGTGATTATACGGACATTCTGGAGTCGGCCTATATTCGTTTCTATGAATTAATGGGATTCATACCAAAACCCGTTTCAAATCATACAAAGAATTTTGAGCGGCTTTTTGATGAACCCATTGACCTGCTCATTGTGGTGGGAGGTGGCGCATTGAATCCTTCCCTCTATGACCGTCCTCACGATGAAGAATTACAACCACACCGTGATGCCACAGAGGAAAAGCTTATCCGCTACTGCATCGCACATAAGATCCCTATTGTAGCTACCTGTCGCGGAATGCAGTATGTCAATGTATTACTTGGAGGAAAGCTGCACTATCATCCCGAACTAAAAGTACCTCATCCACGGGGCAAAGACCATGAAGTATTTCTTGTTCCTGACAAACGAAACATTATGGTAAACAATTACCACAATGATTGCATCTACTTAGAAGATTTGGCTCCGGGGCTTCATCCATACGCCTTGGATACTGATAACAACGTGGTGGAGGCTTATATTTCCGATGAAATGAAAATTCTGGGTCTGCAGTGGCATCCCGAGCGTCCTTTTGAAACTTCACTTGCATACGAAGAAACACGAAAGATTATTATGAACTTCATGAACAAGAATATTAAATAGCCGGTCTCTTTCGGGCTTGAAAACTTGACGCGCAGGAAATATTATGATAATTTTATTAGCATACGTTTACAGAAAGGAAATTGCACAATCAGGATATTGTGCAAAAGGGAAAAAATGACCTCAACAACTTTAGGAATTCTTTTGATCATCATCCTTTATCTTATAATGATGGTCTGTGTCGGCTTTCACTTTTCAAAGACGAACAACACTGCCGGCGATTACTACCTCGGTGGCCGAAAACTCGGACCATTCGTAACCGCAATGAGTGCGGAAGCTTCTGATATGAGCAGCTGGCTTCTTATGGGGCTCCCGGGAGTTGCTTATCTGTCCGGTATGGCAGACGCTGCCTGGACCGCAATCGGATTAGCCATTGGAACATATCTCAACTGGCTTATTGTTGCCAGAAGACTCCGGAAATACTCTGTAAAAGCCAATAACGCCATCACGATTCCGGATTTCTTTGCCAATCGTTATCACGACAAGAGTAAGCTTTTACTTGCCATCTCAGCAATCTTTATCGTTATCTTCTTTATTCCGTATACCGCATCAGGATTTGCTGCCTGTGGAAAGTTATTTTCAACATTGTTTAACATTGATTACAAGGTTGCCATGATGATCAGTGCCATTATTATTGTGGCCTATACCGCACTTGGTGGATTCCTTGCTGCAAGTACCACGGATCTGATTCAGAGTATCGTAATGACTCTCGCATTATTCATTGTTGTTATTTTTGGTGTTTCTAATGCAGGTGGTGTTGGTGCCGTGATTGAGAACGGTAAATCCCTCGCAGGTTATCTCTCATTGACCCAGATGCATGATGTCTCTACCGGCACTGCATCTTCTTACGGCTTTATTACCATCCTCTCAACCTTGGCCTGGGGACTTGGATACTTCGGTATGCCACACGTTCTCCTTCGTTTCATGGCCATCGAAGATGATACCAAATTAAAGCTTTCAAGAAGAATCGCTACTGTATGGGTTGTCATCTCCATGAGCGTTGCAATTTTCATCGGTATCATTGGTAACCAGCTGGTAAAGATCGGTGTTATTCAGGGATTAGATGACTCAGAAAAGATTCTCATCAAGGTTTCGGATTTATTAAGTAAAACCGGATTTGTTGGCATAATATTTGCCGGTGTAATCCTTGCAGGTATCCTGGCATGTACCATGTCTACCGCAGATTCACAGCTTCTTGCTGCATCTTCCAGTATCTCTCAGAACCTTTTGAAGGACACCTTCGGATTTAAGCTTTCTGAGAAAAACGGCATTATCGCTGCAAGAGTTACCGTTCTGGCCATTGCTGTCGTAGCGGTATTCCTTGCCATGGATCCGAACAGTTCTGTATTTGGCATTGTGTCCTTTGCCTGGGCAGGTTTCGGTGCAGTTTTCGGACCGGTAATGTTATTTGCATTATTCTGGAAGCGTTCAAATAAGTATGGTGCTTTGGCCGGTATGATTTCCGGCGGTATCATGGTATTCGTATGGAAGTACCTTGTACGTCCTCTGGGCGGGGCATGGAACATCTACGAATTACTTCCGGCATTCATCGTAGCCAGCGTATTGATTGTTGTTGTGAGCCTTGCTACCAAAGCTCCGGAAGAATCCATCCTTAAGGAATTTGATGAAGTTGATGCCGCTTGTAAGGCACGCTAAGACAATAAGAAAGGAGTCCGTCAGGACTCCTTTCTTATTGTCTTTATTTCCGGTATTGTGCAACGATACGTTCTCCTTCTTTTCGAATCTGATCTACTACATTTTCCGGAGAAATAATCTTCACACCATTTCCCAATCCGATAATCCAGGACAAAAACATCGGGCTTACTTCCACCTGAATATGAATGGTAAAGTGTTCCTTATCCTTTGGAATTACCATGATATCTTTTCCAAAACGATCCATCACAACGCCGATGAGATAATTGGCAAATTCCAACGTGACATTTTCTTCCACACCGCCATACATTCCAAATACTTTGTTGGTGTATGATCCCAAATCAATTCTTTTATAGTCTTCCTGACCGGTTCTGGCATCCGGTGTCGTCCTGATCTTTCGCATCTTATCCACACGATAATGCTTAATCTTGCAATCCTGCGGATCGTATGCAATAAGATAATAATTCTCGTTATCCCAGGTTAATGCCCACGGGCTTATTCCCTTCTTGTCGCCGTTGGATTTCTTGACCAATTTCTTCTCCGTACTCCACTCATAATATTCAAAATCGATCTGTCGATTCTGATTTATGGCAGAATTAATAGCATCCACATTATAGTAAATACTTTCATTCATGGTCTTGATCCGGGAATTGACATACACATGTCTCTGCAATTCCCGCGCCTCATGGACACTTGCAAGGCTCTCCAGCTTTCGAATCAACTCCGTCGACTTTCGTTCCGTGATGAACTTGGATGCCTGTACCGTATCCACCAGAATTTTCAATTCAGCCAATTCGAATTCTCTCGATGCGAGATAATAATAGAAATTTTTCAATTTCTTCTCACATACAATATCCATTCCATAGAGGCGCAAAAGCTCTATGTCATCATAAATACTCTTGCGTTCAGCCTTGATTCCCTGTTTTTCAAGATATTGAAGAATATCCGCCATGGATACTCCATGATTCTCATCCGTTTTCTCATTAAATAATTTTACCAAGTATAATAACTTTAATTTTTGATTCGATGACTTCATTTTAAAATGCAATTAAGCTAAGATTGGCTGCAGGCTCTGTGCCAGCTTGTCTTTCTGTGCCTGTGCCTCAGCAAGATCCTTACCAAGAGTGGTAAAATATGTCTTAATCTTAGGTTCCGTACCGGAAGGACGAACCACAACCGTTGCACCACCCTCTAATGTATAAATTAATACATTTGCCGGCGGAAGCCCGGTTTCTTCCGATTTCTTATAGTCCGTAACTTTAACAACCTTGTATCCGGCAAACTCTGTAGGCGGATTATCGCGAAGTCCCTGCATGATTCCTGCCATCTTATCCATACCGGTAAGTCCCGGAAACTCATAGCTGTCAACCTTATTGAGATATCTGCCATACTCTGCGTAGATCTCTTCCAGACGCTCTTTGATGGAACTTCCAATACTTCTATAGTATGCTGCCATTTCACAAATCAGCATGGATCCGATAACTGCATCCTTATCACGTACATAAGGACCCGCAAGGTATCCATAAGACTCTTCAAATCCGAAGATGAAGCGATCCACTTCTCCGTCGGCTTCAAGACCTGCAATCTGATCACCGATCCACTTAAATCCGGTTAATACATTTCTCATCTCAACACCATAATGTGCTGCAACTGCATCCGCAAGTGGTGTGGACACGATGGACTTAACCGCTACCGGATTCTTCGGCATGGTTCCCTTCTCAATTCGTCCTGCACATATGTAATCAAGAAGTAATACGCCCATCTCATTACCGCTTACAAGCTCATAACTTCCATCCGGGCACTTCATGGCGATGCCGACGCGGTCAGCATCCGGGTCCGTGGCAAGCATAAGATCCGCTCCGCTCTCCTTTGCTAAATTAAGTCCCAATTCCAATGCAGCATAAATCTCCGGATTCGGATAACTGCATGTTGTAAAGTATCCGTTTGGATATTCCTGCTCCGGAACAATTGTAATATCTGTAATACCCATATCATTCAGTACCTTTGTTACAGGAACCAGTCCCGAACCATTTAATGGGCTGTAAACCAGCTTAAGACCTGCGGTCTTGCAAAGTCCCGGGCGAACCTGACGATCCTCGATAGCATCATAGAGAGCCTTCTTACAATCATCCCCCACGAAGCGGATCATTCCATTTTCAACGCCCTCTGCAAATGAAATATACTTCGCACCGGTTAAGATATCCGTCTTCTGGATCTCCGCATAAACGATTGCTGCTGCATCGTCCGTCATCTGGCATCCATCCGGTCCGTAAGCCTTGTATCCATTATACTTTGCCGGATTATGGGATGCTGTTACCATGATACCGGCATTACATTTATAATAACGTGTTGCAAATGAAAGTGCCGGTACCGGCATCAACGCATCATAAATACGCACCTTGATTCCATTTGCTGCCAAAACACCCGCTGCCGTCTTGGCAAACACATCACTCTTAAGACGGCTGTCGTAGCTGATTGCCACCGTCTGGGTTCCCCCCTGTGTCTTTACCCAGTTTGCAAGTCCCTGTGTAGCCTGACGAACCACATAGATATTCATACGATTCGTTCCTGCTCCCAGCACACCTCTAAGACCTGCTGTACCAAATGCTAATGCAACTGCAAAACGATCTTTGATTTCATCATCATTTCCCTCGATTTTAGCAAGTTCCGGCTTAAGGTCTGCATCCTCAAGATCCGCTGCCAGCCAGCGCTTATATTCTTCCTGATACATCTTAATGTTCCTACCTTTCTTATAAAATTGTTCATTCACGATCTTGTGAATAATTTGACGATATACATACTTATAATATAAGTCATTTATGCATTTTCGTCAATGATTTTAACGTCCTTACAAACACTTTTCAGATCCACTTCCGGAAGCATTCTCACCTTACTTCCTCAACACATCCTCCAGGCGACGAACCTTGATTTTCCCTTCCTCGCCGGCATCGGTTGTACTTTTTTTCATAAAATCAATTCTTGCAAGTGATATCACACTTGGATTTATTATTTCATCAATATCCACATTGTCCGTTTTGTCATTTATTTTTTCATTATCCGTTTTCGCTTTTTCAGCAGCAAGTTCTGCCTCGATCTCTGCCGCAATCTCTTCTTCCGTCTTAATGTGAAGCCCCAGATATTCTGCAATTCCTCTTGCATCGGCCTCTCCAAGCGCCTGAAGCTTTGCATCACTGTTCAGAAACTGGTTGACATCGGACTTATTCGACAGATATCCATGTTCCACAATGACCCCCAAAATCTCATGATACTTACAATTACGAATAACATTATAGTAATCGGCACGGGTACCATCCGGGTAGAAATTCTCATCATTTTTCTTATTCTCTGTGGAATTTCTCGTATAAATACCATGATCACTCATTCCAAGACCAATCAATTCCTTCTCAATGCTGCGCACCAAATCATATCCCAGCGGATTCAGGTATGATATATAATTCGTTGTCGGATAATATAACTCATAGCCTCTCGTGTACCTATTATCATTGTTATTGATATGCAGACTCACAAACAGATCTGCATCCACAGACGCTGCAAATTCGCATCGTTTCTTATTACACTCCTTGCTATCCGTTCCGGGATACGGGCACGAAAGATCCTCATGGGTAAGATAAACTGTGACATAGCTATATTCTTCCAAGGCCTCCTTGCAATACTGCGCAATCTTCATATTAAGCCGCTCTTCATATAATCCGTTCTTCGCTGCACCGGTATGGGATGAATCATGTCCCGGATCCAGCACCACTACATATCCTGTTTTAGAAGGAGTTTCTGATATGTCTGCATCCTCCTCGCCACCTCGGTCGTTATCCTCCACGTACTCCCGATCCTTTTCCTTCACATACTTGAGGATGTTGATGTGTTTAAAGCTCGCACTTTTTTCCTGTGCATCCACACTCATTGCCAGGGTCACACACATACCCAGAACCATCAACAGCACACTCATTTTTCTAATAATCTGTCTATTTATATCTTTAACTTTCGTGCTCATAATCATCCTCCGTAACAATACTATTTTATTATATTTCTCAGAAAATATAAATAAAAAGTTTGCTAATCGGATTATTCTGATGGTACTCCAACTGCATTACTCTGTGGCATCCGTGTTCTTTGACAGATACTTTGCGAACATCAAGGCACCAACAACCAATGCTACACCGATAATTAACGGTACCACGGCATTCTTTACAAAACCGGCAACCACATAGGACACACAAGAAATAGCAGCCACCAGAACAACATACGGAAGCTGTGTGGACACATGATTGAGATGATTGCTCTGCGCTCCGGCTGATGCCATAATCGTTGTGTCTGAGATTGGAGAACAGTGATCACCACACACAGCTCCTGCCATGCAGGCAGAAATGGAAATAATCATCATCGTAGGGTCAATACTTGAAAAAGTATCCACAACAATCGGAATCAGAATACCAAAGGTTCCCCATGAAGTTCCTGTTGCAAAAGCTAAAAATGTTGCTACAAGGAAAATCAATGCCGGAATCCAACGAAGCACATCCCCCGAAACGCCTTCAAATACAGCTGCAACAAATTCCTTTGCGCCAAGACTGTCGGTCATTGCTTTTAATGTCCATGCAAAGGTAAGAATTAAAATTGCAGGAACCATCGCCTTAAACCCATCCGGAATACACTGGCATGCCTCCTCGAATTTTAACACCTTTCTGCATACATAAAATACCATTGTTACAACGAGTGCAAAAAAGCTTCCAAGCATCAAACCAACCGACGCATCACTATTTGAAAAAGCCTCTATGAATCCAGTTCCTTCAAAGAATCCACCGGTATAAATCATTCCGACAACGCAACTGACAATCAGTACAAAAACCGGAACAATCAAATCGATGACTTTGCCCTTCACATCTTTTCCTGCATCAATCACATCTGCATAAGGACGATCTGCAGTTGTAAACAAATCTCCCTTTGCCGCGTTATTTTCATGCACCTTCATTGGTCCAAAATCCACACGCATCAACACCATTGCTACCATCGCCACGATTGTAAGCAAAGCATAATAGTTATATGGAATGGCCCGAATAAAGATTGCAAATCCATCCTCATTTTCCACGAAACCGGTAACTGCCGCTGCCCAGGAAGAAATCGGTGCAATAATACAAATCGGCGCTGCCGTTGCATCAATCAGATACGCAAGTTTTGCACGGGACACCTGATGGCGATCCGTCACCGGACGCATCACGCTGCCAAC
Organism: Lachnospiraceae bacterium; assembly: GCA_051877855.1. Lineage (GTDB taxonomy): Bacteria > Bacillota > Clostridia > Lachnospirales > Lachnospiraceae > MGBC120314. The sequence continues at coordinate 9,614 of JBJEJH010000010.1, read as the reverse complement.
CGTCAGGCAATTAAAATAATCGTCAATAAAAATCATCACACCCAATACAATTGTAGCAAGCTGGGCTCCCACGCGGGTCTTGATATGTTCACCTGCCCATTTGCCAAAAGCCGCTGAACCACCGGCACGATTCATCAGGCATACCATAATACCAAGCACCACAAGGAACACTAGAATTCCCACATTATAAGGATCCGACAACACACCTACAATACCATCCTCAAAAATATGAAGAATGGTTCTTTCTGCATCAAAGGATGCGGTAAACACATTTCCATAAAATAATCCACCAATCACAATTCCAAGAAAGAGTGAACTGTAAACCTCCTTGGTCACAAGGGCCAGAACAATGGCAACCAATGGTGGAATCAATGCCCAGAAACTGGCATACATCTGTGGTACATACTCCATAAAAAACCTCCGTTTTTCTTAATGTAAATTAATTGAGTATATTATACCATAAAACCCGGTAAAATTCCTCCGCATTTAACGTCTGTTTTGTGGAATTTTTCTTGTCCCTGAAGGGTTACAAAATATCGGTTGCTAAGTAAACTGTCACGTGTTAATCTTGTCATAGACAGTGTGTGAGAATATATAGGATACGCAAGAAAATCCGTTACATAAAATATTTCAGATAAAGGAGAATAAGCTTTACCAGTGACTGCTATGAATATATTTGTGTTTAGATATATAATTTCTTTAGTATTCGGAACATTTGTAACCGCAATATTTGCTGACATATATAAAAAGAAGAATGCCAAAAAGCTTTGTGGAGTACTTCTCATCTTATTAGCGATACAAAGTGTGATAATCTGCATAACCGGATTAGATTTTACTCTAAAGCTATATCCGGTACATACTCATTTAATACTGATACTATCTTTAATTCTGCTCTTTAAAATAAGACCCTATGACGCAGTTATATATGTCTTATTAGCATACATGTGCTGTCAGATTCCGGCGTGGATATCAAAGCTGATAACATATGTATTGCCGGGCAACGATCTTGCAGAATGTATTCTTTATCTTATTGTTGTTGTAGTGACTTTCTGCAATATATATAAGTATATTGCAGATTCGGTAAAGAAAATGCTTGGGGAGTCCATGGCTTCTGATATTGCATTTGGCGTTATTCCTATTACATACTATTTCTTTGATTATATCACAACGGTCTGGACCGACCTTCTATATACAGGAAATTATCATGCGACCCAATTTATGCCCTTTGTCGTTTGCTTTGCATATATAATCTTTATAATCGTGCTGAAAAATGAGCAGAACCAGAGAATGGAGGCCTTTAAGGAACGATCTCTTGTTGAAAATCAGATCGTTATTGTTGAAAACGAAATCGAGGGGCTCCATGAGTTAGAACAGATGTCCCGTATATACAGGCATGATATGAGACATCATTTTAGCCTGATACTTAACTATATTCAGGCCGGAAAAATATCCGAAGCAGTGACATATATTAATGAAAATGTTACAGAAATAGAGAAAATTACCCCGCAGAAGTTTTGTGATATGGAAGTTCTAAATCTGCTGCTGTCCCATTTTGCAGCAATTGCCAATGCGGAACAGATTAAGTACCGTTTTGATGTACGAATTCCCTCTACGATTCCATTAAGCAAAATGGAAATATGTGCCATGGTATCGAATGCACTGGAGAACGCCTTCAATGAAGTGCATGAGCTGACTGGGCAAAGAACTGTAGATATGGTGTTTTGTGCGCATAATGGCATGCTGATATTTTCCGTTGATAATTCCTGTGACAAAAGCTTTGTTTTTGATGGATCAATTCCTCAATCCGCTGAGGACAATGACCACGGTTATGGGACCAAAAGTATTGCTGCCATAGCCAAAAAGCACAATGGCATCGCTAGTTTTTCGGCCAGGGATGGCGTATTCAAGGTGATGGTGACAATGCCACTAAATAGCATTTCATAACATATATTATACATTTAAGGCAGAATGCAAGTAATCTCCTTTGTATTTGATACTATTATGGTAAATGAATAACTATTTCAGAGGTGAGCATGAGAATAGCACTTTGTGATGACGACATTCATCAGATATCACATATAAGAAAAATACTTAATGAATATAGGACTCCTGCAGGTGAAATACTTTTTTTTGATATATTCAATAATGCAATTGATTTGATTAGTGAAATGAAGTCCAAAAAATATGATGCACTTCTACTGGATGTGATTATGCCGGGTTTCTCCGGCATCGATGCTGCACGGGATATTCGTCTTGGAAACACAGATATTCCCATAGTATTTTTAACCACAAGTCCGGAGTTTGCGGTTGAAAGTTACAGGGTTCATGCCTTCGATTATCTTATGAAGCCTATAAATACAGGTGATTTGTATCGTACCTTAAATCGCATCTTTGCCCTAAAGAAGGGCGAAGAAAAGGACGCTCTTACAGTTACATCTACAAAGGGTGTAGACATTATTCCTTTTGAACAGTTAGAGTGCGTAGAGATAAGCAATCGCATGCTTTATTTTTACATACTGGATGGTACCAGGAAAGAGGTTGGTGGAAGACTTTCTGATTATGAGGATATTCTACTCAAAAGAACAAATTTCATAAAGATTCACCGTTCATACATTATAAACATGGACAACATGAAATCATATGATAAAAAGTTTTTTATTTCTGTGACAGGCAAAGAGATTCCTGTAGCCAGGACTATGGCAAAGGAGGTTCAAGCTTCATACATGGGGTATCTCCATGCGGTTGTTCGCAGACACTGATATGCGAGAAAGCATCGGGCTGTATACTTCTATGTACCAATTGCAATAATGACATTTCACACCGGAAAAGATACATTTGGGGAAAATAACAAACTAATACTGTTATATTGTTTATAATCATAAGTATCAAACCACTTACGGAGGTATTTCAAATGAAAAAAAGATTATTAACAGTATTCATTTTAGGCACAATGGTGTTTAACCTTGTGGCTTGCGGAGGTTCTTCTGAGCCGGCAGCAACGCCTACAAAGAGTGCAGCAAACGAAGTTACAACTCAAGCGCCTGCACCTGCAGCAACTGAGGCTGAAACTACAGCTACTGAGGCTGAAGATTTTACACTCTTGGATGTTTCTGCTGATTTGGTTGATGCAGCAATCTATTCCATCGACGAAACCGGAACAGAGTTCGTTATTACTCTTTTCAGAGATCCAAGCGGCAACAATTACATTTCTTTAATGTCCGTTGATGCAAACGGAAAAGGTGATGTTGTATGCGGACCATACGACGAAACAAATATTTCTACACTTCAGACCGATGATGGTGTTGACTGGACAGGATTCGACGTAGTCGATGTTTACACAGGCGATACATTTTCTGTAATCTTTGCAGAGGGTGATGATGGTTCTGTAGCTGTAACCAATGTAGACTTCTCAATCATCATGGAAGGCGAATATCTCACAGCAGATCAGGCTATTGAATACATGGCAGCAGCAATATCATTTCTTGAGTAATTTGTATTGCAAGTAAAATATTGACATAAGATTAAAAGAAAAAGCGCACCTTGATACCTGTCAAAATCAGGTGTCGGTGCGCTTTTCAAAATTAGATAGGTATAAATTCTTTAGTGGAAAAATTATCCGAGCAATACACGCGCAGCTCTCTCTAACTCTCTTCGTTCTTCCCTGTTATCATAACCGCTTTCCCTGTCGTCAATTCCTTTCACCGGATCTATGTAGAACAACCCATCCCGGTTACAATAGAACAGAATCCGCTTCACTCCGCCAATCTTAAATCTCGCTTCAGCATTTCCCTCCGGATAAAGCTTTACCATCTGTAATCGATCCGAAGACTGCGCGGCAACAAAAGAGATATAATGGCTTTTTGTCATATCATGCTCTATGCGAACATAATACTCATCCTCTACCTTCTCAATAAATATCTTATGATTTTCATCCGTTTCTTCCGGCTCCGCTACTGTCATAAGAACGCCATGGCAATTGATTACTGCCTCCCCCATACTATGAATCACATTCCCACAAATTGGGCATACATAGAATTTAGATTTCAGCATATTTGCAGATACATTTGAATTCGAAACCGTATTTCCGGAAATCAATTCTGTAACCGATATTGAAAATGCATCCGCTATCGACTCAAGCAATGTAATATCCGGATAGCCCTTTGCAGTTTCCCACTTTGAAATGGTCTTATCACTCACCCCAAGGATATCCGCTAATTGTAATTGTGTCATTTTATTTCTTTCCCGCAGTTCTTTAATCACTGCACCTGTAACATATTGATTCATTTTCCTCCACCTCCTGTATTAATAATACCCCAAAAAGTCCATACCGGCTACCTACGGAAAGTAGAGTCCCTGCCAGTTTCTATGGCAAATACAGAAATAGGCTTATCATTGACAAATATTTGGGGTAAAATTATAATGAATAAAACATAAAAAGGGGATTTTGTGGGAAGTTCCACAACCCCTTCGAACATAAGGAGACGGAATGAAAATTTTTTCTGGCAAAAAAATATTATTAATTGTTTTAGCAATTGAATTATTGTGTTTATTAAGTTCTATTATTCATTGTTTTCTACCACTGAAGGAAATACCCATTTCATATTCACAGATGGACTATGTTAACGGGATACTTATTGACGGAAGCGGTGTTTATACTGATAGTACTATTAATGAAGGAGATTTCTTTATTTATGGGCCATCATACAATCTGAAAAAAGGCGTGTATGATATTACAATCAACTACCAGACCGATTGTTTGAATTGTTATCTTACTGTGAGCGGTGACAATGCGAATTATAATAGTATATTAATGGATGATTTTGTACTTAATCCATCACTAAATTCTCAAAAATTTACCGTATGGTTAAATAAGGATATACGAAACTTGGCGGTTTCAGTAATGTACGATGGAACAGAAGGACTTCTGATTGAAGATATTACTATCCATGAAAACATTAGCGGAAGAATATGGAATGTTCTTGTAACATTATTTGTATGTTGTTGTATTAATCTGATAATATTTCTTGCCTATAAGTCGAACAAAGGTCAATTATCCAAAGAAAAGGTTAACTTCATATTTGCTTTGGGCGGAATCATTTTATTGGCATCCTTTCCATTGTTTACAGCATTTCTTGTCGAGGGTGATGATATTGTATTTCATCTGCTGCGAATTGAAGGGCTTAAGGACGGTTTGCTGGCAGGACAGTTTCCTGTAAGAATTCATCCCACACAATTTCGAGGATATGGCTATGCCAGTTCAATTTTTTATGGAGAATTGTTTTTATATATCCCGGCGATCTTGCGCTTGTGTGGTATGACATTACAGAATTCTTATAAAACATTGCTGCTATTATTTAATGTTGCAACAGCAATCATTTCTTATAAATGTTTTGATGGAATAATAAAAAATAAAAAAATAGCACTTGTTTGCTGTATGGTTTATGTACTGGCGCCATATCGTCTTACCAACATGTACGTTCGAAGTGCATTAGGAGAGTTGTGTGCCATGACATTCTGGCCGATAATTGCGCTTGGATTGTATCGGCTATTTACTGTTGATGTTACATCCAACGAGTATAAACGGACATGGATTTATTTAACGATCGGTTATACAGGCGTTATACAGACACATTTGCTGAGCTGTGAAATCGCTGCAGCCGTATCAATTATAATTTGTCTGATTATGTTACGGTATATATTCCGAAAAAATACGCTTTTGGAACTGATAAAGTTTTTTGTTTCAACTTTGCTGATGAATGCCTTTTTCCTTGTTCCATTTTTGGATTATATGATGAAAGGCGGAATTCTGATTGTGGACAACGGTTCTCTTCAAACGAGAGCTATACAGGGAAATGGAATCTATCCTGCACAATTATTCAATCTTTTTGTTAACGGAAGCGGAATGGCATACGGACATGCTGTAAAAGACTACAAGATTCTGGGTATGTATGAAGAAATGGGCACAACCGTAGGAATAACACTGCTGATTGCATTGGTAGCTTTTGGGTATCTGTGTCTGTTGTATTATCAACAAATTAAACGTGAAAAATTATTTGTAACCGCAGTTCTTATGAGTATAGCAGGAATACTATCACTCTATATGTCAACAAATTTATTCCCATGGGATTCTTTATGCAGAAATTTGGGAAGCATTGTATATAACCTTCAATTTCCATGGCGATTGCTATCGGTGGGAACATTTTTCTTAACATTATTGCTTGGCTGTACCCTTGTCATGATGAAAAAAATCGGCGAGCCAAAAATCTATCCGATTTTTCTTATATTGGTATTTGCGACAACTGTGATTACTTCTCAATTTATGTTGTATGACCGGTTAGATACCAGCAAGGGAGTATACACCTATGACGGAACAACCTTTGCCAACAAAGGATCCGGCTCTTTGAATGAGTATCTTCCAAGCGAGACAGACTCTTCTTTGTTAAATGAAAATGCCCCATCCGCAACCGAAAACCTTTTGCTTTCGGATTATCAAAAATCCTACACCAATGTTTCTTTCTCTGTTAAAGAAACAAAAAACCGAACCGGAAATGTAACGGTTCCGTTATTAGCTTATGCCGGATATGAGGCGAAGGATGAGGCGGGCAATTCATTACAATTAACCAAAACGAACAACGGCGTGTTGACCGTTAAAGTTCCGTCAGGATTCAATGGTATTATCACCATCCGTTACGCCGGTTTTATCCACTGGCGAGTGGCAGAAATCCTTTCGCTGATTGCCTTTATCATTTTTCTGTATGTCGCTGTAAAACCGCTATATAGAAAAACTGATACGAGAAATTCCATTGTCAAATAAATAGGTTAATGTTCATACATTTATAAAGAAAGGCCCCGGAAATATCATTTCCGAGGCCTTCTCCGTATTATTTATCAGTATTCGTAAAGTGATGATCAAAATGTTATTTTCAAGCTGTCTCCCTTAACATTAATTCCCTCACTCTTACTAATCTTCAGTCGTTGCTCAGCACTCATGCCAATGGTTTCTCCATCATGCAAAATAACATCTTCAAAAACAACATATGTTGCAATATTAATCAATAATTCTCTGATTTCACCCGGATTCTCTTTGGAATCAATGATTTCCATCTCGTCTTTTCCAAAGCACTTCATACCACATGTGTACGCTGAAACGCCATTCTCTCCGTTGCATAACCCGAACCAGATCAAATCAAACAATGGCAGGTCTCCATTTTCAATCATCTCAGACATCGCAACGAAAAACTTTGGTTCATAAACTACTTCATTGGCATATACACCGATTGTATTCTCCTGTCTGCATAAGGTTGTAATTGCTTTTGCATACAAAAATCCCTTTTCCTCAGGTGTACCTTCTCCCAACACCGTTACAACCATATGTGCACTATGCAACTTTGTCACTTCCACTGCATCTTTCCACATATAATTGTACGCAGCATTCTGCTCTGCTTCCTCATTTGGTACTGCAAATCCCATATATCCAAGGATTAGTCTTAATTTCCCCACCTGATATATCCTTGCATCGACATCTGAGTCTTCCTCAGTCTTTTTCTTGTCTTTCTCCTCTTCCTCAAGAGTTATTCCCCATTGGTCAGCAATTTCCTTTTCAAAATTTTCAGGAATTCCCTTGGCTTCTTTCATTAATACGAATGCATGAAATGCTTCGGCATTTGCATCCATCTCTTCCTTCTCCTGTGCTGCATTTGCCATCCTCTTCCAGTATTCTTTTAAGAAATCAACCAGCTTCTGTGCGTCTTCAACTTCTGTAGCCTCGTTATAATTTTGCATCTCGCTGAACACACCTGAATCGCTGCATATAGCCAGCATCCAAGGTGCCATCAATGACTTTTTATATTTAAATATCTTACAGTTAATTCCATCTTCATCCGTAAATTCTTTAGTAAACTCAATCTTGCTTGGTTTCTTCCCCAGTTCATGTGGATCCTCAAGCCATTCGATTACCCTCTGTTTCTCATCTTCGTATTTTTGCATTTGTATTCTCCTCCTAAAATTTTTTGATTCCACATAATAAGTCTGAAAGTTGTCGCTTCCCCAAATCAAAATTTTAACATATAAAATTGCCACCTTCTGGAATTTCATCGGAAGTAATCCATTTTATTTCGTCGGATAATTTATTAAAAAGCATATATTCCTCAAGACCTTTCCAAGCAATAGAAAAAGGTATAAATAAGCCCTTGGAAATATAAAGCCCATCGCCCCATACATCGACTGTTTCATTTAACGCATTCTTGTCGCCTAAAGTTAGGTATGTATTTTTATCATCTGTGATGCTGATAAAAAAGCCCAATTCTTTCTGTGCAGAAATACAAACAGAAACATTTGGTATATTGTCAAACGAGAGATAACCAACCAGGTCAGGAACCACATCATTCTTGAAAAGAATTTGTTTTAATTTGATTAATGATTCAACATCACCTTCAAGGTTACAATATGCATTTTCAGTTGTATCAATGTCATAATGAATCATAGCGTTTTTCTCCTATAACTTCTCTCTAATTTATAAACTTCCACATGGAATAGTTCTATTTTCATAACATGCGCATAATTTATGAAACCATGAATCCCCATATCTTAATAATTTCGCATCAGCTATTAAGCCAAAATCATCAGATACATATCCCGCTAAATCTCCGTCACTCGTAAGCTCATAAATCATTCTGAATACCTGTTCTCTAACTTCTGAATTATTTTTCTTTTCCACTTCGGAATAATTTTCTGCATTTTTTAATGACTCGACTTCATTATAAACTCTAACCCATTCTGCATCAAACACCTCAGCATCCCGATTATCCAATAACTCATCAATATCAAACGTGCTAAAATCTATTTGTTTTAATAGCATCAAAATTTGCTCTTTACTCAATCTTTTCATTCAGCAAGCACCTCGTAAGCTTCTTTATTCTGTGCAAGTAATCTCCTTGAAATCTCGAGCACATCTTCATTCTTAGCCACAGCGCTTTCATCTGCTTTGCTTCCGTAATTTAGTCCTTCTGAACTTATGTAGGTACACCTTTCCCACGCCTAATTTCTTGCCCATTTCTCGCAATCGTAATTCCACACCACTTTCTGTAAGTCTACTATGTGACTTATTTAAAGAAACAAATAATACTTCGTTACTATCTGTTCTTGATTCAATATCATTTAATAGGTGTATCTTCGTCTTTGCGTCAAAGTATTCCTTACGGTCCTTATCGCCTTTTCCGTAAACAACACATTCTTTACGCTTATCACCGTAATCATCCCATATCATGCTATTTATGGTTTGCAAATTACTTAAATGTGTTTCTATCAAATCCATACTTCGCCCTTATCCGTCTCCTTTCCTTGTATCTACAGAACATAAACCTCAAAGTTCACCACCATTATGTTTTTTCATAAATTCTATGTAATCTTTTGGCAATACTACTTCATTTATTTTCTCTATAGTTTCTCCTAAATAAGGAGTATTAAATTCAAACGTTCCCCATTTTTTCCGTATCATTCACCTCGCCGTAAACTTCAAATTTTCTGTTGCATGAATACATCTTACAATTTCAAGAAATTATCCATATTCATAATTCCAGTATTACTAATCAAATTCTCCAACTTCATTTTTATAA
>JBJEJH010000009.1:0-52044 GCA_051877855.1 Lachnospiraceae bacterium | reverse complement strand
ATTTTCCGGATGTTGAATATAAGAATTATCCTAAAAAGCATAAGGAATATATTAAGATGGGCGAAAAGAATGGTGAGAATAAGGGCTATAAATGTTCTATCAGAGACAGGTGGTATCGTATTCCATCTATATGGGTGCCAGACGCATTCTTTTTACGCAGAAACAATTTGTACCCTAAATTTGTTTTGAATCAGTGTGAGGCGGTATCTACGGATACGATGCATAGAATCAAGTTTAATGAAGGAATAGAACCGGAGCGAGCAATTTTATCTTACTATAACAGTATTTCTTTTGCATTTACTGAGCTTTGTGGAAGAAGTTATGGTGGTGGTGTACTAGAAATTCTTCCAGGTGAAGTGGGAAATATTTATGTACCTAAGTTAAATATGGTTCCTATTGAAGAAATACGAGAACTGTTGGAGCAAATTGACTCAATCGTAAGAAATAACAAAAATATTGAAGATGCACTAGACATAGTGGATAAGAGAATATTAGTAGATACTCTTGGCTTTGAACAGGAAGTATGCGCAGATGCAAGAAGTATTTGGAAAAAATTACAGAGAAGACGATTAAACAGAGGATAAAAGAGAAAGGGATAAGCGAAGTATGCTCAGAAAACAGGTTGTTGCAACAAATAATGTGGATAGACAAAATGAAATAATAGCTGATGAAGTTTTGTGTGAATTAGCAGAATCAATAAATACAAGTGATTTTGTTATGAAAATGGGATTGAATCATGATATTTCAATAATGCCAGTGGGTAAAGTTATAAAAGGCTCTGTGGTTGATTTACCGGATAATTCATTGGGGGTAGAGGCACAAATAGATGATTTCATTTGCGACTTCCATAAAATTGAAGGACCTGATAAACAGATACTGTATAGAGGCGAGAGTGCAATTGATAAACGTCCTTTTATGGAGCTTGAGGCGGATGGAAAAGAGAAGATTACTGTTATGCTTAGTCCTTTGAATTTTGGTGAGGATGATTATGATGAATTAATTCATATTATTTATGATGAATGTGACGCATTGGTAGAAAATAGTATAAAGAAAAGCTTTATCCCAGATCCTGAAATAGTTGTTCAAGTAATTATGGGAACTATATTTTATTTGACAACAAAAAATACTGTGAACAAAGTTTCGGAAAAACTTGCAGATAAAATTTCGGATGATGTGGTAAATATCTATGATAATCTAAAAAAAATTATTGTATCTATAGGAAAGAAAGTTGTAGGATCTAAAAAAACAACATATGTGTTGACTGAACCGGGGCAGGATATTGAGTTAGTTGTAAAAGCATCTAGTCCAGAGGATGTACTTAATGCTATTGAAATGGCATCTGATGGATATATAGCTGGTCAAACGGAAAAATATCGTCAGTATTTGAGTGGGAGTTTGAAAAAAATTCAGTACTTGTATAATGTGGAAACAAAAAAGTGGGAAGTGAATTATATGGTAACGAACACAGGGCAAGTAATAGGTTCAGAAAAGTGCTATAAGAAGGCAGTAACATTATATAATACCATTATGAAAACGCCCGGAGCAGGTTTTTCCATTGGAGGTATGGTAGCAAATGGACAAAATGATACCGATGATGTCTAAATAAAGGAGAGAAATTTTTGAAAAAACAAAAAGTTAATAAAACAAATGACACAAGAGATAAGAAATCTTTCGTTGAGTTTATTATATCTCATAAAGAATTTATTACGATTATTTTGGGATTGTGTGCTACGTTGTATCCTATATTAAATGCTGTTTATAAAATAGTGTATCGAAGCGACTGTGAGGCATTTTACGGCTTGCCAGGCAAATATTTCGATTCAAATATAGATAATAGAATTTTATATTTGGCTTGCATTATAATATTAATATCGATATGCATAGTTCCTCTGCTTATGAAAAAATATGACAAAAAAAGAGAGAGTATAACAAAAGGATATCTAGTACAAGCAGTTTTTTTGTCTATAATTATTGGCATGGAAATAGGTGTGTTTAATGTTTATAATTTAATAGAAATAATGAGGCAAACAAATACAAAATATGGATTGTTTAGAGTAATTAATTGTTGGTTAGATGATCATGCTCGTTTTACAGTTACAGTTGTTGTTGTCTTAGGTTCGTTGTCGGTTTTGGGAATTACTATTGTTGATGAATTAAGGGGAATAAAATGGAAGTGTATTAAAGAAGTATTGTTTGGCATATTATCAACTTCATTAGTATTAAGTGTATTATTAATGATATATGGTACAATATTTAGACTCAGTATTTCGGTTGAAGACAAAACGAAATATGAATTTGTAACATATGATGATGATGATGAATATGTTGTTTTATCAACATATGACAATAAACTTTTGATAGTTCCATTTGAAATTGAAAAAAATGGACAATATATATTCAAGACAAATCAGTATGTATTTAGGGAGCCGTACGATGCTATATATAGATATATAGACATAGGGAATATTCCAAAAGTTCAATTTAGTGATGAATAGGATATAAATTCATATAGTAATCTATATATATTTATGTAAAAAACATATGTAATAGCGGATGCATTAGATTGTGTAATGCAAATTTTACTAAAGATTTCAAGGCAAAATGCTTGAATGATATGAAAAAAATAATTGTTCGCAAGAATATAAAATCACCATAAGGATACTATATAGTATTAGGAGGTGATATAATGTGAAAATAGGAGGTAGAGTTTATATGTCGGAGATATTTGCAAATGAAGAGCAGGATTATAGTTTAGATGTACCTAAAGAAAAAAGGTTTCTTAACACAACGTCTTATGACTATTCAGTGGAGTATTTGTTTAATTTGATTAAGAAGGGAAAAATTGTTTTAGAAGTTCCTTTTCAGAGAAAACATATATGGAAAAATGATAAAGCTTCTATGCTTATTGAGTCTATAATTATGAATGTACCAATTCCACCTTTGTATTTCGCAGAAGAAGAGGATGGTAGCTGGCTAGTTTTAGATGGATTGCAAAGGTTGTATAGTATATTAAATTATTATGATAATGAGTTTGCATTAACAAAAGTTGAAGTGTTAGAGGAATTACAGAAAAGAAAATATAAAGATTTACCACCAAAAGCGAAGAGTTTATTAGATGATGGATTGCTACGTGTTAATATTATAAAAAAGGATTCTCATAGAGATATTAAATATGATATATTTATGCGTTTAAACAGAGGTGCAGTAACATTAAACTATCAAGAACTTAGAAATTGTTTGTATAGAGGAAATTTAAATGATGCTGCTAAGGAATTATGTAATGAAAATAGGGATTTCTTGGCTATGTTGAAACAGAAAAAACCTCATCAAAGGTATTTGGATGTTGAATTTATAATACGTTATTTTGCACTCTCAGACAATATCAAAAAAAAGAATGGTGTTATTTTGGTAGAAGGATATAAAGGTAAGTTGGTTTCTTATTTGAATGAGTATATGGACAAAAATAAGGATTGTTCTATTGAGGAAAAAGAACAATACAAAAAAAGATTTAATGAAACAATTGAAAAAATAAAAATTGTGTTTGGTATAGATAAAGCGTTTAGAGATATTTCAACTGAGAATGTAAAGGTATATAAAACTATTGCAGATTTTATTATGCCGAGTTTTGAAAGAATGTCATTTGAATATATAAATGAAAATAAAAGGGAACTTTATGACAAACTATTCTTGTTTTTGAAACGCGAAGATATTCAGAAAAGTTTGTTGGTAAAAACATCAGATAAAGATATGGTTAATTTAAGAATTGGGGAATGGTTTAAGGAGATTGGCGATGGAATATCACTTTGATGCAACAGAGGATTTCTTGGTGCGTCAAAGTGAAATACATATTTTGTTGAATACAGCAAATGAGAAGAGTGATAAAAAAGATACATTTTTAAAATTGGCTGTAGTTTCGTTAGTGACAAAATTTCAAGTTTATGTTGAAAGTGTATTGAAAGAGTTTTTGTATTATACAACGAGTAGTAATATTAGATATAATAAACTTTCAATCTATATGAGACTTAATTCTATAAGAATTGGATTAAATGATAATGCACTGTCAAAATTATCTAAGCATAATAAATTTGATTTGGATACATCAGGAAAGATAAAGAATTATTTAGAGAGCATAAATTATATAATTGATGAAAATTTAGTAGTAGATGAAAAATTAAAAATTAATACATCATTCCCACTGGGAAGAACTGGCAAGGGAGAATTACTAGGACTGTTTAAACAAATAGATGGTGATGATAATATTTTTAGGGATAAGGACACAAATGAAGATATAATTGATATTGATCAGTTAGATTCATTATTACAGACGCGTCATTTGATAATTCATCAAGATAGATTTAATCAGACAGAAAATAAAATAAAAGAATACATAAATTATCTTAATGAAGTAGTATTGTTTTGTGATGATTATTTAAATGATAAACTATCTGAATACGGTATTTCACTAGAAAAAAGAACATATGAGGTTGAGTTTATGGACTCCAATTCTCACCCATGATATACTGGTCAAAGCTTGTAATTTACAAGAGCTGGTGTAGAATATTTAAGTGGTACATCAATTAATAGATTGTAAATTAGCCTCTTGGTGTAGATTGTGTCGTGAATGAATCAATGTTGAAAAAATGTGATAGATAGAAAAAAGAGCTGTTGTTGACAGCCCTTTCGAATGAGGTGAGAGGGATTCGAACCCTCTGTGCATTTATGTGAATCAGATTCCTTGCTATATAAATCTTGTGGATAGACTAAACCACCTCACAAATGCACGTTAACACCACGCCTAAACTATTTACTCTCATGTTGGAAACTCCCTTCATTGCTAAATAAATTTGTATATTCATCAGGGTGAAGGTAATTACATCCGGAGTAATGCCACAGAGAAATGAGAGCAAGGAAACTGCTTCTACCTTATATACACATATGATACATAGTTTATAAAAAAATGTAAAGAGTGGGGAGGTTAAAATTTCTGTAACGTAATCCGTTGTACAACGATGTCTTACCTTAAGTATATATTTGGTATTTTTGAACATGGTATTGAGAATAATATTGTTAAATTAAACAATTAAGGATACTATTATGGATGTAGGGAGTATTAAATCCAGTCCTCATCCATAGCATCAGCCCATGCCTGCAACTCACCATCAAGAGCCAGTGCAGCATATTTGAGAGGCTCCTCAATCGCAAGGTTATCAATAAGCCTTTGAGAATTTGGCGTAGTGTGAAGATTCTTTTCTGCTTCTGCACATGAGAGAAAAAGAAGCGTATTGTCTGCAAAAGCAATGTCGATTCCGTTCTTGTATTGGTTGTAGTAAGCAAAATGTATTTTCATAATGATTGTCCTTTCTTTGTTAATGTTATGAGTAGTTCAGGGAATGTGTGGGCAGTCCTGCGTATAAAACACACATGCAACACTACCAACCAACAAATCCCCTATTTCAGGGCTTTTCAAGATATCAAAGAGATAATTATCAGAACATCAAAACCCTTGGAAAATCAACGTTTCCAAGGGTTTCTTTTTGCTCAAAAATGCTATTACTTTTCCACTTCTACCCATCTTTTCTGTTTATATTTTTCATATATAATTCAATTGTGAAAGAAAGATTTACTATGTTTACACAAGCCGGTGTGTTATGATAATTATGTAGAAATAATGAGGAGCTATGCAAAAATGGAGAACAATGAAAATGGTGTCTGACACTCGTAAAAATTATAAAACCGCTCTGATTACCTTAATCACGTTATCCATTCCAACAATACTGGAGGAAGTGTTATCGACACTTCTTCAGTATGTGGATATGGCAATGGTCGGGCATCTTGGTGAAAAAGCAACAGCAGCAGTAAGCGCGACAACGACAATTGGATGGTTGATTCATTCCATTCCGGGTGCAATCGCAGTCGCAATGCTTGCACTTGCATCAAAGGCAAATGGATCCGGGGATGAAGAAAAACTTAAAAGGCTGGCAGGTCAGTCGATCATCTACGCTTTTACAATTGGAATTGGGCTTGAAATTATAGCACTTATTTTAGCACCATACATCCCAATCTGGATGGGTGTCGAGGATGATATCGTAAAACCGGCAAGCATGTATTTTACGATTACAAGCATCACACTAGTATTTCGAACATCGGCAAGAGTTTTTGCCGGCATGATTCGATCCGTCAAAGATACTAAGTCACCAATGTTTATCAGTGTGGCAGAAAATATTTTAAATGTAGTATTGAATTACATATTTATTTATCAGCTTCATTTGGGAGTCCAAGGAGCTGCGTTTGCATCCTGCATCAGTTTTGGAATCGGAGGAATTGGAATGTTTGTGCTGATGCTTAGTAAAAGAAAGCTTCGACCTTCGATTTCTGATATCAGGATTGATACACATATTCTACAGGAAGTGTTTGCAATTGGTCTTCCTGCACTGGGTGCGACAGTTCTTAATTGCTTGGGATATATCGTATTTGCCGGCATGGTATCAGGGATGGGAACGACCATCTTTGCCGCACATTCAATTGCGGTTGCAGCAGAAGAAATCGTCTATATTCCGGGATATGGGTTGCGTGCTACCACAAGTACGCTGGTTGGAAATGCGATTGGAGAGGGTGATTATCAGAAACTAAAGGCAACGGAACGTGTAGCAATCGCTGTTATAGTACTGATTATGGTTGTAAATGGAGCGATGCTGTTCCTGTTTGCATATCCGTTTATGAAGATTTTTACACCATCCACCCAGGTGGCGATGCTTGGAGGACGGATGTTAAAGTTGGTTTCCTTATCGGAACCGTTTTTCGGACTTATGATTGTACTGGAAGGAATCTCTTTCGGAATGGGAAAAACAAAGTCTGTGTTTGCATGTGAATCCGGTAGTATGTGGGCAGTACGAATTCTTGGAACCTTCATTTGTGTGAAAATAATGGGGCTTGATCTGACCGCGGTATGGATCTGTATGATTGCCGATAATATTTGTAAAGCAGTTTTACTTTTTATATTCCGTCCACGACCTGAAATAATATTTGCAGAGGGAAGATATGATGAAAACAGTAATTAGCGAGAGACAATTTGATGAAGAACGTGCACTTTATGGTATCTCAGATACTTTGGTGCAACAGTGTCGATTTGATGGACCGGCGGATGGAGAATCTGCTTTTAAGGAATGTGAAGATATTTTGGTGGAAGATTGTTATTTTAATTTGCGTTATCCATTCTGGCATGTAAAACATGTGGAAATTAAAAACAGCGAGATGACTGAAAACTGCCGGGCGGCCTTGTGGTATGATAAGGGTGTTAAAATCATACAGAGTAAGCTGCATGGAATCAAAGCATTTCGGGAGTGTTGTGATATCGAAGTGAAAGATTGTGAGATTATTTCTCCGGAAGTCTTTTGGAAAAGTAATGGAATCAATGTCCAATCATCCCGGTTGCAGAGTGAGTATCCGTTCTTTGAGTGTAGTGATGTCATAATCGATGATTTGAACATGAAAGGAAAATACTCTTTTCAATATGTTGAAAATATGACAATCAAAAACTCGGATCTGGATACCAAGGATGCCTTCTGGCATAGTAAAAATGTGACAGTGGTTGACAGTGTTGTGAAAGGAGAGTACCTTGGCTGGTATTCGGAAAACTTGAAATTCATACGTTGTAAAATTATCGGAACACAGCCGTTATGTTATTGTAAGGGTTTAGTACTGGAAGATTGTACTATGGAGGAAACGGATCTTTCCTTTGAACGAAGCGAAGTGGATGCAACAATAATCGGAAGAATTGAAGGAGTAAAAAATCCTTTGCGTGGAAGAATCGTTGCTGATGAAATCGGAGAATTGTTAATCGAGGAGCAATACGTCAATGCAAAGGATACCTTGATTGAATGTCATAGGGTGTGATCTAGTTTTTCTGACATTTTTTCCGATATTGTAAAGGCGTGATTCCCAACTCCTTTTTGAAAACATAGCTGAAATAGTTCTGGCTGGAAAAACCACATTGTAATGGAATATCACATAAAGGGGTATTTGTTTTAGCAAGAAGATTCCGGCGCAATTTACCTTTATTTTGTTTAAATAATCAGAATAATTCATATTGAAACATTTTTTGAATTGTTTGGAAAGATAACTCTCAGAAACATTACAATGCATGGAGGTATTCTTAAGGGAAGGGTCCTTTGAATAATTTGCCTCCCTGAAAGTAAGAGCTTTTGATAATGTGTCCTGCAACGGTAATGTGGAATTCCGGTTTATGGCTTTCGGCGTTTGGTATCTAAAAATATTCATAAATAAGATGTGCAGTATGGAAAACTGGATATCCTTTGAAAAATGATCCATATTTTCGGATGGACATTCATTGGTGTATTCGGATTCAAGAGCTTCAAAAATAGCTCTTATTTTCGCTTTTTTTTCATCACGAATGTGTATGACCACCTGATTAAACAGATGATCAATTTCAACCTTCCCCATGAGACTACATAGTTTTTCATAAATAGTATAATCAAATTGAATTCTTAAACCTGTAATTTCTGTCAAAGAATTATAGGAACTTCTATGGAGCAGTTCATTTCCAATAAGAATAATATCATTTTCCTGAACAATATAATTATTTTCTAAGGTTGTTATTACCGATTCTCCGGTAAGTCTAAATCCAATACCAAAATATGAGTGGTAAACGTCGAGTTTATTCATATGAAAACCGGATGGTTTATAGGTTTTACTAACTCGGATATTCTCGTCATTATTAAAAGGTGTCATATATGCACTCCATCTTACGGGTTGATTTGTTTCGATATATTTAAGTATAGTTCAAATAATCGATAAAATCAAAGAAATAATACATTTTTTTGAAAGAAAAATAAGAAAAATAGTTGTATGCTTACAAATAGAAAAACTATTAAAGTGGAGGATTGTTATGAGAGTATGGTTGGGAATTTGTATGTTATTTTTAGCTTTTTATTTTACAGGGTGTCATAGTGCAAATGTTGCTGACACAAGGCAATACGTTTCAGAAATAAAACCGGGAGTTTATACAACTTTTATTGTAGAGCAGCTTGACGTGACGATGGATGTGATTTATGATTCCGATAAAGAACTTGGAATGGATGTATATATGGCAGAGAGTGAAGTGTTTGAAGACATGTCCCGTGCAGGGATTATCCTTTTCCATGGAGGCGGTTTTACGAAAGGGGATAAGTCGACAGATGAACTTACGAAGGCACTTTCAATTGATTTATCCAGAATGGGCTATGTGGTTTTCAATGTAAATTATTCGATATCAGATAAGGCGAATTTAGCCGCAATAAAGAATGCATGTAAGGATGCTGAAACTGCGATAAAGTATATTCAGGAACACTGTGAGGAATATGAAGTGGATAAGCACCATCTGGCGTTGGGAGGATATTCAGCCGGAGCTCTCCTGGCGATGGACTTTGTGTACTCTAATAATTATGATATTGACACAAATGATATATTTGCGGTTATTGATATCGCGGGTGGCAAATTATCCTTTGGTGCCCCAAACGGTGCAAATCCGGCATGTCTGATTATACATGGAACGGATGATACCACCGTACCCTATTCGGATTCAGAAAACTTTGCCCAAAAGTTAGAAAAGAAGAATGTGCCATACGAATTTTTTACAATTGAGAAAATTGGTCATCAGGTTATTACGGAATTTGATAATATCAGAAATAAATCAGCGGAATTTCTATATAACAAACTGACCGGTAAAAGTGTATCCATTGATTTAAAATCTAAGACGAATCCGGAATATGCAAAAGTTGAAAAAAGAATGAAAAATGGGATCGATTATATTCTGTGCAATCCGAAATGTGTGCCGGATGGTGATATCAGTGAGTGGAAAGATTGTCAGAGAATTAGTCTGGATAAACTGAAGGATGCCGGTAAAGAGATTCCGTCTCAGGATATTTATGAAGGCTTTGTATATGTGGGGGTAAATCAGGAGGAGCCTAATAAAATTTATCTTGCCCTTGACATAAAGGACGATACCATTTCAGTCAGTAACGCAAAAGGAAGTAAATGGTATAATGATGACTGTATAGAAATTGCCTTCGATTTTAGTGATGAAAATAAAATTAAGCCAATCTATAAATGGGTGATAAGTGCGGACGGTTCTAAGCTGTCAGAAAAAGCAAATTCGAATAATACCAAAGTGTATAGTATAAAAAAGGAAAATACTACAACATACGAAATAGAGATTGATCTTTCCGAATACGGATTTACTGTAAACAGTAATCTTCATTTTGGTATGAGTATTGCGTATAATAATGCAAGGAATGGTGTCAGGGAATACCAGCTCGGTTGGACAGCCGGTGCAAGCTCAGACAGAACATTATTTGCCAATGTAAGAAAGCAGTAATATGGAGGAAATGTATGACATTAAGCATGGTTTTGGCATGGGCTACTGTTTTATTGGTATGCTTCACCGCCGGCAAATATATTGCAAGAAAAAGCAAATCGGTAAAAATGAACCTTTTCTTCCGCAAGGTACATAATACGGTGGGAATTGCGGCCGTTATCCTTGGACTTGCGCACGGACTGTTGGCCGGGAACGTGGAAGGTGTGGGATTGTCGGAAATACATATTGGCGGTGCATTATTTTCATTGAACTGGGGAACCGTTTGCTTTATTCTGAGCGTCCTGCTGTGGGGTACGTATCTATTTAGAAGAGTGTTAAAGAAAAACTGGATGAGGCTTCACAGGATATTCACGATTGCTCTTCTGGCAGTTTTGGCACTTCATATTGTGGAGGTGGGTATCAGGCTTCCGGCGCGTATATCCCATAGGGAAATAATAGACGAAAATGTGGTGGAGACGATTGAAAATAAAGTCAATGAAGAAATAACATTTTCAGGTGCTAAGCTGGCAGACGGTGTGTACGAGGGAACATCACAGGGATATAAGTCTGAAATTAAGGTTTCTGTAAGAGTGGAAAATGGTACTGTTTCGGAAATTGAAATTTTGGATGAAAATGATACCCCTAATTACTTTGATAGAGCAAAGAGCATTATCAATGATATAATAGATGAGCAGTCGCTTAGTGTAGATGCCGTGTCAGGGGCAACATATTCGTCGGCAGGAATACTTAATGCGGTAAGAAATGCACTTGAAAGTGCAGTTTCCGGTGGAAAACTGGAACAAGGAGACATTACATACAGTAATGATTTTAAGCATGAAAAGGGCAATAAACATGGCGGTCAGGGAAAACGTGAGGAAAAGGGAATGGAATATAAGACAATTACAATGGAAGAAGCTAGTGAGATTTTTGCCACAGAAGGGGATTATATTATATTGGATGTAAGACGCAGGGATGAATTTGATGCAGGACATATTCCCGGTGCAATCAACATTGCCAACGAAAGCATCGGCGACACAGAAATCAAGGAGCTGCCGGACAAGGAACAGGTCATCTATGTATATTGCAGAAGCGGAAACCGAAGCAAACAGGCAGCAGATAAGCTGGTAAAATTAGGCTATACCAATATTATTGAGTGTGGCGGAATCCTTGATTGGAATGGCGACCCGGAATATTAATTGGGGCTTGACTCTCCCCTTAAGGGGAGGATGTAGAATTCCTTTATGACAGGTTACAGGAGGATGAAACCTGGCAGAATTTTACAAGAAGGGCTAGAGGTGATTCTATGAAAATGAACGAAAAACACGATTACTGCAAGGAGAAAGAAAACAGCCGTCTGTACAAGATTGGTATGTTTGCTCAAATGAATCATATTACCGTAAAAACATTGCGGTTTTATGAAGAACAGGGGCTTTTGGCTCCGGCATATGTGGATGAGGAAAATGGGTACCGGTATTATACCATGAATCAGATGGCAGAACTTCATCAGATTTCTGCTTTAAAACAGGCGGGATTTACGTTGGAGGATATTATTCATCTAAAGAACGGGGCAGATGAGAAAGCGTTTCTTTCCGGAAAAAGAGCAGAGCTTCTGTCAAAAATTGCAGAACTTACAAAACAGATTGCAGTCATTGACGGATACATGACAGATGCGAGAAGTTCCATAGAGGCACCGGTTTTAGTAAAGACGATTCCGGCGGTTACGGCGGCAACCATGCAAAAGCGGATCGAATCCTATGATGCATTGTTTGAAATGATGCCATCCATGGGAGCAGAAATGGAGCGCCTTGGCTGTGAGTGTGCAGTACCGGAGTATTGTTTCACCCACTATCTGGAACCGGGATACAAAGAGGAACAGATTCTGGTTGAAACCTGTGAGGCGGTGACGGAGAAAAAAGAGGATTCTAAACTTGTGAAATTCAAAGAATTCCCGGAAATCCAGGCGGCCTGTATTTTTCACAAAGGTTCTTATAACAATTTTGCGCAGACATATGCAGCTATATTAACCTACATTGAAGAAAATGGGTATGAAATCTGCGGAAATATCCGGGAAAATTATATTGATGGTGTTTGGAATAAGGAAAGTGAAGAAGAATGGTTATCGGAAATCCAGATTCCGGTAAGGAAGAGGTAAAAAGATGGAAGCAAAAGACATTATCATAAAAGGTCTGAAACAAAATAACCTTAAAAATGTTTCCCTAAATATTCCCAAAAACAAAATAGTTGTGTTCACCGGTGTTTCCGGTTCCGGAAAATCAAGTATTGTGTTTGATACGGTTGCGGCGGAAAGCCAGCGCCAGATGAATGAAACATATACGGCATGGATCCGTGGGAGACTTCCAAAATACGAAAGACCTAAAGTAGAATATATTGATAACTTAAATCCTTCCGTAATTATTGACCAAAGCAGGCTGGGTGGCAATGCAAGGTCAACGGTTGGAACCATCAGTGATATGTATTCAACGCTGAGAGTGTTATTTTCAAGAATCGGTACACCAAAGATCGGACCGGCATCCTACTTTTCATTCAATAATCCAAACGGAATGTGTAAGACCTGCGCGGGAATTGGTAAGGTGATGGAACTTGACATTCATAAGCTGATTTTTGAGGACAAGTCCTATGAAGAGGGGATTTTTAATCTGCCGGCATTTGGCCCCGGGAAGTATTATTGGAAATTATATCGAAGACCGGATTTGTTCGACGTAAATAAGAAGTGGAAGGATTTGTCCACAGAGGAACAGAACATTCTTCTGTACGGCAGCCGAACAAAAGACGGTGAGCGGATTGATAAGAAAGTAGAGGGTGTTTATAATCAGTTTAAAAGACTCTGCCTGATGAAAGGACCGGAGGAACAAAATGATAACACCTTAAAAAAGATTAACATGTACATGGAAGAAACGGTTTGTCCGGATTGTCATGGGAAAAGACTTAATCCCGAGGCGTTGTCCTGTCGGATTAACGGATATAATATCGTGGACATGTGTGAGATGGAATTCTCAAGACTTCGAGAGGAATTAGCGAATATCAAGGATGCAAGGGCTGAGTCCATGACGGCAACACTTACGGCAGCCCTGGACCGGATGATTGATATCGGACTCCCTTATCTTAGTATGAACCGGGAATCCTCCACTCTTTCGGGTGGAGAAGCCCAGAGACTAAAGCTCGTCCGGTATATGGGAAGTTCACTCACCGGGATGATTTATATCTTTGATGAGCCCAGCACCGGTATGCATCCAAGAGATGTCCACCGCATGGTAAGACTGTTAAAGAGCTTAAGAGATAAAGGAAATACAGTGCTGGTTGTAGAACATGATAAGGATATCATAAGCATTGCAGATGAAGTGATTGACGTGGGCCCCCTTGCCGGTAAAAATGGCGGACAGATTCTCTTTCAGGGAAGTTATGAGGCCTTGCTTCTTAGCGGTACACGAACCGGAAATGCGATGAAGGAAATTATACCATTTAAGGAGAATCCAAGGAAGCCAACGGGCTTTCTTCCAATCCGGGGAGCCAACCTTCATAATCTGAAAAATGTGGATGTGGATATTCCTTTAGGGGTTCTTACGGTTGTAACAGGAGTAGCAGGTTCCGGAAAGTCCACTTTGATTCGGGATGTCTTTGCAAAACAGTATGAAGACAAAGTAGTATTGGTTGATCAGAGCGCCATTACAGCCACGGGACGTTCCACGGCCTGTACCTATCTTGGATTTTTTGATGAAATCCGGAAGGTATTTGCCAACGCTACAGGTGAGGAGGCATCGTTATTTTCTTTTAACAGTAAGGGCGCCTGCCCTGCATGTAGCGGAAGAGGATTTATTACAACAGAGCTTGTGTTTATGGAACCGGTCACGACAAAATGTGAATATTGCGGTGGCACAAGATACAGCGATAAAGCTCTGGAATGTAAATACAATGGGAAAAGCATTGTGGATGTTTTGAATATGAGTGTAGAGGATGCGGCACAGTTTTTTAAGGATAACAGTAAGATTAAGAAACATCTGGATGCGCTGCTTGAGACAGGACTTTCTTATCTGTCCTTAGGGCAGCCGCTTTCGACCTTAAGTGGTGGTGAAAGGCAGCGGGTTAAGCTTGCAAAGGATCTTTATAAGAAAGGGAATATCTACGTACTGGATGAGCCGACCACAGGACTTCATGCATCCGATATAAAGAGTATTATGGCGTTATTGGACAGTCTGGTAAAGCGTGGCAATACCGTGATTGTAATAGAGCATAATATTGATGTTATGAAAATGGCAGATTATATTATAGACATTGGACCGGACGGCGGAACTGCCGGTGGCGAGGTGGTATTTACCGGAACGCCAAAACAAATGAAGGAAAACGGAACAACAATTACCGCCCAATACATATACTAAATAAAAAAGGGTTCGTATGAATAATTATGTTCCACAGGCTATGGCTCGGATCCGTGGCAATAATAATCAACCAATGCTCCATGGCTTTGCCTCATTCTATTCCACTCCAAGAGGCGGAGTCATGGCAGAAGTAGAAGTGTTCAATCTTCCTGGTGGAGATTCGGATTTTTTCGGTATGCATATTCATCAATACGGAAATTGTACCCCTCCATTTGATAAAACCGGAGACCATTACAATCCGGCGGGAAAAGAACATCCGTCACATGCCGGTGACCTTCCGCCACTCTTATCCAACCATGGATATGCCTATATGACATTCTATGATGAACGATTTACGATCGGAGAACTCAAAGGAAAATCCATCGTCATCCACGGTGGCCGGGATGATTTTACTTCACAGCCCTCCGGACACTCCGGAGATAAGATTGGGTGTGGCGAAATTATTTTAACATGAAAAGATCCCCCTAAGAGGCTGATGTGATTTTAAGTAGATAAAAATCCATACGAAAGGTTTGTATCCGGAAATAAGATGTGATATAATCAACAAAGTGTTTAAAATGCACAGTTTAATGTGCTTAAAAATTATACTATATTTTATTTTACTGGAGGAATTACAATGTACATTACATGTTTGGATTTGGAAGGCGTATTAGTACCGGAGATCTGGATCGCATTTGCTGAGGCAAGTGGTATTCCTGAACTTAAGAAGACGACAAGAGATGAACCGGATTATGACAAGTTGATGAAGTGGAGAATCGGGATTTTAAAGGAGCATGGTCTTGGACTTAAGGAAATTCAAGATGTTATCGCTAAGATTGATCCAATCCCGGGGGCGAAGGAGTTCCTGGATGAACTTCGTTCTTTCTCACAGGTTATCATCATTAGTGATACATTCACACAGTTTGCCAGCCCGTTGATGAAGAAACTTGGCTGGCCAACCATCTTCTGTAACTCACTTGAAGTTGCAGATAACGGTGAAATCACAGGATTCAAGATGCGTATTGAGAATTCGAAGCTTACAACGGTGAAGGCGCTTCAGTCCATCGGTTACGATACCATTGCCAGCGGTGACAGCTATAATGATCTTGCGATGATCAAGGCAAGTAAGGCCGGTTTCTTGTTCAAGAGTACTGATAAGATTAAGGCCGATAATCCGGAACTTCCGGCATACGAGACCTATGATGAGTTAATGGCTGCGATTAAGAAGGCAATGAACTAAGAGTATGTTGGATGGGATAAATACAACGGATGCAAAGAATGGGGCACATGGCAAAAATGAGCAGGAAGTATCATTGCGCCCCATCGCATATATTTATACGGATTTTCCGGAAAAATTCGGAATTCCAAGGCAGAGTAGTCTAAGCCATGAGTTTAAGGGCAGGATTGTGTTTGAGCCGGAGTATCGCACCATGGATGGGGTTAAAGGATTGGAAGGCTTTAATTATATCTGGCTTCTGTGGGAATTTCAGGGAAATCAGAGGGATAATTGGTCTGCTACGGTGAAACCGCCAAGACTTGGGGGGAATACCCATATGGGGGTCTTTGCCACACGTTCTCCGTTTCGGCCGAATCCCATCGGACTTTCTTCGGTGAGATTAGAGAAGGTGGAGGAGACCAAACAGGGACCGATACTTTATGTCACCGGTGTGGATCTTAAGGATCGGACACCAATCTTTGACATCAAGCCTTATATTCCATATTCGGATTGTCACGAGGATGCATGGGAAGGATTTACCAGGGATGTGAAAGACTATGAGTTACAGGTTGTGTTTCCGGAAGAACTGCTTGATACATTTCCTAAGGAGAAACAGGCGGCTATACTAGAGATACTTCGACAGGACCCAAGGCCATCCTATCACAATGACCCCGAGCGTCACTACGGCGTGGCATTTGCCGGGTGGGATGTACATTTTACTGTGAGGGATGAAGTACTTACGGTGTTTGAAGTAGTACCTTATGAAGTGATGAAGAAAAGATAAAGAAAGATTTTATGTGCGTGGAAAGATCACCAGTAATGTACCGCTCTTTACCTCAATCAGGGCATCCGGTTGATCTTTTCCGATGAATTCGTTGCTTACACCCAGTGCAAAGGTATTGGTAAGAGTGGCATCTTCCAAAGGGTATTTTAGATTCTGTATGGTCACTCCGGAGGCAACATCGGACAGCGCCAATACAGAGACGTAACCGAAATCCCGGGGAGATAAAGTAAGACTGCTGTTAACGATGACCCGGTAGATTTCTGTTTCACCAAACATCTTAACCAGGATTTCATCCTTGGTTAGTCCCATCATTAACTGAATGTTTGCCAGGGTATGATCCGTGCGACCGCCGGTGGCACCATAGAGGTGGAAAGCGGTATATCCGGCACCGATTCCCTGCATGACGGCAGCATGAATATCGGTATGATCCTTCATGGGATTCAGCCGGATACAGGGTGCGGACTCCGGTAATTGCAGGAGCAGATCTTCATTACAGGAGTCTACATCACCAATAAAGAGATCCGGTATCACATGGGCATTCAGAAGATGGCAAAGACCACCATCCGCAGCGATGAGATAGTCTTTGGTACTTCGACTCATTATTAATTCCAGGTCTTTTGGACCGAATTGGCCGGCCCCGACAATATGGCAGACAGGTTCCATGGATCCTCCTTCAAATAGGTATATTTGCTCATAAAAAAAGAGCAGGTAACGGGAGTCGAACCCGCCTTTCCAGCTTGGGAAGCTGGCATTCTACCGATGAACTATACCTGCATATAGAATATTTTATCATGTTTATAATAAAAATCAAGGGAGGAAAATCATGAAAAAATGTCGAAAGGGAGAATTCGTTTTCGGATATTACCGGTTGACATTCAAAAGTCATTGTGCTAAGATTCTTTTTGACAAGAAAGAAAAATGCCGTGAAGGGAAAGAGTAGTGATTAAGGTAGTTTCAGAGAGAGGATGGCTGGTGTGAATCCTTACGATGTGGTCGTGAAGCAGTCCCGGAGCATTGAACCGAAAGCATGGATGAAGTTTTGATTCCCGCCGTGTAGGATTCAACGGGTTCTCCCGTTACAGAGAATCGGTATGATGGTATCGAGTGAGTGCAGAGATATTCTGAATTTAGGTGGTAACACGGATTTTAATTCGCCCTAGACTTTTTAGTCTGGGGCTTTCTTTTTTGTGAAAACAGTGCAAAAGATATGTGTGGTCAGCAGGCGGTTTTAGCGGACTGCGTCTACATGGAAAGGCAAAGACATATATATTTGGAAGAGAGGTAATGTGCTATGAAGATTTATGAGAAGTCAACGAAATTAGATCATGTTTGTTATGACATTCGAGGCCCTGTTATGGATGAAGCGAACCGTATGAGCGCAGAGGGAATTGAGATTCTTAAGCTAAATATCGGTAATCCGGCACCCTTTGGTTTTCGGGCACCGGAGGTAGTCATTGAGGCAATGAAGGAGAACCTCACTGAGACCGAGGGATACTCTGATTCCAAGGGAATGATTAAGCCGCGTCAGGCCATTTTAGAGTACTGTAAGGAGAAGAATCTTCCGAATGTTTCTTTGGATGATATCTATACCGGTAATGGTGTCAGTGAGTTAATAACACTTTCTATGCAGGGACTCCTTAATACCGGTGATGAGATTCTGGTTCCTGCACCGGATTATCCTTTGTGGACGGCTTCGGTCACATTGGCAGGGGGCACCGCAGTACATTATATCTGTGATGAGAAGCAGAACTGGTATCCGGATATTGAGGATATTCGCAGGAAAGTGACGCCGAGAACGAAGGGTATCGTTGTAATTAATCCAAACAACCCGACAGGAGCTCTTTATCCAAAAGAAATCTTAGAGCAGATCGTACAGATTGCCCGTGAGAATGAATTGATTCTTTTTGCGGATGAAATCTATGATCGTCTGGTTATGGATGGTTTGGAACATACTGCATTGGCATCCCTTGCACCGGATCTTTTGACGGTGAGCTTCAATGGACTTTCAAAGTCCCATCTGATTGCCGGTTACCGGGTTGGCTGGATGTGTCTGTGTGGTGACAAGTCCAAGGCACAGGGATATATTGAGGGCATTAAGTTATTGTCCTCCATGAGACTTTGCTCCAATGTTCCGGCTCAATCTCTGATTCCGGTGGCTCTTGCAAATCGGGAAGAGACGAAGAAATTGTTAGTTCCGGGCGGAAGAGTGTATGATCAGAGAGAATGCATCTACAATGCCATCAAGGATATCGATGGTGTCAGTGTAGTGAAACCGCAGGCCGCATTCTATATGTTCCCTAAGCTGGATAAGAAGAAGTTTAATTTGAAGGATGATGAGCAGTTTGCATTAGATTTTCTGAAGGATAAGCACATTCTGTTCACCCACGGTGGCGGTTTCCATTGGGAAGAACCGGACCACTTCCGTATTGTATATCTTCCGGAGTGCAGCGTTCTTTTGAAAGCGGCAGAGGCTTTGCGGGATTTTCTTACATATTATCATCAATAGAGCGAATGAATATAGTTCGAGTGACATTTTTTGGAGGAAAATGAAGTGGCGGATACACACAATATCATGCGGAAAAACACACAGGATAAAACAGGGAGTGTTAAGTTTAAGGCATTAAAATATGCTTTCCCATATACTCTCCCGATTTTAACAGGATTTCTGTTTCTTGGAACAGCGTATGGCATATTTATGAGAGTGTCAGGCTTTGGTGTATGGTATCCGATCTTAATGAGTATGACCATTTTTGCGGGCTCCATGGAATTTGTCACCTGTAATTTATTGTTGGGGTCATTTTCGCCCCTGGGGGCATTGCTTATGACTTTGCTGGTCAACGCGAGACATTTGTTCTATGGGCTTTCCATGTTGGATCGCTACAAGAATGTTGGCAAGAAGAAATGGTATCTGATCTTCGGACTGTGTGATGAGAGTTTCTCCATCAACTGTACGGCGGATGTTCCGGAGGACATTGATGCGGGCTGGTTTTATTTCTTTGTAACACTGTTGAATCAGATTTATTGGGTTGCGGGAGCCACCATTGGCGCGGTCTTTGGCGAAGTGTTCACCTTTGATGCAAAGGGCTTGGAATTTGTCATGACCGCATTGCTTGTGGTAATTTTTCTGGAAAATTTCCTGAAGGAGAAGAATCATACCAGTTCATTTATCGGCATTGGAATCACGGCTTTGCAGCTTGTTATATTTGGCAGCAGTAAGTTTATTATTCCCTCCATGGTACTGATTATTGCGGTTCTGACCATTGTTCGTACGAGCCTTGAAACATCGGAAGAAAATGGGGATGGAATGGATGCGACAGTGTTGAGGTCAGCTGCGGTAGAAATATCGGATAAGGAGGAAGAATAGAATGACATTGGAACAGCGAATGATCACCATCGTGATGGTGGTTCTTGGAACGATGATTACAAGATTCTTACCTTTCCTGGTATTTCCGGCGGGCAAGCCTACACCGCGGTATATTCAGTATCTGGGAAAGGTGCTTCCGGCAGCGGCATTGGGACTTTTGGTTGTTTATTGTTTTAAGGATGTTTCATTTCTGACAGGAACTCACGGTCTTCCGGAACTCATTGCTACGGCAGTGGTTGTGGGACTTCATGTGTGGAAGAGAAATATGTTTGCATCCATCGCAGCAGGAACCCTGTGTTATATGTTCCTGGTACAGTTTATTTTTTTGTAGATATTAGGAGGTGAAATATGGCGAATTATCATTCACTCTCAAAGGAATTGCAGGAGAGGATGGAGGAGAATATTCATAATCACTGGGAAAATCCTTATGCGTTTCGCGATGAAGATGTGGTCCGCAGATTGGCAGGACATGATGAACCTAGGTTGTGGAGACCTACATTTGTAAGTGATGTGGAGAAAATATTACATAATCCATATTACAATCGTTACAGTGACAAGACCCAGGTGTTGTCCTGCTATAAAAATGATGATATCTCAAGAAGAGCACTGCATGTGCAATTGGTTTCCCGGGTGGCGCGCAATATTGGTCGTATGTTGAATCTGAATCTGGATCTGATTGAGGCGGCAGCGTTGGGACATGATATTGGACATACTCCCTTTGGTCACGCCGGGGAGCGTTTCTTAAATGAACTGTATCACGAGCATACCGGAAGATTGTTTAATCATAATGTGCATAGTGAACGTGTGCTGGATAAGATCATCAAGCGAAATGTGAGCCTTCAGGTTCTGGACGGAATTATTTGCCACAATGGTGAGATGGAGATGAAGGAGTATCGTCCGGTAAAGTTAGATGGATTTGAGGAATTTGATCAGCGGGTGGAAGCCTGTTATACTGATCCTGAAGCGAATAAGAAACAGATTCCGTCGACCCTTGAAGGTTGTGTAGTGCGAATCAGTGATATCATCGCTTATCTTGGAAAGGATCGTCAGGATGCCATGAAGATCGGTTTGATTGAGGATGACAGTAGCTTTTCCGGCGGTGAGATCGGTGTTGCAAATGCAGAGATTACCAATAACATGGTGGTTAATATCGTGGAAAATAGTTATGGCAAGGATCATCTGTGCATGGATGAAGAATATTACAGGGCATTCGCACTGGCGAAGAAGGAGAATTACCGGTTGATCTATGGCAATCCGCAGATTGACCGAATTTACCAGGATAATGTAAAGCCGATGTTTGCTAAGGTGTATGAAGAACTTCTCCGGCAGGTGAAGGACGGTGACAGGAATAGCTTATTTGAGCGTCATCACATGAATTATGTGGCGGAGAATAACAAATTCTCCGGGTATTTTGATATGGAAGAATATCGTTCGGAAGAACCGAATCAGCTGGTGGTGGATTATATGGCCAGCATGACGGACGATTATTTTATCGATCTCTATCACGAATTATTCCCGAAGGGAATATACAGAGTGAAATATAAGGGTTACTTTGATTAAAAAAACCGGGAACCGCATGAAGGTTGCTGCCTTACATTGGTTCCCGGCCTTTTGATTTTAGTCGTGGAAATAGATTTCTCCGGTTTCGGCATTCATTCCATCCAAGATAGCCAGAGATTCTACCCGGATTCCGTTTTCACGAAGAAGCTTTCCGCCAATATTAAATCCCTTCTCGATTGCCACACCCACACCTACCACGGTGGCACCGGCTTCTTGCACCAGTTCTACCATTCCGCTTACTGCATGGCCATTGCAAAGGAAATCATCAATGATGAGTACCCGGTCCTCAGGATTTAAGAACTTCTTGGATACGATGACATCATAGACTTTCTTATGGTTAAAGGATTCAACCTGTGTCTCATAGACATCACCGTCGATATCCAGATTAACGGCACGCTTGGCATATACCACAGGAACGTGGAAACGTTCTGCTACGATACAGGCAATACCAATACCGGAAGCCTCGATGGTAAGTATTTTATTAACATTGTCATTGGCAAAGAGACGTTTCCACTCGTCGGCCATCTGACCTATGAGTTCTACATCCATCTGATGGTTTAAGAAACTGTCTACTTTAAGAACGTGATCCGGTTTGATGATTCCGTCCTTACGAATACGATCTTCTAATAGTTTCATAATAACTACTCCATACAATATATTAAGATGGATATATTATAAACAATTCGATCTTATTTTTAAAGACTTTGCACGAAAAAATCATAAAAAATACATTGACATTGTGCCCGGAACGTACCATAATCTCCGTGGAGAAATTTTAAAATGTAATCCTGACAGGAATAGAAGGAGTTCTTATGGAAGAAAATACAATGACGGATAATATGAAAAAAAGGAAAAGTACAATGCGTGATATGACGGAAGGAGATCCGATGAAGCTGATTCTCGGATTTGCCGTGCCGATGCTTTTTGGATTTTTATTTCAACAATTTTATAATCTGGTGGATACGATGATTGTGGGTAAGTTTCTCGGCTCCGGGGCACTGGCAGCCGTAGGATCTACCGGATCCATTAATTTCCTGGTTATCGGATTCTGTATGGGTATCTGTAATGGATTTGTGATCCCGGTGGCGCAACAGTTTGGTGCCAAAAATTATCGAAACTTACGCAAGTATGTGGCAAATGGTATGTGGTTGTGTATTGGCTTTGCCGTAGTGCTGACGCTGGTGACAACGATCTTTACCGGACAGATTCTGACGATTATGAAGACCCCGGAGGATATCTTTGACGGGGCATACCGGTATATATTTATTATTTTCTGTGGCATACCGGCAACGATTCTTTATAATATGCTCTCCGGAATCATCCGCTCGTTGGGTGACAGTAAGACACCGGTAATTTTTCTTGCCTTGTCATCGGCTATTAATATTGTGCTGGATGTGGTGTTGATTTACTATATTCCTCTGGGTGTGGCAGGAGCGGCCCTGGCAACTGTGATTTCGCAGGCAATCTCCGGGCTTGGCTGTCTGTATGTAGTGATCCGGCGGTTTGAGATTCTTCGTATGAACAGGGAAGAAATGCGTTTTGACGGAATGTATGCCCGCAATTTATGTGGAATGGGTATTCCCATGGGCTTACAGTATTCCATTACTGCCATCGGCAGTGTTATCCTTCAGACCGCGGTGAATACTCTGGGTACGGTGTATGTAGCTTCGGTTACGGCAGGTTCCAAGTTGTCTATGTTTTTCTGTTGTCCTTTTGATGCCATGGGTTCCACCATGGCGACCTATGGAGGACAGAATGTAGGTGCAGGAAAGCTGGACCGAATTGGTAAGGGTTTAAAATCCTGTGTTCTTCTGGGGGCAATCTATTCCGCCATAGCTTTTGTGGTGCTTGCATTGTTTTCCAAGAATCTGGCATTGCTCTTTGTGGATGGTGCAGAGAAGGAGATCATCGAACAGACTTATATGTTTATCATGGCCAATTGTAGTTTTTATTTCTTTTTGGCTTTAGTTAATATCGTGCGTTTCCTGATCCAGGGCATGGGATTTAGCCAGTTTGCGATCCTTGCAGGTGTGTTGGAAATGGCAGCGAGAGCACTGACGGGAATTGTTTTTACACCAATCTGGGGATATCCGGGAGCCTGCCTTGGTAATGCACTTGCATGGTTATTTGCGGATGCATTCCTGATACCGGCGTACTTTATCTGTATGAAACGACTGCGCAGTCGATTTGCAAGAACATAATATTTTGCAAAAAAATATGGAAAGCACAGGAAAAGTAAGATATAATCTTATTTGATAATATAAAATACTTAACAGGGGAATTGTATAAATGCCGGCAATAATAATATTTTTAATAATATTTGGAATCATTGGTGATCGTAAGAATCTTTTTAGCGGAAAAACATTTTCAATCTTAAAGAAGATTATCCTTGGTCTTATAGCACTTAGTTTTTTGGGAGAATTAATTCCGGTGTTGGTTATATTGCTTGGGTTCATGTCACCGCTGTTTTTCCCATTATTGATTCTGTGGATCGTGAAGCGTTCCGCCGATAATAAGAAGGCGGAACGCAATAATCAGGGGAGTTTTAATCAGCGCAATGATGATACCGGACGTTATTATGCCAATAATCATGTCTCTTCCGGAAAATTTTCGTCGAAACTTCCGAAGTCCGCTTCGGTCAGACGTAAAATTATTGGAAAGTTTAATAAGAAGTACGACCTTCGTCTGACGGATAGCCAGATTCAACGAATTGTAGATGCTTCCTACTATTCACCACAGTGGGACAGGGAGATTGAGGCCATGAATCAGGAATATAATTCAATCTATGAGTGGTTTCAGGGGGATACCGCGTGGCTTCGTGCGTATCTTAAGGCATTCAAGGTACAGAGTATTTCTTCGGATTTTAAACAGCAGCATGATATCTGTGTAGAGGAATTCGATCAGGTCTTTGGTGGTGTTGACATGACCAGAGCCTTCAATCAGGATGATGCCATTCGACAGATTAATACCACATTTTTTACCGGGTTTGATGACATCTCCTTTATGATTGCATATCGTTTCCTGGAAAGAAATGGAAGGAAGCATAACCTGACACCTCATGAGGTGGTGAAAAATGAGAGCGAGACGGATCGTCTGGCACGTAAATATGACAAGCTTCCGGATCCGGATATGACGTCTATGAAAGCCGGAATATGAGATTGAATATGCATTACTTATGCGGACATAGGATGAAATATGTCCGCAATTTTTTCGTTTCATCTTGTTTACTAATACTAAACAAAATAATTGATATTTGTTCTTGCACTTTGGACAGGTATATCGTATAATCGTTATCACATACTTATATTAGGAAGATGGATTTAATAAATATACCTTGAAAGGCGGATACAGAGTTGTTGACACAGAATGATACCCCGATCCAGAGAGCACTGGAGGAACAGAGAATGAATCGTTTGGCACATTTTGATGTGCCGGGACATAAAGGTGGCAGAGGTAATAAGGAATTGAAGGAGTTTCTTGGAGGCGAGTGTGTTAAGCTCGATATGAATTCCATGAAACCCTTGGATAATCTTTGCCATCCCGTTTCTGTAATTAAGGATGCACAGAAGCTGGCGGCAGAAGCATTCGGCGCGGATGAGGCGTTTTTCATCGTTAATGGTACAACGGCAGCGGTGCAGGCGATGATTATGTCAACCTGTAAGGCGGGAGAGAAAATCATTATGCCCCGGAATGTACATCGAAGTGCTATTAATGCACTGGTTGTGTGTGGCGCGATTCCGGTTTATGTGAATCCGGGTGTGAATAAGGAACTTGGCATTCCTCTGGGTATGTCCATGGATGATGTGAAGGAAGCGATGGACGCCAATCCGGATGCGAAGGCGATTCTGGTAAATAACCCGACCTATTACGGTATTTGTTCGAACCTTCGTAAGATTGTGAAGATGGCGCATCAGAGAGGAATGAAGGTGTTGGTGGATGAGGCACACGGAACTCATCTGTATTTTCATGAGTCGTTGCCGGTTTCAGCCATGGAAGCAGGTGCCGATATGGCAGCAGTCAGTATGCATAAGACCGGTGGTTCCCTGACACAGAGTTCTATTCTGTTAACGAAAAATACGGTCAATGCGGATTATGTTCGTCAGGTCATTAATTTGACCCAGACCACCAGCGGCTCATACCTGTTGTTATCATCCCTTGATATTGCACGTAAGAATCTTAGCCTGAATGGTCATGCGATGGTGGAGAAGACCATCGATTATGCGAACTATGCCCGGGAAGAGATTAACAAATTAGGAAATTATTATGCCTTTGGCCGTGAATTGGTTGACGGCGATGAGATCTTTGATTTTGATCTGACCAAGCTTTCAATTCATACGAGAGATGTAGGACTTGCGGGTATTGAGGTGTATGATCTGTTAAGAGATGATTACGGTATTCAGATTGAATTTGGTGATATCGGCAATATTCTGGCGATTATTTCGGCAGGTGACCGTAACCTGGAGATTGAACGACTGATATCGGCACTTTCCGAGATTAAGCGTCTTCACCAGAA
Organism: Lachnospiraceae bacterium; assembly: GCA_051877855.1. Taxonomy (GTDB): domain Bacteria; phylum Bacillota; class Clostridia; order Lachnospirales; family Lachnospiraceae; genus MGBC120314. The sequence continues at coordinate 25,883 of JBJEJH010000009.1, read as the reverse complement.
AGAAAGTGCGGGGCTTTTTGACCATGAATATATTAACCCGAAGCTTGTGATGGCACCACAGGAAGCATTCTATGGAGAGAAGTATTCCCTTCGGATTGAGGACAGTGCCGGAAAGGTATGCAGCGAATTCGTTATGTGCTATCCGCCGGGAATTCCGATCCTTGCACCGGGAGAGCTGATCACTAATGATATTATTAATTACATATTCTATGCGAAGGAAAAGGGTTGTTTCATGACCGGTACCGAGGATATGAATATTGAGAGAATCAATGTAGTAATGTAGAAATGGGAGGACGGGATTAATGGAATTATGGTATACGGACCAACATACCAAGAATGTGCGTTTTTCCATGAAGGTAGAACAGCAGCTTGGAACGATAGAGAGTGAATTTCAGCGGATCGATATCTTACAGACTTCGGAATTTGGCAAGGTTCTTGTGTTAGACGGTGAGCTTATGATTACCCAGAAGGACGAATTTATCTATCATGAGATGATTACCCATGTGCCGATGGCGGTGCATCCTAATGTGAAAGACGTACTGGTCATCGGAGCCGGTGATGGCGGAACTATTCGTGAGCTTTGTAAATACGATTGTATTGAAAATATTGAGATGGTAGAAATTGACCAGAAGGTAACGGAGATGTGCATGAAGTATTTTGAAGAGACGGCATGCAAATTAAATGATCCGAGGGTGCACATGCATTTTGAGGAGGCACTTCGTTATGTTCGCGGAAAAATCGATGAATATGATTTGATTATCGTAGACTGTGCGGATCCTTACGGTCCGGCAGAAGGGCTTTTCACCAGGGAGTTTTATGGCACCTGTTTTAAGGCGCTGCATGAGGACGGAATTCTGATTAATCAGCATGAAAGTCCGTATTATAGTGAACATTCCCGGTCGGTACAGAAGGCACATAAGCATATTACTACGGTATTCCCGTACAGTACGGTATACCAGTGTCATATACCTTCATACCCTTCAGGACACTGGCTGTTTGGTTTTGCATCCAAGAAATATGATCCGATTCAGGACATGGATGCGGATAAGTGGAACAGCCTTGGAATAGGAACACGATACTATAATACCGATTTGCATAAGGGAAGTTTTTATCTTCCAACCTACGTAAAGGAGCTTTTGAATAAGAACTAAGGGAAAATGGGACTATTAGCATATAATGAGAAGAATATCAAGGATATAAATACGGATAATCGCGTGGAATTGCAGCTGGAACGGCCGTGGAAAATCCGCCCTGCGATTGTAACATTTCCACTGTATTGCAGGGAATGTAAAAGAACACAGTCTTTATTGTATATTCATACCGGGTCCTGTTATGGACAGGTTGGAAGCTGCCGGTGCGAATTCTGCGGCAGTGAAATTACGGTGGAAGATCACGATAATGTAGTGGATTCGATTCGAACAGCGGGCACGGAGGTATATTTTACTTCACTATATCTGTTGGATTGGAAATATGTAAAGAAGCTGGAAATGCGTTTCCGGGTGTCTGTTGAAAATGCATTAAGAGCCTGTGTGAATCCTTATGGAGCATCCTTTATCACAGTCCATGAATTGTGTGATCTGATTGAAGAAATGATTCCGGTTAAGACGGACGGAACTTTAAAATTCCGGACGCAGGAGCAGTTTGCTCTTCTGCCGGAGGATATTAACCGGTGGATTGAGTTGTTGTACCGGTCAGGACTGGAACTGCCTCCAAATTGTATTTTGCAGACAAAAATTAATGAGGGAGATTGGCAACTGTTTCCCTGCGGAAGGGAAATTGAGTTCTTTGCAGACTATCCGGTGGGATGCAGGGAGAATCCCTTTGATATCAATGCATCCGGCAGTTGTTTTGCATACCTGACAAATCGGAAACAGTGTCTTTCATATCTTGGAAGCAAGGAAGATTTTTCTTATCAAAATAATGGATTACACCGGGCGATGCCTATGGGTTATACGGATATGCTGGTAATGCAGCGAAGCTTCGTGGTGGATTCGGATGGTAATTCCGGAGTATTTGAAAAAGGCGGAAATCTACATTTCCTGTTTTGCAGGGAAGATCAAAATCAGAAAATTATCCTGGTTTCTCAGAAGGAAATATTAGAGAATGCTTCCGGTGAGGTACGAATGGAAGTACAGACTCCATCAAGAAGCATGGAGGATAATATAAAGAAGTTGTACAGGCTTCTGAAAAGTGCCAATGAGAAGATGGGGAGCAGAAAAATTACCCTGGTTGCAGGAAATATATTGGAGAAGCGGGCGTGGCATTAAGTAAATAAATGAGTTTTTTATTGAAAGGAAAGGAATTAAGGAATGGGAAGAGCGTTAATTATCGGTGCCGGCGGTGTGGCAAGTGTAGTGGTACACAAATGTTGTCAGAACTCTGAAGTGTTTGAGGAAATCTGCATTGCCAGCAGAACCAAGGCAAAATGTGATGCATTAAAGGAAAAACTGGAAGGTGGGAAGACGAGGATTACTACTGCACAGGTCAATGCAGATCATAAGGATGAGGTTGTAGCATTGATTCAGTCTTACAAACCGGATATCGTTATGAACATTGCACTTCCATATCAGGATCTTACCATTATGGATGCCTGCTTAGAGTGCAAGGTGGATTATATGGATACCGCAAACTATGAACCGGAGGATATCGAAGAACCGGAATGGAAGGCTATTTACGAAAAGAGATGTAAGGAAGAGGGATTCTCTGCTTATTTTGATTATTCATGGCAGTGGGCGTATAAGAAGAAATTTGAGGAGGCCGGTATCACGGCGCTTCTCGGCTCGGGATTTGACCCCGGGGTAACACAGGTATTCTGTGCCCACGCATTAAAGCATCATTTTGATGAGATCCATGAAATTGATATTCTGGATTGCAATGGTGGTGATCATGGTTATGCCTTTGCAACCAATTTTAATCCGGAGATTAACTTAAGAGAGGTATCGGCTCCGGGAAGTTACTGGGAGAACGGCCACTGGGTAGAAATCCCGGCTATGAGCATCAAGAGAGAGTATGATTTTGATAAGGTTGGACACAAGGATATGTATCTGCTTCATCATGAAGAGATTGAGTCTCTGGCAAAGAATATTCCGGGTGTGAAGAAGATTCGTTTCTTTATGACCTTCGGGCAGAGCTACTTAGATCATATGAGATGTCTTGAGGATGTTGGTATGTTATCAACAACGCCAATCAATTACGAAGGTCATGAGATTGTGCCGATTCAGTTTTTGAAAGCACTTCTTCCGGATCCGGCATCCCTTGGACCAAGAACGGTGGGTAAGACCAATATTGGCTGTATCTTCAAGGGTGTGAAGGATGGTAAGGAAAAGACCTATTATGTATATAATGTGTGTGACCATCAGGAATGTTTCAGGGAAGTTGGTTCACAGGCGATTTCTTATACGACGGGTGTACCGGCCATGATTGGTGCCATGATGGTGCTGACCGGGAAATGGAAAAAGCCGGGTGTATATAATGTGGAAGAGTTTGATCCGGATCCGTTTATGGAAGCCTTGAATCAATGGGGCCTTCCTTGGACGGAGGACTTTGCACCGGTTATGGTTGAGTAATAATCGGAGTTTGTAGATAGAAAAGGAATATGACAAATGGATTTTTCAAGTGTTAAGACACCTTGTTATATTATCGATGAGGATAAATTAGAGGAAAATTGTAAGATTTTAAAGTCCGTTATGGATCATACCGGATGTAAGATTCTTCTGGCTCAGAAGGCATTTTCCTGCTATGGTACCTATAAATTGATCGGGACGTATCTGAGCGGAACGACAGCCAGTGGTGTCCATGAGGCGAAGCTTGGCCGATGGGAAATGGGTATTCCTTACGGCAAGGAGACGCATGTATTTAAACCGGCCTACACCCAGGAGGAAATGGATGAACTCTTAGAGTTGTGTGATCATATCGTGTTTAATAATCTTCGCCAGTGGAAGAAATTTCGGGATAAGGTTATGATGAAACGTGCTGAGGGGAAGCATATCGAATGTGGAATTCGAATTAATCCGGGATATTCCGAGATAGATACGCCAATTTATAATCCATGCTTTGCAGGGTCAAGACTTGGCACGACCCTGTCTGAATTTGAAAAGGACATCCGGTTCAATCCAGATATTCTGGAAGGTTTGGACGGATTACATTTTCACTCACTCTGTGAGCAGAATTCAGATGCTCTGGAACATACCCTTCCATATGTGGAGCAGATGTTTGGGAAGTATCTAAAGAATATGAAGTGGCTGAATTTCGGTGGTGGACATCATATCACAAGGAATGACTACGATATAGAAACTTTGGAAAAATGTATCATTCATATGAGAGATACTTATGATGTACAGGTTTATCTTGAACCGGGAGAGGCGGTTGCGTTAAATGCGGGATATCTTGTCAGTACAGTGCTTGATACGGGATTTAATGAGATCAATGTGGCGGTTCTGGATACCTCTGCTGCATGCCATATGCCGGATGTGTTGGAGATGCCTTATCGTCCTGTCATCATTGGTGCAGGGGATGCGAAGGAGAAAGATTTCACTTATCGTCTGGGTGGACCCACCTGTCTTGCAGGGGATATCATCGGTGACTATTCCTTTGATGAACCGTTGAAGGAGGGAGATCGTCTGGTATTCTGTGATATGGCGATCTATAGCATGGTAAAGAACAATACCTTCAATGGAATGAATCTTCCGGATATCTTAATTTATAATGAAAAAAACGGATGCCGGGAATATAAATCCTTTGGTTATGAAGATTTTAAAAGAAGAGTTTAATAATATAAAAATGTAGAATTTCCAATCTGTTACAGCGCCGTTATTTTTGAATTGATTGTTGCATTTCTTCACATACTACCTTTGAAAGAAGGTGAGTTAATGTTGACGAAAAGCTGTTTATTCTTTTTAGTATGTTCGGTGCTTGGATGGATTTGGGAAGTGTTTTTGAATATAGTGGTGTGCGGAACTTATGTAAATCGTGGATTTCTGTATGGTCCCTGGCTGCCCATTTATGGCTTTGGGGCACTGATGGTATTGTTTATAGCTGTGATTGCAGACAATCCCTATCAGGTCTTTGTTATCAGTGCTGTGGCCTGCGGATCTATGGAATACATTACTTCACTGGTGATGGAAAGCCGTTGGAAAATGCGCTGGTGGAATTATTCAGGTACGTTTAACATTCATGGAAGAATTAATCTGTTGGTATTAATTGTATTTGGGTGTATTGGTCTGCTGTTTTATTATCTGTTGGTACCACGGTTGGGCTGGCTCAAGACGGAGATCAACACGTTGGCGAAAGTATTAACTTTTCTACTGATTGGAATTTTTGTGGTAGACTTTGTGTATGCTCAGAGTCATCCCAATGTGGCGGTAATTGTGGATACTATATCCAACCACCATCCATCTTGATCACCTCGCCGGTGAGATAGGAAGGGGCTTCGAGAAGGTGTAAAACCATGGTGGCAATTTCTTCGGGAGTGGCCATTCTGCCGGCAGGGATTTCCTCGGAGAGAGTCTGAAGATCCTCGGCGGAGAAACAGTGGTTCATGGCAGTGTCAACAGCACCGCAGGCGATGGACAGGACGGCTACATTACTTGGAGCTAATTCCTTGCCAAGAGCTTTGGTCAGGGCGTTGATGGCCCCCTTGGTGGCAGAGTATGCTACTTCGCAGGAAGCACCACACAGTCCCCATACAGAGGAAATATTGATGATCTTACCGCTTCGGTTACGAACCATCTGTGGGGTTACAAGCTTGCACAGGTTGAATACGGAAGTGAGATTGGTGTTGATAATCTCATCCCACTCGTTAAAGCTCATATCCTGCAGCAATCCTACTTTGGAAATGCCGGCATTGTTAATTAATACCTGCACGGATCCAAGACTGTTCATGGCTTTCTGATAAAGTGCACAAGCCTGTTCGTGGTCACCTACGTTGCCCACATAGGTCTCACACCGGACTCCTTTTGCAAGAATATCCTCCTGAACCTTATGAAGTTCTTCTTCAGAGTGACTACAGTTAATTAATATATTATATCCATTATCGGCAAGCGTCAGTGCGATGGCACGGCCGATTCCGCGGGATGCCCCCGTTACGATGGCATTCTTCTGATTCATAATATTTTACCTTTCCCAATCCGTGATAAAGTTATAAAATAAATATAATATAATCTCCCGGACACTGCAAGAGATGTTTCAAGTGTGAGATTACTGTAAATGGCAAAAACTACTGGAGGTGTAATAATATGTATGATGTTATTATTATAGGATCGGGTCCGGCGGGACTTTCGGCAGCGGTATACGCAGCAAGGAGCGGACTTGATTTTGTTGTGGTGGAATCTGCACCGGTAAGTGGCGGTCAGATTCTTAATACAACGGAAGTAGATAATTATCTGGGGTTATATCATGTCAATGGATTTGATATGGGAATGAGCTTTCGTGATCACGCAGAGAAACTGGGAGCACACTTTGTGAATCAGAAGGTAGTGGAACTTCGGGTGGATGGTGATGTGAAGAAAGTGTGTTGCGAGGATGGAAATGTCTATGAGACCGGTAATATTATCCTGGCAACCGGCGCAACTGCGCAAAAGTTAAATGTTGAAGGGGAGAAGGAATTTGCCGGAAAGGGCGTTTCCTACTGTGCAACCTGTGACGGAAATTTTTTCCGGGGAAAGACGGTTGCTGTCGTAGGAGGAGGAGATACGGCGATTTCGGATGCTATTTACCTGGCAAGAATCTGCAAGAAAGTCTATATAATACACCGAAGAGACAGTTTTCGCGGGGCGAAGAGTCTGGAAAACAAGCTATATGAATTGGATAATGTGGAGATACTTTGGGATTCGGTGGTTGAAAAGATTCAGGGAATGAATCGGGTAGAACAGATCCTGGTGCGAAATAAGGTTCTGGATATGGCAGGGGCAATCCAGGTGGATGGGATATTTATTGCCATCGGAACGAAACCGGTTTCAGGTCTTTTGGAGGGCAAAGTGGATATGGATGACAGGGGTTACATCATTGCCGGAGAAAATTGTGTGACATCGGTTCCGGGGGTTTTTGCGGCAGGAGATGTCAGACAAAAGGAACTCCGACAGGTCATTACTGCGGCTGCTGACGGTGCAAATGCTATTAATTCGTTGATTGCGACGAATGGCGACAGCATACGTCAAAAAAACGGAAAATAATGTTAAATTATGTGTTGACAATGTAGAAAATTGTGTATTTTGCACAAAAAATGGAAAACAAATGTTTGATTACCATAATTTTATGCATGTACTAATAAAAAACAAACAAAGTTATCCACATTTTTTAAGTCCGATTTTACGATGTTTTTGAGTTATTCACTAAGTTATCCACATTATCCACAATTTTATTTTATGAATGTGAATATGCAAATGTCAATTTTTGTTGAATGTATGTTCTGTTAAAAACATAAAAAATGACTTTTTCGACAAAAAAATATTGACAGATGGATTGATTAAAACAATGAAAAAATTGTGAATTTGAACAAATTTTTGAGTAATAATACTTGAATTGTAGTTGAATTGTGATATAATATTACCATGATACTCGGAAATTGAGTGACAATTTCGCGAGATAACGGGTATTGTATAATAACAGCAGTAAAGGAGTTGGGCATCATGCGTTTTATAATTACCGGACGAAATATTGAGGTTACTGATGGTTTAAGGTCAGCTGTGGAGGAAAAGCTTGGAAAGCTGGATCGCTTTTTTAACGCAGACACCGAAGTGATTGTCACATTAAGTGTAGAAAAGGAGAGACAGAAAATAGAGGTTACAATTCCTGTGAAGGGCAACATTATCCGTTCTGAACAGGTAAGCAGTGATATGTATGTATCAATTGATCTTGTTGAAGAGATTATTGAGCGTCAGCTTAAGAAGTATAAGAATAAGATCGTTGATCAGAAGCAGAGTCAGGCTGAATTTGCAAAGGAATATATTGAGAAAGAGTATGAAGATGAGGCGGATGTTAAGATTATCCGTACAAAGAAGTTTGGTATTAAGCCAATGGATCCGGAAGAAGCATGTGTACAGATGGAACTTTTAGGACATAACTTTTTTGTATTCTTCAATTCAGAAACAGAGACCGTCAATGTAGTTTATAAGAGAAAAGGCAATACATATGGTCTGATCGAACCGGAGTTCTAACAGGTCATAAAGTAGGGTTTTGGACAAGTTAATGATGATTCATGAGGCGGGTCGTACTGTAACTTACAGTATGACCCGCCTTTATTGTTTGCGCCTTTATTGACCGACATTGGCAAAAGTGGTATAATAATCATAATTGTATTATTATGCGCTTATGCATATTTTTTTAAGGAGAAAGTCAGTATGAGTTTAGTTGAAAAGATTTTTGGTACTCATAGCGAAAGAGAATTAAAGTACATTTATCCGATTGTAGATCGAATTGAGGCAATGAGAGATGATATGATGAAGCTCTCAGATGCAGAACTTAAAGATAAGACCAGAGAATTCAAGGAAAGACTTGCAAATGGAGAGACTTTGGATGATATTCTGCCGGAGGCATATGCTGTTGTAAGAGAAGGCGCAAGACGTTCCCTTGGAATGGAACATTACAGGGTTCAGCTGATTGGCGGTATTGTTCTTCATCAGGGAAGAATTGCCGAGATGAGAACCGGTGAAGGTAAGACCCTGGTTTCAACATTGCCGGCATATCTGAATGCCTTAACGGGAGAAGGCGTACTCATCGTTACGGTTAATGACTATCTTGCCAAGCGTGATGCTGAGTGGATGGGAAAAGTTCATGAATTCCTTGGACTTACCGTTGGCGTGGTTCTTAATTCGAATACACCACAGGAAAGACAGAAGGCCTATGGATGTGATATTACATATGTAACCAATAATGAATTAGGATTTGATTATCTTCGTGATAATATGGCAATCTATAAAGAGCAGCTGGTACTTCGTAATTTGAAGTATTGTATCATCGATGAGGTGGACTCCGTATTGATTGATGAGGCCAGAACGCCGCTTATTATTTCCGGTCAGGGAAATAAGTCTACCAAGCTTTATGAAGCCTGTGATATTCTGGCTCGTCAGCTTCGAAGGGGCAGCGGTGACGGCGAACTTTCGAAGATGGATGCCATCATGGGCAATGAGATTGAGGAAGATGGAGATTTTATTGTCAATGAAAAGGACAAGATTGTGAACCTTACAGCAGAAGGTGTGACAAAGGTTGAACGTTTCTTTAATATTGAGAATCTGGCAGATCCGGAGAATCTCGAAATTCAGCATAATATTATTCTGGCACTCAGAGCTCATAACTTAATGTTCCGTGATCAGGATTATGTGGTAAAGGATGATCAGGTATTGATCGTTGATGAATTTACCGGACGTATCATGCCGGGACGTCGTTTCTCTGATGGACTCCATCAGGCGATTGAGGCAAAGGAGCACGTTAAGGTTAAGAGAGAGAGTAAGACCCTTGCCACAATTACCTTCCAGAACTTCTTTAATAAGTTTGAGAAGAAGGCCGGCATGACCGGTACTGCTTTGACGGAGGAAAGAGAGTTCCGTGAGATCTATAATCTGGATGTTATCGAGATTCCTACGAATAAGCCGGTTGCGCGTATCGATTATGACGATGCGGTTTATAAGACGAGAAGAGGCAAGTTAAATGCCGTTGCGAATGAGGTGGAGATAGCGCATGCAAAGGGACAGCCGGTATTGGTTGGTACTATTACCATTGAGGCCTCCGAGGAAGTAAGTAATATTCTTCGTAAGCGCGGTATTCCACATAAGGTATTGAATGCGAAGTTCCATGAATTGGAAGCAGAAATTGTTGCAGAGGCAGGACGTCATGGTGCAGTAACCATCGCTACCAATATGGCGGGACGTGGTACGGATATTAAGCTGGATGAAGAAGCTATCGCAGCAGGCGGTCTTAAGATTATCGGTACAGAGCGTCATGAATCAAGACGAATTGACAATCAGCTGCGTGGTCGTTCAGGTCGTCAGGGTGATGTGGGTGAATCCAGATTCTACATTTCCTTGGAAGACGATCTTATGAGACTTTTCGGCTCAGAGCGTCTGATTGGCATTTTCCAGACGCTGGGTGTTTCTGAGGATGAGCAGATTGAGCATAAGATGTTATCTTCGGCGATTGAAAAGGCCCAAAAGAAGATTGAGACGAACCACTATGGTATCCGTAAGAATCTCTTAGAGTATGATCAGGTTATGAACGAGCAGAGAGAGATTATCTATGGTGAGCGTCGTAAGGTATTGAATGGCGATAACATGAGAAATTCCATTTATCATATGATTACCGAGTTCGTGGAAAATTCTGTGGATGCCTGCATCAGTGATGAAGTTCCGGTGGCATCCTGGGATTTTGAAGGATTGAATGAATTGATTCTTCCGGTTATTCCTTTGGATAGTGTAATCAGACCTTCGGAGGATATCAAAAAGAAGGATCAGCTTAAACAGTATCTTAAAGAGAAGGCAGTTAAGCTTTATGAGGATAAAGAAGCAGAATTTCCGGAACCGGAGCATATCCGTGAACTGGAGCGAATTATATTGTTGAAGGTTATTGATCGTAAGTGGATGGATCATATCGATGATATGGATCAGCTTCGTCAGGGTATCGGCCTTCAGGCATATGGACAAAGAGATCCGGTTGTTGAGTACAAGATGAGTGGTTATGATATGTTCGATGCCATGACAGCCAATATTCAGGAAGAAACCGTCAAGGTGCTTATGCATATAAAAGTGGAGCAGAAGGTTGAGCGCGAGCAGGTGGCGAAGGTAACAGGAACCAACAAGGATGATTCTGCGACCAAGGCACCGGTAAAACGAGTAGAGAAAAAAGTTTATCCGAATGATCCGTGTCCTTGCGGATCCGGTAAGAAATATAAGCAGTGCTGTGGCAGAAATGCTTAATATGTCACAATAATAAATATAAGGTGGTGATTTTTTGGTAGAGTTAGATCAGTTTAAGTATCGTATTTCGACCTATACCGAGCCATTAATGAAATTGAGGGATTCACTTTGACTTAGCTAATAAGCAGAAAAAAGTCGAAGAAATTGAGATAAATATGGAAATGCCGGGCTTCTGGGATGATCCGGATAAATCACAGTTGTTTATGAAGGAACTTAAGAAGCTTAAGGATGCCATCGAGGGATATGATCGTCTGGAGAATTACGTCAGTGATGCCAGAGAATTTATTGAAATGGCGGAAGATGAAAATGATGAATCGTTGATTCCGGAGATTGGAAATCTGCTGGATGAATATGAAGAGTTATATGATGAAATGATGATGGGGACCCTGCTCTCCGGTCCGTATGACAAGGCAGGGGCGATTCTCACACTTCATGCAGGTGCCGGTGGAACAGAAAGCTGTGACTGGGCATCCATGCTACTTCGTATGTATACGCGGTGGGCAGAGAAGAAGGGATATACCATAGAAACATTGGATTATCTCGAGGGAGATGAGGCCGGAGTGAAGTCGGTTACAATTCAGATTAACGGAGAAAATGCTTACGGCTACCTTAAGTCGGAACACGGAGTACATCGTCTGGTACGAATTTCACCATTTAATGCGGCGGGAAAGAGACAGACATCTTTCGTATCCTGTGATGTCATGCCGGATATTGAAGAAGATTTGAATGTGGAAATCAATGAGGATGATCTTCGAATTGACACCTATCGTTCCAGCGGTGCGGGTGGACAGCATATCAACAAAACCTCATCGGCGATTCGAATCACACATATTCCGACAAATATTGTGGTACAGTGTCAGAATGAACGATCGCAGCATCAGAATAAAGAAAAAGCTATGCAGATGTTAAAAGCGAAGCTGTTCATCTTAAAGCAGCAGGAAAATGATGAGAAGATGGCAGGCATTCGCGGAACTCAGATGGATAATGGCTGGGGCAGTCAGATTCGAAGTTATGTCCTTCAGCCGTACACGATGGTAAAGGATCATCGTACCAACAAGGAAATCGGTAATGCACAGGCAGTGCTGGATGGCAATCTTGATCCATTGATCAGTGAGTATCTTAAATGGTTGAGCATAGGTGGAAATAAGGAGGAATAAGGCATGGCAAGCTACGTTAAACTAGTGGTCTTTAGTTTGGGTGAACAGGAATACGGTGTGGAAATCGAATCAATTAATGGTATTGAGCGCTATCAGCCGGTAGTTCCGGTTCCGAATTCGATTAGTTTTATCAAGGGAATTATTAATGTTCGGGATGAAGTGGTTCCGGTGTTAGATCTTAGAAAAAAGTTTAATATGCCACCTTATGGTGGAGATGAAACGGAACGCAAGATGATTTTTGTACGTTTTAGTGATATGTACTTGGCTCTGGAAGTTGATGCGATTTCTGAGGTTAATGACTTCTCCACCGATCATATTGTTCCGTTGCCGGGTATCATTTGCAATGAAGAAACCAGATTGTTTAAATCGGTTGCAAGTTGTAACGGACGCCTTATTGTGATGGTGGATGTAAAGCGTCTTCTTAGTGATGAGGAATTAAAAGGCATAAAGAAATTGAAAGAGGATTTGAAATAATATGAATACATTTGAACGAGGTGCCGGAATTTTAATGCCTATCAGCAGCATGCCTTCACCATATGGAATTGGAACCATGGGCAGGGATGCTTATGAGTTCGTAGATTTTTTGAGAGAGTGTAATCATAAGTATTGGCAGGTTTTACCTTTAGGCCCTACAAGTTTTGGGGACAGTCCGTATCAGGGATTCTCCACATTTGCCGGGAATCCGTACTTTATTGATTTGGATACCCTGATTGAGGAAGGACTTTTGACCAGGGATTATGTGAATAGCTTTGACTGGGGAAATGATTCCGGTATGATTGCCTATGACAAGATCTTCAATGCAAGATTTGAAGTACTTCGGAGAGCTTTTGAGAAGAGTGATCATAAGAACACGGGGGAATATCAGGAATTTATTAAAGAAAATGCATTTTGGTTAGAGGATTATGCATTGTTTATGGCGGTAAAGTCCTATTACAAGAATGCAGACTGGTCCATGTGGGAGGATGATCTTCGTTTCCGTAAACCGGCTGCAATTAAGAAATTCAGCGAGTTATTGAAGGAAGATATGGATTACTATAAGTTCCTTCAGTTCAAGTTCTTTGAACAGTGGAATAAGTTAAAGAAATATGCTAATGACAGGGATATTGAGGTTATCGGAGATATTCCGATCTATGTGGCTTTGGACAGTGTTGACGTGTGGGTAAACAGTGGAGAGTTTCTGCTGGATGAGAATCTGACGCCGACGAAGGTTGCCGGAGTACCGCCGGATGCATTTACGGATCTTGGTCAGAAGTGGGGTAATCCATTGTATGACTGGGATAAGATGGAAAAAAATGGATTTGCATGGTGGTCTAAGCGTATGGAAGCTGCTTCGAAGATGTATGATATCATACGTATCGATCATTTCCTTGGTGTGGTTAAGTATTACACCATTCCTGCAGAAGATCCGGATGCAAAGCATGGAGAATATAAGAAAGGTCCCGGTAAGAAGCTTACGGATGTTATCAATGCGTCCATCGGTGATGCCAAGATTATTGCAGAGGATCTTGGGGTAGAAATTCCGGAGGCAACCAGGCTTCTTGAGGATAATAATTATCCGGGAATGAAGGTTATCGAATTTGCCTTCGGTGGAGATCGCAAAAATCCGCATCTTCCATTTAACTACAAGACAACCAACTGTGTTGTATATGGTGGAACCCATGATAATGAGACATTGATGGGATATTTTAATGAGCGTGGTGATTGGGAGTTAGGATACGCATTTGATTATCTTGATACCAGGGATAAGAGAAAAATGGTGGACCAGGTATTCCGTCTTGCTTACGGAAGTATTGCTGATGTGGTTATTTTCCAGGCGCAGGATATCTTAAAGCTTGATAACGGTGCAAGAATGAATTTCCCGGCTACGCTTGGCGGAAACTGGCAGTGGCGTATGCAAAAGGGAGCTTTGGGTTCGCAGCAGAAACAGGATCTTCGTTACCTTGCAAGCGTATTTGGCAGAGAGATTTGTCCAAGCCCTAAGAAGGAAGACGAGGAAAATCAGTTGTGAATTTATGTTATAATCGAAAGTGGATTCAGTAGGTTTCAAGTATGCAGGAAAAAGATAATTATTACGTAGTGAAGAAGAAGGCATTGCCGGAAGTGCTTCTGAAGGTTGTGGAGGCCAAAAGATTATTGGAATCACAGAAGGCTATGACGGTGCAGGAGGCAACGGATAAAGTTGGACTCAGCCGAAGTTCATTTTACAAGTATAAGGATGATATTTTTCAATTTCGTGATGACACGAGAGGAAAGACCATTACCTTTGTCATTCAGGTGGATGACGAGCCGGGACTTTTATCTCAGGTATTGGGGAAGATAGCGGATTGCAAGGCGAATATTCTGACGATACATCAGACAATTCCGATCAATGGTATTGCATCTCTGACATTGAGTGTGGATATTTTAAGCGCCACCGATTCCTCATTTATGATTGATGCCATTGAACAGATCAATGGTGTGCATTATTTGAAAATTCTTGCAAGAGAGTGATGAAAGAAAGCTGGAGAAAATCAGATCATCAGGCAATATGAATGGGATCGATTGCTGAAATAAATTACAACATAGTTCGATGGAGGAAGTTATGATCAACGTAGGTATTATGGGATATGGAACAGTAGGTTCCGGTGTAGTCGAGGTTATTAATACGAACCAGGAGGCTATTAATAAGAAGGCAGGAACGCCGATTAATGTAAAATATGTTTTGGATCTTAGAGATTTTCCGGGAGATCCGATTCAGGAAAAGATTGTTCATGATGTAAATATTATTCTGGATGATCCAACGGTTAATGTGGTTGTTGAAGTAATGGGTGGCGTTGAGCCTGCTTATACATTTGTTAAAAATGCACTTCTTAAAGGAAAGAGTGTTGTTACATCCAATAAGGCGTTGGTTGCCAAGCATGGCGCAGAACTGCTTCAGATTGCCAAGGATCATGATCTGAACTTCTTATTTGAAGCCAGTGTTGGCGGCGGTATTCCGATTATTCGTCCAATGAATCAGTCACTTACTGCAGATGAGGTTAATTATATTGCAGGTATCCTGAACGGTACTACCAATTATATCCTTACCAAGATGGATAAAGAAGGGCTTGCATTTGATGACGTATTAAAGGACGCACAGGACAAGGGTTATGCAGAGCGTAACCCGGAAGCGGACGTTGAGGGCTATGATTCCTGCCGTAAGATTGCAATTCTTTCCTCATTGGCATTCGGACATCAGGTGGATTTTGAAGATATTCCGACGGAAGGTATCACAAAGATTACCGATATGGATTTCAAATATGCTGAGAAAATGAATCGATCCATTAAGCTTATCGGTATGAGCCGCAAGGTGGATAACAAGGTTGAAGCTTTGGTGGCACCATTCCTTATTGCACCGGATCATGTATTATATTCGGTAAATGGTGTTATCAATGGTATCCATATCAATGGAAACATGGTAGGCGATGTGACATTTATCGGCGCAGGTGCAGGTAAGCTTCCGACAGCCAGTGCGGTTGTAACGGATATCGTGGACTGTGCAAAGCATCAGGGCAAGAATATCATGACATTCTGGAGTCGTGAGAAACAGGAACTTGCCGATATCAGCAAAGTATCCCGTTCGTTCTATGTAAGAATCAAGGGAAATAAAGATGATAAACTGCAGGAAGTTCAGAAGGTTCTGGGCGATGTGGAAGTACTTCAGCTGGATGGTGTGAAGGATGAATTTGCAGTTGTTACGAGCCCGATGGCGGAAGGTGCATTTGAAAATGCATTAGCTACATTAGATGGCGTCGTAAACCGTATTCGTATCTGGTAATTATTTCAGGAAGAATCCTAGTAATACATTATTACGAACTCTGGGTATAGAAAATTGAATTAAGGTATAATAAGACCCCTCTTCTTATGGAATAAATGATTGATTTCTATAAGAGGAGGGGTTGTTTTTGGCGTTGGTTATTGTATCCGCTTGTCGACACGATTATAGATTGCACTGACGATAAAACAAAGAATGCCGCAAATAAAGAAACTTAATGCCCGTGCTGCCGTGCCGGAATATTCGATATCGAGAAGAATCAATTTGATGATGCTAATCAGCGATAAGGTTAATCCGTAAATTCTTAGAATCTTATATTCGAATCGGAACCCGATGCTAATCAAAAGAATTGCTAAGATCAGACAGGCAATGCTGATGATGGGGTTCGGTATCGCAAAGGAATCCAGGATTATATAAAGTAAAAATGTATATTTGAATCCTAAATAGAATCCCCGGAATTTGTTTTCCTGTTCCAATAAATTCTTGCAATTTACAAAGAAGGAGGCAATGGTCAGCAATACAAACAAGAAGTGTAAAAGCGAGCTCTCACCATAGAAGTGAGAACGGAGAAATACACTTAACACCAGCATGAGGAAACCATTGAATGCGGTGGTGATCCTGCGGGACACCAGATCCTTGCGGTAGAAGCGCATGAACACATTGTACAGAAAATATATTCCAAGAATCAAAAGCGCATCCAGATCCTCCGGAGCGTTGATATCATCTAAGAAATGATAAAGGTGTACCATATAGTGATATAACGTAAAGAAAGAAAAAACATAGAGAATGTTTCTACGGGTGATCGTAAGTGTCTTTGTGAGAACAGAAAGACCAATAACCAATCCATACAGTAGTAAGGAGAGGATGAGATAAAGCCATGGATTGATTTCGGAACTGATTACGAACAGGAAGAAACAGAAAAATCCATAAATTCGGTATTCGGCTTTCTTTCCATAAATTCCGTATCCTAATGCAATGGATGTAAACAATGCCGGATAAAAACAGTCGGAGGAGATCAAATCACAACTGAACCAGGCAATGGTAAAGATAGTAAAAAGTATTACCTGAGTTGGAATGAAGGACTGGTGCCCATTCTTATGGGATACTTCGATTCCTGCCAGAATCAGAGCGAAAATAATCATGGCTGCGATATGTACGGAATCCAACAGATTAAAGCACAAGAATGCATTAAATATCAGTGTCAGGTTCCCCAATATCTTATACATAGAACGTTCATCGTTGTGTTTGAAAACGAGCACCATCATGGAGAAAATGATGAGACACAAAAGGATGATACGGCAAAAACCATAGAGACTTGCATTGCCGCCGTCCAATAACGAGATCAGTGTGGTGCAAAGAAAATCCTCATTTAGAAGAAAAAGCGCAGCACAGAGCAGACATCCCCAACTGTTGATCAACAGATTGATATATGGAAGTCGATCAAAGTAAATAGAGTAAATCAATTCCGTCACGATGAGGAAAATGGTGAGGAATAACAGCATGGTGGAGTCTCCGGTTGATTCGCAGTAAAGAATTCCAAAGAGTGTTGCGATGATCGTTCCGATCTGGCCAATGCATTGAAAAACCAGGGACTGATATTTAGAAAGGTAGCAAATGCCGATGCACCATACAATTAGAATAAGATAAAGTGCAATATCATTGAGTTGATGAAAGTACATATTGCTCATAAATAAAGAGATATAGATCCCACCCATTCCACAACCGGAAAGGGAGATGTTGAGTTTGTTGTCTGCGTTTTTGCGGAGACGATAGAGGCCTATGCCGGTAAAGGAAAAACTCACAAGAAACATTAATATTTGTTTTGCCGTATCATTCATCAGCGGAACGAGAAGGGTTCCAAAGAAAATTAAACTGACAAATATTAATATGGACGCAAAGATACCCATCAGGGATTTGCCAAAGATTGCTTCCCAATCAAAGGAAGGAGTATTACCTTTCGTTTTGGATATTTCCTTGAACGTGCGAACAAATGGTTCGTCAAAAGGGCTGGTTGGTGCATTGGTGTCATTTTTAGAAACAGGGATGATGGGAGTGTCTAATTCGGATTGCGAAGCCTCGGATACCGTTTCGGATGTAATTAATAATCTTGCTTTCAGTTCAACAAGCTGCCGATTCATATATTGAATCTCGTGTTCTATTTCTTCCAGACGCTTAGCATTAATTTTGGAAGAATCTGACACAGAGTCAGAAAGTAAAAGATTTAATTCCATTTTAGCGCCGGAAATTTGCTCCTCAAGGGCGAGAATACGATCTTGATTTTTCATGTAGTGCTCCTTTTCATGTGTTTACTAGAATTGAATTCATTGTAGCATACAGTGAAAGCCGGAGCAATATATTCTCGCCCAAGAAGGCTATTTAAGGGGGGAACTACTGTACTTTGTTACCTTTGTTTTGCTTGAAATTGTTCTGGCCGTCACTAAGGTTGCCTTGGCCGCCGCCATTTGGAATGTCAACGCTCTGACCGTCGAAACCACCCGGACCACCGCCATGGCCACCAAAGCCACCGAAACCGCCGCCTTCGCTGTAGATTAAGTCAGTCATGGTAACTGAGACCGAATTATCACCACATGCTACTGTGTAGGTGGAATCTTTGGTAATCTCAGGACAGCTGATGGTTACGCAACCAAAACTTTTCTCTGAGGTAACGCTGAGGAGGGATGAGCCATTGGCATCACACAATGTAATGGTATCGCCGGCCTGACCGGAAATGTTCACGAGCATGGATCCTTGTGTCGAAGCAGAACCGAAGTTCATTGCCATTCCGGCTGCGCCCATGGCAACAAATGTACCGCCATTGATTGTTCCGGTGCTCTCGTAATCGATGGCTCCGTTACCGGAATTGGTTGGACCCATAATATAGGTTGTTCCGCCATTCACGATGAGGTTACCATTGGAATCAATACCATCTCCATCGGCATTGATAACTAAAGTACCACCGTTGATGGTGATAACAGGTGTGGTATTGTTAGTGAAACTGTCATCGGTTGTTGAAGCTGTGCTATCCTGACCGGAGTTACTCATGTCGGTGGTAGACATGTTTTCAGACATGTTGTTCATGTCCGGAGGTGTCATGTTTTCAGACATGTTGTTCATGTCCGGAGGTGTCATATTCTCAGACATATTGTTCATATCCGGGGGAGTCATTCCTTCCGGCATAGTCATTCCTTCGATCATGTTGTTTTTGTTTCCACGATCCGGACGATTCTGGATGTCCCCGGATTTGGAATCGGAATTTGGATTGGTGTTCGCACCTTGATTGAAGAAGTCCGATTTCTCAAATCCGCCTCGGGCAAAGCCGCTTCCGTCCTGACCACCGGCGGCATTTAGACCATCATCCTTCGAAACCAGACGGATGTCGCCTCCATTGACAGTAATTGTGTTTCCCTCAATGCCTTCGTAACTTTCCGTGATGTCAATAGTGCCGGCGTTGATGAAAAGATCGGCATCTGCATGGATACCATCATCCTGAGTGGCAATGGTAAAGGTACCGCCGTTGATTTCTAAGGAACCGTTGGTGTGAAGCGCATCGTCCGTGGCGTTGATGTTAAATGTACCATCGGCGACGAAAAGTGCAGTATCTGATTTTAGTGCTTTGGAGGCACTTGTAATGTTGAAGCTTCCATTTTCAATCTGAAGAATGGATGAGGAATCGAGTCCATCACCTTCTGCGGTAATGTTAAAAGTTCCACCGGTTATATATATGTAGCCTTTGTCTGTGTCATCCGCATTCTCGCTGTGGAGGGCATCTTTGCCGGAAGTAATGTTGAAGGTTCCGTCAGCAATCCGAAGGCTATCTTTGCCGGAAAGTCCGGAGGAAGCAGCTGTAATATTATAGGTACCCATAGTAATCTTAAGATCGTCTTTACTTACGATGCCATGACCATCAGCAGCAGATATGTCCAACACACCGGAACCATTCAGGGTAAGATCCGATTTTGAGAAAACAACACCGTCAATGGAATCGGTCTCGGGAAATGTTCCCAACATAGTCAGGGAGTTCTTGGTATTGTCAGCCAGGGTAATAAAAACTTTATCAGCAGTTTTAATATTGATTGACGCGGTGTCAACAGAACTGATGGAAACCTCATTTAGCACCAGTTGAACCTTGTCGGTGTCGGCAGCTTCTACGATAATCTGTCCGTTGGTAAGGGTACCGGAAAGAATGTAAGTACCTTCCCCGGAAATAGTGACGGTGTTGTCACTAATGGAAACCGACGCATTATTACAAGTAGAGGCATTGTCTGCTAAATTGACTGGAATGGCAGATTGTAAATCATAGCCGGCATCCAGGTCACGATCTGTGAACATCTCATTTGCTGCAAGTGGAGTTATGTTTGTGTAGGATCCTGAAACAATGTTGCCGGTAGTCTGTGAACCGGAGGATGATGTGTTTGCATTATAGCCTGAGGATTCTTTCGTATCAGCGCTCATATTATTGTTACATGCTGTGAGGGAAAGGAACATGGCCATGCATAGTATGATGGCAGATGTTCGTCTTAATTTATAGTTCATTGATGTTAACCTCCTGTCTGGAAATGCTGATTTCTAAATTGCCATTGCGTACACGTAGTTCATCGATAAGCTCCTTCTCAATGGCAGGATCATTTAAAGTAATGTTGTAGTTAAGCTTGAAAATGCTTCCCATATTAGCTGTTTTAACGGAAATCAGTTCATGCTTTCTGGTGTATTTTGCTAAGATCTCTTCAAATACATCCGTATAATTCAGATCTTCCGGGATGGCGATTCGAAGACTCTTTTCAAGAGAATTGGCATTAGAACTTCCCAGGTCGATGCTGTTAAGGATTAACATAACAATTCCAAGAATCAAGGTAAAGAGAACTGCAAATCCAAGATATCCCATACCACAAATCAGGCCGGCGCCCATGGCAAGAAAAATACTTGCGATATCCTTGGCATTGCCCGGAACCGAACGGAACCGGACGAGACTGAAGGCGCCTGCAACGGCAATTCCGGCACCGATGTTGCCGTTGACCATAAGGATAACCACGGCAACGATGGACGGAAGTAAAATTAATGTCATTAGAAAACTTTTGCTGGCACGGCTTTTGAAGCGATACACAAAAGCTAAGAATCCGCCGATCAGTAAAGCGACGGCAATACATGCCAGAAAACCCGGAATGTCCGCAGTTGAAATATTTGATGTTGAAAAAACTCCTTGAAATAATGTGTTAAGCATAGTGGTAATTTCCTCCATTTTGTTGATTTTTATAAATTGCCTGATATGCATTTCCATACTTTGAAAATGATGTCTTATAAATGTGATTTTCAGATAATGTTTTTACCAGCCACATTGGAATGGCATGGGATACTTTGATTTCCATTAATGTCTGACCGGGCTTAAGAATTGGTGTTCCGTAAACCGGTTTGCATAAGGATAAATCGTAGTCACGCCAAAGAATGTTACTGTCAAAGGTCATACGGAATTCATGATCTTCTTTGCCATAAAATGCTTCCCGTTCGTAAGTCAGCAGAACCCTTGGGGCTAATTCAGGATACATAGTAAAACAGTAATCGATTTCTTTGGTTATCTGTTCATCAGAAAATGAGGTTGATTTTTTTGGAAGTTTATTTATTTCTGACGATTTGTCAGAAAGATAAGCACTGGCCTCTTTTTCGGACATTCCTATGCGTCGTTTATAAACGATGGACTCGTATTTTTTCTTGAGCTCCACAAATACGGGCATATCGGGTGTAGCAGTTCCGTAGCTGCGGAGCCGTAGTTTTTCTTTGTAAATAGGTGCCTCGATGGAATGCCGAATCAGTCGGTAATCCGGGGTGTCATAATATAGGCTGTAAATGGTATTTTTGCCGTGCTTATCGGCTGCCATATGGTCCTTCATTGCTTCCTTTATCTTGTCAAGTTGTGCTTTGTTCAGCAAAAACTTTAGTTCGTAACGTTTAAAAATCATTTGGTCATTCATATGATCGAACTCCTTTCCATGATGGTAGGATAACAAAGCAACCTTAAATGAAGTTTAAAATGAAAAAAATAAAATAAAAAATCCTCTTCCTATTTGTATGTCTTGGGTTTCTTGTTGATGGGAGAAACCCGAGTCATAATGAAAGAAAGAGGATTGGTTAAAAAAACGGATTATTCTTAATTGGAATAAGTAGGAAATAATATGGGCAAGGCCGTATCTCTACGGTAAGCTCACAATAAACTGTATAATTTTGCCGTCATCACTCTTGGCGGTAATTTTCCCCTTGTGGGCAAGGACAATTGCCTTGGCGACGGATAGACCAATGCCGTACCCTCCGGTGGATGAACTGCGGGATTCATCCGGACGATAAAAACGTTCGAATAAGATATCGTGTCGGCCGGGGGTGAGATTCTCGGCCGGATTGGATACCGTGAGAATCTTATTCTTTCCGGAAGAACGAAGCGTCAGGGTGATGGTCTCGTCTTCGGGAGTGTACTTTACTGCGTTATCAATCAACAAGGAAACTAATTGGCGAATCGATGATTCATTTCCGTTGAGTGTAAGATTCGGCTCAACCTCATAAGTTATTTTTTTATTTTTGGTTGTGGCTAAAGAAGTAAATAACTCTACAGTTTCTGACACTGCGTCGGATAAAGAAAAGTCGAACATGGTAAGTGTGGATTGTTCTTCATCCATGCGTGACAGGAATACTAATTTCTCAGTCAGGGATGTGAGACGGCGGATCTGATTGCGAATGCTTGTGGTCCATTCATTCTCTCCGTTTTCCATCTCAAGAATTTCAGTGTTGGCATCAATGATGGTGAGAGGTGTCTTAATCTCATGGCTTGCATCGGTAATGAAACGTTTTTGTTTTTCATAACTTTCAGCTACAGGACGAAGCATGATTTTTGAAAAAATCACCACCAGAATGAATACCAGAAGCAACCCAAGGATACTGATGAGGATGCTTGCCTTAAGAAAAGTGTAATAAGCGTCCAGGTCACGACTGCAATCCAGAAAAATGTACATGGTGTCAGAATCTGTTTGAATACGGGCATATTTGTATTGATTAATGAAGCCGCCGGATTTGTTACGGGAAAAGGCTTCAAGGGCATATGCCAAAGCGCTGTCTTCCGAGATCGCGGCGATACGTCCGATGTTATTGGCAATCACATTTCCGTTGCTATCCAGTGTTACCGTGAAGTAACGGGTGTCAAATGGCGTCTCCGCAGAAATCGAATGGTGTATCTTGTTGTAGTCTGGTTTGTTGATTCCCATAGGATCCATGTTTTCTGTAGGATTCATGTTTTCTATGGGATTCATGTTTGGAGCACCAGTGGCGGGATTGATGTTCTCGGGTGGTCTGTCGTTTGAGTTGCCATTTGATTTATCCATGGGAAAAGAACCCTTATTTTCGCATAATATTTTCAGACGTGCATCTGCGGATTCATTTACATTCATATAATTCAGCAGGTTGATGCCGCCAATAATGATAAGAAGAACGGCGGTTATGGAACCCATGGCAATAGTAATAAATTTTTTTTGAAGTGACTTAATCATCGGACACCTCCAAGGAATATCCAAGACCACGAGCGGCCTTGATGGTAACGGTAGCATTCAGGGTAGAGAGCTTTTTACGAAGGTAGGAAATGTAAACCCACACCACATTCAACTCGGCATCGCTGTCAAAACCCCAGATCTTGTCCATGAACTGGTCCACGGAAATTACCTGACCGGGGTTAACCATCAACATTTCTAACATTTGAAATTCCTTATTGGCGAGACGATAACTTTCTCCGGAATTCTTGGAAGAAAGTTGATAGGTGGTGCGATCTAAGATGATGTTACCGCTGGTGAGTATGGAGTCGGTTGTACTACTTTGACGTCGTGTCATTGCTCGGATTCTTGCCAGAAGTTCTTTGGTGGAAAATGGTTTTGTCAAATAATCGTCAGCACCGCTGTCCAATCCGTTCACACGATCGTCGATTTCGGATCGGGCCGTGAGCATCATGATAGGAACGGAACTTCCCTGTTCACGAATTTTCTTAAGAACGGTGATGCCGTCCATCTTGGGCATCATGATGTCCAAAATAGCACCGTCATAAACTCCTGTTTCCAGATAATCCAGTGCATCCTGTCCGTTGAAAACTGCGTCCACTGAATAATTATTATGTTTTAGAACAGTAACGAGGGCACGTGAAAGTTCTTTCTCATCCTCTGCAAGCAATAATCTCATTGTTGATACCTCCATTTGTAATGCATTGTACAATATCAACCTTAAATTTAGTTAAAAATAAAGACCGAAAAGTTCTATTGAACATATTGTAGCACAAGAACCGGGATGCTTCTATAGGATTTCACAAAACCCCAGTTTCTCCTTGCAAGTTTTTCTTGGAACTTATATAATGAAGGAAGTGTACTAATTATTTTAAATTTGTTACTAATTTTTGGAGGAAAGCTTTCATGAAACGTGAGATGATCGTAGTTATCGACTTTGGTGGTCAGTACAATCAGTTAGTTGCACGTCGTGTCAGAGAGTGCAATGTTTACTGTGAAATCTATTCTTACAAGACTGACATCGAAAAGATCAAGGCCATGGAGCCGAAGGGTATTATCCTAACCGGTGGCCCGAGCAGTTGTTACGAAGAAGGCGCGGCAACCTGTTCCACCGAACTCTTTGAGTTAGGAATTCCGGTACTCGGTCTTTGTTATGGTGCACAGCTGATGAGTTACGTACTTGGCGGTAACGTAGAGCGTGCAGCTAATCGTGAGTATGGTAAGACGGATATTCATGTGGATACAACCTCGGCTTTATTTGCAGGAGTATCCCCGGACACCACATGTTGGATGAGTCATTTTGATTATATTTCAAAGATGGCGCCGGGATTTACAAGTATTGCGCATACGGATAATTGTCCTGTGGCTGCTATGGAAAATGTTGAGAAGGGATTATATGGAATTCAGTTCCATCCGGAAGTATTGCATACACCGGAGGGTTCCAAGATGTTATTTAACTTCGTAAGAACCATCTGTGGTTGTTCCGGAGATTGGAGAATGGATACATTTGTGGAAGATGCGATCCAAACCATTCGTGAGAAGGTAGGCAATGGCAAGGTGCTTCTTGCACTGTCCGGCGGTGTTGATTCTTCCGTGGCTGCAGGTCTTCTTTCAAGAGCTATCGGTAAGCAGCTTACTTGTGTATTCGTAGATCATGGCCTTCTCAGAAAGAATGAGGGTGATGAAGTTGAGGCAGTATTTGGAGCATCTGGAATATTTGATCTTAATTTCATCCGAGTAAATGCCCAGGAAAGATATTACAATAAATTAGCAGGCGTTACGGAGCCGGAGGCTAAGCGTAAAATCATCGGTGAGGAATTCATCCGTGTATTTGAAGAAGAAGCTAAGAAAATCGGAGCAGTGGATTTCCTTGCACAGGGAACCATTTATCCGGACGTCGTTGAGTCCGGTCTCGGCGGAGAGTCCGCAGTGATCAAGTCTCACCACAACGTAGGAGGACTTCCTGATTTCGTAGATTTCAAAGAAATTATCGAGCCGCTTCGCGATCTCTTCAAGGATGAGGTACGTAAGGCCGGTCTTGAACTTGGAATTCCGGAACACTTAGTATTCCGCCAGCCATTCCCGGGTCCGGGACTTGGAATCCGTATTATCGGTGAAGTAAATGCTGAGAAGGTTAAAATTGTTCAGGATGCAGATGCCATCTACCGTGAGGAAGTGGATAACGCTGCAGCAGCTTACAAGAAAGCAAATGGCAAGGATCCGGACTGGATGCCGAACCAGTACTTCGCAGCACTTACCAATATGCGTTCCGTTGGTGTCATGGGTGATGAGAGAACCTACGACTATGCGGTTGCTTTAAGAGCAGTGAGAACTGTTGATTTCATGACAGCTGAAAGCGCGCAGATTCCATTTGAAGTGTTACAGACGGTCATGAGCAGAATTATCAATGAGGTGAGAGGAGTCAATCGTGTATTCTACGATTTGACGAGTAAACCACCGGGGACGATTGAGTTTGAGTAGTAAACACAGCTTCAGAAACAGCGAAAAC
>JBJEJH010000008.1:0-3405 GCA_051877855.1 Lachnospiraceae bacterium | reverse complement strand
ACCCACGTATCTAGCTTGGAAGGCTAGTGTTCTACCATTGAACTACACCCGCATGAAGTCGGGGTGACAGGACTCGAACCTGCGGCCTCCTGATCCCAAATCAGGCGCTCTAGCCAAACTGAGCCACACCCCGTTATGATTTTGTAACCACCGCTTTTCTCACAGCGCAATATAGATTATATTATACGAAAATAGTTCTGTCAATACTTTTTTTCAAAAATATTTTTAATTTCAAAAGAGCATTCTCCACTCTCTTCAATGCTCATAATTACGTATGTTTGATGACCATCCTCCTGACGAGGGTAAGTAATACTTCCCGGATTAATGATCCAAATACCATTCTCACATACAACTTCCGGACAATGTGTGTGTCCATACATCACCATATCCATTCCAAGTGTTTCCGCTTCAAGAAGCAACCTTTTATGACCATAATTTACCTGATATTTATCCCCATGAGTCAGCAGAATTTTCTTTTCCCCAAGAAGAACAATCTGCTCTTTCTCTAAGTTGCGATTGTAATCACAGTTGCCCGCAATCATGTATATCGGACATCGAACATTTTCCTGAATATATCTTTCACTGCCACACACATCCCCCAGATGAAAAAAATAATCAATCTCCCCGGCCTGTTTTAAAACCGTTTCTATCATTTCCCGCTTGCCGTGGGAATCGCTCATTATCAATGCCTTCTTCATTCGATCACCTTTGGTCTTTCAAGTTCTGCCAGAAGTTCCTTCTTCATCATTTCCAATGCTTTTCCACGATGACTGATACGATTCTTCTGCTCCGGATTCATCTCACCGGTGGTCATTCCATACTCCGGAACATAAAGAATTGGATCATAACCGAATCCGTTCTCACCCTTTTCTTCATAACCGATTCTTCCCTCAATCGTTCCTCTTGTAACACATTCTTTGCCATCCGGGAATACCGCAGCAATAACGCACACAAATCGTGCAGTGCGATCTTCATCCTTAACACCCTCCAAACGCTCAATAAGATTCTGATTTTTCAAGTGATAAGAAGTATCCTCCCCCATATAACGTGCAGAGTATACTCCCGGTTCCTTGTTAAGAAAATCTATTTCCAAACCGGAATCATCCGCCAGCACAATGGCATCCACGAGTTTACCGATAGTTCTTGCCTTAATCAATGAATTTTCTTCAAAGGTGGAACCATTCTCCTCAATATCCACCTTAATTCCGGCCTCCTTGAGGGAAATAATTTCCGCCGGTACATCCTTCAGAATCATTCGAATTTCCTTCATTTTATTCTCATTTGAGGTTGCAAAAATAATCTTCTTCATTGTAGTTTCCCCTATATCCAAACCAAAATTTATCTTATTTTTCTTCTTTATTACGCTTTGGCGGTCTCGGTCCCATGAATTGATAAAAATAAGTTTTCAACATACCATTGTAAATCTTACGATTCTTGTCCGCCTTACGACCAATGTATTTCTCCGCATCTTCATAGGAGGTTATGACATAGGCCGACCAGGAATCCAAAGCCTTAAACTGACGTCCCAATGCACTATAAATAGCCGGAAGATCTTTCTTTTCTTCCAAACGCTCACCATAAGGCGGATTGGTAATAATAAAACCATATTTTTTCGGATGGCTTAATTGATCCACCCCCCGCTGTTGAAGGTGAACCAAATGCTCTACTCCTGCAGATTTCGCATTTTCACGGGCGATCTTAATCACATCACCATCCAGATCATATCCCTGAATATCTACCTGAACATCCGGTTCCTGGGCATCGATTGCATCCTCGCGAACCATCTCCCATTCACTCTCAGGAATCAGATTCGTCCAACGTTCCGCCGTAAAATGTCTCTTGATTCCCGGGGCAATATTAGCTGCAATCATAGCTGCCTCAATAACGAAAGTACCACTTCCGCAAAAAGGATCCACGAGAATACGATCCTTATGCCAAGGCGTTAAAAGAATCAACGCCGCTGCTAAGGACTCTGAAATTGGTGCCTTACCGGCAGCCGGACGATATCCTCTCTTATGCAGGGAGCTTCCTGTGGTATCCAGTCCAATGGTTACCTGATCCTTTAAAATCGAAATTCGAATAGGATATTCATCACCATCTTCCGGGAACCAATCCATCTTATATTTTTCTTTCAGACGCTCAACAATAGCCTTCTTAACAATGGACTGAATATCCGAAGTACTAAATAACTTACTATTAACAGAGTTTGCCTTGGTCACCCAGAATTTTCCATTTGCAGGAATGTACTCTTCCCAAGGAATTCTTTTCGTGGATTCAAAAAGCTGATCAAAAGTCACTGCCCTAAACTCATCAACTTTCAAAAGAACTCGTTCTGCCGTTCTAAGCCATATATTGGCACGACAAATGGCTTCTGCATCACCCTCCATAGTAACCTTACCATCTTCAACTTTTACAATATCATAACCCAGATCCAGAATCTCTTTCTTTAAAACGGCCTCTAAGCCAAAATGACAAGGTGCTATCAATTCATATCGTTCCATACGTTTCTCCAATTTCTTTTTCACACTATTTTTTGTGTTTCTTCTATATTAAAATGAATTGAAATCTCTGTCAACAAATCTCCACCATTCTCTAAGATTTGATCCATAAATATCTTCCACGGTAAGCATTAATTCCGCCTACAACCGACACTGCATGTATTCCCTTCTCCATGAACCTTGAGCACGCTATAAGACTATTAGCGCCACGATCACAATAGATCACCAGAGTTTTCCCTTGTGGTATTTCCATCGAATCAATCTGATCCAACGGTAAATTTATGGAACCCATGATATGTTTTTGAGAAAATTCTTCCTCACTTCGCACATCAATCAATAATATATCATTTCGCATTATTAACTTGTCAATTAAACTGACGGATATTGTTTCAATTTTCATTTTCTGTCCGCTCTTTCACACTTCGCTCTACCTATATATTATTAATATTTGAAAGGAAAGTTCCAATGAAAAAGGTGGTTCATAAAATGCATTTTCTGCACTCTATTCCCCACCTTCCCGGAAATTAAATTATACTCCTAGTGATTATCTGCAGTTCTTTGAATCGTAGCTATCTTCATAGCTGTTGCTCGAACTATTCTTAGAACTATTCTTGCTCTCATTTTTTGAGCTGTTCTGTGACTTATTCTGGTTGTTCTGATTGTTTGCATTATTCTGATTGTTTGAATTGTTGTTAGAATTATTCTGTGCCATAATTCATACCTCCTTTTTTTGTTACAGAGATAGTATGTGGCATTTTTTTTATTTTATACGAAAATATTTTTTGATATTTTGTTGCAAAGTATGACAAATTAAGATATAATTATCCATGTAAGAGAAATTTCCCCTTCATATATTTCTTTTACAACCCCTTATTAATTATTTATACTCCCCTCATCGAAACTGTCC
>JBJEJH010000007.1:0-14809 GCA_051877855.1 Lachnospiraceae bacterium | reverse complement strand
AGGTTGTGGGTTCGGTCTCCGTTCCCACTTCGGTCGGCGCAGGGCTGAGGTCCCCCGGACCTCATGCGCCCTATGGGTAGGTAAACCGTAATTGGTAGCGGGCCAGACTGTAAATCTGGTACCTTCGGGTTCTGTTGGTTCAAGTCCAATCCTGCCCACTATGTTTGCGTGTCCGAGAGGTTTAAGGTGTCACCCTGCTAAGGTGATGTGCGATAAATCGCACCGAAGGTTCGAATCCTTCCGCAAACGTTAATTTTTCACTTTACATTAATGGATAAAGAATTCCTTTTATAAAAAGCATATTTTAAATGATGGAATATCTTATGTTTGTCCCCTTGCATGACGATATATTGTAAGACATCAGTAATATACATTAGTAAGACATGACAATAGGAAATACCTAAAAATTAATCGTAAAAGGAGAAAAAAGGATGAAAAGCTTAAGCACCAGAACGGCAGGATTTACGGACTCGGTCATTCGAAGGATGACCAGGGTATCTTTGAAATACGGTGCGGTAAATCTTTCCCAGGGTTTCCCGGATTTTGACCCTCCAAAGGAGATTACCGACCGTCTTTCTGAAATTGCAGGAATCGGACCTCACCAGTATGCACTGACCTGGGGAGCGCAGAATTTCAGGGAAGCGCTGGCAAGAAAACAGGAGCATTTTTCGGGAATGAAGATCGATCCGGATTCGGAAATTGTGGTAACCTGTGGCAGCACGGAAGCAATGATGGCAGCCATGATGACCGTATGCAATCCCGGGGACAAGGTGGTAATCTTTTCCCCGTTTTACGAAAATTATGGTGCAGATACCATACTTTCCGGTGCAGAGCCGATTTATGTTCCGCTAAAGCCTCCGACATTTGACTTTGATGCAAATGAACTGGAGGATGCAGTTCGACAGCCCGGCGTTAAGGCATTAATCCTTTGTAATCCTTCCAATCCCTGTGGCAAGGTATTTTCTTATGAGGAACTTACCATCATTGCGGATCTGGCAAAGAAATACGACATCTATGTCATAACCGATGAAGTATATGAACATATTCTGTATGAACCATACAAGCATATCTATCTCGCTACACTGCCGGGGATGAGGGAAAGAACCATTATCTGTAATTCCCTGTCCAAAACCTATTCCATCACCGGATGGCGGCTTGGTTATGTAATTGCATCCCCCGAGATTATTGACCGGGTAAAGAAGGTTCACGATTTCCTTACGGTAGGAGCGGCAGCGCCGCTCATGGAGGCAGCAACCGTGGGACTTTTGTTTCCGGATGAATATTATAAGGAGCTTCAGGCACACTATACGCACATGAAGAATTTATTCATCGGCGGACTTAAAAATATCGGTCTGACCTTTTCGGAGCCTCAGGGGGCTTATTATGTACTGGTGGATATCAGTGAGTTTGGGTATGAGAGTGATCTGGCATTCTGTGAGGATCTGGCAAGTAAGGTCGGCGTTGGAGCTGTACCCGGTTCCAGCTTTTTCAGGGAAAATGTGAATCATCTCATCAGGTTTCATTTTGCAAAACAGGATGGGACGTTATATGAGGCGCTGGACCGGTTATCGGAGATTCGAAAGAAGTTAAAGTAAGGGACAAATGCCCGGATTCATTCTATCCGGGTGAAATTCGGAGGTGATTAGCTATAGCTTATAACTATAACTAATCACTTCTTTTTTGTATTGGTCAATATCCCGGGAAAATAGTATACTCAAACTATGAATTGAATTTCAAAAAAGAAGAGAGGAGCCGGAAATATGAAAAATCCGTTAAATTATCAGACAACCGAATATGACTGCGGGCCTACAACCATGATGAATGCCATTAGCTTTCTTTTTAAACGGGAAGAAATTTCACCGGATATCACCAAATGTATCATGCAGTATTGTCTGGATGGTTATAACAGTCGTGGGGAAGCCTATAAGAGTGGGACAACGGATACGGCAATGTGGTTCCTTTCAAACTGGCTGAATCATTTCGGCAAGGTACGTAAGTTTCCGGTTCTTTGCGAAAACTTAAACGGAAAGGATGTCTTTATCAGCGAAAATTCCAGGATTACGGAATGCCTTCAACAGAAAGGGGTCGTGGTTGCCAAGGTAATGTTAGGATGCTGGCATTACGTTCTTTTTACCGGTATCGAGGGAGAATATGTGGATTTGTTTGATCCATATTACAGGCAGAAACCATATGAGGCGGACGGTGTTTTCATGATATGGGATGAGCCGAAAAGAAGAAACCGAAGAGTTCACGTGGATGTACTAAATGATACGGGAAAAGGAATTTATGCTTTGGGGAAAACGGAATGCAGGGAATGTGTGCTTTTATTTAACACGAAAACAAGACAGACCATGGACCAGATAGAATACATTATCTGATGATAAAAAGTCTATTTATTTTATGGATATCTCTTGATTAATCTCATAATTGAGATTAATATATAATCATAACCAGTCTCATAATTGAGATTGGTTGGAATGCATATAAAACAGGAGGTACTTTATGAAACAATATGTAAAGACATTACTTAAAAAGGCATTACGTTCTTATCTGGTAATTTTACCATTTGCTGTCATTGGTGGCATTACCGTAGGAATTTACACCATAGAGCATTCGGCACCGGAACTTGTGGAAGCAGCTCTTTTGCAGTTGGGCGGCTATCAGGCAATGGTAATGGTAACAATGATTCAGACACTGGTGTATTCATTGTTCGCCTGGTTTGTCGGTTACTTTATCGCAGACCGGCTTGGACTTATTAAGCCGTTTCGATTTGATAAGGACATTCTGAAAAAGGTAGTCCCTGTCACTGTGGTCTTAGGACTTTTGTTTGCTGCAGACTATTTTGTAATGGGACGTATGATTCCGGAAGTGGCTGCAGACTATGAAAAAGGAATCAGTGTGGCATATTTTATCAGTTCCTTAACTTATGGCGGTGTGATAGAGGAAATCCTGCTTCGCTGGTTTTTCATGGGACTCATCGCACTGATACTGGTAATGATTTTTGCACGAAAAACCGATAAAACAGAAATTCCGGCTTGGATTTTTGTAACTGCCAATATCGTTGCGGCCTTAGCTTTTTCTGCCGGTCATCTGCCTGCAACCCAGATGTTTTTCGGAAAAATTACCGGACTTATTTTGTTCCGGTGTTTTTTGCTGAATGGATCTTTTGCCCTGGTCTTTGGAAGATGGTTTCGTAAATATGGTATCCAGTATGCTATGTTAGGGCATTTCGGGATACATCTGGTATCGAAACTCATACTTCTGTGTGTAATTTAATTTTTCCGGAGCAAATGTTACTGCCGCTTAGGCGGCGGAATGGAGAATCGATATGAAAAATGAGTATATGGATGCTTGCATGAATTCCACGCGTCAGAGGATTATGCAGGTCATTATGACAAAAAATCAGGCGACTTCTGCTGAAATAGGGGCAGAGCTGACGGATATACCAAGAGCCAGTCTTTATCGGCATATCAAGGTACTTTTGGATGCAGGGATCATTGTGGTTGTAAAGGAAGAGTTAAGACGCGGTTCTGTGGAAAAAACCTATGTCCTTGCGCCGCAGATGCCCTATGAAGATACCAATGAAGCCTATAATAATATGATCCAGTCGGCATTGATGGGACTGCAGGGGGAATTCTGCCGCTATTTTAGCAAAGAGAATTCCGATCCCCATAAAGATCTGCTGACGGTAGGCTCTGCAGCGCTTATGATGAGTGATGAAGAGATGATGGATTTCCTTGGCGCCTATTCCAAGCTAATTCAGAAATATATGAAAAATAAACCTGCCGATGACAGGAAAGTACGGAAGGTTACGCTGGTGGTTTCTCCGAATGAGTAGAATCGAGAAATTACAGCATAAGTGTATCGTCCTTAATTGCTTCTACAAGATTCATATTGCAGATCTTCTTGCCGCCCCAATAGTAAGCTAATGCTACAAAAACAATAACTGCCGCAAAGAGCAGAAGGGCAGGAACCAAGGGCAAGCGCTTGGTAATGAAATCTCCTGCGGCAATTCCTCCGGCATCAAGCATCCATGCCATCAACGGAATATTGATTACGATGGTTAATAATATCGGACGAAGTGCGATGATAGCGGCTTCCCAAGCTAAAATCATTGCGGCACCTTTTGGCGTTAAACCAATTGCAAAGTATCTTGCAAATTCACGTTTACGCTGATGAATCTGTCCCAGGGTGGATGCAAAGATATTAGCAAGACCGATGCAGGTCAGTATGACCGTAAACAGATAGATAATCCCTCGCAAACCCTGTTGAACCTGCATTTCATCTGCCAGTTCCTGCACACGACCTTCAAAAGCGTAGTCAGGATATGCATCTAACAACCCCAGCAGTCTTTCCTCAACTACATCGTTTTTGCTCTCGTCTGTCATTTTAACGGTGTAGATCGTTGCCTCCGTGATCAAATTGAAATCAAGGGTCGCATAATAGCTTTCAGACATAACGAGTGTCAACGCATGCTGAGTCAATTCTTCTCTCAGTACGGGAAGATCATCAGCAAAAGCGGAAACAGGCACATCCCTCCCGTTTATATTCAAAACGATCTCTTTGCCCTCGTTCAAGAACGGTACATACTGCCGATCGGTTCTCTCTGAGTTGATACTATCCCAAATGATATTGACAGCAACCACATTAGCATCGTTTGTATCACCACGATACTCTGCGAAACTCTTGTCATCCAAAATGAATATCGGTACTTTTGTGTTGTAAGCACCTGATTCGCCTGCTGTGAAACTGCTGTTAAGATTTTCAAG
Organism: Lachnospiraceae bacterium; assembly: GCA_051877855.1. GTDB lineage: Bacteria > Bacillota > Clostridia > Lachnospirales > Lachnospiraceae > MGBC120314. The sequence goes on along the minus strand of JBJEJH010000007.1, from coordinate 10,040 downwards.
ACTCAGCTTTTGAACATCGGCACTAAGATCATCTGCCGGAACAACAGTGTTGGTGTTTACGATTTGGTGGACAATGCAGCTTGCCACATCTTCTGTGTTTCTTATATCCTTTAGCAAATCTTCGCTATAAGTGTCATCCTTGACTGTAATAAGAAAATCCCAGTTATTCTTATAACGGTCAAAGTAGGTTCTTTCCGTGCTAAGGCCGGACACACCAAGCATATTCAGAATAAAGATGCAGGAAAACACTGCCAGGAAAATGGACATTGTTCCAACTCTCATAGCCTTACGTCTGACAAACAGGGACTTGCACGCAATCTCTCCATAAATCCCGAAAATAGCAGTGCGAATGCGATACTCTTTCACCTGTTTAATTACAGGCTCATTCCCGTAATGTATCGCTTCTAACGGTGTAATGCGACTGAGCTTTCTTGCGGGAATCCACGCAGATACCGCAGCAGTCAGCATAGAAAATCCAAAGGAGCCAAAGAATACGATGGGATGATAGGAAAATGTCAAGGTGTAATCACGCAAATCAGCCGTTGAACGGATAATAAATGTCATAACAGCATAGCACAAGCCAATGCCGATGAAATTACCGACAATGATGGCAGGTAAAGACAAAACGACCACTTCATGGACCAGAGTCGATTTGATTTGTCGTGGGGTGGCACCGATGCTTTGCAAAATACCTAACTGATGGATACGGTTTGTCATAGTCGCAGCAAAAGCGTGGTGAATCATCATAATCAGCGCAAGGCTGGCTATGGTGAATACTACGATATATGCGATGACTGCCGGGGTGAACTCTACTTTCGAAACTCCGCTTTCGGCAAGGGTTTTCCCCGCCTGGTCTGCCCACAGATTATAAAACAAACCACTGACAAGGCTAAGCATCACAGATGCCAAAAAGGAGATTATCATAATAAATCGGTTGCCGGTTTTATTATTTCTAATATAACCGGCACTATAAGCGTTCCACATAGTCTGCCCTCCTTAATGAGTTTTCTCGTCAGAAACGATCCGGCCATCGGCAATTCGGATGATTCTGTCTGCCTGCAATGCGATGTTTTCATCATGGGTAATCACGATCAGTGTCTGTCCGTATTTTTTATTCGAATATTTCAACAACGCCATAATCTCCTGACTGCTTTTGCTGTCAAGATTTCCGGTGGGTTCATCAGCTAAAACCAACGCCGGGGCATTGATCAGTGCTCTGCCGATGGACACACGCTGTTGCTGTCCGCCGGAAAGCTGACTTGGCAGATGTTTTTGGCGGTCTGCAAGTCCAAGAACTTCAAGCAGTTCATTTACACGTTCATCATTTATTTTCTGTCCGTCCAGTTTCAGAGGCAGGGTCATATTCTCTACCACATTTAGAATGGGAATCAGATTGTAAAACTGGTAAATCAGTCCAACCTGACGGCGGCGGAAAATTGCCAACTGCTCTTTGTTCTTTTGGTACACATCCTGACCGTCTACGAAAATATGACCGGAAGTGGGTTGATCCACGCCGCCAATCAAATGCAATAACGTCGATTTGCCGGAACCGGACTGCCCGACAATCGCAACAAATTCCCCTTTTTCAACGCCAAAAGAAACATCGTTTAATGCTTGTACTTGATTGTCACCTGTCCCATAGACCTTACATAGGTTTTCTACTTTCAAAATCTCCATAAGTGTTCTCCTTTTGGGTATGTTTTGCTATAGCATAACAATTTTAGTTATAAAGTATGTGACTTTTTCATTACAATATTGTAATAAAACAAGAAGGGAGCCTATACAGCTCCCTTGTAAAATCGTATTGTAAACTGGGCTCCGCCATTTGCTTTGTTTGAAGCTGTGACAATGCCATTTTGCTTTGAAATAATCATTCGAGAAAGATTTAGTCCAATTCCTGCGCTTTCTTTCAGGGCATTATTTCCGCGATAGAAACGGTCGAAGAGATGAGGTACCTCTTTTTCTTCAAATCCTGCACCATCGTCTGAAATGATAATCTCCGTATAGAGTGGATTTTCGGAGGAGATAATATCCAGTTTGCCGGCTTTTGAACAATGTTCGATACAGTTTTTTATTATATTGCCAATGGCTTGGGCAGTCCAAAGACGATCTCCCATAAAACCCGCACCATGATCTATCTTGCACGATAGTTGAATATCTTTTATGTCCATAAGTATTTCTAAAGGCTCAAGGATCTCATTTATCAAGGCTTCCACTCCAATAGGTTCTTCCGTAAATTCTACCGTCCCGGATTCCATTCTTGCAATTTTAAGTAGTGTAGAAATCAGCCATCCGGTTCGGTCTAACAAGGTATCCACTTTTCTAATGTCAGCTTGTTGTTGCTCGACACTCTGATTTTCCTTTGCAAGTCGGGAAACAATCATACGAATGGATGTCAGCGGAGTACGTAATTGATGAGATATATCCGCAAGAGAATCGCTTAGATAACGTTTATCTTGTTCTAAACGGTCAGCCTGATCCCGCAGGCGCAGGGTCATTTTGCTTAATTCACTACAAAGAACCGCAAGTTCTCCTTCTTCATCCGGAACAAGATTGACATTGTATTCTTGGTGCAAAATGCGGTCAACCTGGCTGCTTAAATCTGAAATAGCCTGATAGCGTTTTTTTGTAAAAAGCATAAAAAGCAAAGCACTTATCACGCAGATTGCAACTACTAAAACTACTGCCCACCCACTTATTAACGATGCAACAGCAGAGGATGCGATCGTAAGAAGCAGATAAATGAAAAGGAACCTCTTGATTTCTTTATTTCTGAACAATTTCATATCAATCACCTACTTTATATCCAAGACCACGAACGGTTTTTAGAATTACAGGATGGGATGGATCGGATTCGATTTTATCACGGAGTCGCTTGATGTACACAGTCAAAGTATTGTCATTTACATAGTCTCCGGTACCAACCACATCCCATATTTCATGTAGCAATTCCCGGCGGGAAAGCGTCTCGCCAAAATGATTCAGAAACACAAGAAGTAATCGGTATTCCAGGGCAGAAAGAATAATTTCAGATCCGTCTTTCATCACGATACCCTTTGTGGCATCGACATGTAAATCTTCAATCTGAAATACGGAGGGTGCTTTTTGGCTTTTGCGTAAAGCGTTCCGGACGCGATAAATCAGTTCCATTGGCTTAAATGGTTTTGTCATGTAATCGTCTGCACCAAGCTGAAACCCCGTAATAATACTGGACTCATCTGTCATCGCAGTTAGAAAAATAACCGGAGCATTTGTCAAACGCTTAACCGCAGTACATATGGAATAGCCGTTCCCATCGGGAAGGGTAATATCAAGAATCACAAGATCGATGTTTTCTGTATGTAATATATTTAAAGCACTTTTTGTATCAGAAGCATGGCAAACGGAGTATCCTTCATCCTCCAGTAACGCCGAAAGATTTTCTACTATATCTGCATCATCTTCTACAATTAAGAGTTTAGGCATAATGTTGTCTCCTGTTAAATATTCATTTTTCAAGTCACACTTTCAACAGCTAAACTATAACACAAAAATGATTGGTTCGCTATTAGTATTCTGGGAACAATATATAATTAGTGATAAAAAGATTATGTTTAATAAAATTGACATTTATTTTTTCTTGACAAAATCGACACTGGTGTCTAAAATAGTAATCGACACATGTGTCGAAAATGGAGATGAAACAATGAGTGGTAAGAAAGAACGAACAAGAGAAATGATTATATCAACTTCATATGGGCTGTTTGCAAAATATGGATTTAATAAGATTACGATGAAGGACGTATGCGAAGCGACAGGTATGAGCAGAGGCGGATTATATAGTCATTTTTCAAGTACAAAAGATTTGTTTGAAGCGATTCTTGTGCAGATAAATCAGAAGGATGCAATGGATTTTTATGGAGAAATGGAAAGAGAAATACCGGCGATTGAAATTTTAGACAGAGCACTTGTTCTTATGAGAGAGGAAATGGAACATTCGGAGGACTCACTTTCACTGGCAATGTATGAATATGCAGGAACCTGTACAAATGATATGATGAATCATTTCAACAATATTGGTGAACAGAAGTGGACAGCACTGGTGGGATATGGAATAAGAAGAGGTGAATTTAACAAAGTTGATGTTAAGGAGATTGTTAATGTAATTCTATATGCTTACCAGGGTGTTCGAATGTGGAGTTGCATTATACCCATGACCTCAGAAGTGTTTGATTCAATAATCAGCCATATTAGAAAGCAGTTAGTAAAGGAGGGATCGAATGATGATTTTTGAAACAGAGAGATTAATTATCAGGCCCTGGACAGTCGATGACGCAGAAAGCTTATATGAATATGCCAAGGATCCTTTGGTTGGTCCGATTGCAGGCTGGCCGGTTCATACAAGCATTGATTATAGTAAAGAGATTATACGGACGGTACTGTCTGCAGATGAAACCTATGCAGTATGTCTAAAAGAAGATAACAGAGCAATTGGCAGTATTGGTCTCATACCTCCGGCACAGTCCCATACCAAGGCTGCTGATGATGAGATTGAGATCGGATATTGGATTGGAGTTCCGTTTTGGGGAAAAGGTTTGATTCCAGAGGCTGTAAGAAAACTGCAGGAGCATGCATTTGGCGATCTTGGAGTTAGTGCTATGTGGTGCGGATATTATGATGGAAATGAAAAATCAAAGAGATGTCAGGAAAAATGTGGTTTTACATTTCATCACACGGAGGAAAATAAGCCATGTACATTAATGGGAGATGTTCGTACAGAACATTTTACGAGAATTACCAAAGAACAATGGCAGGAACATAATCCTAAAAAGGATATTGTGGTTTATATTCATGGCAAAGGCGGCAGTGCAAGCGAGGCGGAACATTATCAACAATTCTTTGAAGAGGATATCTATGGTTTTGATTATAAATCAGAGAATCCTTGGGATGCAAAAATAGAATTTATGGATAAATTCAAAGAGCTTTCGGATAAATATAATAGAATTACCCTGATAGCTAACAGCATTGGAGCGTATTTTTCAATGAATTCGGGAATCGATGAATTTGTTCATAAGGCGTATTTTGTTTCGCCTATTGTAAACCTTGAAAAGTTAATTCTTAATATGATTGAATGGGCAGGAACTACAGAATGTGAACTGGAGAAGAAAAAAATAATTCCGGTGGATTTTGGGGATGATTTGTCATGGGATTACCTTCAATATGTCAGAAATAATGAGATATCTTGGAAGGTATCCACTGATATACTTTATGGAAGTGATGACAATTTGCAATCACTTGATACGATGAAAGAGTTCTGCGAAAAAGCATCGGCTACACTTACCGTGATGGATGGTGGAGAGCATTGGTTTCATACGAAGGAACAGATGGAATTTTTGGATGAGTGGATGAAAAAGGCAATTTGTGTAGTGTAATGGTGCCGGATGCCATCTATATATGGGAATGGGGAACCGGTAATGAAATGTTTGTAGGAAAGTATCCTGCTGATTTTTTGAAAATAGTTGTTGACTCCTACGTTACGTAATAGTTTATATTAACATTAACAAGTGAATGGAGGAAATAACAATGATGACAGTACATGAGGTGAGCAAGCTTGCCGGGGTGAGTATACGCACCCTGCAATACTATGACAAGATCGGCCTTTTGCATCCGACGGGATACACCGATGCAGGCTACAGACTGTATGACGATGCAGATTTGGAACGCCTTCAGCACATCTTACTGTTTCGTGAGTTGGAGTTTCCGCTGAAGGATATCAAGGCAATCATAAACAGCCCTGACTTCGACAGAGGCAAGGCCTTAGAGCAACAGATAGAACTGCTTAAGTTGAAGAAGGAACATATTGAAAACTTGATGAATTTTGCACTTGGAATAAAAATGTTAGGAGTAAAGCATATGGATTTTAAGGCTTTTGACAGAAGTAAGTTGGATGAGTATTCCAGACAGGCAAAGGAAATATACGGTAACACTCCGGAGTATAAAGAACTTGAAGAAAAGCAGAAAAATCGGACAGAGGAAGATGAAAAGATTTTAGCAGACAGATTCATGTTGCTCTTCAAAGAAGCCGGAGAGATGAAGGATACAGATCCGGCGTCTCCTGAGGCTCAGGATCTTGTGAAAAGGATACAAGAATATATCACAGAAAACATGTATACCTGTTCTAATAAGATTCTGCGGGGATTGGGCAAGATGTATTCCGGTGGCGGCGATTTTACAAAGAATATCGATGAATATGGCGGTGAGGGAACTGCGGTGTTCGTAGATAAAGCAATTCAGATCTATTGCGATAATGCAGAGTAAAGAAGTCAGCAAGAGAACTGCGACAGCTAAAAATGGTATCAATTAAGTAGGGGATGGACATGATATATATTAAACAAAATTTGAATCTATTTATTTTTGTTTAATAGGAATAAAATGAAACTTATTAAACAAAAATAAAAAATATTTGTTTTTGTTTAATAACAGGAATATAATATTTCTAGAGGTGAAACGCATGAAGTTAATTGATAGAGATTTGTATTTAAGACAATTAATTGATGTATATGGTACTCCTGATATAAAAGTAATTACAGGTGTACGAAGAAGTGGAAAGTCAAAATTAATGGAGGCTTTTCATTCTTATCTGGTAAACAAATATGAGGATGTAAATATTATTCATATCAACCTTATTATGCCGGAAAATGAGAGCTTGAAAGAGTATCATGCTCTATACAATTATGTAAATGAGAAATACATTGCAGGACAAGAAAATGTTCTTTTAATTGATGAAGTACAGATGTGTGAGGGCTTTGAGAGAGCTATTATTGGTTTTCATACTTCCGAAAAGTATGACATTTATATTACAGGATCAAATGCATTTTTACTTAGCAGTGACTTGGCAACTTTATTTACGGGTAGAACTTTTAGGATAGAAGTATATCCATTCTCTTTCAAGGAGTTTTGCAAGTATTACAATTTGACAGATGTTCAGTCGGCGCTGGACAGATATTTAGTAGAAGGAGGTATGGCAGGATCTTATGTCTACAAAAATGATGCTGGGAAAGATAAATATTTAAAAGATATTTATAGTACATTGATTCTGCGAGATATTGTTCAGAAATTTGGGATAAGGAAAAAGGTTCTAATAGAAAAGGTTTCAGATTTTCTTATGGATAATATATCCAATATTACATCGGCAAGAAGTATTACAACATCTATTTCTAATGGAGATACACCTGCTTCCAATGCAACAATAACATCATATATGAAGTATTTATGTAATGCGTATGCATTCTATAAAGTTCGCAAATATGATATTCGAGGAAAAAAGTATTTAACTTCGCATGATAAATATTATTTATGTGATCATTCTTTTAGATATGCATTCCTTGGAAGAAGAAATATGGACTATGGTAGAACTTTGGAAAACATTGTTGCCATTGAATTACTTAGACGAGGTTATGATATATATGTGGGGGCACTTTATAAAAAGGAAATTGACTTTGTAGCTATGAAACAAAGTGAGAAGATGTATATTCAAGTCTCAGACAATATTTCTGATTCCAAAACATTAGGAAGAGAGCTTGAGCCGCTTAGAGCAATAAAGGACGCATATCCTAAGTTGTTGCTGGCAAGAACAAGAAACCCACAATATGATATTGAAGGAATTCAAGTAATAGACATTGCAGAATGGCTATTTAATTAAAAAATATAGAGAAAAGGAGTTGGTTTTTAAATCAGGATATTGTTCATATTTGATTTATTTTGCACTTGCGGTTATATTTTCAGCCCTAATCATTACTATTATTGTGAACAAGAGGATAAATAAAACAACCGTAATGCAGAACCTCGTGGGATATCTTGGAGGCAGAAGGCTCGAGATGACTTCCGATAGTAGCTGCAACGGGACTTCGAATCTCAGAATTCTGCGGACTTACAACCAGCGATTTGGATTTCAAGAACAAGGTGATTCATGTGAATAAGCAGTTGGTTCGTCATAGCGATATCAAGTAAAATCAACACTTTGAAAGGTTATAAGAAGTTATGAAAGAAAAGTAAAAGTGCTTTTTGTATGTCACGGCACAAAATGATTGCATAGGCAAAAACGCAGTGTTATCAAGGGTTTGTAAGGTTTAATCAAGAAAAACCACACCAATTTTACACTATGTAATTAGTAGCAAGAAGATTATGCGAGAATGAGCCTCAAATGCAGGAAAAGTAGGAGAAATGTTAAGCAGAAAGAAGATGCAGTACAGGTAAGTATTGTATCTTTTTCTTTTCTGGAATTGCAATACTTATTGAAATGTGACTGCTGGTTGTTGAATTTCCCCTGTGGGCGTGTTTGTGGCGATTTGTGGCGTTGTAAGGAGAAAGAGGGAGAGTTAGGCAATAAGATTCTTAAACGCAAATTGGGGCGAATTTGAAGGCGGAAAATGGATAAGCCGATAGCAAGCAGGAAGAATTTTGATAGAAATAGCAAGGGCAAAAATCGTGGAGAAACAAGGGCGGTTTCAAACTGAAAGCAGCCACAGAAAACAGGGTCGAAAATGGTGCAGGTTAAAGGAGTTATGCCACCAAGAGGCGGCATAACCCGTGAAACGCCCACCGGCAGTGCCGTTGGGGCATTTGGAGTATGGCATAACTTTTAAAGCAGAGTTTTCAATTATTATGTCATATTCACAAAAATAGCCGGAAGCTTACAGAATATAGGGGGAATTTGTTATGCCATGAGGAAAGGCACCAAGGGGCAAGTATGCCCATTCGGTGGACTATGGTATAGGTCATGGTGAACCATGCAGTTAAGTATATAATTTAAGTAATAAAGACAGAGAAAAAGAAGTATTTGTGTTGACTTTTATGCCATGCAGAAATATAATTATAAGCACAGAAGTCAACAAAAAGAAAGGGAACTATTGTGGGAGCAACTGAAGAAATTATCAAGATGGCAAAAGAAAATAATGGTATGGTTACTACTGCAATGGTGGTTGCAGCAGGTATTTCTCGTGGAAATATCAAATACCTTGTCGACAAGGGAATGATTGAAAAGTCAGCAAGAGGTGTTTATATTTTGCCAGAGGTTTGGGATGATGAGATTTTTAATTTGCAGAGTCGATTTAAACGAGGAATCTATTCTCATGAAACAGCATTGTTTCTTTGGGATTTAACCGACAGAACACCGAACAGGTATCACATGACGTTCCCGGCGAATTATAATTTGACAAAACCTAAAGAAGAAAACATTCGCTGTGTGCAATGCAAGGAAGATCTGTATGATTTAGGAGTGGCAGAAGTGCTTACGCCAGGAGGAAATACAGTAAAGGCTTATAGTGTGGAGCGCACGCTCTGTGATATTTTACGCCCACATAGTCATGTGGATATTCAGGTGGTGACGGAGGCGTTTAAGCGTTATGCGACCAGAACGGATAAAAATATTCCGCTTTTGTCAGAGTATGCAAAAACCTTAAAGGTAGAGAAAAAACTCAGAGCATATCTGGAGGTGTTGTTATGAAAAATGCAATGCAGTTAAAAGCGATTATAAAGAATCTTGCAAAGGAAAAACATATATCCGCACAGCTTGTAATGCAGAATTTTATGTTGGAGAGATTGCTGGAACGAATATCTATTTCAAAATATCAGCAGAATTTTATTTTAAAAGGTGGTTTCTTGATTGCAGCGATGGTGGGACTTGATACCAGAGCTACTATGGATATGGATGCAACCATAAAAGGCTTGCCTGTCAATGAGCAGACGGTGCGGGAAATGTTTGAGGAGATTTGCAAAATAGAATTAGAGGATGATGTGACCTTTAGTTTCCGTAGCATCGGAGAGATTCGAGAGGGCGATGTATATACCGGGTATCGTGTTTCTCTGTCTGCAAATTATCCACCAATGGCTGTTCCGTTGAAATTGGATATTACGACAGGGGACAAGATTACACCAAAAGAGATAGAGTATCAATTTAAACTTCTCTTGGAGGATAGAAGTATTTCGGTGCTTGCGTATAATCTGGAAACAATTATGGCGGAAAAACTGGAGACAGTCATATCCAGAGGCGACCAGAATAC
>JBJEJH010000006.1:10926-14938 GCA_051877855.1 Lachnospiraceae bacterium | reverse complement strand
GGATTGCAAGTGCCGCTGAAAGCACTGCCATGTATGACATGAGTGTAAGCACTACCTCTTCACTCCATGCAGGATCCGGAATAAATGATACGTAACGCCCCAAAACGCTCATACATGTGATAAGAATATCTGCAACCAGAAGGACTTTACAGATAAAGAGTACCACCTTGTATGTAACATCATAAGCCGGCTTAATTTTCTCAACCGTTTTAAAAAAATTTGCCATACTTCCTCTTTTCTGCTGATAAAACAGCCTTTCTTATAATTAAGGCACAGGAAGTAGCCTCCCTGTGCCCCGGAATTCACCTATTATGTATCTTACTTCATGTCAAGAATCTTCTGATAAAGTTCTTCCTGACCTTTGATGTTTTCATCAACGATAGGCTTAACAGCTTCCTGCCAAGGAGTCTTGTCTGCAACATCAATGATCTTCACACCGTCTTTCTTTAACTGCTCAAGAACCTCATTCTCCTTCTGCTCTGAAATTGAACGGTTGTACTCAGATGCAACCTTTCCGGCCTCGATAAGGATGTTCTGCTGTTCTGCTGAAAGCTTGTTCCAAGCAGCGTCGGTAATGATAACCTGTACAGCACCAAGTGTATGTCCGTCAAGAATCATGTTCGGTGCTACTTCAGGGAACGCATTGGACTTGTAGTTCGCAATTGGCTGTTCAGCACCATCAACAACGCCTGTCTGAAGAGCTGAATATAACTCATTGAAAGATACAACTGTTGGAGATGCACCAAGACCGTTTACAAGACCATTCATAACCGGGTCATTAGAAACACGAAGCTTCATACCCTTGAAAGAATCAATTCCGCTGATCTCACTTCTGGTAAAGAAATGACGGAAACCTTCTTCTGCGTAGAAGAGACCTCTTACACCGAATCCGTTCTCTGAAGGTTCCGCAAGGAATTCACTTGCGAGATCTGATGTAGCAAAATTCCAGAAATGTTCACGACTTACAAATGTGTATGGAAGAGAAAGAAGCTTTGACTTCTGTCCACCGTAACTTGTAAGTGCGAATGCAGAGATACGAGACATATCAATTGTGCCGGTACCACCGAGCATTGCATCAAGTACGTCGTTCTCTGAGCCAAGAACACCGCTTGCCTGAAGATCAATAATAATTGAGCCGTTCGATCTTGCTTCTACTTCCTCCTTGAACTTCGCGTCTGTCATACCAACAATAGTATCAAGAGGATTAACTTCTGCCATAACAAGAGTGATTACTTCACCACTTGCAGCATTATTCGTTGCAGCTGCTGTTGTCTGACTTTCTCCTGATGCTGCTGTAGTTGGAGTCTGAGGTGCGCTAACGCCACAGGCAGTCATAGCAAGCACCGTAGTTGCACATAAAAGTGCTGATAAAAATTTTTTTCTCATCCGTAAATTTCCTCCCTTTTTTTATGTGACCATCTCTCGGTCCGTTATATGTATTATAAAGGATTGGGGAGTTTTATGAAAGTGTATTATTTTAATTTTCTTAGTACAATTTTAACATTTTTTAGCTCATAACGCCACTTCGTTTGGCTATTATCAACAAATTCAAGATTTCCTTTTTATACAATATCTAGTTCTCCATATTTTCATAAAACGTAAATCCGTTTTTGCCATTTTCCTTAGTATGATAAAGAGCCTTGTCCGCAAGAGAGTACAGGGCTTCAAACAGTTCATTGCTTTCCGTATCCGGTGAAATGGACGCAGACAGAGCAATTCCAATGGACAGGGAGGAATTCAGGTTCTCTGCAATACTTCCTGCATTTTCACGATAAACTGCATTTAATTCTTGTGCAAGCTGTCCGATCGCCGCCATATCATCTGTATTCTTTACAAACATCATAAACTCATCACCGCCCACACGACAGCAAATGTTTTCACCAACAAAAACCCTCCGTATCGCATCGGAAAGGGCCACTAATACCTCATCGCCGATGATATGTCCGAAATTGTCATTGATGAACTTAAAGAAATCAATATCCACCATAAAAAGCGCACCGATTCCTTTATCGGACAGATGACAGGTTATTTCCTGCTTGAAAATCTCCCTGTCATAAAGCCCTGTGAGTGCATCAATATGAGCGGTTCTTCTGAGTTCTTCCATACTGCGATAATGATTGGTATAATCAAACACTCTCACCATATACCCCTGAATATAACCGGCTTCAAGGATAGGATCTGTCTTCATCTCATATATCCGGTCGTCTGCTTCAATGGTATTCTGCTCCGGAGAGTTTACAATCTCCCCGTTCTCGTCAAAACATTTTTTCAACATATCCTTAAGTACAGGAACACTACCAGCAGGTTGTTTTTCGGAAATTTGAGGAAATATCTGCTGGACAATATTGTTGAAATAAAGCACGTATTTATCCTTATCAAGTACAAGGAGACCTTCGTTGCTTTTATAGATAACATTGGTTACTGCCTGCTGAACGGAATCAAAATAGCCGTATTTAATAAGTGAAAGCATCGAAAAAATAACTGTAAATATGATCCCAAGGAACGATACCTCATAACCTCCCGTAAGCCCCATTGACCGCACTATTACAGCAAGCCAAGGAAAAATCATTCCAACAAGAAGGAGCAGCATTCTCTTACGTTCGATCTCACTTGCTTTTTGACAGGCTTTAATTATTTTTATTGTAGCCACCAAAGAAAGAATCACAAGGAGCACATAGAAAATGTTAAAGCCTATACCATAATCAAGTACAAGCCTTGGGAAATCTCCCGAATAATCCATACATATTTTTTTATAGAAAATATGATTATATTCCGCAGTATACACAAGTATTACTGCTCCGCCGAAAAAAATCCCCTCCATAAGATAGAACAGCCGGCGCACCCTGAAATGGCAGAACTCTGACAAAAAGAGCGTAACTCCGAGAAATGCTCCCGCCTCTCCCAGATATTCCATTGTAACCGCACCAAATGCAAGATCCTTTGTCCGTGCAGTAGTTTCGATGAAAAAAGCCACCGTATACACAAGTCCGCTCACACTAAAAAGCACAGCAGCATTCTGCGCCCTGGAACTTTTTTCAAGCATAATTCGACATATGAAACACAAAACTAAAAGTATACAGGAAAGCTGCAATCCAACATAAAGCCAATAACTTCCGTAGTTATTTATTACCAGCTTTATCGCAAACAGCACAAGAAAATGTACCGGGTAAAAGAGATAGAAGAAATATTTGCCAAGGGGATAACTTCCCTTTTCCCCGTTATACGCCTTAATCAGAAAGAGTGCCAGCATAAACCCTAAGAAATAACTTTTATCCCACCAGACCCAGTTATTGTACATAGGATAGAAATTATATCTGGTATTAAGTGTAATACCAATCATCATAAACAGAACAAGTCCAACCGTTGTTGAACAAAACCACACCGCCTGCTTTTTGAAACTGTCCGCATAGTAGAAAATCAGCACATAAATCATAGGCATAACCGGCCATCCGCCTATTACCATAGAGGTTATGACCAGCAATGTACTGAGTATAATCTTTACAGGTTTTTTAAACCGTTTACTTTCTAATACCGTCAGCAGCAAAAGTGCCAAAAGATAATCGAAAATGACATTTTGCCGATAGGCGTATTCTTCATGGAAAAACAGGAAGAACGGAACGACGGTGATTGCTGCAAAAAACGCCATTCTCAGTATGTACCTTCTAAGGTTATGCGTCTTTTTAAACCCTTCAGCAATGAAAAAGCACATGATTGGTATCGTAAGCCGTCCAATAATGTGAAGCATATAGCCCTGCCATGAATAAAAATCAAAAAATCCCCACGAAATATGATCAATGACCATTGCTATTATCGCTATCATTTTGAGTGTTGAAGCATTGAGTCCCTTTTTCATCCTTACCTCCTTATCCCACCTGTTTTCCGTTTTTTAGAGATCTAAAAAAAGTATACCTCATTAAAATAAAAAAATCTACGCACAAACTTTGCCTGCTGCACACAAAGAGCAGGGCATATTTCCTGTTTTTCTTCTTCTCTGCCCCGCTCCCTGCTTTCA
>JBJEJH010000006.1:0-10826 GCA_051877855.1 Lachnospiraceae bacterium | reverse complement strand
TGCGGGGCATTTTTCTTGTTTTTCTTCTTTCCTGCCCCGCTCCCTGCTTTCATGCGGGGCATTTTTCTTGTTTTTCTTCTTTCCTGCCCCGCTCCCTGCTTTCATGCAGGGCATATTTCACGTTTTTCTTCTTCTCTGCCCCGCATCCGACTTTTATCCGTTTACAACTTGCTACCTATTCCGATTTTCAGCCTGCAAATTTCCGATTAAACGTTGTAAATGTAATTTTTGTTCTTTCAAATCCGAACCAAAATCATACTTCGGTATATACATTTCCATGGATGTCCAACCTAATTGTGTATTTCCGCAAAAAGAAACCTTCATTCCTCCAAATGCTTTTTTTATCACCAGATTTCTCATGTCACATAATTTCATTTCATAGCATATATAGAACTTCCCATATAAATCAAATATTGTGACAAGAAGCCTGTCATTTGTGGTCGTTGTTACAAATGCCTTACATTGTGATGTGCTATGCACCGGATGTCCCGGCAAAAATGATATCTTCTTTCCCATAGGCTCATTCATTTCCGCCAGACATTCATCCTTGTTTGTTATCTCATTAAATCCCAGAATTTCTTGAAATATCTTCTTATAAGTTGTGACCTGAAAAGGATTTTTACTTGTGTTCATCTTAATGCCCCTTATGCTTTTCCTCCAGAATATATGTATTTGCAATCCATGACGTACCATATCCCAACTCAGATATACTGTTTTTTAATCCTCTGCTCCGGTCTCAAATCAACCAAGTATAGAAAAACTAAGAAACACCATTCCAAAGGCTTCATAATAAAATAAACAAAATCCGCTCGAAGTGGACTCGTGATGATCCGGGACACCGGATATCCGTATGTATCATATACATAACGAATTCTTCTATGAAATGTTGGAAACCTTTCTTGAATCACCTCTTCAAATGCATTGGCAATGCACAGCTGTCTATTCACTACAATGGGCTTACCTCTGCGCATTCCAAATCGTAATGGTTTCACTATTTTTTTATGTCCCCCGGCGGCTACAGTGCAAAGATAATGTCCATCGTATTCAATCGGTGGCGGAGGAATCTGTTTTGAAAAAGTCCAATCAGCTGTGTCAGTAAATGCTTTAATTGGCGCATCCAACCCCTGCCCTGCAATCACAAATATGATTTCAATAATCGCAATAACGAAAAAAAAAGTAATAAAAATCAAAAATGTATATTTAGATAAACTGTTAATCTTGTCAAAGAATTTTTTAAATCCTTTATGCTGTTCCATTTCCAGAGCTCTGCTTCGAAAAATTTCCACCTGCTGCGTCATATGCTGATGAATAACACGCGCCGATAAAATCAGAATATTGATATGATAAACATAAAGTAGTAGTTCCAGTCCATTTGCATTCTTACTAATCTGAATAGCATAAGCAATCTGAAATAGATTAAGTAAAATAAGCATGGAAATTGATATTGCCGAAACCAGGGGCGGTAATTTATCTGAGTTGATTAATAGTAATACAAAATAACCAACAAAACCTAGAAAAACAATCCATGCAATCCCGGCATACTCCGATGAAATAATATTGTGATACTGCAGTGTATTGATCTGTTCATACCAGTTTCCGGCCTCTTCAAAAGATATTTCATGTAAGATCAGATAGAAAATCCCTCCGATAATTATAGTAAGGCCGGAAATTAATTTTTCTTTTTTCGGTTTTGAGGAAACACAATTATAAATATTCCAAACTGTTAATATGCCCGGTATAACAAAACATACAACACACAAAATCAAAAATATAATACATCTATGTAAAACATTTGCATAAACATCTCCTACTATTCCCACACATATTAAGCTTTAAACACTTTTACCCAATCTTCGAAAGAATCTTCTTTTCGTTTCGCTTTGCAAACTCACTTAACGAATATGAACGAATTCTTTGGCTCACGATATTAGGAATCAAAAAGCCATTATTAATAAGCTTCGCACATCGGTTGATAATGGTCTTATTTGTTACACCAATCATCTTACTTACTTCAATTGGCGTAAACTCCAACATTCTCTTTTTCAAAAGAAATAACAGTAAATCCTTTTCCTTTGAATTCAAGTAGGACAAACTACCATCCAAATCATCTGCTTGAACACCCTTTGACAGTTCGCAAACCTTCTTCGAATACAATTCTACCATCCGCAGAAAATAGTTCACCCAGATCTCAGGATGCGGCGGATTTTCTCGTCCCGAATAATATAATACCGGAAGCCCCATCTGGAGCGATTCATAATACTCATCCGGGTCATAGGCAAAGTATTCTTCCAAAGAACCGATTCCATTAAATCCATAACCATAGAAATCTAAAATATATCCGGACATAAGTCTTGCCGTTCTTCCGTTTCCGTCTTCAAAAGGATGAATCGTAACTAATTGATAATGAACTATCGCTGCAATGATGAGTGGATGATCATCCGTTGTATTTACGTAATCTACTAATTCGTCCAATAATTCAGGAATATCTGAATATTCAGGTGGAATATAGTCCGGAGCTCCTGTTGCTGCATCGTACACCGCAAATAACATACCCGGAGGCATCGGTCCTCTGAGTCCTATCTTTTCTTTTGATGCACCTTTTTCAACCATTTCCTGCACTTCAAGAATCATTTTTTTAGAAAAAGCTTCTTTCCTCTTCAACTTTTCCTCAAGCAGATTCAACGCAAGAAAATAATTCCTAATCTCCTGCTCCGGTTTCAAAAAATGCTTATGTTCGTCTCTCTCAATAACCTCATCCGCTTGTTCCTCTGTAAGAGGATTGCCCTCAATCTTATTTGACGCATAAGAACTCTTCTTCTTAGAATTCTTACGCAATCTATTTTTCGTCGTTGGCGTCAACTCTACCGTACTTAATGAAAAACGATTTTCATCGATCGATGATATTTTCTTCAATATGTCATTCGTTAACGCAACTTTTATCATGAACATCACCTCTTCATCAACGTTTTCTTCAAAATTAGTATACCTCTTTTAAATAAAAAATTCCATTATATTTTCACTATTTTTACACTATTGTTCTTTTAAATCAGAACCAAAATCATACTTAGGTATATACATTTCCATGGATGTCCAACCAAATTGTGTATTGCCGCCAAAAGAAATCTTCATTCCTCCAAATGCTTTTTTTATCACTAGATTTCTCATGTCACATAATTTCATTTCATAGCATATATAGAACTTCCCATATAAATCAAATATTGTGACAAGAAGCCTGTCATTTGTGGTCGTTGTTACAAATGCCTTACATTGTGATGTGCAATGCACCTTACTCTCTTCCTCCGTCTGTTCATGAATATCCGGATTGAGATTTTCCTTAATATAATGGCTTCTTCTTTTTCACTTCGGTCATTCATATAAACCGCTTTCCCATAATGTAGTAATATCACGATGTCCCGGATATACAACATAATCCTCCGGATATACTTTTAATCTTTTTATTGATTCACTCAGTGCAATCTCATCTCCACCCAAAAGACTTGTTTTACCAGTTCTTCCTGCCATTAATGTATCTCCTGTAAATATAATTCCATTTCCAACTAATGCTATTGAACCTGGCGTATGCCCTGGAAGTTCTATGACTTTAAATTGGATATCATCGAACCAGATTTCATCTCCTTCATTCAGCAACACAGATGCCCTGACTGGTCTATATGGTTCCTTCACATACGGACGCTCATTAATGAGTCTCTCATCTAATAATCTCCATGCATCACCTTTACCAATCATAACCGGTATATCATATTTATCTGCCAAATCCTTCATAGCAAGTATATGATCCGTATGACCATGTGTTATTATAATATACTGAGGATTCAGTTCATTTGATTCAATTGTCTCAATTATTTTATCTGACTCATCTGCCGGATCAATCACAAAGCACTTTTTTGTCTTACTATTATAGACAATATAGCAATTCGTGCTACATGCTCCCAATACAAGTCTTATAATTTCTAAATCCTCTGATTTTTCTGATTGCTTACTATGCTTTTCCTCTAATTTCTTTTCCAACCCGCTTTCAAATTCTCTCTCAAACTGCCTTTCATATTCTGTTCCGGGAGTCGGTATTGCAACCTTTCGTCCTGTCCACGAAGACAGATATACAGCATTAGACACATACAGACTGTTGATAGCCTCCTCACCTTTTGCAACCATTTCGCCTCTGGCGAATTTCTCAAGTACCTTCTTATACGCATTTCCCGATTCTTCAACCTCTATATCATGCCATTCATATGAAGGCTTTGCAAATAAATCACCAGCAGGTGCGTTTCTATATTCAATTTCTGGTCTGTCAAGCTCTGCAACTTTCAGCTTTCCTTTTTCGCACACCAGCAGTGCATTATCAAGACTAATCTCTAATCTGTTTACTCCCGGTGCTTCTCCTGTAGATGCGATAAATACTCCATCTACATCATTATCCCATTCAAGATAAGCCGTAACCTCATCCTCCACCTCTATCGGATGATATTTCCCTTCCTTGCAGAACCCCATTACATTCTCAGGCACTCCACATATCCATGTCAGAAGGTCCAGATTATGTGGGCACTGGTTAATCAGTGTTCCACCACCATCATACTGCCATGTTGCTCTCCAGCTTCCTGACTGGTAATACGCATTTGAACGATACCAGTCTGAAACAATCCAGTTCACACGCTTTATGTTTCCATATTTTCTGCTGTCAACAATCTCCTTAATCTTCATATAAACCGGGTAAGTTCTCTGGTGAAATACATATCCGTATAACAAATCCGGCTTTCTGCTCTTTGCAGCATTGTAAGCATCCATCATATTCCGTGCCTGCTTTGAATACACTCCCGCCGGCTTATCGCACAGCACATTGATTCCTCTTTCAAATGCTTTGATTGCAAATGTTTCATGAGAATAATGAGGTGTAACGATAATAACCGTGTCTAGTTTCAATACTCCTTCATCTATAGCATCAAACATATCGTTTCCTGAATCAAATCTTTGCAAATCAACGCCTACATAATCTTTTATCTTATCCCATCTCTCATCTGTCACTCTTGTAATAGCAGACAGCTCCATTCCGGCTATCTCACTTTTCGCTATTAACTGGGCATATTTACTACCCATATTTCCCATTCCAATAATTCCGACCTGCATTTTTTCCTCCTTTTACATACTATTATGTATTCAACTTATTTGCCTATTCTTGCAAGACTTAATCAAACTTTCCGCTAAATGTTTCATAACTATTACTTCCTGCTTTATCCATTAATATAGACACATAAGCATCATACAGTGCTTCATTAAACGGATATGCTTCTTCCCCAGTATCCACATACTGTTTCATCCGGACCACCAATTCCGCTATCGCTGCTTCATCATAGTTAAGTCCTCTGTCTTCATATGGATTAACCACATTCAGTTTCTTAGTTGCCGGCATGTTATTATCATCAAGATAATAGACTGTATCATTAACAATCTCGCCTCTTGTGCCACGCACATTTATATATCTGTTTCTTACAGGACTCCTGTACTGTTCTGACATGAAATCATAAAATGCTGTCTTTCCGTTCTCGTATTCCATTATAAGATGCTTCTGTTTTGCGTCTATGATTTTTCCATCAGTAAGAGTTTCATATCTCGTCTTCGTATTCGTTACCTTTGTAGTAAATGTTTTTCCGGTTATACTTACATTTTCAAATCCTGTCTTTAAAAGTCGGCGGATAACGCTTACGGCATGATAGTCATGCATGGCTGAAAGTGTTACAGTTACCGGTTCTCCTATTATTCCTGACTCAGTTTCTTCTATAATCAGCCTGATATCCGGCATAAGAAAATACTGTTCCGCAACCTGCATCCGCAAGCCTTTCTCAACACATTTTTTCAAATGTTTCAAAGTATCAACATCCAATGCAGCCGGTGTTTCTGACAGTACAGGAATTCCTTTTTCTGCCCAGTACTCTGCCACCTCACAGATGCATGCTTTATTGACCGCACACACAATGAAATCCGGTTTCAGATTCACGACCTCATCTTCACTCATTGTCGTATGTATGCCATATTTGTTATTAAGATTCGTCATCTTCTCCGTATTGCGGCACAACCACGCTACCATCTGGAAATCTTCGGGCAAAGCCTTCGCCACTCTGGCATAAAACTCGCTTCGCCAGCCGGTTCCCACTACCGCATATCTTATCATTGTATAAAACGCCTCCTGTCTATAAATCCATGTTATTTAATACATCAATTATTTAAGATGGATTTTTCCGCTTTGCAAATATGCTCCCAGCCAACCCTGTATGTAAGATTCCACCTAGATGACAACCATCCTCTTGTACTCCAACTGATAACATATTCATTCATCCTGATAATATGTACACCAAGTTCTTTCATTACCCCGACAAAACTTACCTTTATAGTAAAAATGGCGGGAAATTCTTCCCGCCTACATTAATCCAAAGAGCTTACGCCCAGACCAAAATATAACACATTACAGATATTTCATACACATATATTACCACAAGTATTCCTTTTATCCAATAAATATTTTATATTTTTAGCCTCATAGAGCGAAATATCTCTATAACTGATACTTTTCAAATTCAATTTCTTCAATATCCACAGACTTATTTGCTTCCATATTTTCTTCGTCAAGGAAGCTTTCATGCCGGTACTTGAACATCTTCGCAACAAGAACAGCAGGAAATGTCTTGATTTCCTTGTTATAGGACTTGATATCGTTATTGAGAAGACTTTTGCATGCCGTAATTTCATGATCACACTTTGCAATTTTCTTCAAAAGCTCGGTATAATTTTGCTTGCTACTGATTTCCGGATATCTTTGCGCCAGGGCATGCAGATTATTCAACTGCTCATCCGAGCTTTTAATGGTCATAATACTCTGCACTTCATTTTTATTAGCAAGTGTTGTTATGTTCAAAGCATCCTTTAAATACCTGGAACGGTTTTCCCTATAATTGCTGATTTCCGACTTTTTCTGCTGAATCTCCTCGCGCAATTCAATAAACAGATTATTTTTTCTTATCACATAAGCGATCAGTTTTACAATAATAAAAAGAACTGCAATAGTTACAATAAGTTTTCCCATGTCTTACTCCTCCGTAAAAATAAACTTATAATTTCGTACATCCATCAAACATTCTTTAATGGATGCAATATAAGAATCCACATTATCAAAATAACTCCTAATATCACATCTCATAAAGTCCAGCACATACTGTATATTGCACTTTAAATCAAAATCAAATGCTACTTGTCTGTCCATCAATGTGATTTTCCCGTATCTTAATCTCCTCACCCACTGCTCATGATTTATATATTTAATTAACATTGTGGGCGAAAAATAAGTGTATGCAGCCACCTGATGGGAAGCTGCAACAAAGAATTTATTCTGAAAATCCCTGGATGATAATTTAATTTCCTGTATGGAATCATCTTTTGATTCGATCATTGTCCCGTCCCCAAAACCTCTCGACTTAACAACAATCTGTCCATACCCCTCTTCCAAAACGGCACAGCAATGAACAACTTCATCATGAATGAGCACATCGAAGACATTATCAATTCTGATATACTTATTGCCGTTACTTTCCCTTTTTAATTGAAGTCTGTCATACTCTTTCTCCAGATACTCATCCCGTATTACCTTATATTTATCTTCCAGTCGTTTTAAGATTTCATTACCTTTTTTTAACTTAATGTCCCTGCGTATTTTCTTAATAAAAAAGACCGCAAAATACATTCCTAGGGAAACGGCAAGACCTATCCACGCATTGCCGGATAATAACCACACTAACAAAAAAATGAAAAGAAAGTAAAGATTTCTTACCACGGTAAAAAAGTTCCTTTCAAATGGATGCAGCATACGATCCATGCTCTCATCAATTTTATATGCCTTACTTATTATCTTTCGCCCCTTATGGACTTCTTTCTGATCAATTTGTATCTCATCATCAAAAATCATGATTTCTCCTTTTCGCCAAATATTTCACACAAATTATATATGCAACCATTTAGTAGCATTTACCAGAATAATATACAACCAAATGGTAACATTGTCAATGAGACAATTAAAAAACAATTATTATGAAAATTGAGAATTAAAAGGAGATGTTTTCCTTGTATCTTAAAAGATTAGAAGATTTACGCATAGATTCAGATTTAACTCAACAAGACATAGCAGACATTTTAAATTGTCAAAGGGAAGTTTACCGCAGATACGAGAAAGGTATTCGCGAACTCCCCCTGTCATACGCCATCATTCTGGCAAAATATTATCATGTATCTTTAGATTATCTCGTAGGAATATCCGATAAAAGATAATTTGGAAAGTGGTTTTTTCTTCGGATAGTTTTCTTTGTAAGGTTCTTTTGGAACGTCCCAGTTCACTTGCCACCTCATCAATTCCACATATACCTGCTGGCAATAACTCTGTTAGAGATGCTCTTACTCTCGCGCTAATAGAATCATCTACATCCAAATCTGCCAATCTACGATTAAGCTCTGGTTCAAAATAATTCCACATATTATCATCAAAGCTGATAAATGGAATTCCCATATCCGAAGAATGAAATACTATCTTATTTTCATTTTCCCTATCAACCTTTACTCCGACATATTCACTTAGAGAATCATCCTTAAGTCCCATCGCTGTGCTAACTGATATTGGAGTTATCTGCTCTTTAGTTGCCCTTCGGATAATATTCAGCAAGAATGCTATTTCAGACTCTGCTACAAATCTAGATAATTCAAGTTCCGGGTTACCGGCAAAAAAAGATTGCATCAAGAAATCTGTAATACTGTTCCTCTTTCATAGTTATTGTTTTGTGATTTAGAATATCCCCCGGCAACATTGCTTTTCGTAAAACCTCAGAAGCATTAATTCCATGATATTCAAGAATATCCTTATATCGTCCGTCTAATATAAAATGATTCATTGTTATTCTTCCTATTCATTCTGCAATTAATCTTTTATTTTTTTGCACTACCGGCTATCTGCTGGTTATACACAAAATCAAGCATTATTTTTTTAGGGAATAATGGCGCAAGTGCCATCATAGGAGTCTGCCATCCCGGAAGACCGGCAACAACATTTAGTTTCCCCTTATTCATTCCGTCATAGCCTTTTTTCGCAACCGCATAAGGAGCGACTGCATTTGCAAAAAGCTTTGTATCTGATAATCCCGCTGCATTAGCAAATCCTGTCTGCATTGCCCCTGGCATAAATGCAGTTACAGTAATGCCTGTTCCTTTAAGTTCACGCCACAATGCATTTGACCAGCTTGTTACATATGACTTTGTTGCATAATAAACTGCCTGAAGTGGTCCAGGCATAGTTGCTGCTGTTGAACTAACATTTAAGACCTTCCCACTACCTCTTTTGATCATTTCCGGAAGAAAAAATTTAAGAATTCTCGTAGGTGTCATTACATTTACCGCAAGCATTGACATATCCTGTTCCATTGATCTTTCTCTGGCAAAATCACCCTGACCACCAAAGCCAGCATTATTAATGATAATATCCGGTATCATGTTTTTCTTACTGCATATATCATAAATTTCAACTGCTGCATCATCCTTTGCCAAATCCACAGCAATGGTTTCTACTGATACCCCATACTTTTTTGATACCTCATTAGCCTGCTGGTCTAATTTATCCTGACTTCTTCCTACAAGAATTAAATCGCCCCCTGTTTTTGCATGTATTTCTACAAAGCAAGTTCCAAGTCCACCATATGATCCTGTAATAAGTGCTGTATTGTTCATTATCGTTACCTCCATAAATTGTTTTTCTTTGATATATAAACAGAATACAAAATAACGAATACATTTTGAACATCATAACACGCCATATATTATCAATTCGTGCCAATAAGATTGGAAGTATAGGAAGGGCTTGTATCCCTCCCTTCAACGAATAAATAATTCTTAAGTTAAAACAAGCACCAAACGATTTATAGTGTCATTTGGTGCTTGTTTTATAGATTTCGTCCTTGATACTGTATTGTTACTACATAAACTGTTTTGCATGGTTCATCAATGCGGAAAATGGCGATATAATTATCAATCAGTAACTGACGGTAGCCTTTTCCGGCATATCTGCCCTCGTTACGCTCTTGATGGGACTGTGGAAATGTGTCTAGGCTTAAAATAGACTTCTTAATTCTGTCAACCTGTCCTTTGGCATTTTCAAGAGCCAATTTCTCATTTGCGATATATTCGTAAATGTGGTCTAATTCACGGATTGCTCTGGGGTTGACTTTTACCTTGTATTTATCCAAAATGTTTTTTCTCCAATTCTGCAAAAACTATTTCTGCGTCAACTGCTTCTGCTCCGTTAGCAATTTCTTGCTCGGATTCGAAGATTGCCTGATCGATGCGATTCATTCTTGCAAATTTATCGTATAATTCACTACTCATCACAACCAAATCGCTATATCCGTTTTTGGTAATAAAAATAGGCTCCTGTTCCTTGTGTGCGATATTAGAAATCTCGGTTGTATTGCGTAAATCCTTAATGGGCATAATAAGTGGCATAATTCTTCGCTCCTTTCCCTGACACAATTATAGCATAATTGTGTCAAAAAAATCAATATATAACTAAAGCCGTATTTACGTATGAAAAGAAAAAAAAGAAATTTATTGCTATCCCATCCGTAACCATTCTTGTTATATTAATTTGCTTATTTATTTGTATTGTTATTTTTAATCAATCCATTAAATAGGTCCTGTGCCACACCTTACTCCTTTTATTTATGCCAGCTTTGCCTTTTGTATAGATAACGGCAAAACTTTTTCCCTTTACAATATCTTTCACCTCT
>JBJEJH010000005.1:0-59361 GCA_051877855.1 Lachnospiraceae bacterium | reverse complement strand
ATAAAAGCTAATACTGGCAGAATTCTTTAAGAGTAGAAGAGCGGAGGTGCTTGAAATGGCAGTTTTGGATTTTACATTTGAGCGGCGAGAAGAACTGATTGCGAGGGACAGCAGGGAGGAAGGCATAGAATTGGGACGCAGCCAAGGAAGAACCGAGGGCATTGAGATTGGACTTGGAAAGGGAAAAAGCCAAGTGGCAGAAAAGATGATAAAGGCAAACAAACCTTTTCAGGAGATCATGGAATTCACCGGACTATCTGCGGATGAATTGAAGGAACTAGCAAATAAGCTGGGAGTTTAAGTGGATGGACATAATGGAAGATGATGAATCAAATAGAAATATATATTAATCCGATAATCCAACCTTCCTTTCGGAACAGACAGCACCGAAAGGAAGGTGTATTTTACATTTTGTTGTTCATATTTATCCCTGATATTTCTGACTCTGGGCCTTGATTAATTCGGCATCATCAAAGTAGTTGATTCGCATGGCATCCTTTACTTCACTAAGAGTCGCTGCACCAACAGCCCGTGCCTTGTCACAACCTTTCTGAAGAATGTCATAAACCCCCGGAATATCCTTCTCGTATTCCTTTCTTCTTGCACGGATTGGAGATAATTCCTCCTGCATTACGCTGTTCAGGAAACGTTTGATCTTCACATCGCCGAGACCACCGCGACGGTAATGATCCTTTAATTCATCCAGATTCGCATAATCCGGTAAATATTCAGCAAAATGTGCATCGTTACAAAATGCATCAAGATAGGTAAATACAGTGTTTCCTTCAACTTTTCCCGGATCCTGTACACGGATATGATCCGGATCGGTGTACATGCTCATAATCTTCTTCTGAACTTCTTCCTCCGGATCGGAAAGATAGATACAGTTGCCAAGGGATTTACTCATCTTGGCCTTGCCATCAGTACCCGGAAGACGAAGACAGGCTTTATTATCCGGAAGAAGAATTTCCGGTTCTAACAAAATGTCTGTGTTGTAGGTTGCGTTGAATTTGCGGACGATTTCCTTCGTCTGCTCCAACATTGGCAACTGATCCTCGCCTACAGGAACCACGGTACCCTTAAAGAGAGTGATATCCGCAGCCTGACTGATAGGATAGGTGAAGAATCCAACCGGAACACTGGCTTCAAAGTTACGCATCTGAATCTCGGACTTCACGGTAGGATTACGCTGGAGCCTGGAAACGGTAACCAGATTCATATAGTAAAAGGATAATTCGGTAAGTTCAGGAATCTGTGACTGGATAAAGAGTGTGGAAACCTTCGGATCAAGTCCGCAGGAAAGGTAATCCAGTGCCACTTCAATAATATTATCACGTACCTTATCCGGATTATCAAAGTTATCGGTAAGTGCCTGGGCATCTGCGATCATAATGAAAATGTCATCAAAATTTCCGGAATTCTGCAATTCCACACGTCGCTTTAATGACCCGACATAGTGACCGATATGTAATTTTCCGGTGGGACGATCCCCTGTTAGAATAACTTTTCTCATAAATATATACCTCTTAATATCAATTATTTTCAAAAAATATCATTTCTATTTTATATGTTTTTTCTCTTATAGTCAAATCTTTTGAATAAAAATAAAAATCCCGTTCATAATACTATTGAAATGAATAAATTCACCTAGAAATAGGAGGCAAAAAGGAGATATGGTTATGAAGAAAAAATTAGGATTATTAGTATTGGCTGTTTTGTGTATTTCGGTTTTGACTGCATGCGGCAATAAGAATGATGCACAGAACCAGAATAATACCACCGAAAACACATCATCTGAAAATGGTGTAAATCAGAATACATCTACAAATGGTGCAAACAATACAGAAGGAGATATGAATAACAATGGTACAGGTGTTAATGGAACAAACGGTACAGGAAATGGAGTAACAGGAGAGACCAGTTTTGGGGATAATTACAATGACGGCAGTATGACAGCCACTACAGGCTCCGGTGAAGGCGTAATCAATGAGCTGGCTACCGGTGTTGAGAACGGTGTGGATGCCATTGGTGACGGTATCAATGATCTAACCAATGGAAATACTGCGGGAAATGATAACAATAATAATGTCAATGACGTGACCAGCGGAAGAATGATTCGATAAAATACCGGCAATGTAGGACAAGGAGAATGTGGAATGGCAGGAAATTGATGTTCCTGCCATTCCTTTTTGTCCCGGGACAGATTTAAAATGCGAGAAAAAAGCAAGAAAATATATTGTAAAATGGCATGATTCCCAATATAATGTAATCTAGATTATTATGTCATACTTTTTTAAAATGGCCTTTTGCGATGTTTAGAAGGGCTTGGTTTTGGGAGGGTTTATGAAGGATGGATTTATCCGTGTTGCTGCGGCAACACCTAAAATTGAAGTGGCAGATTGTGTGAACAATGCGCAGGTTATTGTTGGTATGATAAAAGAGGCTCACAAAGCAGGAGCGAAAATTGTGGTATTTCCGGAACTTTGCATTACCGGGTATACCTGTGAGGATCTCTTTTTGCAGAATACATTGCTTGAGGGGGCAATGGAGGGTCTTCGGGTGATTCTGGAGGAGAGCCGGAATAAGAAGATGCTTGTATTTGTGGGATTTCCATGGATGTATATGGGAAAACTCTATAATGTGGCTGCGGCTATCTGCGAAGGGAAGATCTTAGGAATTATTCCGAAAAAATGTATTCCAAACTACGGAGAATTCTATGAAGTCAGACATTTTACTCCGGGATTGTCAAAACCGGTGGAAGTGGAAATTCTGGGACAGAAGACTTGGTTTGGAATGAATATAATCCTGCAGGCTATGGATCTGCCGCAACTTTCGGTGGCGGCGGAAATCTGTGAGGATGTATGGGTGCCATTGCCTCCGAGTGTGGGACATGCCATGGCCGGGGCAACACTGATTGTAAATTGTTCTGCCAGTAATGAGACGGTATGTAAGGATGTGTACCGGAAGGAATTGGTCAAGGGACAATCCGCCAAGCTGGTATGTGGTTATGTCTATACCAGTGCGGGAGAGGGAGAGTCCACACAGGATCTGGTATTTGCCGGACATAATATTATCAGTGAGAATGGCAGTGTTCTGGCGGAATCCAAGCGATTTACCACGGGGATCATCTACGGGGACATGGATCTTGAACGGATTGCTGCAGAACGTCGCAGAATGACTACCTTTGAGGTACAAAAACAGGAAGACTACCGGTATGTTGATTTTAAGATAAGAAATGATATATCCGGGGAAGACTTGTTGGAACTTCATCGTTACTACGAGAAAACTCCTTTTGTTCCAAGTGATGTAAAGGAGCGTACTCTTCGCTGTGAGAGTATTCTTTCAATCCAGTCTTACGGACTAAAGAAGAGATTGGAGCATACTCACTGCAGGAGCGCAGTTATTGGAATCTCAGGAGGATTGGATTCGACCCTGGCGCTTCTGGTTACAGTGCGTGCCTTTGATCTGCTGGGATGGGATCGAAAAAATATCGTTGCAGTTACCATGCCTTGTTTTGGAACTACGGACCGCACCTATCAGAATGCGGTGGGACTCATCGGAAAACTTGGAGTAACGCTTCGGGAGATTGATATCAAGGAAGCGGTTACAATACATTTTAGAGATATCGGACAGGATGGTAATGTCCATGATGTGACTTATGAGAACGGACAGGCCCGTGAGCGAACCCAGATTCTTATGGATATCGCCAATCAGACCAATGGTATGGTTATCGGAACCGGGGATATGTCTGAACTGGCTCTGGGATGGGCAACCTACAATGGGGATCATATGTCCATGTACGGTGTGAACAGCTCAGTGCCTAAAACACTGGTAAGACATCTTGTAAAATATTATTCCGACACCTGCAATGATCAGGAGTTATCGGCAGTTCTTCTGGATATTCTGGATACACCGGTGAGCCCGGAACTTCTTCCTCCGGAAAATGGTGTGATTGCCCAGAAGACAGAGGATCTTGTGGGACCTTATGAATTACATGATTTCTTTTTGTATCATATTCTTCGTTTTGGCTACGCACCGGCGAAGATTTATCGTATTGCCACAATAGCATTTGCAGGTGAATTTGAGGAGGAGGTCATCTTAAAATGGTTGAAGACCTTTTATCGCCGGTTCTTTAGCCAGCAGTTTAAGAGATCCTGTCTGCCGGACGGACCAAAGGTTGGTTCCGTAGCAGTATCACCCCGGGGGGATCTTCGAATGCCAAGTGATGCCGGCGCAGGACTCTGGATGACGGAGGTGGAGAAACTATGAATATCGGAGGAAAAATCAAGGAACTTCGAATTATGAAGGGTCTGACCCAGAAGGAACTTGCGGATCGTTCGGAGCTGTCCAAGGGATTTATCTCTCAGCTGGAACGTAACATGACATCACCATCCATTGCAACATTGATCGATATCCTGACTTGCCTTGGCACGGATCTTAAGGAATTTTTCAGTGATTCCGTGGATAATCAGGTAATTTTTAAGAAGTCCGATTATTTTGAAAAAGAAGATAGGGAGCTTAAGAATAAGATCGAGTGGATTATTCCCAATGCCCAGAAAAATATTATGGAGCCGATTATGTTAACTCTCGATGAGGGAGGCTCTACATATCCGGATAATCCGCATGAGGGTGAGGAGTTTGGCTATGTGTGTGCCGGTTCCATTGAAATCCATGTAGGAAATAAAGTATATAAGGCAAAAAAGGGTGAATCCTTTTATTTTACGCCAAAGTATAAACATTACATCACGTCGAAACAGGGAGCGAAGATCCTTTGGGTCAGCTCTCCGCCAAGCTTTTAGGAGGAAGAGAGAAGATAATGGGTAATAAGATTATTGAGTTGAAAAATGTTACCAAGAATTTTGAAGACCAGCAGGTTTTAAAGGGAATTGATCTTAACATTTATGAAAATGAATTCCTGACTTTGCTGGGTCCCAGTGGATGTGGCAAGACCACGACACTTCGGATTATTGCCGGATTTGATGAACCAAGTCAGGGCGAGATTCTCTTTAACGGAATAGAAATTTCCAAGCTTCCCCCATATAAGAGAGAAGTAAATACCGTGTTTCAGAAGTATGCATTGTTCCCTTTTTTAAATGTGCATGACAATGTGGCCTTTGGTCTGAATATTAAGAAGGTGGATAAGAGCATCGTGGATCAGAAGGTTGCCAGAATGCTAAAACTGGTAGGTCTGGAAGGATTTGAAAAGAGGGATGTTACCTTGCTTTCCGGTGGACAGCAGCAGCGTGTGGCCATCGCAAGAGCGCTGGTGAATGAGCCGAAGGTGCTTCTTTTAGATGAGCCTCTGGGTGCCCTGGATGCCAAGCTTCGCAAGGAAATGCAGGCGGAACTTAAGAAGATTCAGAAGGAAGTAGGAATTACATTTATTTTTGTCACCCATGATCAGGAAGAGGCATTGTCCATGTCCGATACCATTGTTGTAATGAATGAAGGTATCATTCAGCAGATTGGTACGCCGGTGGATATCTATAACGAGCCGGAAAACCGTTTCGTGGCAAGCTTCATCGGAGAATCTAATATCATCGAGGCAGTGATGCTTCGTGACTGTCTGGTAAAATTTGATGATTTCCAGTTCGAATGTGTGGACAAGGGATTTAAAGATGACGAGGAAGTGGAAGTGGTTCTGCGTCCGGAGGATATCGATATTGTAAAGCCGGAGGATGCCAAACTGACGGGTGTCGTGAAGTCCATTGTCTTTAAGGGTGTTCACTATGAGATTCAGGTAGAGACGAAATACCGTGATTATCTGATACATACAACGGATTATTTTGAAGTGGGTCTTGCAGTGGGACTGACCTTTGGCCCGGAGGATATTCACGTTATGTATAAGATGGAGTACTAGGAGGCGTCATGAAATACTTTAAGAATTTGGTGAAACCGTATATTGTATGGTCCATGATCATGATTGTTGTTCCTCTTCTTTTAATCGTACTTTATTCGATTACAACGGGTGGTAATAACCTGGTCAACATACAATTTACGCTGGAAAATTTTGCGAAGATTGCGGAACCGATTTATTTTGCCGTATTTGTCCGTTCTTTTAAAATCGGTGTGATTACGGTTTTGATCTGTTTTGCCATGGGTTATCCTCTGGCTTATATGATTTCAAAGTTCTCGGAACGGGCACAGAATATTTTGATTCTGGTGGTTACGATTCCTATGTGGATTAATATGCTTCTTAGAACCTATGCATGGATCAGTCTGATGGCGGATAACGGAATTATTAATTCCCTGCTGGTTTCCTTGGGATTTGATCCGATTACCATGATGTATACGGATTTTGCGGTGGCGGTTGGTCTGGTATGTGATTTTCTGCCATTTATGGTTATTCCCATCCACACAAGTCTCAGTAAGATTGATAAATCCTTGATTGAGGCAGCGTATGATCTTGGGGCAAACCGGATACAGACCTTTTTTAAGGTGGTATTTAAACTGTCCATTCCGGGTGTGGTGAATGGTGTGATTATGACATTTCTGTTATCCATTTCATCCTTCGTTATTCCGAAGCTCCTGGGTGGCGGACAATATATGCTCATTGGTAATTTGATTGAAAATCAGTTTATCTCGGTGGGAGATTGGAATTTCGGCAGCGCTATTTCACTTCTTCTTGCAATGGTCATCCTTCTGGTGATCCGGTTGATGAAGAAGATTGATACGGAAGAGTAGGAGGTAGAAGATGAAGCGAAAGAGAATATTTTCATACCTGTATATTGGGCTTTGTTTTGCGTTTTTCTATCTGCCAATCCTGGTAACGATTGTTTTTTCCTTTAATGATTCAAAATCTCTGACAAAGTTTGCAGGATTTTCTCTTCGTTGGTATCAGGAACTTCTGTCCAACGGAGAAATCATGAAGGCGGTTTATGTATCCATCAGTATTGCACTGATTGCAACCTTTGTATCCACGATTCTTGGCACCATCACGGCGATTGGTTTGTCGAAGAACCGTAAGGTCATTAAGGAATGGATTTTAAATGTAAATAATATTCCGATTATGAATCCGGATATCGTTACAGCCATTGGACTGATGATCCTGTTCTCGTCCATGAAGATTGCGAAAGGTTATACCACGATGCTTCTCGCACATATCATTTTCTGTACGCCGTATGTCATCACCAGTGTATATCCGAAGGTGCGAAGCCTGGATCCCAATCTTGCCAATGCGGCAATGGATCTTGGTGCGACACCGTTTCAGGCATTGACCAAGGTGATTATTCCTATGATTAAGGAAGGAATCTATGCGGGAATATTGCTGGCCTTTACCATGTCGCTGGATGATTTTGTTATTTCTTATTTTGTAACAGGAAATGGAGTGCAAAATATCTCTATTATCGTGTATAATATGACTAAGCGTATTAACCCGACAGTCAATGCATTGTCATCCCTGGTTATTCTGGCAATCATCGTCATATTGCTGGTGGTGAATCTGGTGCCGATGCTTATAAGAAAGAAAAAGGAGAACGAAAGAAATGAAAAGATTAGTTAAAGCAGTTTTGCTGGCGATGACGGCGGTGATGATCGCAGGATGCGGCAGCGGAGAGAAGAAGACTCTTAAGGTATATAATGCAGGAGAGTATATTGATAAGACTCTGCTTACCAAGTTTGAAAAGGAAAATAATTGCACGGTTATCTATGAAACCTTTGATTCCAATGAATCGATGTATACAAAGATCATGAGCGGCGAGCAGTATGATATCTTAGTCCCATCGGATTATATGATTGAACGTCTGATTAAGGAAGATTTCTTACAGCCTATCGACTGGACGAAGATTAGTAACAAGTCCAATCTTATGCCGGAAGTATTGAATCAGGCCTATGATCCGGACAGCACCTACAGTGCACCATATTTCTGGGGAAGTGTGGGTATTCTGTATGACAAGACGGTTGTGGACGAGGCCGATGTGAAAGACGGCTGGAATCTGCTTAAGAACACGAAATATGCAGGCAACATTTATATGTATGATTCGGAGCGTGACTCTTTTATGGTGGCATTAAAGGCACTTGGATATTCTATGAATACCACGGATACCAAAGAAATCGATGCAGCTTATGAATGGCTGGTAGAACAGCGTGATACCATGAATCCGGTATATGCCGGGGATGATGTCATTGATAATATGGTTTCCGCTAACAAGGGGATCGCAGTGGTTTACTCCGGAGATGCGGTATATATCATGTCGGAGAACGAGAACCTGGAATATACCACACCGGAACAGGGAACCAATGTATGGTATGATGCAATGGTTATCACCAAGAATTGTACGGATGTGGATCTTGCACACAAGTATATTGATTTTATGTTAAATGCGGACAATGCCCTTGCGAATACCATGGAAGTTGGTTATTCTTCACCGGTACAGAGCGCTTACGACACCATGAGAAATGGCGATTATGCAGAAATCAGTGCCTATGTGACAGATACAGGATATGAGAAGAATGAGGTATTCCGTTATCAGGAGACGGAAATTAAGAAGTATTTTGCAGATCTTTGGACTAAGGTGAAAGCATATTAGGCGCAAGATTATTCTATGAAATGGAGACGACCGGACATGAGTAAACAGGTGAAGATAGCAATTGGTAATCCGAGAATACTGGGATGTATGAAGGTAGAAGAAGGATATAATTTTGCTGTGGTCTCAGGTGAAAAGCAGATTACATTGAATCTCTACCGGGGAAATGGCAAAAAGGCAGTCTACACCATTGAATTGGATGAGTCCTACAAATTTGGAGATATCTTTGCTGTAAAAATTTCCGGAATTGATTTTTCAAATCTGGAATACAATTACGGTATCGGAGAGAAGAAAGTTCCGGATCCCTATGCCAAGCATGTGTGTGATGCCTATGAGTTTGGGCAGTCTCTGCGTACAGAAGATTACCGTTCCAGGGTCATGTTAGAGGAATTTGACTGGAAAAATGACCGCCCGTTGAATCGCCCGTATTCGGAGACGATTTTGTATAAGCTTCATGTGCGGGGCTTTACGAAGCATTCCAGTTCCGGTGTGCGCCATAAGGGAACCTATGAAGGTGTCATTGAAAAGATACCTTATCTTGTGGAACTTGGAATTACTGCGGTGGAGCTGATGCCCGTATTTGAATTTGAAGAAGTGAGAAAATGGACGGGGGACGACAAGGCGATGTTGTACAACCCGCTCTTTAACGGCAGAATCAACTATTGGGGATACTGTCAGGGAATGTATTTTGCACCAAAGTCTGCCTATGCGGTGAAGAGTCGAAAGAACGAAGATTACACCGTGGAGTTTAAGGAGATGGTGAAGGCACTGCACAAGGCCGGTATTGAGGTTATTGTGGAAATGTTTTTCCCGGAGGAGGCAGGTCTTACCATGATTCGAGACTGCGTGCGCTTCTGGGTGGTGGAGTATCATATTGATGGCGTGCATCTGAACTGTTCGGATGCGGCCATGGAGAGTGTGGCAAAGGATCCGTTACTCTCAAGAATCAAGATCTTTACACCATACTGGAACCTTGGACAGCATAAACGTTCCTATCGTAATCTTGCAAACTACAATCAGGGATTTATGAATTGTGCAAGAAAGCTTCTTAAGGGTGATGAGAATCAGCTGGAAGAGTTTGTGCAGCACGTAAAGAAGAATGAGGCCGGTGTCGCAGAGATTAATTATATCACGAACAACAATGGTTTTACCCTGATGGATCTGGTCAGCTTTGACCGTAAATATAACGAAAATAACGGAGAAAGCAATCGCGATGGCGAGAACTTTAACAATAGCTGGAACTGCGGTGCAGAGGGTAAGACACGAAAGAAGAAGGTTCTGGAACTGCGCTATAAGCAGATGCGTAATGCATTTCTTATGGTGATGTTATCCCAGGGTACACCTCTTATTCTGTCGGGGGATGAGTTCGGAAATTCCCAGAACGGTAATAACAACCCTTACTGTCAGGATAACGAGGTTTCATGGTTGAACTGGAAGAATCTTGCCACCAACCGTGGGTTGTTTGAGTATGTTAAGGCTTTGATTGCATTTCGAAAGAGCCATCCGATTCTTCATATGGAGAAGGCACTTCGGGATATGGATTATAAGTCCTGCGGATATCCGGATGTGTCTTATCACAGTGGTAATGCGTGGTTTGCAAGCTTTGAGAATTACAACCGACATTTTGGCATGATGTACTGTGGAAAGTATGCAGCGGAAGAAGAACGTAAATTCTGTGGTGATGATTTCATCTATGTGGCATACAATCTTCATTGGGAACGTCATAAACTGGCACTGCCGATTCTTCCGGAGGGACTTTTCTGGGAAGTGGTACTGGATTCGGCAGAGGGCGTGTGGAAAGATCATACAACCTGTGAGCAGGAACTCCTTGACATCATCAATAAGGAGCATATGGTAGAAGTGCCGGAGCGCTCCATTACAATCCTTCGAAGTTATGGAAAACCTGTGGAGCCAAAGAGTAAGAAAAAAAGGTTGAGTGAATAATGGAAAAATTAAAGAAATTACAATGTTTGGATGCTTCGACCTTAAAGATATTTGCTATGATTATCATGGTAATTGACCATGTGGGAGTGGTATTATTTCCGGCAAAGACAGGATTGCGAATTGTGGGAAGGTTATCCTTCCCTATTTTTGCGTATTTTGTGGCGGAGGGCTACACGCACACAAGAAATAAGGGAAAATATCTGGGAAGAATGGCATTCTTTGCCTTGGTTACAGAACCGTTCTTTGATCTGGCGTTCTGTGGCGGATGGAGTATGGAGAACCAGAATGTACTGGTTACATTTTTTCTGGCATTGGTGGGACTTTACATAAAGGACCAACTGGCTCAGATGAACGGTGGAACCTTCGGGGCGGTAGCCGGGAATCTGGCGGGATATGTGGTGATCCTGGCAGCAGCCGTGATCGCAGAATTCTTACAGACCGATTATGGCTGTTTTGGTGTGATGATGGTGTATATCTATCAGGTGCTGCAGGATCGTTTTGTGTATAAGCATGTCTTTGGCACGGCGTTACAGATTTTTGGTGCAACGGGAATTCAGAGGTATTCTGCATTCAGTACGATTTTACTGCTGTTTTACAATGGCAAGCGGGGCGTGAATTTAAAGTATATGTTTTATATCTTTTATCCGGCGCATTTGCTTGTATTGTATCTTGTGGCGAGGATCGTGAGATAACATCATTAGAAATATCTGTTGTAAAAACGTTGAAAAATAATTTGACAGATGAACTTACAAGTGCTATCATAGACCTAATCAAAATCGATGAACAAAATAGTACTTCAAAAAGGTACATCACAGAGAGCCGGGTAAGCTGAGATTCCGGTATGGAGAGTTTGAAGGAATGGGTTTGGGAGATGCGCAAGCGAAAGTCACAGACGAGTAGCCGGCGACGTGACCTCACGTTACAGGGGAAAGATATCGAGAATCCTGATTGCCGGAAGTATCCGGAATATCGCAGAGGATGACTCCGTATCGGAATGAGGCAGGCAGTATATAGTTCATATGCCTGTAAATTAGGGTGGCACCACGATAATATTCGTCCCTGACTGGAATAGTCAGGGACTTTTTTTATTCAGAAAAACCCCTGTCATTCCTCCTCATACTGAGGGTAGCAATCCCCTTCAATCACGGAAAGGAGCAGGAAACATGAAAAAAGTCCTAAAAGCCTACAAAAAGACAGTAAGCATCGTAAACGAAACCTCCGTTGCAGTCTTTGAGGCACTTGGCAGCAAAAAAATCGGATTTCTTCTGGAAAGCTATGATAAGAACCACGACCGCTACACCATTATGGGTGTGGAACCGGAAGAAATTATTCAGTCAAAGGGAAATTCCCTGATTATTACCGGAAAAGACAGAAAGACACGGGTGTTGGAGGGAAATCCGCTGGAACTTTTAAAGGAATATTACAGTGAGTTTTCGGTGACAAAGGAAGACGGCGAGCTTGCATTCACAGGCGGACTGGTGGGCTGCCTTGGATATGATTTTGTAAGATATTCCGAAGAACTGCCGGATGATAACCCGGAGGAAATCGGCATTGAAACGGTACAGTTCATGCTGGCAGAAAAATTTATCGTAATTGACCATGTGGCAGAAACACTGACAGGCGTAGTACTGGGTGAAGACAGTGAAGCCGGACGGAAAGCAGCGGTTGATGAAGCAGCGGCAATGATAGAAAATGCCTTAAAGAACATCAAACCGGTTGAGACAGGCATTGAAAGAGACGGAAAGATTATAAAAAAGTCCGATACCATAGAAGAGTATGGAGAAAAAGTAGAAAAAATCAAAAATTACATCCGCGAAGGGCATATTTTCCAGACCGTATTATCCCAGAGATGGACGGTGGAAACCAGGCAGGATGGATTTGCACTATATAAGGAGTTAAGGGAATTAAATCCTTCACCATATCTTTATTATTTTAATTTCGGGGATTTTGAGGTCATCGGAAGTTCACCGGAAATGGTGGTAAAGCAGAAGGAAGGCAAGGTAATGACCTGTCCTATTGCAGGAACCAGAAAGAGGGGCGTGACACCGGAGGAAGACAAGGCCCTGGAGGCAGAGCTTCTGGCAGATGAGAAGGAACGGGCAGAGCATGTCATGTTAGTGGATCTTGCACGTAATGATATGGGAAGAATCGCACAGATCGGAACAGTAAAGGTATCACAGTTTATGGATATCCAGCGTTACTCACACGTAATGCATATCGTATCTTTAGTGGAGGGCAGGAAGAAGGGAGAATATCATCCATTTGACCTGGTTGCATCCTTCCTTCCGGCAGGAACCTTAAGCGGTGCGCCAAAGATTCGGGCAATGGAAATCATTGACGAGCTGGAAACTGTAAGAAGAGGTTTGTATGGCGGTGCAACGGGATATGTGGATTTTAACGGAAACATGGATTTTTGCATTACCATCCGAACCATGATCAAGAAGGGAAATAAAGTATATCTGCAGGCCGGAGCAGGAATCGTGGCAGATTCGGTTCCGGAGAATGAATATATGGAATGTTGTAATAAGGTTATGGCATTGGCCAAGACACTGGTTAAGGAGGAAAGTTTATGATTTTACTGATTGATAATTATGATTCATTTACCTATAACCTTTATCAGTATATCGGAACCTTTGAAAGTGACATCCGGGTGGTTCGTAACGATAAAATTACTATTGAGGAGATTGAAAAGCTTAACCCGGACAAAATCGTTGTTTCTCCGGGGCCGAAGAGTCCTCTGGAAGCAGGAATATGTGTGGAGGCGATTCGATATTTTGCGGGAAAGATTCCAATCCTTGGAATATGTCTTGGACATCAGAGTATTGGTGTGGCCTTTGGTGCAACCGTTAGTTATGCCAAGGAATTATACCACGGTAAGCAGTCTGCCATTGAACATGACGGAAGCAGTATCTTTGCAGGCGTGGATTCGCCACTGAAGGTGGCACGATACCATTCTCTGGCGATCAAGGAGGATACACTTCCGGAGTGTCTTAAGGTACTGGCGAGAACTGATGACGGCGAAATCATGGCGGTAAGACACGTGGAATATCCTGTGGTGGGATTGCAGTTCCATCCGGAATCCATCTATACGGAACATGGAAAACGTCTGATTGAAAATTTTGTGAATGGAAGGATATAAGTGCCATGATATTAGATGATATTGTAGCAGATAAGAAGAAAAGGCTCCCGGAGCATAAGGCGAAAATCGGTGAGGAAGAGATGAAGAAATTAGCACTTTCATCCACAAGAAAGAGTATCAGCTTCTATGATGCCCTGGCAAAGGATGGATTATCCATCATTGGTGAGTTCAAGAAGGCATCCCCAAGTATGGGGGTTCTTCAGAATAAGATTGAGTTGACGGACCGCATTGATCAGTATAATTGTTCGGTGGATGCCATTTCCTGCCTGACGGAGGAGGACCATTTTAACGGAAGCGTGGAGTACTTAAAGCAGATTCGTGAAATGTCCGGACTTCCCATTATCCGAAAGGATTTCATTATCGAAGAGTATCAGGTATATGAGGCCAAGGTAATCGGTGCAGATGCAATTCTTTTAATTGCAGCAATTCTGGATGATGAGACATTTAAGAAATTATATGATCTGGCTTACAGCCTTTCATTGGATGTTCTGTGTGAGGTTCACAACGAAGAGGAAATGAAACGTATGCTGGACCTTGACGTAAAAATCATAGGAATCAATAACCGCAATCTTAAAACCTTTGAGATTGACCTTGCCACCACCGACAAGCTGGCAAAGATGGTTCCGGCGGGCAAGGTTCTGGTATCGGAGAGTGGAGTGACAAAGGATGCAGATATCGAACTTTTAAGAAAGAGCAATGTGGATGCCTTGTTGATCGGCCGGGCTTTTATGGAGTCCGAAAAGCCCTGTGAGCTGGCATCTCACTGGAAGAAGGTGTATGATGCAGCCAGGTAAACCAGAGGACAGCAAGCTACCTTTGATTAAGATCTGCGGACTGACCCGGATTGAGGACGCTAAGGCGGTACTTGAAGCAGGAGCAGATCTGGTGGGATTTGTAATGTATTATCCGAAGAGTAAACGCAATGTAAATGCACACATGGTACTTCCAATCCTGGATTACATCAGAGGAAACAATTCCGGTGTAAAGACCGTGGCGGTGACCGTTTCGCCAACGCCCAAGCAGTTGGAGACCATCGAGAGGATGGAATTTGATTATATCCAGATTCACGGAGAACTAAAGGAAGCGGTTTTAGAGAAAGCCGTGATTCCGATTCTTCGGGCTTATAACATTGAAGATTCTGTAACCAATGAAAGTACTTTGAAAGAAGATAAAATCAAAGGCGTGATATTTGACGGGAAGATTCCGGGAAATGGTGAAACCTTTGACTGGAGTCTTCTGAAGAATTACGATCGCAGGGGAAAGATGTTGATGTTGGCGGGAGGACTTACGGACTGCAATGTGAAGAGGGCCATCCGGGAAGTTCATCCGGATATCGTGGATGTAAGTTCTTTTGTGGAATATGACGGAGAATTCCGGGGCAAAGACCCGGAAAAGATTCGAAAGTTTGTAACGGCGGTTCGCAGCATACAGGAATAAATACATAAAGAATATTTGATAGAATTCCAAGGCAATCATAAGGAGGAAAATATAATGAAGAAGAGTTATTATGGAGAATTTGGAGGACAGTATGTATCAGAGTCATTGATGAATACTCTGGCAGAGCTTGAGAAAGCATTTGAAGAGGCCATCGAAGATCCTGAGTTTATTAAAGAATATAACTACTATCTTAAGGAATATGTGGGAAGAGAGACGCCGCTCTACTTTGCAGAGCGTCTGACTGAAAAATATGGTCCTAAGATTTATCTTAAGCGAGAGGATCTCAATCATACCGGTGCCCACAAAATCAATAATGTTATCGGACAGATTCTTCTTGCAAAGCGTATGGGAAAGACCAAGGTGATTGCTGAGACCGGTGCAGGACAGCACGGTGTGGCAACCGCTACCGGTGCTGCGCTTTTTAACATGGAATGTACCGTATATATGGGTGCGGAGGATATTGAGCGTCAGGCGTTAAATGTGTTCCGTATGGAAATGCTTGGAGCGAAGGTTGTGAGTGTCACCACCGGAAGTTCTACCTTAAAGGATGCAACCAATGAAGCTATCCGTACCTGGGCAGAGAGAGCGGAGGATACGTTCTATGTTATCGGTTCTGCGGTGGGACCTCATCCATATCCGAAAATGGTGAAGGAATTCCAGAAGATTATCAGTGTGGAAGCGAAGAAACAGATCTTAGAGAAGGAAGGAAGACTTCCGGATGTGGTTATGGCATGCGTTGGAGGTGGTTCTAATTCCATCGGTATGTTTGCTGATTTTATCGAGGAGCCGGGTGTGAAACTCATCGGTGTGGAAGCCGGCGGTCTTGGTATTGAGACCGGTAAGCACGCTTCGGCAATGGCATTGGGTAAGCCGGGAGTGCTTCATGGAATGAAATCCTATCTTCTTCAGGATTCCGATGGAAATATTGAACTTGCGCACTCCATTTCGGCAGGCCTTGATTATCCCGGTGTAGGTCCGGAACATGCTTATCTTCGTGATAGCGGACGTGCCGAGTATGTATCCATTACCGATAAGGAAGCAATGGATGCGCTTCTTGAATTATGTAAGCTGGAGGGTATCATTCCGGCCATTGAGAGTGCCCATGCATTGGCCCACTGTTTTAAGATTGCGAAGGATATGAAAAAAGATGATATTATCGTGGTATGTTTATCCGGTCGTGGTGACAAGGATGTACATACGGTACAGAAATATTTAAATGGAGAGGAGACCAACAAATAATGAATCGTATTGAAGAGAGAATGCAGCAATTGCAGAAGGACAATAAGAAAGCGTTGATTACTTATATTACAGCAGGTCTTCCCAATATGGATAAGACGGTGGAGAT
Organism: Lachnospiraceae bacterium; assembly: GCA_051877855.1. Classification (GTDB taxonomy): domain Bacteria; phylum Bacillota; class Clostridia; order Lachnospirales; family Lachnospiraceae; genus MGBC120314. The sequence goes on along the minus strand of JBJEJH010000005.1, from coordinate 42,971 downwards.
TGTTAAGGCACAGGCTGCTGCCGGTGTGGATGTGATTGAACTTGGTATTCCGTTTTCGGATCCTGTGGCCGATGGCCCGGTGATTCAGGATGCATCCTATCGTTCTATTTTAAATGGAACCAATCTTACCATGTGCTTTGATGCCATGAAAGAAATTCGTAAAGACTGCGAAGTGCCTATCGTATTTATGATGTATTACAATACCATTTGTTATTACGGGGTGGAGAACTTCGTGAAGAAATGTATTGAGGCGGGGGTGGATGGACTGATTGTTCCGGATCTTCCATTTGAGGAACAGGATGAAATCCGTGCCTGTCTAAAGGATCAGGATTCCCTGATTCAGATTCAGCTGGTGTCTCCGGTTTCTAAGCAGAGAGTTCCGATGATTCTTGAAAATGCAAGAGGATTTGTTTACTGTGTATCCCAGATGGGTGTCACCGGTAAGAGTTCGAACTTCCATAAGGATATCCGCAATTATCTTTCTGAGGTGAAGTCGGTTTCAAAGATTCCGGTTATGATGGGATTTGGTATCCGCTCTGCGGCAGATGTAGAACCCCTTAGTGACATTATCGATGGGGCGATTGTAGGTTCGGCTTTCATAAAGCTGATGGAGGCCAATGATTTTGATGCCAATGTGGCAGGGGAATTTGTAGAATCTTTTAAGAAGGAATGGAATTAAATCCGTAGAATTCTGTGGAATTTTTCAAAAAGAGATTGTAAGAAAAATGCGAATGTATTATAATACCAGTATCTGTTAGTATTGTGGAACAGTCATAGTACTAAATCAATGAACAAGAGATGGAGATAAGATTATGAGGAAAAAGATGAATAAGGTACTGGTGTTATTATTGGCACTGGTAATGACATGCGCCATGAGCATGTTGGTTTATGCCGAGGGTGGAGATGAACAGATTCCTATTCCGCCATTTGCACCGGAGTTGATTGGGGTAACCGATACAACGATTACAATTGCTGTAGCACCAAACTGTGAATATCTGATATCACAGGTGGATACAGGTATTATGTCAAACTGGCTGACACCATCGGACGAAGAACTTGCGGCAGGTCAGATGACGATTCCTTATCTGACACCGGGTGGTGGATATCTGGTATTTGCACGTGATAAGGGTGATCCATCCGTAGGAAGACCTGCGTTCTATCTCCCTATTTTCGGAGATGAATATACTTGGCCATGTACACAGGTATGGTGTCCGTATCGTATTACCGGTGCGGTAGAAACACCGAATTATCCAAAGGATATTGAGGGTGTTTTCCCGGGATATGTATATGTATATGATCATGATGGCAATGAGATTGCGGCATTGATTACAGAGTACGATGGATATTTCAATGGTTTTGTTTATTCACATTGTGGTCCGGGAACCTATAAGTTAGTTGCAACAGCGCAGAATGACCCAACCTATCGTTGTGAGGCCACTGTTACACTTCCTTCTTACTACACTATGGAAAAGTACATTTTGTCCAAGGATGGCAAGGGTAAGAGTACAGCACCACAGGAGACCCAGGCGGCAACTCAGGCGGCAACCCAGACGACTACAACTGCAGCTACAACTCAGGCAACAACCCAGAAGGCTACCCAAAAGGCTACAGAGAAGGCAACAACCGTGGCTGAGACTACTGTAGCAGAGACAACGGTGGCAGAGACTACGACTGCACAGGAGACAACGACTGCCAAGGAGAAAGAGACTAAGACAGAAGCTGTTACCGAAGCAACAACTGAGGCGACCACAGAAAATGTGACCGAAGCAGTTACACAGACTGCACCGAACCAGGGCGCACAGTCATTGTGGCTGATTGTTGCAATCATATCCGGAATTGCAGCGATCATCGCCGTGATTATGATTATTCAGAAAATTGTTTTAAAGAAATAAATTGTGGTTTCAAATGAGAACCATGAAGGAAAGTAGCTGTCGCACTAAGCATTTAGTGCGACAGCTACTTTTTTGATGATTGAAATTATTAATTCTTTCTAAAATTCGTTGAGGGTCTATTTACAGATGTATTGGGCTGAGGTACACTGAGTTTTGTAGAGGGTTTTGCATTGGAACGAAATGATGGAATCTGAATATCATATAGCATAGATTTCAATGGATGGTCGTGGGTATATGAAAGAAATTCCGGATGGTCGTGGGATTGGTGTGGCAATATTGGATACAGGGATTTTTCCACATCAGGATTTTGATCAGAGAATTATTGCCTTTAAGGATTTCATACAGAATCGTAAGAATGCGTATGATGATAATTCCCATGGAACTCATGTGGCCGGCATTGTGGGGGGAAGCGGTGCGGCCTCTAAGGGGAGATATTGTGGTATCGCTCCGGGGGTGGATCTTGTAGGAGTGAAGATTCTTGGAGCAGACGGAAAGGGAACCACCAAGAATGCACTGCAGGGTATTAACTGGGTTATTGCAAACCGTTACCGATTTCATATTCGTGTAGTAAATATTTCATTTGCAGGAGGCAATATGGAATACGTCGAGGAAGAACATCCCCTGTTGCAGGCGGTGGAAGAATTATGGAGTCGCGGAGTCGTAGTGGTGACTGCGGCAGGAAATAATGGGCCGGGAGATTGCAGTATTGGAGTTCCCGGAATATGCCGAAAGATTATTACTGTGGGAGCCTACGATGAATTATATGGACGGGATCGTGATGGAAAAGTTCGTCAATTCTATTCGGGGAGAGGGTGTCGTCGGTTACCTTTTATCAAACCGGAAGTGGTGGCAAGAGGTGCCTCTGTCATCAGCTGTAATAATACCCGAACCGGATATGTGGCCAAGACCGGTTCTTCTATGGCAGCTCCTTATATTACAGGTATGATTGCGCGCTTATTGCAAAAATATCCGGACATGGAACCGGTGGATGTGAAATTACGGTTACATGACAGAGCAGTGAATCTAGGCCTTTCGCAGGAGGTTCAGGGATGGGGAACCATCGATGAGACCTTTCTGATGTAATTAATATTAAAAATTCTATGTGTTGCACCGGTTCGTAAGGTGTAGTTACTGTATCTATGCAGTATTCAATCGAAACATCAATTTCCACAAATCATAAATTTAGCATAGTTCCAAGGAAATACCGGCAACTATGCAGACTCAATTTAATAAAGTTTCATAATGTACACATTTTATATAGGAAAGAAGGGGTTTAGTGAGCTATTTGGCAGCGGCAATTTCGGATCAGGGAAGTAAAGGAAATGTTAATCAGGATGCAATTCTGGTTAAGAATCGTATCACAAGTCTGGGGGAAGTGTGTATCGCGGTGGTATGCGACGGCATGGGAGGACTTAGCAAAGGAGAGGAAGCCAGTGGTCATGTGATCCGGCGATTGAACGACTGGTTCACGTATCATGGCGGCGGAATTCGGCGATTTGATAAGATGGTCTATCTGGCTGAAAAGGAATTACATCTTATTTCGGATGAAATCATGGAATACGGAAGAAAAAACGGATTTGTCATTGGAACCACTACGACGTTACTTTTGTTGGCAGACCGGCAATTTGCCATTATTCATGTCGGGGATTCCAGGGCGTACAAACTTCAAAGAGGTGTTACGGCTCGTGTAAGGCAACTGACCACGGATCAAAGTGTAAATGATTGTATGCTGACACAATCGGTGGGATGTGCCCGAATCGTTCCTGAGATTATCCGGGGAAAAGTGGAACGGGGTGATGTGTTCTTATTGTGTTCTGATGGATTTCGGCATAAGAATACGCTGAGTGATTTGAAAAAGGGATTTGCCTCGAGTTTGATTAAAGATGAGAATCAAATTGAAGGAATGATCCGGGTTTATATTGATCGCGCACGAAAACTGGGGGAGACGGATGATATCTCTGCATTGGTTCTCAAGGTTGTCTGAGTGTGTCCGGAATCAGGAAAGGAGAAAGGTTTATGCAACAATTTGATTTACAGAAATTATTGGGGAAAAATTATATTGTCAAAGATAAGTTAGGAAAAGGGGGAATGGGGACGGTGTTTAGAATCTATTGCCCCCGGGATAGGATGTATTATGCGGCCAAGATTATTTTGGAGAATGATTTGTCGGATGGAAGAAGTGAAGCAGAGATTATGTGCAGACTACACCATCCAATGTTGCCTGAAGTGAAAGCGACCTTTTGTTATGATCAGTTTACAATCATAATAATGGAATATATTGAAGGACAGACCATGGAGCAGTTTATCCGTCAAAGAGGACCGACAAGTCAAAAACAAGCAGTGAAATATCTGCGACAGCTGGCAGATGTGTTAATGTATCTGCATGGGATGACTCCACCGGTGATTTATCGGGATCTGAAACCCGCTAATATTATGGTGGAGAAAAACGGTAATTTGCGATTGATTGATTTTGGGACGGCCCGAAGTTTTAAGTGTGAAAATAATACGGATACAGTGGCGCTGGGAACACCGGGTTATGCGGCGCCGGAACAACTGATGGGATCGGCACAATCCGATGCCCGGACGGATATCTATGCGCTGGGTGCAACCATGTATTACATTATTACAGGAGTTGATATTGGACAACCACCCTTTGAAGCGGTACCTGTTCATTCTCTCCGAACCGGAATTGATGCTGTGTTGGAGGGCATTGTGTTACGGTGCCTGCAGAAAAATCCGGAGAGCCGTTTTAATAATCTTACAGAGTTACTTTATGAGTTAGACCAGGGAGAAAATCTTGCCCAAAAGAGGAAAAGAGAAAATTTTAATCCGATTAATATCTTTATATCTCATTCATCTAAGAATATCTTGAAGTAAATCCACATTATTTTAATATGCATATAGAAGTTGAGAGGATTTTTTAGCAAAACAGAACTAATGGTTGGGGTGAACCTATATTGTGAATACCTTAAGGTTATAGGATAAATTTGTTAAAATGATCGTATGGAAGGTATAAAAACATGAGGAAAAAGAACGAGAATACAGAATATGATGTTCTGGTAGGAAAACGTCTTAAAAGCGTTCGCAAACGTCTTGAATTGACCCAGGAGCAGATGGCGGAAAAAATGGATATTACGGAAGAGTCCTATCGTAAATGGGAACTGGGCCGAAGTTCACTGAATATTTCAAGAATTCGTCTGTTATATGAAAAATGTGGGATTCGTCCGGATTACCTGGTCTTAGGTGAGGAAAGTATGGATTTTCAACAGGAACTTACACAATTCCTGGTTAATTGTGAAAGTGAACAGGAATATAGTAAAAGAGTGCGTATGTTGTTGTTCCAGATTGAAAATCTTATTGTGAGGAAACCAACGGAAGAATAATAAAATTAAATCGAAGTGGAAAAGGATAAAGGAGGGTGGCAGTTTAATCCACTTCATCAGAATCATAGAAAAAGGGAGAACCATGAAATATGGTTCTTTCTTTTTTTGTGATTTTTATAAACTATTTTTGTAAACTACTATTGACAAAGCAAAAAGTGAGTGCTATTTTATTTACAAGGATGTTAGCACTCTTTTTAAATGAGTGCTAATAATTCTCCAAGAATAGGATGGAGCTTAAGGAAAAGGAGTGAGGAGATGGAATTGGATGAAAGAAAATTCAAAATATTGCAGGCTATTATCCGCAATTACCTCGAGACCGGCGAACCTGTCGGATCAAGAACCATTTCAAAGTACACTGATTTGAATTTAAGCTCAGCGACGATTCGTAATGAGATGGCGGATCTGGAGGAACTGGGATATATTGTCCAGCCACATACGTCAGCAGGCCGAATCCCATCAGATAAAGGATATCGCCTTTATGTGGACCATATGATGAAAGAGAAGGAAGAGGTATTATCTGATAAGGAAAAAGAAGTCGATGAGATGAAAGAATTCCTTATTGATAAGGTGGATAAGGTCGAGGAACTGTTGCAGAACGTTGCGAAGGTTCTTGCATCGAACACCAATTATGCAACAATGATTTCCACACCTCAGATGAACCGCAATAAGTTAAAGTTTATTCAGCTGACGATGGTGGAGGCAACGAAGATCTTAGCGGTCATCGTTATGGATGGCAATATCATCCGCAATCGCATGATTGAAGTTGAGGAAGAGTTGGACAATGAGATTATCTTAAAGTTAAATCTCCTTCTGAATACAAGTCTTAGTGGCTTGACTTTGGATGAGATTAATCTCACAACGATTTCTAAGCTGAAGAATCAGGCGGGAGAGTACAACGGTATCGTCAATCGCATTATTGATGCGTTGGCAGAGGTTATTTCCGGTGAAGATGATGTGAAGATCTACACCAGTGGCACAACCAATATTTTCAAGTATCCTGAACTCAGTGATTCAGCGAAAGCCAGTGAGTTGATCTGCACTTTAGAAGAAAAGCAGGTTTTAAGTGAACTGATCACCTCATCTTTGAATGAAGGTGAAGAAGGAAAGGGTACCGGAATTCAAGTATATATTGGAAATGAAACACCGATTAATACCATGAAAGATTGTAGTGTTGTTACGGCAACTTACGAACTGGGGGATGGCATGAAGGGTGCGATTGGTATTATCGGACCAAAGAGAATGGATTACGAGAAGGTTGTGGAGTCCCTTAAGACATTAAAAACACAACTGGATTCCGTATACAAGAAGTAGGAGGGTGAGAAAGAGTGGCAGAGTCAGAAACAATGAAGAATGATGTTCAGGCTGAAGCGATGGATAGTGAAAAGGCCGTGGACATAGAAGCGGAAACCGGCGAAGTTCAAGAAGCAGAGGTGGCGGAAACGGAGGGCGAAGTAACTGAGAATGATCAGGAAGCTTCTTCTGAAGAAACAGCAGAGGATGAAAAGGCCGCAAAGAAGGATAAGAAAGATCTTCTGATTGAGGAACTTACAGATAAGTATAAGCGTACTATGGCAGAGTTTGATAACTTCCGTAAGAGATCGGAAAAGGAAAAATCTGCAATGTATGAGATTGGTGCAAAGGATATTATCGAGAAGTTCCTGCCAATCGTTGATAACTTCGAGAGAGGTTTTGCTACATTGACGGAGGAAGAAAAAACTACACCATTTGCAGATGGAATGGATAAGGTATACAAACAGTTGATGAAGGCATTAGAGGAAGCCGGGGTAAAACCAATCGAGGCAGTGGGAAAGGAATTTGATCCAAATCTTCACAATGCGGTGATGCACATTGATGATGAGAATTTTGGTGAGAATATTGTGGCAGAAGAGCTCCAGAAGGGTTATATGTACCGCGAATCCGTGGTACGCCACAGTATGGTAAAGGTTGCGAACTAGGCCGAAATTGCAAAGCAATTTCGCTAAACAAAACATTTTTTATAAAATTGAGGAGGCTTTATTATGAGCAAGATTATTGGTATTGATTTAGGTACAACAAATTCATGTGTAGCAGTTATGGAAGGCGGTAAGCCGGTGGTTATCGCCAATACAGAGGGCGTAAGAACAACACCATCCGTTGTGGCATTTACTAAGACCGGTGAGAGATTAGTTGGTGATCCTGCAAAGCGTCAGGCTGTCACCAATGCAGATAAGACTATTTCTTCTATTAAGAGACATATGGGTAGCGATTACAAGGTAACGATCGATGATAAGAAGTACTCTCCACAGGAGATTTCTGCTATGGTTCTTCAGAAGCTAAAGGCCGATGCAGAAAGCTATCTTGGAGAAAAAGTAACAGAGGCTGTTATCACAGTTCCGGCGTACTTTAATGATGCACAGAGACAGGCAACCAAGGATGCAGGTAAGATTGCAGGTCTTGATGTTAAGAGAATTATCAACGAGCCAACAGCAGCAGCTTTAGCTTACGGTCTTGACAATGAGCAGGAACAGAAGATTATGGTATACGACCTTGGTGGTGGTACATTCGATGTTTCTATCATTGAAATCGGTGACGGTGTTATCGAAGTACTTGCAACCAATGGTAACAACCATCTTGGTGGTGATGATTTCGATCAGAAGATTACAGATTATATGTTAGCAGAGTTTAAGAAAAACGAAGGTGTTGATCTTTCAACGGATAAGATGGCACTTCAGAGATTAAAGGAAGCAGCGGAGAAGGCAAAGAAGGAATTATCTTCTGCTACAACAACGAACATTAACCTTCCGTTTATCACAGCAACTTCGGAAGGTCCAAAGCATTTTGATATGAACCTTACCAGAGCAAAGTTCGATGAGTTAACACATGATCTGGTAGAAGCAACTGCAGAGCCGGTTCGTAACGCATTAAAGGATGCAGGTCTTAATGCTTCCGATATTTCTAAGGTATTACTGGTTGGTGGTTCTACAAGAATCCCTGCTGTTCAGGATAAGGTAAAGCAGTTAACCGGTAAGGAACCAAATAAGTCCTTGAATCCGGATGAGTGTGTAGCAATCGGTGCATCCATTCAGGGTGGTAAGCTTGCAGGTGATGCAGGTGCCGGCGAAATCCTTCTTCTGGATGTAACTCCACTTTCACTTTCTATTGAGACGATGGGTGGTGTTGCAACAAGACTGATTGAGAGAAATACAACGATCCCTACAAAGAAGAGCCAGATCTTCTCAACAGCAGAAGATAACCAGACTGCAGTTGATATCCATGTAGTACAGGGTGAGCGTCAGTTTGCAAGAGATAATAAGACACTTGGAAACTTCAGACTGGACGGAATTCTTCCTGCAAGACGTGGTGTGCCACAGATCGAAGTAACATTTGATATTGATGCCAACGGTATCGTAAATGTATCTGCTAAGGATCTTGGAACCGGTAAGGAACAGCATATTACAATTACTTCCGGTTCTAATATGTCGGATGAAGATATCGAGAAGGCAGTAAAGGAAGCAGCTGAGTACGAAGCACAGGATAAGAAGCGTAAGGAAGGTATTGACGCAAGAAATGATGCTGATGCAATCTACTTCCAGACACAGAAGGCACTTGAGGAAGTTGGAGATAAGTTAGATGCTTCGGATAAGTCTGCTGTAGAAGCTGATCTTGCAGCACTGAAGGAAGTTCTGGATAAGACCAGTGCAGATTCTGTATCGGATGAGCAGATTGAAGAATTAAAGGCCGGCAAGGAAAAGCTGATGGCAAGTGCCCAGAAGTTATTCGAAAAGTTATATGCACAGTCCGGTGCAGCAGGTGCAGGTCCGGATATGGGCGGATTTGACGGTGGCGCAGCGGATGCGGGAGCAAGTGCCGGTGCAGCTGACGACAGCGTTGTAGACGGCGATTACCGTGAGGTATAAGGGTGTTAATCTGCGAGCTTTCTGATAAGAAGATACGAACAGATGATGTGAATTAGTACATTTTAAGCTAAGGCAAAGGGAAATCCCGGTCTTAGCTTAAAGTGTTTTGCTAGAGTGATAAGGAGTTTATGAAAATGGCAGATAAAAGAGATTATTATGAGGTTCTCGGTGTTGATAAGAATGCCGATGATGCAGCCCTTAAGAAGGCATATCGTCAGCTTGCCAAGAAGTATCATCCGGATACGAATCCGGGGGATAAGGAGGCAGAGGCAAGGTTTAAGGAAGCATCGGAGGCTTATGCGGTTCTCAGTGATCCACAGAAACGTCAGCAGTATGATCAATTTGGTCATGCGGCCTTTGAAGGTGGAGCCGGCGGTGGAGCCGGATTTGATTTTAATATGGATGACATTACCAGTATGTTCGGGGATATCTTCGGATTCGGCGGCGGCTTTGGCGGTTTTGGCGGCGGTTCATCCCGTCGGAACGGACCGATGCGTGGTGCCACACTTCGTACATCCGTAAGAATTTCTTTTGAAGAATCGGTAAACGGAACGGAAAAAGAAATCGAGATTACATTTAAGGACGAATGTTCTAAGTGTCACGGTACCGGTGCGAAAGAAGGAACATCTCCGGTTACTTGTCCAAAGTGTGGGGGTGCGGGCCGCGTTGTGATGACACAGCAGACCATTTTTGGAATGTCCCAGGTTCAGACAACCTGTCCGGAATGTAATGGTAAGGGTAAGATTATCAAGGAAAAATGTCCGGATTGTTATGGAACCGGATATGTAAGCACCAAGAAGAGAATCGTAGTGGATATTCCGGCAGGTATTGATGACGGTCAGAGCATTAAGATTGCAGGCAAGGGTGATCCGGGAAGCAATGGCGGACCAAGAGGTGACCTTTTAGTTGAGGTTCGGGTTGCATCGAATCCAAAATTCCAAAGAGTGGATTACGATGTATATTCGGAAGTGCCAATCAGCTTTGCAACAGCAGCACTGGGTGGAGAAATCAAGATTGAAACCATCGATGGTGCGGTTATGTATGATGTGAAGCCGGGAACACAGTCCCATACGAAGGTAAGACTTCGCGGCAAGGGATTCCCGACCCTTCGTAACAAACAGGTTCGTGGCGACCATTATATTACGCTGGTGGTTACCGTTCCTGAGAAGCTGAATGAGGCTCAGAAGGAAGCCCTCAGGGCATTCGATGTAGCCTTGAACGGAACTGCGCCGGTAGAAGGAAAGAAGAAAAAGGGATTATTTAAATAAGTTGAAGACTCCGATGATTGCTAATGCGTCTTAAAGGACGTATTGGTGGTTGTTGGAGTTTTTTTATTCCTTCGGTGTTTTGTATCATATATTCATATCATGAACTTATATCACGTATTTATTTCCATGACAGTGTCTTGACATTTACCCTAAAAGTGATAAAATAAAATTAACTTTTATAAAATGGCTTTACAAAAGTTAAACAATTAATATTTATCAGGCAATATCCCGATTTTTTCGGGGAAATGAAAAGATATGACATAGGGAGGATTCGGTATGATTAATATTCCACAGATCAAGATCGGTATTGTAAGTGTAAGCAGGGACTGTTTTCCGATGACGTTGTCCGAGACCAGAAGAAAGGCTGTTGTTAAGGCATATGAGGAAAAGTATGGCGAAATCTATGAGTGTCCGGTTTGTATTGAAAATGAGGTACATATGATGGTAGCACTGGAGGATGTGAACAAGGCCGGCTGTGATGCACTGGTAGTTTACCTTGGAAACTTTGGTCCTGAAACTTCAGAAACACTTCTTGCAAAGAAGTTCGACGGACCGGTGATGTTTATCGCGGCTGCAGAGGAGACCGGAAGCAATCTTGTGGGTGGCCGTGGTGATGCTTACTGTGGTATGTTAAATGCAAGTTATAATTTAAAACTTCGCAACGTGAAGGCTTATATTCCGGAGTATCCGGTGGGAACGGCACAGGAGTGTGCGGATATGATTCATGAGTTTGAGCCAATCGCCAGGGCAATCGTTGGTCTTAACAATCTGAAGGTGATTTCATTTGGTCCAAGACCACAGGATTTCCTGGCATGTAATGCGCCGATTAAGCAGCTTTACAATCTTGGAATTGAGATTGAGGAAAATTCAGAGCTGGATCTTTTTGAAAGCTTCAATAAGCACGCCGGTGATGCGAGAATACCGGAGGTTGTAGCCAGCATGGAGAAAGAGCTTGGAACAGGTAATAAGAAACCGGAGATCCTTTCTAAACTTGCACAGTACGAATTAACCTTATTAGACTGGGTAGAGGGACATAAAGGCTCCAGAAAGTATGTATGTATCGCAGGAAAGTGCTGGCCGGCATTCCAGACACAGTTCGGGTTTGTTCCATGTTACGTGAATTCAAGACTTACAGCCATGGGAATTCCGGTATCCTGTGAGGTAGATATCTACGGAGCAGTCAGTGAATTCTTGGGAACGGTAATCAGTAATGATACCGTAACACTTCTTGACATTAATAATACTGTTCCGAAAGATCTTTATGATGAGGATATTAAGGGAAAATATGATTATACATTAAAGGATACCTTTATGGGATTCCACTGTGGTAATACGGCAGCAGGAAAGCTTTCCTTCTGTGAAATGAAGTACCAGTTTATTATGGCCCGTTCTCTTCCGGAAGAAGTGACACAGGGTACTCTGGAAGGAGATATTGTTCCGGGTGATATTACATTTTTCCGTCTTCAGAGTACATCGGATGCGAAACTTACCGCTTATGTTGCACAGGGAGAAGTTCTTCCGGTAGCAACCAGATCCTTCGGTGCCATCGGTATCTTCGCTATTCCGGAAATGGGACGATTCTATCGCCACGTATTAGTGGAAAAGAACTTCCCACATCACGGTGCGGTGGCATTCGGACATTTTGGAAAGACATTGTTTGAGGTGTTTAAGTATCTTGGCGTGGAAGAGATTGGTTTTAACCAGCCAAAGGGAATGCTTTATAAGACAGAAAATCCGTTTGCGTAAAACTCATTATCTTATTAATTAACAATGTTTGTGGGTACAATTAAGTGGCACGTTTGCACTAAACCTCGCTCGCAGCGGTACGTAAGGTGCCAAAGTACGGCACCTAAGTACCGGCGGCTCACTATTACCACTTAATTTGTACCCACGAACATTGTTTAATATAGTAATCATAAGAGTTTCGTTATTACCTAATTTTCAGAAATAGATAAGGAGAAAATATGCTGTATATCGGAATTGACCTTGGAACATCAGCGGTGAAGCTTTTGCTGATGGATGAAAAGGGTAATATTAAAAATATTGTTTCAAAGGAATATCCGCTTTCCCTTCCTAAGCCGGGCTGGTCGGAGCAGAACCCGTATGACTGGTATGACGGTGTCATGGCGGGACTTAAGGAGCTGATTGCAGATTGTGATAGAAAACAGGTGCGTGGAATCAGCTTTGGCGGACAGATGCACGGACTTGTGATGCTGGACAAGGATGACAATGTCATCCGCCCGGCAATTCTGTGGAATGACGGAAGAACTGTGAAAGAGTGTGAGTATCTGAACAATGTGATTGGAAAAAAGAAGCTTTCGCAGTACACAGCCAATATTGCATTTGCCGGATTTACGGCGCCAAAGATATTGTGGGTGCGTGAAAATGAGCCGGAGAATTTTCAGAAAATTGCTAAAATCATGCTTCCGAAGGATTATATTGCATACCGGCTTACCGGTGTTTTCTCCACGGAACCCTCGGACGCATCGGGAATGTTACTCTTTGATGTAAAGAAACGTGACTGGTCGGATGAAATGCTTGAAATCTGTGGTATTAACAGGCAAATGCTCCCGAAAATTTACGAAAGTTACGAAATAACCGGAACGGTTAAGCCTGCGATTGCAAAAGAACTTGGTATCGGAGAGGACACCATTGTTGCGGCAGGCGCAGGGGATAATGCGGCAGCAGCAGTCGGGACGGGAACGGTTGGTGACGGAAACTGTAATATTTCCCTTGGAACTTCCGGAACCATTTTTATAACCAGTGATAAGTTTCTGGTGGATGAAAACAATGCGCTTCATTCTTTTGCACATGCGGATGGTGGATATCATCTGATGGGCTGCATGTTAAGTGCGGCATCCTGCAATAAATGGTGGATGGACGAGATCCTTAAAACCGGGGAGTATGCGAAGGAACAGGAAGGAATCGAAAAACTTGGGGAAAATCACGTATTTTTCCTTCCGTATCTCATGGGAGAGCGCTCTCCGCATAATGATCCGCTGGTGCGTGGCACATTCACCGGAATGAGCATGGATACCACGAGGAAAGACATGACCCAGGCAGTGCTGGAAGGCGTGGCATTTGGTCTTAGGGATTCTCTTGAGGTTGCAAGAGGACAGGGACTTACCATTACCAAGAGCAAAATCTGCGGTGGCGGTGCGAAGAGCCCGCTTTGGAGAAGGATTATGGCAAATGTGCTGAATCTGGAACTGGAAATCATTGCATCGGAAGAAGGCCCGGCGCTTGGTGGTGCGATGCTTGCGGCAGTGGCATGTGGTGAGTATGCTTCGGTTCAGGATGCGTCCAAAGCGATTGTGAAGGTCGTGGAGACGGTGAAACCGGAGAAGGAGCTTGTTTTAAAGTATCAGGAGAGATATGAGGAATTCGTGCGAATTTATCCGGCGGTGAAAGGGTTGTTTGTGAAATAGTGTCGCAGGTGACGCCGCATACCATCCATGGTGATGGCGCGGACGCGTTTTCCTATGGTCCGTGACATCACCATGGATGGTATGCAGCTGGTGACCTGCAGTTGCGAAACGAACGTTGAGTCACATAAGATAATGTTAGTGTATAATTATTTCGTGGCAATTGCGAGCCGTCGGTACTTAGATGCCGTTCTTTGGCATCTTATGTACCGCTACGAGCGAGCACTTAGTGCAAACGTGCCTCGAAATAATATACACTAACAATTGATATTAATTTTCGCAAACGTTTGGAATAAAATAAAGGAGAGCAAATATGAAATTTTTTATTGACACAGCAAATGTAGATGAAATCAGAAAGGCAAATGATATGGGTGTGATCTGTGGCGTGACCACAAACCCATCTCTGATTGCAAAATCCGGCAGAGATTTTGGAGAAGTTATCAAGGAAATCACATCCATTGTGGATGGCCCGATCAGTGGTGAAGTAAAAGCAACTACGGAAGATGCGGAAGGAATGATTGCGGAAGGCCGTGCCATTGCAGCCATTCATCCGAATATGGTGGTTAAGATTCCTATGACGGTGGAAGGACTGAAGGCGACCAAGGTTCTTTCTTCCGAAGGGATCAAGGTTAATGTAACACTTATTTTCTCAGCAAATCAGGCACTTCTTGCAGCCAGAGCAGGAGCGGCTTATGTATCACCATTTCTTGGTCGTCTGGATGATATTTCACAGCCGGGTGTTCAGCTGATTGAGGATATCGTTGGAATTTTCTCCAACTATGATATTCAGACGGAAATCATCTGCGCCAGTGTTCGTAACCCAATTCATGTTACAGACTGTGCACTGGCCGGGGCGGATATTGCAACCGTTCCTTATAAGGTCATTGAGCAGATGGTACATCATCCTTTGACGGATGCCGGAATTGCTAAGTTCAAGGCGGATAGTGCGAAGTAAAAGAAAATCTACCCGACCGGCAATTATGGACATTTGTATCTGAATAGTGTAGTATTAAGCCGTAGGGTAATTGATTTAATTAGCCTGCGGTTTTCTGTTTATTGTAAAGCAATATTATCGGATTATTTGTATTTGGGGAGAATTATGAAAACATGAGCTATCGGATTAAGAGATTAAGTATCGATGAAACAGAGTTAATTTATAGAGAACATCTTGTCCGGCATTTTCCGGCAAAGGAGGTTAAACCATTAAAACATATCCGGCAAATGTGGAATGAAGGCGCCTATCGGGCGCTTGGATTCTATGATGATGATCATCTTGTGGGCTATGCGTTCTTTGCTTTGGGCAGGAACTCATCGATGGTGCTGTTGGATTATTACGCGATTCTAGAAGATTATCGAGGCAAAGGAGTCGGAGGAAAGTTTCTTACGAGTCTTTGGGAGCATTTTCAGGACTTTGATGGAATGTTGATTGAGACCGAGGATGTAGACTTTGCCCAAAATGAGGAACAGGTGAGAGAACGTGTTTACCGTGATGGTTTCTATGAACGGAAGGGTGTCTTGGCTACGGATATAACCTGTGAGGTGTATGGTGTGCATTACCGCGTGTGGCAGCTTCCTTTCAAAAGGAGCGGGTGTAGCACAGAACAATGCCTTGAATGCTTGATTAACATCTATAAGGTTATGGTACCCGGAGAAAAATACGAGAACAATGTTCGGATCAGACTTCGAAATCAGATTGTTTAAAAGGAGGAATGAACCAATGATAAAAATGTTGCTTGTTGGGGAACTTAACGATACTTTGCATAGCTTAAGCGAGTGTCTGAAGGGTGATTTTCAGATTCAGATGTGTTCCCAGGATGCGAAGAATATTAAGGATATGATACGGATTATTCGTCCCGGTATTATGGTATTTAATATACAGGAGGATAATGAAAATGTGCATGAAATATTCGAGATGCTGCGGGTAAAGATGGGCCAGATGCCAATTCTTGTTGTCGCAACCCCTCAGATGGAGTCCATACTTGTGGAGGAGAAAAAGGGATTTAACCATCTCATAATCCTTCTGCGTCCGCTGAAAGCCCAGGATGTATTAGATGGATGTTACCGCTTGTTAAATATAAATGTGGGAGAGGCTCGGCCGAAGGAAAAGAAGGCACCTTTGGTCAAGAAGAAGATTCTTGTGGTGGATGATAATGCGCTGGTTCTAAGAAACATTAAATCGTTGTTGGAGGGAGAATATGAGGTAATTCTTGCAACTTCCGGTGAGAAGGGATTAGACAGTATTATGACGAAGAAACCGGATCTTGTATTATTGGATTATGATATGCCCGGAATGAATGGTAAAGAAGTTTTCGACCGAATCAGATCCAACGAATCGACGAAGGATCTTCCGGTGGTATTCCTTACATCGGTGGCAGAACGGGAACATATCATGGCGGTTTTAGTGAATTCACCAAGTGGATATATATTAAAACCACCTTCTAAAGATAAAATCATAGCAGTGTTGAAAGAGGCTTTGGGTGAATAATGAAAAGTGTTAAATATATTTTTTTGGTGTTGACGATTGCTTTCTTTGGATATCTGATTGTAGGACAACTGTATCTCCCGGCAGATCAGCTGGATTTGCGAAATGTATGTTTTGATTATGAGGGAGAATGGTTTCAGATTGCTGAGGATGGCAGTAGAACCTCCATCGAGGTACCGTGCCATATTGATAAAGAAATCGGAGCCATAGAAACGATCATACCGGATGATCTTGATCCGAGAATATCAAGTTTATGTCTGCGTGGGCAGGATATGCAGGCCTATATGGATGATGAATTAATCTTTGAGTATTCTACGGCGGATACAAGATGGTTTGGAAAGAACAGTCCCGAGAGTTATCTGATGATTCCGGTAACATCCAAGGATGCAGGAAAGACTCTTAGAATTGAATTGATTTCCGATACGGGTATTCTGTATCCTCCTTATGTAGGAAGTGAACTGGGTATATGGGTTTATATACTTCAGATGTATGCAGGAGAACTGGTGGTAGCCGGGATAACATTGATTGTGGGTTCCCTCACGATTTTGATCAGTAAAGTGTATGGTATGTTCAATAAAAGAAATATGGAAATCACCTATCTTGGATGCGGTGTTACGATGGCTGCAATCTGGCTTGTAGTAAATTCGGTATTTCGTCAGATTATTTTTGACAACGTTTCCGTTGCCAATGATTTTCCATTTCTTGTAGTTATGCTGATTCCCTTTCCTTTTTTGATCTATATGAATGAAGTTCAACAGAATCGTTATCAAAAACTCTATAGGACAGTGGGATGGAGTCTTATGGTTATTGATATCACCTGCTGCGTATTGTATATTCTGGGCATCCGGGAATTAATCGATACATTTATCTTTGTTGCATTGGGATGTTTTCTGGCAATTTTTTCGGTTATGTTAACCTTTGTCCTGGATATGATCCATGGAAAAATAATGGAATATCGATATGTTGCCTTTGGACTTCTGGGAGCGCTGATCAGTGCCATTATTCAGCTGGTGTCGTATTTTAACCGAACCGGGATCTTTAGCGGAGCGGTTCTTGCAATCGGTCTTCTGTGTCTGCTTACCGGTGCAACGATTCATACGGTTTGTACCGTGTTCAGCAGTGAAAAGGATAAACGTGCAGCGATTATGGCGAATGAGGCTAAGGGAAAATTTCTTGCCAATATGTCCCATGAGATTCGAACGCCGATTAATGCAGTGCTTGGAATGAATGAAATGATTCTTCGGGAGAGCAGGGAAGCCTCCACAAGAGAATATGCCCTGGACATACAGAATGCCGGTAAGAGTCTTCTCTCGCTTATCAATGACATTCTGGATATCTCTAAGATTGATTCCGGAAAATTGGAAATTATTCCGGTGGAATATGACATGAGCAGCGCGATTCATGATACGATGAATATGCTCTCACACAAAGCAAAGACGAAGAATCTTGAGATTAACCTGGTGATGGATGAGAATCTGCCCTCAAGACTTCGTGGGGATGATGTGCGAATCCGACAGATTTTAATTAATCTATTGAATAATGCGGTAAAATATACGAATGAGGGTTGTGTCACATTATCTATTACAGGGGATCGACAGGGTGATAAGATCTGGTTGCACTTTCGAGTGGAGGACACCGGAATTGGAATTAAAGAAGAAGATTTGCCGAAATTATTTGAAGAATTCCGGCGAATTGAGGAAAATCGCAATCGGAATATTGAAGGAACAGGGCTTGGCATAAGCATTACGGTGCAGCTTTTAAAGCTTATGGGAAGTCATCTGAATGTGACCAGCACCTATGGTAAGGGATCCTGCTTTTTCTTTGATCTGGAACAGACCGTGGTGGATGAAACGCCGGTGGGAAACCTTTCGGAACGTATCCGGAATATGGAAAGAGAATATGTGTATAAAGTTGCATTTGTTGCACCGGATGTGGATCTTTTGGTGGTGGATGATAATGCCATTAACCGCAAGGTTCTGCGAAATCTTTTAAAGGATACCGGGATGCGCATTGATGAGGCAGACAGTGGCGAGCAGAGTCTTGAGAAGGTGGCACACAAAAAGTATGATTTGATTTTTCTTGATCATATGATGCCGGGAATGGATGGTATTGAAACCCTGCATGCCTATAAGAAGGTTGAGGGTAATCTTAATTTGGAAACTCCGGTGGTGGCATTGACGGCAAATGCAGTTACAGGTGCCAAAGAAATGTACCTTCGGGAAGGGTTTCATGGATTTCTTACGAAACCGATTGTTTTCGAAAAATTGGAGAAAATGATTCGAGCATTTATTCCGGAGGATAAGATTAAGGATGGCGGAGAGGTACAGCAGCAGAATGCATTGCATGATGTTTTTCATGTAAGTTATGCCGGTGGGGATGAATCACAGAATGAGATTCACAGACTGTTAGAGGAACTTCCGGAGATTAATTTGGAATATGCTTATCTTCATAGTGGCTCCCCGGAAAATTTATATGATATTATGGTGGACTTCATAAAAATGATTGACTCCGACGGGGATGAATTGGAAAAATATATGACCGAAGAGAACTTAAAGCAATATCGTGTAAAGGTACATGCCATGAAGGCATCTGCTGCCATGATTGGTGCAATTCATTTAAGCGGCATGGCAAGAATGCTGGAGTTGGCGGCAATCCATGAACGCTGGGATACCATTCGGAGTGTTACACCGGCATTTTTGGAAGAGTGGAGAGACTACAAGAACAAATTATATCCGGTTGAAGCCAGAGAACAGGCACATGCAGAAAATACGGAAATAATAGAATTTAATCAGGATATGGTGATAGAACAGCTTGGTTTATTGAAAGAAGCCATGGATGAATTGGATGTTGACCGGGCAGACGGCATCGTGGAAGTACTGAAGGTATTTGATTATCCCGAAGAATATAAGGATTATATGGAGGAAATTTACATTGCCGTCAGCAATTTGGATGCAGAAAGAATCAATGTGGTTGTGGAACAGATAAGAAACATTGGCCGGTAAACACATTGTGAATCACCGGAATGAATACATTTATTGAGGGCTATGCGGATGAAGGAGAAAATTACCCCTTTGGAATTAAAAAAATTGAATAGAAATCGTATTTTTCGGATGATTTACGAGAATAAAGGTGTGAAGCGTCAAGACTTGTCCGACGAACTTTCACTTTCACTTCCTACCGTTAATCAGAACATTAAGGAATTGATGGAAGAAGGACTGATTGAATTCTCCGGTGAGTACACATCCACCGGCGGACGTAAGCCTCAGGTCATCACACCGGTAGCCGATTACCGGCTGACCATTGCTCTGAATATCCGAAAGACCTATGTGCGTATTGTTTTGGTAGATTTTAATGGTGAAGTGCTGGATTCTAAGAGAGAGGAACTGGTATTTGCGGATGATGAAAAGTACTCTCAAAAGTTAGGTTGCCTGGTGGATGAATTTATCCGGACGAAAGGGATTCCTTTGGATCGAATCCTTGGGATAGGGCTGACCATCCCCGGAATCTTTGATAAGGAGTCGGAGCGGATCCTTATTGCTCCAACCCTGGGAATCAGGGATTATGCCATTGAGAATCTGACCCGTTATATCGGTTATCCTTCCATCGTTATCAATGATGCCAAGGCCAGTGCCTTTACGTATATTCGCAAATCAGAACATTTGTCCTACGGCGCTTATCTGTTGGTGGATCGCGGGGTCGGAGGATGTATCATCACGGACGGGAAACTGGTTCGCGGTGTCAATAATCGTGCCGGTGAACTGGGACATATGATCATTGTGCCGAATGGAAGAAAATGTGCCTGCGGAAAAAGCGGTTGTCTGGAAAGCTATGTATCTACGGCCCGAATTACCGAAGAATATCATACTTCCATGGAAGAATTCTTTGGTCAGGATCACTGGGAAAAGGAAAGGGCTGAGTATCTACATAATCTGGCCATCGGATTAAATAATCTATATACGATTCTGGATTGTCCGATTATTGTTGGCGGAAGTCTGGCGATTAACCTGGAAAATGTGCTGGAACAATTGAAAAAGGAACTGCAGGAGGTTAATCCGCAGTTGTGTGACAGTCTGGAACTTCGGCTGGATGGTAACAGCAAGAAAGAAGCTCTGACCGGTGCGGCGCTCATGCTTCTGGAAGATTATGTGAAGAGTGTTTAAAAATTTTTACTATTCATTTATGATTTATGAAAAAGTTGGGAATGATAGTATCAGGATTATATTGACTTTTGAAGTAAAAAAAATGATAATGTATTTATTCTAAGAAAAGAGGCTTGAAGAACATGACAAATAAGATTCCGGCAGCAGGGGAGTTCTACCGACATTTTAAAAACAAATATTATCAAATTCTTGCAATTGCAACGCATTCAGAGACCAGGGAAAAGATGGTGGTCTATCAGGCGTTGTATGATGATTTTGCAGTGTATGTGAGACCTCTGGAGATGTTCATCAGCGAGGTGGATCACGAGAAATATCCCGAAGTAGAGCAGAAGTTTCGTTTTGAGCAGGTGACAGGGGAGGAACTTAAGAAACGTCCGGTGATAACATCGGTGGAAGCAAAGAAAGCCGTGGAAGATAAGAAAACGGCGGGAAAAGCCTCGGGTTCGGAAGACAGGAATGAGCCGAAGGCCAAAGAAACACACCGGTATTCGTCCTCCGATGCAGAGGATGGGAAACAGCCGGATCCTACATTGATGGCATTTCTGGACATTGATGGAATGAATGAGAAGAGTAAGTTTCTGTCAGAGAATAAGAAAAAGTTAAATGATGATCTTATCAATGCCATGGCGGCGTCCCTGGATGTGACAATCCCGGATGGACCCATTGAGCTTCGCTATTCATCTCTTCGGACGGTGTTGCAGACGAAGGCAAAGTATGAGATTAACCGATTAAGAAATTAGGAATATGTAAAAATGGAACGGGTCCGATGCCGAGTGATGGCAACGAACCCGTTTATTTATGGAATTGATTTACCTTCGTGAATATACAATCTCGCCGTTGATGATGGTGTAGAGGGTGTTGGTAAAGGTCTCCATAGGGTTTCCGTCAAAGATGGCAATATCAGCATCCTTTCCTACTTCCAGAGAACCTACACGGTTCGCGACACGGCAGATTTTGGCGGCATTGATGGTGATGGATTTATAACCTTCTTCCATGGGAAGACCACAACGTACCGAAAGACCGGCACAGATGGGAAGGTATTGAATCAATGCCACCGGGTGGTCCGTGGTGATGGCGGTCAGAACTCCTGCACGGTTTAGTATCCCACAGGTTTTGAAACTCATATTTTCCACTTCGATTTTGTTCTTGGAGGTAAGATCCGTCCCGATGATAGCGGGAAAGCCGGATTCTTTAATGTATTCAGCAATCAGGTGCCCTTCGGTGCAATGGTCCAGAGTAATATCGATGTGAAATTCTTTGGCAATGCGAATGGCAGTCAGAATGTCGTCTGCACGGTGGGCATGTACTTTGAGGGGGATTTCACCGCGAATTACGGGTAACATGGCTTCCAGGTCTTCATCCCGGGGAGAGGAAGAATGATATTTATCGTACTCCAGGGCGTCCTGTAAAGTTTTTCGAAGTAAGGCTGCGCTGGCCATACGTGTGGATGGATATTTATTCTGATTACCGTAATTGACTTTGGGATTCTCGCCCAAGGCAGCCTTCATGGCAGCAGGTGCTTTCACAATCATATCGTCGATGCAGCGCCCGTGGGTCTTGATGAAGGCAAATTGTCCGCCGATAACATTGGCGCTGCCGGGTCCTGCAAGGACACTTGTAATTCCAGCGGCAATGGCCTCGTGGAAGGCGGCATCCATTGGGTTAATGGCATCAATGGCACGTAAGGATGGGGTAATTGGATTGGTTCCCTCGTTGCAGTCATCGCCAATCACTCCTTTCTTTTCTTCGGTGATGCCGATGTGGGAATGGGCATCAATAATTCCGGGCATGACCGTTGCACCGCACACATCAATGACCGGTTCATGAACTTTTAAATCTTTCATATCGCCGATTTCAGTAATCTTGCATCCCTCCGTGCGGATATAGCCGTGCTCATAAATCTGATTGGTGCAGATTAGAGTACCGTCATCGGAATGGCGTTCTGCCATGGTTAAGATTTTTCCATTACATATAAGCATTTTTAACCTCGATCATTTTAAAGGGTATTTGTTATAGTATCCCACGGAATTTTTTAATTATTCGCTGATAAAAAGTAAAAAAAGCGGGAATAAGTATAATAATGATTAGTTTGTGTATAATATTTCGTGGCACGTTTGCACTAAGAGCTTACCGTAGCGGTACCTAAGATGCTAAAAGACAGCATCTAAGTACCGACGGCTCGCAATTGCCACGAAATAATGATACACAAACTTACCTTTATGTAATCTTATTAATTTCATAAATGTCTATTATTGATAAAAAAAGGAGGGGATCCGGTGGTGTGGAAGATCTTTCGTAGTAAGAAAAATGATATAGAATCGGCTGGAGAAATTAGTGGGATGCCGTTCATGGCTGATAGTAAGGAAAAAGACCAAAATCAGGAAGGCAAAGCGCTGTTGCCGGGGGGTCGAATACGGATTAAAAGTCCGGTAAAGGGAATCGTGTCAAGGATTGAACGGGCGCCGGATCAGGCATTTTCACAGAAAAAATTGGGCGATGGGGTATTGGTTTACCCGGCCAGAACCTACATTGTCGCGCCCTTTGATGGAAAGATATCCTGTATTCCGGAATCCAATCATGCCGTCGGAATCAAAAACATGGATGGTATTGAAGTGTTGATTCATGTGGGTATTGATACCGTCAAGTTCAACGGGCGTGGATTTAACATGCTGGTGGCAGCAGGAGATGAGGTTAAAGAAGGACAACATTTACTGGAATTTGACCGAAGTCATATCCGTGCCAATGCAATATCCGATGCGACGCCTGTGGTGGTGACCAATATGAGAGAGGGCTGGAAAATCAATATTCTAAAGCAGGGAAATGTGGAAGAACTGGAGGATATTTTTGAAATTGAGGTGCTCGAAAAATAATTAACAAAGTTATGAAAATATAATTTATTTTTGTAATTTATTGTGCTATAATATCGGTAAGAATTTTGATTTCTTATCGATATTATTTTTATATTGAGGAGTATTGTGTATGGGAGATAATTATGTTGAACAGATTGTCACCTGCAGACCGCCGAAATCTGCCGGATTCATAAAGGTGGGACTGGTTGTGTGTTGTGTGCTTTCAGTGCTGTTTATTCTGATTCCTTATGTTGGGTTCTTTTTAACTGCCGGTGTAATCGTATTTACGGTAATCATTTTCCGGAGTTTTGATTACGAGTATGAGTATTCTTTTATGGGTGGAGAACTGGATGTGGACAAGATTATCCAAAAGTCCAGAAGAAAGAGGATGAATACTTTCGATTTTAATCGTATGGAGCTGGTAGCACCGATCGATTCCCAGGAGGCATTGCGTATGGAACATGGGAATTACAAGACTTTCGATTACACATCCAATATGCCGGATGCCCGGGTTTATGTAGGGTATGCAATGTGTAACAATGAACTTGTACGTATCTGTTTTGAGCCAAATGACAAGATGTTAAAGGAGCTTGAATATATTTCACCAAGAAAAGTCATTCGGTAATTGACTTTTGATTTCATATCTGATAAAGTATATAAAATTTATCAAAAAAAATATTAGATACAAGAAGGAGAGAAGAAGAAAATGGGCAAGATTATTGGTGAAGGAATTACTTTTGATGATGTTTTATTGGTACCTTCTTACTCGGAAGTAACACCAAACATGATTGATTTGTCAACACAGTTAACAAAGAAAATTAAGTTAAATATTCCGATGATGAGTGCCGGTATGGATACGGTTACCGAGCATAGAATGGCAATCGCCATGGCACGTCAGGGTGGTATCGGAATTATTCATAAAAATATGTCGATTGAAGCTCAGGCTGAAGAAGTAGATAAGGTTAAGAGATCCGAGAATGGTGTTATCACAGATCCATTCTTCTTATCTCCGGATAATACACTGGAAGATGCCAATAATCTTATGGCAAAGTTCCGTATTTCAGGTGTGCCGATTACAGAGGGTAAGAAGCTTGTTGGTATTATTACAAACCGTGATCTTAAGTTTGAGAAGGACTATTCAAAGAAGATTCGTGAGTGCATGACCAGTGAAGGTCTTGTTACGGCGAAGGTTGGTATCACATTGGATGAGGCAAAGGAAATTCTTGCCAAGGCTCGTAAGGAAAAGTTACCAATTGTTGATGATGATTTCAACTTGAGAGGTCTTATCACAATTAAGGATATTGAGAAACAGATTAAGTATCCTCTCTCTGCTAAGGATGAGCAGGGAAGACTTCTCTGTGGTGCAGCAGTAGGTATTACTGCCAATGTTATGGATCGTATCGCTGCTTTAGTTGAAGCTAAGGTGGACGTAGTTGTTGTGGACTCGGCACATGGTCATTCCAAGAATATTATTGATACGGTTAAGAAGATTAAGGCCGCATACCCGGATCTTCAGGTGATTGCAGGTAATATCGCAACAGGTGAAGCTGCAAAGGCCCTCATTGAAGCGGGTGTTGATGCTGTTAAGGTTGGTATCGGACCAGGTTCCATCTGTACAACAAGAATCATTGCCGGTATCGGTGTGCCACAGGTATCTGCAATTATGGATGCATATAGCGTAGCAAAGGAATATGGTATTCCGGTAATCGCAGATGGCGGTATCAAGTTCTCCGGTGATATGGTTAAGGCCATTGCTGCCGGTGCTAATGTATGTATGATGGGTAGCATCTTTGCCGGATGCGATGAAGCTCCCGGTGATTTTGAATTATTCCAGGGCAGAAAGTATAAGGTATATCGTGGTATGGGTTCGATTGCAGCAATGGAAAATGGTTCTAAGGACCGCTATTTCCAGACGGATGCAAAGAAACTTGTTCCGGAAGGTGTAGAAGGACGTGTTGCTTACAAGGGTACAGTAGAAGATACTGTATTCCAGTTGGTAGGTGGTATCCGCTCCGGTATGGGTTACTGCGGAACGCCAAACATTGAAGCATTAAAGGAAAACGGACGTTTTGTGAAGATTTCTGCAGCAGCGCTTAAGGAGAGCCATCCACATGATATCCATATCACCAAGGAAGCTCCAAACTATAGCGTAGACGCTTAAGAAAAAATGGTATATCCTGTAATGACTATCGTCAGAGCATGAAGTGTAGGATAGGAAATAGGGAATCACAAGGAGGTATGTGTTATGCTGAAACAGACGGTTGAACGCCAAAGTGCGGCGGACAAATTTTTTGCCGATGCAGTTTCTAAGATCGGACATCATAGAAGCATTAAACATTTTATTATGGCATATAACTGTATCAAGTTCTATGCGGATTCCGATATTTCTTTATCCGATATACGGATTGTGGATGAGTATGATGCGGATTATTTTGCCTGCCAGATGTCTCACGGAGACACCGATGTGCTCTTTGGACTCAGTGGTACCCAGGAGGCCATGCTTCATCTTGCAGAGTGTATTGCAGAGGAATCCTTTACGGAAATCAATGAAGATTCTTACGATGTTATGTGTGAATTTACGAACATGGTTAATGGTAATTTTGCGGGATTCCTTGAGGAAGATGACATGGAGATGGAGGCGGTGCCGCCGATGTGCTGTCAGAATTGTCATGTCCGGGCCAGTGGAAATTTCTGTGTATTGAGTCTGCAGATTGATGGCAAGAGCCTTGAATTTGTATCCATTATTGATGTGATTCCATACATGTCATAGTATTAAGTATTGAGAAAGATTGATAGGGATATGAGAAACTTTAAATTAATGATGGAATATGATGGCGGAAGGTATGAAGGGTGGCAACGTCTCGGCAAGGATGAGTCCACGAACACCATTGAGAATAAGGTAACCGAAGTGCTCTCCAAAATGACCGGGGAGAAGATCGAATTATTCTGTGGTATGCGTACCGAAAAAGGAATTCATGCCTACGGTCAGGTGGCAAATTTTAAGAGTGAGACGGATATGAGCTGCGTGGATATACTTCATTATCTCAACCGTTATCTTCCAAGGGATATTGCCGTGATTAAAGTGGTTGAGGTACCGGAACGTTTTCATGCATCTTTAAATGCCAGGTCTAAGACCTTTATCTATCGCATTGATGTGAATGAGATTCCGGATGTATTTCAGCGAAGATATATGTACAATTCTTTTAAGAAACTGAATGTGTCCAAGATGTCCGAGGCTTGTTCCTATCTTGAGGGAAAGCACGATTTTAAGAAGTTTTCTTCAGCAAAGAAGAATAAAAATACCTTGAAAGAAGTGTTTTCAGCCAAGGTTATCGATGATGGATCGGAAGTTCAATTGGAGATTTGTGCCAATGATTTTCTTCACAATATGGGGAAATTGATTTTCGGAACATTGTTACAGATTGGTCGGGGTGAGTTAGAACCCGGCATCATTAAAGACCTGCTGGATGTGGATTCGGATGTAGTTCCTACGGAAGTGGCAGATTCCTGCGGAATGTTCTTAAGAGAAATTGAATATTAAATGACTGTGATCATTGAATAAAAAAGGAGGAACTATCACACTGTATAGATGGTGTGGCAGCTCCTCCTTCTTTGTTAGATAATGTTTGTGTATCATTTTAGGACACATTTGTTGTGATCAATGTGACCGTCGATGTAATCTCTTACGGGCTTTTTGAGTTCTTCCGGAATATCATCCTGGTTGAGCATGACTAACATATCACCCTTGTTAAAGAACATGTAATAGCCCAAACGGTCATATACCGTGGTGAAGTCTTCCCAGCGAAAATTCTTTTTCTCTTCGTAATCTTTAAATTCACAAAGAATACCATTGCTCGTTAATGTAAAATCACAGGAAGCCTTTTCCATAGCATCCCGGTGAGTCAGATGATACTTGACGGCAGAACGAAACTGGCGATAAGCGAGAAAAGGATAAGCCACAAGTATACAGTATATTACCATTAAGTAAGTGGATCGATATCCCATAATCAGGGCGACAATGCTAATTGCAGCAGGAAGCAGGGAAAGAATCATTTCTGTCTTATTCCGAAGAAATCGATTCCAAAAGACAATCTGTTCGTATTTTTTGCCATCGGCTTTATAGGTCGATGAGTATTTTATAAAATCCATAATTAAACCTCACTTTTTGACAACATCTTAACAGGTATTTTATCATAAAATTAGGCATTATACAAATTTACTTTTACCGGTATTTGAAGTATAATGTTGTTAATTATAGATCGAGGTGAGATGGGAATGAATCATGCCATTTACAATACTTTAGGTAAATCAAATAATAGTGGACAGACAGCTACGGAAACAGAAGCTGTGTTAGGAGATATTCTGGGAAATATTGATACGGGAGTCATGGTATTTGATATCGATCATCGTACCGCATTGTTTGCCAATAAGATTGCTTTAGAGTCCGAGGAGAATATTCGTGTTTTTGCGGATGTCACCAAGAGTTTGATGGAAAATGGAGGGTTGATTCCAAAACGTGCGGTGGAATTCTTTGATTCCGAATCCGGAATCTGGTTTGATGTGAAGTTTTCCAAGTTGAAATGGCTGGATGGGCGAAATGTGGTACTGATTACCAGTAATGATGCAACACTTCGCAAGAAAAACACCACCAGGAGTACATTTCAGGCCAATAACGATTTCTTAACCGGATTATTCAACCGTATGAAATGTGAGAATGACCTTCAGAAGGTGTTGGAACAGACTTTGCGTTATTCTCTGACGGGAGCATTGCTCTTTATTGATCTGGATAATTTTAAGAATATCAATGATGGATTGGGACATGACTATGGCGATGCACTGTTAAAGGAAATAGCAGCTAAAATGCAGACCATTGTGGGATTACATAATCATTGTTATCGTATGGGTGGCGATGAGTTTGTCGTCATTGTGACACCGGAAAACTATAATCTTCTCAATCGAATCCTGATGAATCTGACGCTGCTTTTTAACAGGTCTTGGTATATTCTTGATTCGGAGTGTTACTGTACCATGAGTATGGGTGTGGTAAAGTTTCCGGAGCAGGGGGCGGATGTTAACAATCTGATCAAAAAGGCTGATATCGCCATGTATGAAGCTAAAAAGCTGGGAAAAAACCGCTATGCATATTATAAAAAAGATTATGGCGATGATATGAACTATCGTCAGTTGGAGATGGAGAGCAATATGCGTCAGGCTGTGGAGTCAAGCTGTGAGGAGTTTGTATTGTTCTATCAGCCGGTAGTGGACACTGCCACAGGAAAGTGTACAGGTTGTGAGGCGCTGGTTCGCTGGAATAGCAGGTCACTTGGATTTGTTGTTCCGGGAGATTTTATTCCACTGGCAGAATATCTCGGACTTATTGTGGAGATTGGAGATTTTGTTCTGGAGACAGCCTGTGTCAAGTGTAAGGAATGGAATGAAAAATACGATCCGGACTTTCGGATTAATGTGAACTTGTCCGTGGTGCAGCTGCTTCAGCCGAATATTGTGGAACATGTGAAGGAAATTCTTGAAACCTCCGAGGTTAATCCGAAAAATATTACATTGGAGATTACAGAGACTTTGGCGATTAATGATATGGAACGTGCCATGAAGATTGTAACCGGACTGAAGGAACTTGGGGTAAAGATTGCACTGGATGATTTCGGTACGGGTTATTCCTCACTAAATTATATTCGTCAGTTGGATTTTGATATTATTAAAATAGATAAGACCTTTATTGATGATATTCTTACGGATGATTATGACCAGGCATTTGTTAAGCTGATTGTGGATTTTGCCCGGAAAATTAATGTAAAACTCTGTGTAGAAGGTGTGGAGACGGAGGAACAGTTTGAATATCTGCGGGATTTGGAGGCTGATTCCATCCAGGGATATTTCTTTAGCAGACCAATTACGGCACATGATTTTGAAGAAAAGTATTTTATAAAGCATTAGACCGTCGGGAGAAATGTAATGAATTGTAATCCTAGAAATTATCATAAAGAATTGGAAACACTGATTGAACAGCAGGTTCGGGACGGAAAAGTCCCGAGCCTGTTACTGCATGGATGCTGTGCACCCTGCAGCAGTTATTGTATAGAGTATCTCTCACAGTATTTTCACATCACCATGTATTTTTATAATCCGAATATTTCAGAAAAGGAAGAGTATGACAAACGTGTGGAGGAACTTCGGAGATTGATTGCTTCCATGCCGGTGAAGTACCCGGTGAAGCTGATGGAAGGGGAATACCATCCCGAGGAGTTCTATGCGATAGCGAAAGGATATGAACAATGTCCGGAAGGCAGTGAACGGTGCTTTCGTTGCTATGAACTTCGTATCCGCAGTGCTGCCGATATATGCAAGAAGCTTGAAATGGATTATTTTACCACAACGCTCAGTATCAGTCCCCTTAAGAATGCTGCAAAACTGAATGAGATCGGGGAGCGTGTGGCGAAAGAAATGGGACTTCATTATCTTGTTTCGGATTTTAAGAAGAAGGATGGATATAAAAGGTCCATTGAACTCTCCGGAGAGTATGACCTGTACCGACAGAATTACTGTGGATGCGCCTATTCCAAGGCGGAGGCCCTGAAGCGGGACAAGAAAACAGAGCAGGACAGGAACGGGACAGAAAAATAGAATGAATTGACATTCCAATATCGGATAGTGCTTCGAATTTGTTTTCATAGGATAGCGAATCCGAAGTGATGGGCAAGATGGAAAGCGGAATCAGTGGCGTTGGTAGTATAGATAACGGGAATTGTATCGGCAGGGTACAATTCCCGTTTTTTTTGTGAAGAATCGGATAAAGGAAAATTTGTTATAAGTAAAAGCTATAACAAGTGATAAAATTTCGGAAGAACCAATTATCGGCAAATGTATTGACAGGAAATTTCTGGATGTTATAATCACTTTAAACATACAAATCCTATCAAAATGATATGAATAATAAGTCAGATTTCCTGACGCTTTATTGACAGAAGAGGAAAGGATGGTCAACAGATTATGGAGGATATTTGGATCAGTAAAATGGTTGAGAAAGAAAATATGATAAAGCAATTTGTGATGGTTGCCGGAGGAGTCACCCGATGTATCAAGCCGGAATGTGTCACGACATTTGGTATAGGGATACAGACCGGCGCAGGAATTATTCTTATATGAACATGATAAATGATAATCTTGGAGGAGAAATTTATGAAAAAGAATTTTAAAAACATTGTATCAATACTTACAACAACAGCATTACTTGCCGGATCACTTACGGCCTGTGGTGTACAAGGTAGCATAGCAGAGTCAAACACCACAGCAGGTAGTGTAACAGAATCCGGTGAGGTGGTGACAACAGATGCCAATGCAACCGCATCTGTAACCAATGAAAAGAAGGATTTCGGAAAGTTAACGGTTTCCTATCCAACGGGTAACATTCGTGTAACGATTAACATTCTGGCCCTGGAGAAGGGATATTTTGAAGAAGAAGGTGTGGAAGTTGTTCCACTTGCAGTTGGCGGAAATGATGCATTGACAGCAATCAACGAGGATGCCGGACAGCTGGATATCCTGACAGCAGGATTTGTGGCAGATGTACAGGCCATCGGTGCCGGATATGATCTTAAGTTTGTAGCAGGAACTGCAGTAGAGGGTGGTGCAGTGATCGCAAAGAAGGGCAATGCAGATAAGTACAGAGGAACGGACAAGCTGCTTAATTTTGATGAAGTAACTTCTGCAAAGATCGGTTTTGTGAGAAATGAGGCAGCTTGGGTTGTTACAAGACAGTATCTGTTGGACAATGGTGTGGATGCAAGTGTCATTGATGCTATTGAAAATGAGAGTACAGGAAGTATTTCTTATTACGGCGATACAACGTCAACTGCCCAGGCAGTACAAAAGGGTGAGATTGACCTTGGATTCCTGCCAATGGAGTTTGCTCTACTTTACGCAGATGCCTATGATCTGGAGGTTGTAACGGCAGCCGGAGATCTCTCACCGGACTATGTATGCTGCCGTGAGGTTACTTCAAACAAGAGATATACAGAAAAGTTTGACGCATTTGTGGCATATGAGACAGCAAGAATCAGAGCTTTCGAGTATTACAAGAAGGGTGAGACCGATGCGGCTGTCCGTGCCGATGTAGTTAAGACCGTGTCCGATTATTCCGGCAAGGAAGCAGATTATGTAGACACATATCTTTACGGTGGCGTAACCAAATTTGCAGTTGATCCGAATACCAAGGGAATTGAAAAATATGTTGAGGCAGCTTACAACTCAGGAGTGTTCTCAAGCAGTGCAGTGGATTTTGGCAGCTATGATATTACAAAGAATGTTGATACATCTGCTTATGAGAAGGCACTGGACAATCTTATTGCAGCCAATCCATCCAATACATTCTATGCGTCACTTCGAAAGGAATTTGATGCGGCAAACTAACCGTAGGGAGATACATTGGTAACAGATACGCAGCGAGGTAAGGAGTATGGGAAGAATTTATGATAATGTTCTGGAACTGGTAGGTAATACACCGATGGTTCATCTGAACCGGATCGAGGAAAGTGAAGCCACTGTGGCCAATATATATGCGAAGGTGGAAGGTTTCAATCCTGCCGGAAGTGTAAAGGACAGGGCGGCACTGCATATGATTGAGGCAGCAGAGGCTGAAGGAAAGCTTAAGCCGGGGGCAACCGTGGTAGAAGGAACTTCCGGTAATACAGGAATCGGAATTGCAATGGTATCCGCAGTCAAGGGATACAACGCCGTCATCTGTATGGCGGAGGGCGCAAGTAAGGAAAAGATTAAGATTCTAAAGGCCTATGGCGCAGAGGTTTTACTCACCCCGAAAAGTAACGGCTTTGGTGGTGGCGGAAAGAAAGCGGTAGAAATCGAGGAAAATAACCCCGGGGCTTTTCGACCGGCCCAAGGCGAGAATCCCCATCATCCGGAGGCACATTACCTTACCACCGGTCCTGAAATCTGGAAAGCATTGGATGGCAAAGTTGATATCTTTGTTGCAAGTGTAGGAACCAGCGGAACGTCGGGAGGTATTGGAAGATTTTTAAGAGAAAAAAATCCGGATGTTGAAATCTACGGTGTTGAGCCTGCGGGTTGTCCGGTATTAAACGGAGGCGAAGCGGGACCTCACAAGATTCAGGGAATCGGTGGCGGAGCAATATGTCCCATTACAGATCTTAGCCTATATAATGAGATACTTCTTTGCACGGATGAGGATGCCTATAAGTATGCAAGACTTTGTCCGAGAAAGGAAGGACTTCTGATCGGGATAAGTGCCGGAGCTGCACTCTGGGCGGCGGTTCAGATTGGAAGAAGACCGGAAAATAAGGGAAAGAACATCGTGGTCCTTTTCCCGGATGGCGGTAACAAATATTTATCAAGCGATCTTTTTGAAGATTAGGAAAAAAGAATGGAGGATAAAAAAATGAGTGAATGCGGAAATTTTAATACATATAGTAATGAAAAGGTACAGAATCTTTCGGGAGGCTGCGGTAATACCTGCGGCACTTCCTCGGCAGTAACAAATATTTATACCGATGCGGAAGCTGAGGAGCATGCAAGAGAGGTTGGAGTAAAAGAAAGACCAAGGGAGACCATCAGCGAGATTGATGAAAGGGGCGCCTTTATCCGTCAGCCGAATTCCTTTATTCAACCATTTGGTGATGGAGAAAATGACCTTAAGGCGGAGGCTTCCCGATATGCAATTTACTGGGCACATGGATGCCATTGGTCAAACCGTCCGGTTATCGTGCGGGATATCCTGGGACTTACGGATGTTATTGCGGATGTACATACAACCCCGAGCGGGGAGAGCAACAAATACGGCCACGGATTTGCAGATCAGCCGGGACACAAGGATCCCCTGGCCGGTGCTTATTTCCTCAGTGAATTTTATAAAAATGCTGATCCGGAATATACAGGCAGAGCGACAACTCCTACCTTTGTAGATCTTAAGGAAAAAAAGGCAGTCAACAATGATTATCACAGACTTACCAATTATATTGAGGTTCAGTTCAGAAAGTTTCAGCCGGTTGATGCCCCGGATCTTTATCCGGTAAAGTACAGAAAGGAAATTGATGAGTTTAACGACTGGCTGTTCCCACATATTAACAACGGACACTATCGTATGGCCTTCTGCCAGTCCTGGGAAGCTTATAATGAGGCTTATGAGGATTTCTTTGAATCTCTTGAGAAGCTTGATAAGAGACTGGAAACCAATCGTTTTATCTTCGGAGATTATATAACCGATTCGGATGTACGCTTATATGTGACCCTGGTGCGCTGGGAAACCAGTTATTATCGCAATGTGGGACCAATTAAGAAGAGAATCACGGAATATCCGAATATCTGGGGTTACGTAAAGGATCTTTTCAGCCTGCCGGTATTCAGAAAATACACCTTTTTTGAATTTCCGACAGGGGGCGGTCCGGAGCTTTTCAGAAGCTATGCATACCGCATTGCATCACAGGTTCCGTATGACAAGCTCTGGGCAACGGACGGTGCAAGAAAGCAGCTTAGTAACACACCGGATGAGGTATATTTAAGACATCCGAAGAATGAGACGGTGGAGGATTACCAGTCCGTGATTTCCACGACGATTTGGAATTCTAAGAAATGGAGTGATCGAAATCCGGCAAATGGAGTGCTTTCGGTAGATGCATCCATCAATCCGATTGAACATAAGCTTAGAGATTAAAAGGAGATTGTTTTCATGAAGGTAGTAGAAAATGTTTCTCAGTTGATTGGCAGGACGCCGCTGTTGCGTTTAAATGGTTATCAAAGAGCGCATAACCTGGATGCAACGATACTTGCAAAACTTGAATATTTCAATCCCGCAGGCAGTGTGAAGGATCGTGTGGGACTTTACATGATACAGGATGCACAGGAGAAGGGACTTTTGAAAAAAGAATCTGTCATCATTGAGCCTACCAGTGGAAACACGGGTATTGGACTGGCAGCGGTTGCGGCAGCAAAGGGTTACAGGGTTATCATCGTCATGCCGGATACCATGAGTGCAGAACGGCGCAATGTATTAAAGGCCTATGGTGCTGAGCTGGTGCTTACGGATGGTAAGGGTGGAATGAAGGCGGCAATAGCCAAGGCTAAGGAACTTGCTGAAACGATTCCCCACAGCTTCATACCGGGACAGTTTACCAATGATGCCAACCCACGGGCCCATTATGAGACCACCGGCCCGGAGATTTACAGGGACACTTCATCTAAGGTGGACATTCTTGTGGCCGGTGTGGGTACGGGAGGAACCCTTTCCGGTGCAGGCAGATACTTAAAAGAGGTTAATCCGGACATTAAAGTTATCGCAGTGGAGCCGAAGGACTCACCGGTTCTTTCGGAGGGAAGAGCCGGATCCCATCAGTTACAGGGACTGGGTGCAGGTTTTATCCCATATACCCTTGACACAGAAGTATATGATGAAGTCATTCCGGTGACGACCGATCAGGCGTTGACGGCGGCATCGGACCTGGCAAAGAGTGATGCGGTGCTGGCGGGAATTTCTTCGGGAGCTGCGTTGTATGCAGCCAAAGAGGTGGCAAAAAGGCCGGAGAATAAGGGAAAGAATATCGTGGTTATATTCCCGGACAGCGTTGAAAGATACCTTTCTACGGCACTTTATGAGGATGAGTAACGAAGGACAGAATAAAAAAGAAACAGGAGTAAGGGAATGGAAAATAGAAGCAGCAGGGATTTATCAGGGAATCCATATAAGATCGAAATAAAAGACGTATCCTTTGACTACGTTGATAAGAAGACAAGTTTTGCGGCGCTTAAGAATATTAATCTGAACATTCGTGCCGGTGAGTTTGTATGTATACTGGGTTCTTCCGGCTGCGGAAAATCCACGCTTTTGAGTATTCTTAACGGTCTTAACCGTGCAAAGGAAGGCAAGATACTGGTGGACGGAGAGGAGATAAAGGGTCCGGGAATTGACCGGGCCGTGGTATTCCAGCAGTATTCCTTATTCCCGTGGCTTACGGTTAAGGGAAATGTTCTGTTTGGTATTAAGCAAAGCGGCAAGGGATACAGAAAAAAGGAACGGGAGGAACTTGCAAGAAAGTATGTGGAAAGTGTTGGACTTACAAGTGCTATGGATCGTTATCCAAGTCAGCTTTCAGGCGGCATGAAACAGAGAGTTGCCGTTGCAAGAGCACTTGCCTTAGAGTCGGACATCCTTCTTTTAGACGAACCCTTTGGAGCGATTGATCCGAAACTTAGACTTGAATTGCAGGAGCTTGTATCGAAGCTTTGTGTGGAACATAAGAAAACCGTGGTGTTCATAACCCATGATATTGATGAGGCGATACTCCTTGCGGATCGGGTTGTGGTTATGGAGCCCGGTAAGATTCGAAATATACTGAAGGTTAATCTGCCTCATCCGAGAGTACGGGATGAACTGGTTCGAACGGATGAATATGAAAAACTGCACCGACAGCTTATTTCATCCTTCTATGATCACGTGGAAGATAATATTGATGCGGGGGTAGCTTTATGAGAGATTTTTTTAGACTTGAAAAAAATATGTATGTGGAATTTGGCATTGCGACCCTGCTTATGATGGTCAACATTATTTTGACCCTTACATTTCCGTACTTTACGGTGCACAAGGTTTATTATGACAGTGCAGCGTATGTGGTGGTACTTTTGATCTCCTATGTAATTTATGTACTGACCCTTTTTGCAGGAAAGAAAAAGAGTACATCGGATATCGCGGTGGTGCTGTTTGGATTTTTTATCCTCTGGGAACTTTCTTACAAGCTTGGCTGGATTCACAATGATCTGCTCATTCCATCGGCAGAGGGCCTCTTTCATGTATTTGTTGAAAAGCCATCGGAGATTTTTAAGGATGTGTTGGGTTCCGTACAACTTCTTTTCTGGGGATTTTTGCTGGCGGTGGTGCTTGGTACCTTGCTTGGACTTCTGGCAGGCTGGGTTCCGCGGATAAGGGAAGTGCTTCTTCCGATTTCCAATGTCATTACACTGATACCACCCCTTATGTTTTCAGCATATCTCATTATGATTTTCTCAACCTTCCGTCAGGCAGCGATCGCAGTTATATTTTTTGCGGTATTCTGGCCTACGTTTCAGGGAACGGTTGCAAGGGTTGGTCAGATTGACCATAAGATTATTGAGGCAGCAAGAACGATGGGCGTTGGAACCGTAGGAATGCTGGTGAAGATTATTTTTCCGTATTGCCTTCCGGGAATTATAAGAAGTATTTCCAAAAGTCTTAGAGGTGCATTTATGTGTCTTTCCGGTGCAGAGATGCTTGGCGTGAATCTTGGTATTGGATATTTTATTGAGAAATATAAGAGCTTTGCGGATTATCGCTGTGTTCTGGCAGGCATCCTGACGGTGGGGGTCATCACTACGGTGATTGACATTCTTGTCAATAAGATCGAAAAGACTTTGATTAAGTGGGAGTATTAAAGGAGTGAGAGCTATGAGAGCAGTTCGTGCAGTAGATACCTGGGCAAGGGCAGGGGTTTATTATGTGAGAACCGAAGCGATGGTCTTTGGGTTTGATGTTAAGCTTGAAGGAGAATTCGACACGGATACACCGGAATCGGAATATATTCTTGTTATGGATGATGCGGGAAAACCACTGAGCACCTGCCGCATTCATGCCGTGCCACAGGAAGGCTATGCCAAGATTGAGAGGGTTGCGACGGTTTCAAATGCAAGAAAATGTGGTGCAGGGCGTCTTGCTGTTGAAGAGGCGGAAAAATGGATTCTGGAAAAAGGAATTCATAAAATCATTATTACAAGCCGTGATGAGGCTGTAGGATTTTATGAAAAGCTGGGTTACACCGCAGATTATACAAAGGATTGCAGAAAGTTATTTCCACCGGTCAGCAAGCAGGAGGCTGAGGAAGATAAGAAACCTGACCCGAGATTTGTAATTGTATATATGGAAAAAAATGTTTGATTGTAAGGAGAGAAAAAATGATGTTTCATTTTGATTATCAGACAACAGGAACCTGTTCGAAAGTAATTCATCTTGATCTTGATGGAGAAGTGGTAAGAAATGTATCCTTTGAGGGTGGATGCAACGGCAATCTTAAAGCGATCGGCATACTTGTTGAGGGACAGACCGTGGATTTCATTGTTGAGAAACTTTCAGGAAATATCTGCGGTGCGCGAAGCACATCCTGCGCAGATCAATTAAGTAAAGCTGTGCGGGCTGCACGCATTGCGCAAAGCGAAGAGTAAAGAGCATATCACTTTGGCGATGGCCCCAAACTACTAATTCAATTTCCATATGTCAGGATTGATGCCCCACCTGAAACTTGCTGTATCTCCGGCGCACCGGTGGGGAAAAATTTGTACAATTTGCAATCTATACCCCGCCTGGAATCCACCGGTGGGGTAAAATTTGCACAATTTGCAATCTATACCCCGCCTGGAATCCACCGGTGGGGTAAAATTCGCACAATTTGCAATCTATACCCCGCCTGGAATCCGTCGGTGGGGTAAAATTCGTACAATTTGCAATCTATACCCCGCCTGGAACCCTTCGGTGGGGTATAATTCGTACTTTTGGCTTCCTATGCCCGTCATACTAAGAATTTAGTGTGACAGCCCCTTAACGACTGTTTCATATTGAATAACGGTAATGTTTCATAGATTCATAAAAAATATAGCACCAACAAACAGAGCCATGACAACAATAACACACATCAGCCCGATATACTTGGCTTTTGTCGTGGTTCCTTGATTGTCAAACTTCTTTTCAAACCGGTATAACTGGTATGTAAAGGTCGCAAAAAGAGCAAGGTAGATAGCGGCAAGTAAAATAAAACAAATGGATAAAGTGTTCTGGACAATAGAACCGTCGCCGTGCCCAAGAGAATTTATCAACAGTTGCGGAATGATAATACCGAAAAAGATGATAATGAGTGGAACGATTCTCCCTTTGAATACCCGTTTCATCATATCTAATTTGGATTCGTCATCACAAAAGATTTCTTCGTTTTCCTGTAGGTTTTGGCTTGACTTGCGGAAATAGCTGTAACCCACATAATCAAACAGATATTCCCAGCCACAATCAGAAAACATTTGAACATATTCGTCCTTATTATTGATTCCCTCCGGATTATAATCCAGGCGGTAGGACACCTTCTCCGGTTCACATTTCTCAAAATGATATAATCCTATAAAAGAAATGTGTGTTAGTTTCCATCCTGCTTCATGCATGGCACTTAAGAATTGTTCTTCCTTGTTGTATTCAGGAATTGTAAAATATTTAAAAACTGTTTTTTTATCTTTCATTATTCCATCTCCTTCATATTGCGGTACAAGCGTTCAATGCGTTTCGTTTCAATTTCCAGTACCTCTGATCCCAGTTGTGTAATCTGATATATCTTTCTTTTATCTTCTTCCCTCTGAAAAGCAATGAGCCCATCTTTTTCCATCTTAGACAGACTTCCGTACATGGTTCCCGGTGGCAAAATGATTTCACCGTTGGTTATGTCCTTCACTTTCTGAACTACGCCATAACCATGGTTTGGTTGCTGCAGGCACAGCAAAATGTAGAATCCTGTTTCCGTCATGGGAACATAAACCTTTTTAATATGTGCGTCCAAATTATATTCTCCCCTTTATTCTTAGTGCGATATATCGTAGTACGATGTACAAATTATATCGCACTACGATATAGATGTCAATAGAATTTATAAAAAATTGTAATGCAAAATAAACTATAAATGCGTATTTTGCCAAATATGTGTAAATCTTGCCGGCATAATTGTAAAAAGATATCAGTTTAGCTATACTTAAGAAAATTATAGCTATAAGTTAGGAGAAATATGGAAAAATTGCTTATTTGTGATGATGATCTTTATATTCATACATATATCCGGGAAGAAGTTAAAAAAATATTAGGTGAAATACAAGATGTCAAATTTGTATGCTTTAATTCCGGACAAAATATGCTGGAAAGCGGGGAAGTGAAAAATGCGTATGGATGCTTTATGGATATAGAACTTGGTGGTGAGAATGGTATTCAAATAGCAAAGGAATTATATAAGCAAAATGAGAATATAAAAATTTTCTTTGTTAGCAATTATGAAAGCTTTGTTTTTGAATCAATACATATTAGACCCGTACGGTTTATTAGAAAAAAATACTTAGAAACCGAAATTCATGAGGCTGCAAATTATATAAAAAATGATTTGAGTGTTATGAATGAAACGGTAGTGTTCAATAGTGGAAAAAAACGTTTTGAAGTAATAAAGAAAAAAATACTTTATATTGAAAGTAATGGTCATTACATTAATGTCTATTGTGAAAATAATTGTATAAGGGTAAGGGGGAAAATTAGCGACTATTATGAGGGGCTGGAAAAAATGGACTTTATACAAATTCAGAAAGGTATTGTGATTAATATGGAATATATTGATCAAATATGTAGAAATCATATTATTTTGAAAGGCGGTGAGAGATTTAATATAAGTAGAGAACGTCAGCTAAACGTTCAAAAAGTTGTTATGAAATTTTTGAGAAAGGAGATGTAATAGATGGTATCTACAGTTATTCTTATGATTTTGTCTATAATAAAAAGCATTGTTATAGCATTTGTACTTCATAGTATATGCGGAAAAAAGATGGAAAATAGGTTTCCTGTGATAGGTTACATTCTTCTCATTAGTATGTGTTTTATATCTGTAAAAGATTTTTGGATTATGAGCTTTTTGGTAAGTTTCTTTACATTAATGTATTGCAGGACATTTTTACAGGGAAGTGTCTTGGTTCATGAGATGATAATGGCGATAGTTTATGTAATTATTTTTTTATCCAGATTATTGCCGCTGCTTTTGACCAGAATGGCAATGGGCAAAACACTTACCGAAAATGTTATGGTTGGTAGTATCGGAGTATCGGTATTTTTCTCACAATTCAATTTATGTATATTGCTGTTTTGGTGTGTCTGGTATATTACAAAAAAGCAATATAGAGAATGGAAGATGGAATTGTATTATGTAATATGTGTAGAAATTTTTCGTATAGCTTTGTATACACATGCAAATAAAAATGCCGGTGCAATGGTGGAAGTAGATTTATTTACTCAAAGCATGATTGCATCTTTGGAAGTATTTTTTGTAATAACATACGGGATGATTTTTTATATGCAAAGAACGAATGCAACTAAAATACAAAATATAAAGCTCCGGAATAAATGTGAACAAGAACAAGAAAAAGTGATGATGATGCAACAGGATTATTTTGAAGCCAGGAAAATAAGACACAATATTATCAGCACAAATAATATGTACTATTCCATGTTGAAAAATGGAGATGTATGTGAGGTAATGAGATTGCTGAAGAGTGATAAAACAGGCGCAGAGCAGTTACTTTCTTTTTCGAAGCATAATAAAATGATAAATGCCATATTAAATGATTTTTCTACAAAATGCAAAAATTATGAAATGGATTTTAAAATTACAATGGATGACCTGTGTTTAGGAAAAATTGAAAAAGATGTTTCATTAATTTTAATGAATCTGCTGGATAATGCATTCGAAGCGTCTGATATATCAACAGGAAAGACAATCAAATTAAGAATTTTTCTACATAACAA
Source organism: Lachnospiraceae bacterium (assembly GCA_051877855.1). GTDB lineage: Bacteria > Bacillota > Clostridia > Lachnospirales > Lachnospiraceae > MGBC120314. The sequence continues at coordinate 2,017 of JBJEJH010000005.1, read as the reverse complement.
AATGTATAACATAATTTGTAAAAATAGTATTGATAATTCTGTTTTAGATCGTAATCCGAAGTTGAAAACAAATAAAGATGATAGCAAAGTGCATGGTATAGGAATTCAGATTATTAGAAGTAAAACAGATGAATATGGTGGACTGGTAGATTTTGGTGAAGAAAATGGTTTTTTTATTGCACATATAATGATTCCATTTCAGGAGGCAATATGAGTAAAAATGTAAAAGTAAAAGCAGAACTTATATCGAAATATTGTATTGAAAATTTTAATGCGCCATTAACCGGGTATGGAGTAATATTTGCCTATGCAGATTCAAGCCGAAGTTTTATGACGAAGGATATACAATATATGGTTTCCTTTATGATTGGCGTTAAAAAGATTGAATTTCAAATTGAAAAATCAATATTTGACCGACTGGAAGAAGGAACAAGAGGGTGGCTCATTTATGATGGGAAAAAGTTTATTGAGTTTGAAAAGGAGTCTGTATTATGAAAAAATTTATAAATAAGGTGATTATGCCAATCGTTGTACTGTTTTGTATTTTAATTAGTTGTTTGACGGGTGAAAGAATCCTTAAAACATTTATGAGTTTCAGACAATATGAAGATGTTAGTCAGGATAAATTAAATAATAGTTTTCTTTCTGTAAAATTAAAAAGTATAGATAAAATAGCAACGAATAATTCTGATAAAGATTATTATATCGGTGAATTATCGGATGGAAAGTTGGTAGTTTTGATAAAGGATGGATTGCCTGAAGAGGTTTTGGAGGAAAATTTTAACATAAAAGGAATTTTTTTAGAAAGTCCAAGTGGAGTTAACGATATCAAGAATAATATGATAGATGAAAATGAAAAAAATAAATACGCTGATAATCTTTCAAATTATATTATTGTTATATCAAAAAATCCGTATAATCTTAGTGTCTCTACTTATGTGCAATGTTGTTTGGGAATATTAATAATTATTGGTATTTTTATAATAAAGATTCGAAAAAAATTTTAAAAGGTTAATGTGGAAGATGGGGCAATCTCGTTGCTGCTTTTTTAATAAAAATTTCAAATCAAAGATGAGCCTTAATTTGTAATTTCCATAGTTTTGCGGTATAATAAATTATAAAAGTAGATTAATTGGAGGTGAGTTAAATGTGTAGACTTGTATCTATTAAGACAAATACTGGAACAGATATAAAGGTTGCAGATATAAAGGCTGAGATAATAAAAAAGATTTTGGAGATAGCACCAATTTGTTCAAAAATAGAACATATTTATATATTTGGTTCATCTGTTGAGGAGAGGTGCACTGAAAAATCAGACATAGATATAGCAATAGTAAGTAATATCACAAGGTCAAAATTATTTAATGCTAAAGATTATAAAGAATTTACAAATAGATTATATAATATCGACTTAGAGCAAGATTATGATATATTACAGTTTAATTCCATAGCTTCAATTAAAGAATCTAAGGATTCAGTTTGTAAAGATATATTAACAAAGGGAAAGTTAATATACAGTAGAGAAGGAGTATATGATGTATGAGGATTATTTAGCAAAGGCACTGAGTAATGTAATAATGAATTGTTAAAAATGCATTGATGTATTCTACTTGGGAAGCAGAGAGTAGGTACAGCTTAAGTTATAGTGTTAGAATAGATTCAATAAAAGCTGCATTGGATGAAACTGAACAATGGATTGTCAAATCAGAGATGCACTACTTGAAAAATAAGACTTCCCATTCCATAAGCTAATGTGGAAGATGGGACTTAAACAAAAGCCTGAACCTGCAAAATCCCATAGAAAGGAGACTTCCGGGGTACTGACTTGGGGTGTGTAAACAAAGTGTAAAATAATTGATACATTATTTCTATAACCTGCCATCGTTAATGGAAAAGGTATTCGTTTATCGTTATTTCGTGTAGTATTTGTTCTTTTTTCTATTGTATATTTCAATTCCTTCGGTTACACTATTTTTATGGGTGCTACCATTTACGGTAGGCGGTTAGTCCTTCGCCA
>JBJEJH010000004.1:0-17332 GCA_051877855.1 Lachnospiraceae bacterium | reverse complement strand
AGTTTTGGTGATTCACCATATCAGTCTTTTTCAACCTTTGCCGGTAATCCGTATTTTATTGATTTAGAGGATTTGATTGATCGCGGTTGGATTACAAAGGCAGAGTGTGATAAGGCAGACTTTGGTGAGAATCCCCAAAAAGTTGAGTACAAAAAATTATATGATGAGAGATTTAAGCTGCTTCGCAAAGCTTATGAGAATAGCGGAATAAATGATGATATTCATTTCCATGAGTACCTTAAAAAGAATGATTACTGGGTTTATGATTATGCATTATTTATGGCATTAAAGTCCAGATTTGAACAGAAACCATGGCATGAGTGGCCGGAGGATATTCGAAAACGTTACGGATATTCCATGGATTATTACAGAAAAGAATGTTATTTTGATGTGGAATTCTGGTTGTTCGTGCAGTATATTTTCTTTGAGCAATGGACGAAACTCAAAAAATATGCCAATGACAAGGGTGTTAAAATTATCGGAGATATTCCGATTTATGTTGCATATGACAGTGCTGACGTCTGGGCGGGATGTAAGTTATTCCAGTTTAATGAGGATAATGTTCCGGTTGCGGTTGCCGGATGTCCTCCGGATGGATTTTCAGAAGACGGACAGTTGTGGGGCAACCCTTTGTATAACTGGGATTATCATAAAGCCACAGGATATGAGTGGTGGATATCCCGCATGAATTATTGCTTTAATATATACGATATAGTCCGTATTGATCATTTCAGGGGATTTGATGAATATTATTCCATTCCTTACGGTGATACTTCTGCTAAGAATGGTCACTGGGAGAAGGGTCCCGGAATTGAATTATTTGAAAGAATAGAAGCAAAGCTTGGAAAGCGGGAAATCATTGCAGAAGACCTTGGTTTTGTTACCGATTCCGTTCGTAGTCTTGTTAAGAACACAGGATTTCCGGGTATGAAGGTTATCGAATTTGCCTTTGACTCCAGAGATTCGGGAAGTGCCAATGATTATCTGCCGCACAATTATACAACCAATTCCGTTGTATATACAGGAACTCATGACAATGAGACTTTAGCGGGATGGTGGAGCGAGATTTCAGGAGAGGAGCGAAGGAATGTAAGAAGATATTTTACGGATCATAATTCTTCTGATTCTGAAATCGTTGATGTGTTAATTCATGCAACCATGAGAAGCGTTTCAAAGCTTTGTGTCATACCAATGCAGGATTATCTTGGGTTGTCCAATGAAGCCCGTATGAATAAGCCGTCTACACTGGGGGGCAACTGGCAGTGGAGAGTTACAAAGCAGCAGTTATCGAAGGAATTGGCGGCAAGAATCAAAGAAATGACACAGCTTTATGGTCGAATTTAACGATAAAGCTGAGCCATGCAACCCATAAAATAAAAGAAAGCGAAACTAATTTGTGAGTAAACTCACATTAGTTTCGCTTTCTTCTATTTTGAAGTCTGTGAAATCGTCACCGAAAAGGTTTCTTTTCCACCGGGGAAAACATGATATCAACTACAAACTGTTTATAAACCGGTCAAAGAACATTCTTCCCTGCTGTGTGCATTTATACACACCGGCATCTTCTAAGACACCCACAAACGTTTTTCCCATTTCCTGAAGAAGAATCTCCATGACTTCCTGCTCATTTTTTCCTGATAAATCATAATTTTCCTGAAAATTCTCTACCCATTTTTTATGTTTTATAAGACTCTCTTCACCGGAGAAATCCTCCCCCTTTGCAAGATATCCGGAAAGAAGTGTCATCTCCTCCTTTAATCTTGCCGGAAGGATTGCAAGTCCCATCACTTCAATCAGGCCTATATTCTCTTTCTTAATGTTATGATACTGCGCATGCGGATGAAAAACACCAAGCGGACATTCCTCAGTGGTAATATTATTACGAAGTGTCAAATCCAGTTCGTATTTTCCCTGACTCATTCTTGCAATCGGTGTAATCGTATTATGCGGCTCGCCATCCGTTTTGGCAAAGATAAATGCTTCTTCATCCGTATAGTCTCGCCATGTATTAAGAATATGGTCCGCCAGTTCCACCAGACGTTCTGCCTTCTCCCCACGGATTCGAATAACCGAAAGCGGCCATTTTACAATACCGGCTTCAACATCTTCAAAGTCTTTTACGGTAAATGTCTTTTCTACCGGAGCCTTTGCCATCGGAAAATCATGACAGCCGCCCTGAAAATGCTCATGAGAAAGAATGGAGCCCCCCACAATCGGCAAATCTGCATTGGAACCCACAAAATAATGTGGAAATAATGTAATAAAATCAAACAGCTTTTTAAATGCCGTTTTATCAATCTTCATCGGACTGTGTTCTGCCGAAAGCACAATACAATGCTCATTGTAATAAACATATGGGGAATACTGAAATCCCCAGGGAGTATTATTAATGGTAATCGGAATAATTCTGTGATTCTGTCTTGCCGGATGGTTCAGTCTCCCGGCGTAACCTTCATTTTCCACACATAGCTGACACTTTGGATAACTGCTTTGCTTCATCAGTTTTGCGGCAGCAATGGCTTTCGGGTCCTTTTCCGGCTTTGAAAGATTAATACTCATCTCAATCTCGCCATAAACACTGTCCACGGTCCACTTCATGTCCCGTTTAATTCGCTCCCTACGGATATAATTTGAATCCTGGCTCAGCCTGTAGAAATAATCCGTCGCTTCCTTCGGTGAATTGGCATAACGGCGGTTAAATTCATCAATGACCTCACTCGGTCTTGGCATCAGGCAGTTCATGAGCCTTGTGTCAAATAAATCTGCTGCCACAACGCCCTCCTCCAAAAGTCCACGTTCCCCGGCTTCTTTTAAGAGGCCATCAAGAATTTCTTCCAGATTGGAATAGCCTTCTATCATTTCAGGCTCCTCATAATCATCCAGCCCCATGACCTCCAGTATCTGATTTGTCGCATAAATTTTATCTTCTTTTTTGATTAATCCCTTATCCAGACCATACTTTACTAATTTTGCAATATTTTCATACATAACAACACCTCCGCCATGAATAGTCTTATGCCAGTACCTTCATTCCGCCATATTTGCGAACCTTCAGCACATGACAGGAACCTTGCCCGAAAACACTGTCCATAAATTCGCGATATTCTAAAACCATCTCATCCGGCACAAATGCCTGAATCGTTCCGGCAAAGCCACCGCCATGAACCCTCGTTGCCCCTTTTTTGCAAAGCGCTGTTTCACTTGCTGCAAGTCCAACGGATACGCCCTGATTCTTCACATCCTTGCTGGTATATACATTCTGGAGATATTTAAAGGAAGAATTGCCGGACTGAGTAATCATCTGAAGAAATGTTTCAAAGTCTCCTTCATTTAAGTGCTTCACGATGTTTTCCACTCTTTTTTCTTCTTCAAAAAAGTGGATTGCACGGAGTACTGCACGATCATTGGTCTTTTTGCGGACATCGGCAATCTTTGCATAAAAGTCTTTCTCATCCACTTCACGCAGGACCTCTTTTCCAAAATATTCCGCCACTGCCTGCATTTCCTTAGGAACTGCCGCATAATCATCCGTCAGATCCTGATGTGAGCCCTTGGTATCCACAATACAAAGGCTGTGTCCAAACTTCGAAAAATCAACATTTACTTTTTCAACCACCGGTGCAGCTGTATCCTTAAAATCAATATGAATCAAACCACCCACGGAACAAGCCATCTGGTCCATTAAGCCGCAAGGCTTTCCAAAAAATACATTTTCTGCATATTGACCGACCTGAGCAATTTTCACCGGACTAATCTTCATCTCATGAAACAATCCGGAAATAATCGTTCCAATGATGGTTTCAAACGCTGCTGAAGAAGATAACCCGGCACCAATCAGCACATCACTGGTTACATATGCATCAAATCCTTCCGTTTGGTATCCTGCTTTAGCAAGACCTGCCACAACTCCTTTAATCAGACCCCCGGAAGAACCCTTATCTTCCTCCTTCGTTGTCAAATCTTTCAAATCCAACGTAATCATCGGATAACCATCCGATACAAGCCGAATTCGGTTCTCTGAATTTCTTGAAACAATTGCAATAGCATCCAGATTAATGGAAGCAGCAAGCACTTGTCCTCTCTGATGATCCGTATGATTACCGCAAACCTCACTTCTACCCGGTGCGCTATAAATTTCTACTTCCTTTTCTCCAAAAGTTTTTTCAAAAAGATTTAGTAAATTAACATAACGTTCTCTCTGATACCCTGTCAAGGAGGAATCTTCATAGACATCCCTCAGCATTTCATCATACATTCCGCTTTCCAGCTCATTTCTCAATACACCCAAATTCTTCATGACGTACCTCCATCGTTCTTTATTTCTAATGCCATTATACGGCATCCACTTTCTTCACAACCTTTTTATTCTACGGGAGCAAGCAGAAATTCGTCAAGGTTTCCCCATGCACCGGCATTACACTGAACCTTCACACCAATGGTTATGGTTCCGTCCGTGGTGGTAATTGCCTCGATGACCGGATGCTTAATATCCTGCCACTGGGTAATGGCAAATTCCTGATGGTATTCTTTTCCATCTGCATAAGCATAGATTTCTATCGCCTGGCTTCCTGCATCTCCTCCATGCATTGCCATCGTATATTTATATGTTCCCGGATTCAGATTCGTAATGGTCTGTTCCATGGTAAAAGCCACATTATTGGTGGAATAAAAATGCATGGATTTACTTCCTTCCACCGCATCCACGGACTTTTCCGACACAAAAAGCTCTGTCGTCTGATTCTCCACATTATTAAGAACCCACATGGAAAGGTCTTTATCCTCAAAACCCGGATTTTCCACATAATTTTTTTCAACAATCTTTACTGTGCAGAATGTCGTATGTTCTTCGTTTTCCCAATGCACGGTTCCCAAAATCCGGTACTCTCCGGGTTTTGTGTTATCAATCTGAACGCCCTCAAGATTCCATGTTACATCTGCTTTGCGAATTTCTCCGTTATTCAAAACGATTTCTGTCGTCTGCGGAAGCTTTACTTCATCACCCATCCGTACCTTCACAGAAATATCCCGGACATCATCCATTTTTAAATCGGTTGTTGCTCCGCTTCTTAAAAAACGAAAAACACTTAAGGATGCAAGCGGATGTCCCTCAAAATCAAACAGTGCCTGATTATCCCAGGCAGAACCTCCGTAGTAAACGCCGGCATCCTCCGGGTCATAGTCTGCCGAATAAATACTTGCCCAGCCGGAGCCAAAGGTTTTCCAGCATTCCTCCCGTTCTTCCTGCGATTCTGCCGGAACAGGGATCCAGGCCGGTTCCCAGTAAATCACGCCCATGCCGGCATCACCCGTGTCCACAACTGCCTGTACCACGTCACGGACAGCGTCTGCCTGTCCCTGCACGGTTACCGGATAGGGAAGTTCACAAACCGTCTCCTTTGAAATCGTGTTGCCAAATCCGTCTCCATCTTCCATGGTATAAGCATAAGAAACCTCTGCCACCATGACCTTTTTCTGGTATCCCTCACCGATCTTCTTCAGAATCTCTTTCAGATTTTCTGTTGTTCCATGCCAGTATGGATAATAGGAACTTGCAAAAATATCATAATCTATTTCAAATTTATTCAGCATCTGTGCATAACGTTCATAGTTTGCCGGTGTCTCCGGATTGGTAAAATGAACTGCAATCAGAATTTCCTTTCCTGTTTTCTTTGAAACCTCCCTTACAGCTTCTGCTGCACCCGTAAGAATGCGGCACCGGTCACTCCACTTTGTTTCACCGGAAAGACCGTTTGTGATTTCATTTCCAATCTGTACCAGAGTTATGTCAATACCTGCATCCAGCATCTTTTTTAAGGAATCTCTGGTAAATTCATATGCTGCCTGTTTTTTTTCCTCTGCCGTCATTCCGTCCCATGCTTTTGGTGCCATTTGTTTTGACGGGTCCGCCCAGAAATCCGAATAGTGAAAATCCACCATTACATGAAGACCATATTTAGAAGCTCTCTTTCCAATTTCTACGGCAGTGTCCACATCATTATTTCCGCCTCCGTATCCATTTCCGTCTGCATCATAAGGGTCATTCCAGACACGGATACGGATGGTGTTTATTCCGTTTTCAGCAAGGGTCAGCAGTAAATCCTGTTCCTGTCCTTCTTCATTATAGTACCGGACACCGCTTTTTTCCTGAGCAAGAAGTGTTGAAACATCTGCACCCAGTACAAAATCCTCCGGCATGTCCGATACTGCCTCCACGAAAATTTCCGGTTCTGATGTGCTCAAGGAAACCTTTGTGGTTGCCGCTTCTTTTTGGCAGCCTGTCAGTCCGAAAATCAGTACAGAAACCAAGGATCCTATGATCCACTTATATTTTTTCATGCTACCATCTCCTTCTTAACAGTCTGCTTCCACAATCATTAAATCCCACGGTTCCAATAGCTGTTTCGTTCCCTTTTCCACTAATTTTTCTGACAGAAGCTCTTTTCCGTCTGCGCCTTCATAAACAAATTCCACTTTATCCGAAGAATAATTGAAATAAAAGCGGACCTTTTTATCATATTCATTGAATCCTTCTTTTATAATAACCGGGAACACCGTGTTCTTTCCGGATATTCCTGCAAGCTCCAGTACCTTTTTAAGAACATTCCCCAGAGAGTCTTCATCCATATGGCATCCGATATAAGTTGCCGTACCTTTTCCAAATGCATGATGTACCACTGCCGCATACTCCTTCCAGAAGGGATGAGAATATGTTGCCCATGCCGTTCCCTCTTCAGGTATCAGAAGCTCCATCCAATGACTGACAAGACTCTTTTCCTTAGAAAAACCATCTCCACACAATTGAACATTTTTCGGGCAGGTGAACTGGTCATAGGTTGCACCGATTACATCCGTCATACCATGTGGCTGGTCATCCGGAAAAATTTTTAACTGCCTGTCTGCAAAAAGTGAACGGTACGTCATGATTAAATGTCCGCCATGTTCCACGTAATTTCTAAGACGGGCTATGGTTTCCTCATCCGCACTGTACAGGGCAGGAACCACTAAAACCTTATATTCCAAAAGATTTTCTTCTTTGTCATTCACCAGACTGCACTCGATATTCATCCGGTAAAAAGAATCATAAATCCATCTTAAAATATCATTATAGTTCAGGGTGTCATCCACCGGAAATTCTTCAAATCCCACCAGTGAATCATTGCTTACCATGACTGCAACATCACATTGCTTTTTCAGATTCCGGATGTGTCCGCCGATTCTTGCAAATTCCTGTCCGATGATTTTTGCCTCGCGATAGGTTGCATTTTCCTTCAGATTGTGGCTTAACACACCCTTCCAGTAGCTTTCAATGGCATTATGGATGGAATGCCAGTGCCAGTACATGACTGAATTAGCGCCACAAGCAACGTGACTGTATGCCTGAAGTCGAAGCTGTCCCGGATACGGAAGCCATCCAAAGTTTCCCTGTGCCTCTGTTTCCAGTACCAGATAATTATCTTTTTTCAATGCATAGGCAACCGCACCGCCAAATGCAATTTCCGCTCCGGTCAGTTCATCTTCGGAATGATGATAGATATCACAGCCTGCCACATCCATGCATTCTGCTGCATCAAACTGATTTACCTCCGGCTGAATTCCGAAAGAAAAATTACGCCACTCATAATCAAAATTATGGGTAATAAACTGTCCTTCTCTCATGTATTCACGAAGAATTCCTGCCTGCCACCGGTGAAAGTCCGTAACCAGTTTTCTCTGAAATTTCCGGTACTGTGCATCCAGGCTTTGGTTAATGGTTCCGCGGATATCCGGAAAATTCTCCCAGTCATCCACCCGGTTGCTCCAGTAATCCAGACCAAATTCACGGTTAAATTCCCCAATATCCGGAAACTTTTCCTTAAGATAGGAAACAAACAGTTTCTGTGCACGTTCCGAACAGGTATCATACGGTTTGGTTTCATTATCAATCTGAAATCCGATTACATTCTCATAAGGTGCCGCCACCTCCATCATTTTCCGGATAATCCGTTCGCAATGAAAAAGATAAGCCGGATGGGTAATATCCATATTCTGCCGGTGCCCGTAAATACACGGCCCTGAGTGTGTAACGGACAGAATGTCCGGATATTCCTTTACCATCCATGAAGGAATGGCATAGGTCGGTGTTCCCACAATAACACTAATGTCATACTTCTTCGCACAATCCAGCATGTGAACCAGGTGGGTGAAATCAAATCTTCCATTCTCCGGCTCCCAGGTACTCCAGGTCGATTCCGCAATCCGTATCACATTCATCCCTGCCTCACGCATCATCTGCATGTCCGTATCCATGCGTTCATACGGCATATATTCATCATAATAAGCCGCTCCAAAATAGAGCCTATGCGTTTTCATCAAAACACTCCTTTATCTAATTTTTATAAATTCCATTAATTTCTTGACTTCTCTCTCATATGTGCTATTATAAACTTATAACTGCGCAATCGGTTGTTCTCATTATAGCATGACCCAATTTTTCCGTCAACCATATGCGCACCGTTTGTTTATGAATCGTTGTATAATAAATTTTCAGTAGAAAGGAGCATCGACTTGGATTCCACAAATCAAGTTCATTCCAATAAAATCACAATTAACGATGTTGCAGATGCCCTGGGTGTTTCTAAGACCACAGTTTCCCGTGCCATTTCCGGAAAAGGACGGATTGGAAATGAAACCAGGACCCGTGTTCTTAATTACATCAGCGAACACAATTATTCACCAAATGTAATTGCCAAAGGCCTTGCCACATCCCGCACCTATAATATTGGCTTTGTCATTCCGGGAGATTACCGTATCATTGACATTCCGTTTTTCCAGAAATGTCTGTTCAGCATAAGTGAAACAGCATCGGAACTTGATTATGATGTCATTGTATCCACCATTAACGGAAATGACATCAGCCATTTAGAGCGGTTAATCACAAACCACAAGGTCGACGGTATCATCCTTGCGCGCACAATAGAGAACGATCCCTCCATCCGGTATCTTCTGGAAAACCATGTTCCGTTTGTGACTCTTGGAACAACAGACGAAGAAGGGGTTATCCAGATTGACAATGACCACTTTAATGCTTGTGTTGAGTTGACTTCCCTTCTTTTATTAAAAGGCATTACCAATCTTGGTCTGATTGGGGGCAGTAAAAATCACGTTGTTAATCACAAGCGTTATGATGGTTATATCAAGGCGCATGAAAGGCTCGACCGAACCGTTAATTACGAAAATATTTATCTGGATGTCAATAACATGGCCGGTATTGACCGCGCGGTAGATGATCTTCTGGAACATGGTGTCCATTGTATCATCTGCATGGACGATTCCATCTGCCATCATGTATTAAACAAGCTGTCACGGGATCACATGCTTGTCCCTCAGGATGTAAAAATTGCCTCTTTCTATGACAGTGCGCTGATGGAAGTTAATTCTATTTCAAATACAGCCATTACCTCGATCAAGTTTGACATTCAGGAAATGGGTTCCAAGGCATGCCAGACCCTGATTAATCTGATTGAGGGACGTGAAGTAAAACCGGTACAGCTTTTAGGGTATAATATTATTTTGAAAGCCTCTACACAGTCCGTATAATGTTTTCGATTCCTGCCCGGGCACTTGCAGGAAAAATATATTTGTGCAAAAAGGAGCGTGAATGATGTCATCCATTGCTCCTTTTTATTATTTTGCGCAACTAATTCTTCTGTGTCACGTTTTCTCCAAAATTCTTTTGTGCAATATGTACAATTTTTACCATGTTTTATTATTTAAACTATACATTGACACCAATTCTATTAATTGTTAAACTGTTTTTGTAGAACAACCGATTGCGCATTTGAACAAGCGTTACAATTAATATGCGCAATTTTACGAAAAAAGTCACAGAAAGAGGTTTATTTGGAATGGACAAATTTGTAGTCAACATTATCCATCGTCCGGAAATGGTGCCTGAGTATGCTGAAAAGGTGACAGGTCATGGTAAGGAAGAAGACATTGGAAGAAGTGCACTCCTTACGGAATCACTGGACATTTTTAAGACACAGCAGTCCATCGCCCACAAGAATGGTTTGAAAACAACCATTCAGATGACATATGCCAGCCTTTTTAATGAGGAAGCAATCGCGCTTGCCAAGGCTGATCATGAACAGTATGGCGATGAAATTGCCCTTACGCTTCTTGGACTTCCTTGTAAGGAATTCCGCGAGAAATACAAGACCAAGGATTTCTGTATCTGGATGTTCTCAATGGAAGACAAGAAATCCATCGTTGATGATGTCTTTGGAAAGTTTTATGAGATTTTCGGATTCTATCCGGAATCCACCGGTTCCTATTACATGGACGCAGAACTTACCAATTACATAAAAGAAAAATATCCTTCTGTAAAATGTGCAGTTGCTACCTGTTGGGAAGAAGGTCCTAAGGCTTACCATACCTGTAATAATTCCTGGTACACCTTAATGGACGGAGGTCCATGGAACCCATGGATTCCATCCAAGCAGAACACACATGCTCCTGCCGCTAACGAAGCAGAAGATTCCGGAATTGTTGCAATTCCTCATCTTTCCAGAGATTTGCTTGCATGTTATGACGGAAACGGTTCGAACTTCGGAACCCATCCGCAGAATGTGCTGAGAGGAATGATTTACGATTCCAAGACATGGGAGTTTCCTTATCTTTATAATCTGGTTGACCAGTACCGTTCTCTTGAAAAATACAACAACGGTTACGCATACAACATGATGTTTGTAGGTCCGGGCTGGATGAATAAGATGGGAAGATGGGAAGCACCTTATGAACTGCTTCTTAAATCCTATGAAGACGGAATGGCTTATTACGGGAAGTTAAAGAAAGAAGGCAAGCTTTGTGACATGACCATGGCTGAATTTGCTGACTACTACCGTGAAAAGAAGACCTACACCGAACCGGAATGTGCATTATGGAAAGACATCCTTTATGGTTCTGACAAACAGATTTTCTGGTATTGTGACCCATACATGAGAGCATGTGTAAACATGGATCAGGGTGGAGCCATCGTAGACTTACGACCGTATGCAGCTAAGTTAAACTGGCCGGTAGGTATCGGAACAAAGCACGTACAGGATGCATCCTATCCTTTCCTGATTCAGGAAAAATACCGTGCCGGTTACTTTACACACTATGCCGGAGAAGGAACCGTAAGAAGTGCTAAGCTCACTTACAATGGGGAAGAAGTTGATTTGTGCCTGTGCCGTACCAAAGCAAAATTTTCACAGGAAGGGAACACAAGAGTCCTTACTCTCGATCCGGTTGACATTGAATTTTATGATTTGACGGTAACCCTTCAGACGAGGGTATGCTTCGAAGAAGGAAGCTCTGCAATCCGCATCGAGCGAAAGCTTCTCAAAATGTCCAATCCGGATGCAAAGGTTTCCATTAACGAATACATGGTAGCCTGCTACGGTACAACAGAATATCCGGAGGATATGTGCGGAATTACACTAACCTGCAAGGGTTCGGAAACAAAGTCCATTGACTACCAGTACAAGTGCCGTGAAGAGCAGCTTGTCGGCGCCGATGAAGTATCCGCAGTGATTCCTGCCATTGAAACCAGGGTTTCCATGAAAGCATCAAAGCAAGATGCGGTCGGTTATGTCAAGGAAGGCTATGCATTCTCACCAATGTTTACACTGGGCTATACCGCAGAACTTTCAGATAAGGAGGAATTTACCACATGGCTCAATCTGGAAAAGGCAAATTAAATTACCGGTGTCCTTCCTGCTTTATGAGAGACTTGGACATCGACATGTTTTACGACAAGGATAAAAAGGAATATTACTGTATCCGTTGTCAATATACTGGTACGGAAGAGGACGTTCTTGCAAAGAATGAAATGGTTCGTTTCCGTTACCGCAAAATGCATGAACGCATTACCAATTTTGATTAAACCTGTAACTCATCGGGGAAATGCCCGGTAAAAAAATATCATAAAAAATATCAATTAGGGAGAGAAAATTATGAGAAAATTTAAAAAAATCGCAGCTGTAGCTGTGGCTGCTGCAATGACACTGTCCCTTGCAGCATGCGGTTCAAAGACAGAAAACCCTTCAACAACAAACGCCGGCAGTAATACAACAGAAAAAGAAACTGTAAAACTTACCATGTGGGGTGCTGAAGAAGATCAGAAAATGCTTCAGGGCATGATTGATTCTTTCGTTGCACAGTATGGTGACAAGGCAAATTTCGAAATTCAGCTTGGTGTTGAATCCGAATCTACTGCAAAAGATGTTGTACTTACGGATATTGAAGCAGCTGCCGATGTATATGCATTTGCTTCCGACCAGTTACCTGACCTTGTAAATGCAGGCGCTCTTCTTTGTATCGATGACATGGATGGTGCTCTTCAGGCTTATGCAGGAAAGTCCGTTGCTGATGTAAAGGCTGCGAATGCTTCCGGTTCTGTAGATGCAGCTTCATACAATGACAAATTCTATGCTTATCCGATGAGTGCTGACAATGGTTACTTCTTATACTATGATTCCAGCCTTGTTTCTGCAGAAGACGTTAAGACATGGGATTCTCTTCTTGCCGCTGCTGATAAGGCAGGAAAGAAAGTCGGCATGACATTTGCTTCCGGCTGGTACAATGCATCCTTCTTCTATGGTGCAGGCTTCACAACCGGATTAAACGCTGACGGAACAACAACCATTGACTTTAACGGTAAGAGCGCTGATGGTTACACCGGTGTTCAGGTTACAAAGGCCTTGATTGATATCGCTGCAAATCCTGCTTTCATGGCAATTGCTGATGGTGACATTTCCAATCAGATTGCAGGCGGAAAGCTTTGTGCAGTAGTATCCGGTACATGGGATGCAACAGCAGCACAGACAGCATTTGGTGATGGTTATGCAGCAACAAAGCTTCCTACATATACATTGGATGGAAAGCAGGTACAGCAGGGTTCTGTAGCCGGTTTCAAACTTGTAGGTGTTAACGCATACTCCAAGAATGCCGGATGGGCAGCATTACTCGCTGAATGGATTACCAACGAAGAAAATCAGAAGATTCGTTTTGCTGAACGTGAAATTGGTCCTTCCAACATCGCTGCAGCTTCTTCTGATGCAGTTGCTTCCAACATCGCTATTTCCGCTCTTGCCGAGCAGTCTGCATTCGGTGTTGTACAGCTGGTAGGCGGAAAGTTCTGGGATCCGACTGCTACATTTGGTAAAGCCATTACTGATGGAAATCTGAAGGCAGATGACGAAGCAGGAATTCAGAAAGCACTGGATGATATGGTAACCGGTGTTACTGCTCCTGTAGAATAAATCGTACACAAGAAGCTCAAATGCAAAGCGTCCTGGGGCAGGAATTACCCTATCATCCCAGGACGCTTTCTTAAAATTTATTGCAAAGGAGTGGGCGAGAATGGGAAAAGTAAAAGCCGGTTTTCATGCTTTTTTCAAATCGATTGGCGGATTTTTTAAAGATTTCGGAGAAGCTGTCGTAAAAGGCGATCTCTTCGTAAAATTATCCCTCCTATGGGTCGGCGCCGGCTATGCCAGAAGAAAGCAGTTTATCAAGGCGATTCTTGTAACCATCATTCAGGTGGCAGTAATCGCTTACACATTTGGATTTGCACCGGAATACGTGAGCAAATTCGCAACTTTAGGTACTGTACAACAGGAATCCATATTTAATCTGCAGACCATGAAAAATGAATTTAATGATTACGATCATTCGTTCCTCATCCTGCTGATTTCCGTGATTTCCTTTGTAATATGGTTTGCCTGGCTGTTGTTTTACATGAGAAACACAACCGCCGTATATGAATTACAAAAGCGCGCAAAAGAAGGTCTTCATATTAATACTTTTTTTGAAGACTGCAAAGAACTTCTCAATCAGAAGTTTCATGTTACTTTATTATTCCTGCCTGTTTTGGGAGTAATCATTTTTACCATCATACCGTTGTTAATCCTGATTCTGGTTGCATTTACCAACTATGATCAACAACATATGCCGCCAAGTTCTCTCTTTACATGGACGGGACTTACCAACTTCATCAACCTGTTTGGCGGCGGGGGAATTACTGTGACATTTGGATATGCATTTGTACGAATTCTTGCATGGACACTTGTATGGGCATTCTTTTCTACTGCGACTACATACATCGGTGGTATTTTATTATCTTTATTAATTAATAACAAGAAAACAAAGGCTCCAAAAGTATGGAGATTATTATTTGTCATTACCATTGCTGTTCCACAGTTCGTTTCCCTCCTTCTGGTGCGAAACTTTTTTGCGGACGGAGGCATTGTCAATACGATTTGTGCCAATATCGGACTGACCGGATGGCTTCGTGACATCGGACTAATCAGTAGCAGTTACATTCCGTTTCTGACGGCACCCATCTGGGCACATATTATGATTATTATCATCAATATCTGGGTTGGTGTTCCATATCAGATGTTAATTGCAACAGGTGTACTCATGAACATTCCTTCCGAGCAGCTGGAAAGTGCCCGCATTGATGGTGCTAATCCAAGGCAGATCTTCTGGCACATTACCATGCCGTACATGCTGTTTGTAACGGGTCCTTCCCTGGTAACAGATTTTGTTAAGAACATTAATAACTTTAATGTGATTTATCTGCTTACTGCCAACTTCTTCGTTACTGCCAACCAGGCAATGGCAAATTCCCAGGCAAAGGAGACCGACCTTCTGGTAACATGGCTCTTTACACTGACACAGGATTACTACAACTATAAAATGGCATCTGCCATCGGTATTGTAGTCTTTGTAATCTGTTCATTATTTACATTAGTTGCATTTAACCAGATGATTAAGGGTGACAGAGAGGAGATGTTCCAGTAATGAAAAAGAAAACCATTCCGATTATAACACATAATTTGCTGCTTCTGGTTCTCGCCATTATATGGTTAATTCCGATTTTATGGCTTGTAGTAACATCCTTTAGCAGCTACCCGGGTATTAATACTTCCACTTTCTTTCCAAAAGAATGGAGTATTATCAATTACAAGAAACTTCTCTTTTCGGCAGATTCGGTGGCACAGTTTCCGAACTGGTTTAAGAATACGTTTATTATTGCCGTTTTTACCTGTATCATCTCAACCTGTTTTGTACTGATGGTTGCGTATGCCACATCCTGCATGCGTTTTAAAATGCGTAAACCACTGATGAATCTTGCGGTAATTATTAATCTTTTCCCGGGAATCTTATCCATGATTGCCGTATACTTTATCTTAAAAACTTTAGGTCTTACCAATAACCACCTGGGACTCATTCTGGTATATTCCGCGTCCTCGGGTCTTGGTTATCTGATTGCCAAAGGATTTTTTGACACGGTTCCGGCTTCCCTTCGTGAGGCAGCTTATCTGGACGGGGCAACCGAATTTCAAATTTTCTTAAAAATTGTCATGCCAATGAGCCGGCCAATCATTGTATATACCATCATCAGTTCCTTTATGGTTCCATGGATGGATTTCGTATACGCAAAGATTATTTTAAATTCCGGCATTTCCTCACAGTGGACCGTTGCCATCGGTCTGTTTAACATGCTGGAGAAGAGTTTGATTAACAACTACTTTACACAGTTCTGTGCAGGCGGTGTACTGGTATCGATTCCGATTTCCATTCTGTTCTACATCATGCAGAAGTTCTATGTGGAAGGAATTACGGGTGGAGCCGTGAAAGGATGAATTTATTTTATGGTGGATTTTCGTGAGGAATTTGTTAAAGGCGTAGATGTATCCTCGCTGCGGGAGGTTGAGGCTTGTGGCGGAAGATTTTACGATGAGGGAAAGCAGGAGGATTTGTTTGATATCCTGAAAAGATATGGGATTAATTATGTCAGGCTGAAGCTTTGGAATGATCCTTTTGAGACCATCGTGGACGAGGAAACCGGAAAAATTGAAAAAAGAGCTTACGGGGCAGGCACAAATGATTTAGAGACTACGATTTTTCTGGCAAAGCGTGCCATTGGCCATGACATGGGATTGTTGCTGAATTTTCATTATAGTGATTTCTGGGCAGACCCCGGAAAACAGACTGTACCAAAAGCCTGGAGGGGATTTTCGGTCACGGAGCTTGAGACGGCGGTTTATGATTTTACAAGGGATTCTGTGCTAAGACTCATTCGTGAAGGAGCAAAACCTTCCATGGTACAGATTGGAAATGAAATTACCAACGGACTTTTGTGGCCCCTTGGGAAAAAACCGGATCTTCCGGAGGACATTTCCGTTAAACGCTCGGAGGCAGAAGAGAAGCAGTATCAGAATATCGCCCGTTTTATTAGTGCCGGCATCCGTGCTGTCCGGGAGATTGACGCTTCCATTCCAATCATGATTCATCTGGATAACGGCGGCAAGAATGCCATGTATCGTGACTGGTTTGACCATTTTATAAAGTACGCCACGGAGGATTTTGACATTATTGGTTTCTCCTACTATCCGTTCTGGCATGGCCCGATGAAGGACTTGGAGTTTAATTTAAAGGACATGGCTGCCCGTTATGGAAAATATGTAATCGTGGATGAAGTATCCATGGGATATACCATGGAGGATTATGCAAAATACGAGAAGCTTCTGGCAGATAAGCGGAAAGGAATGGCAACCAAGCCTGCACTTGTGGAAAAGATAGAGCATCCGATGACAAAGGAAGGTCAGTGCAGCTTTCTGCAGGATATCCTGCAAATTATTAAAGGTGTACCGGAAGAAAAGGGACGGGGATTTTTCTACTGGGAGCCTGCCTGGATTCCGGTTCCGGGTTCAGAATGGGCAAATGAAGCAGCCCTCTTATACACCGGCGAAAGAGGTCCCGGCGGCAACGAATGGGCGAATCAGGCTTTATTTGATTATGACGGAAATTCGCTTCCTGCACTTTCGGTAATTCGGGATTTTTGAATCCACTCCTTAATAGAATAAATTTATCTTAAGTCGTGGGCCGACGTGTTATAAAATAAAAGAAAGCGAAACTAATTTGTGAGTAAACTCACATTAGTTTCGCTTTCTTTCGTCTTTACAATCCTGCATTCCGTATCAAAACAATTCACCATTTGACATAAACTCCGGAATATTTTGTGGATAATTCCATTTCTCACTTAGCATTTTTTTGCAAGTTAACGGGGTAAAATTTTTATATATAAACAATTATACACCTTTAAACGGATTTTATGTATCATTTTTGCATGGCTTGTAGCTTTTTATCAGATTACCTGTATTATTTCGTGCAGAGCATAGAATATCGATGATTTTTTGACCCTCTTTTCATCTCGACAAACTTGAATTTCTATGCCGGATGAGGCTGGTGAAAATGGGATGTAGGCATAGGAAAATAGGAAAGCGCGAATTCCTACGCC
>JBJEJH010000003.1:0-17504 GCA_051877855.1 Lachnospiraceae bacterium | reverse complement strand
GGCATTTCATCTTAACAATGCAGATATATCTACAGCTGCAACATTATTGCTTTCTATTATTGGTTTTATGGTTTTATTTAAGGTAAGTCGACCAATGAATACACTACGAATGGTAGTGTTGATTGGAAATATGATTGCATTGGTTCTTACCGGCGTATTTTTTAATCATTTATTTGCTTTAGAAGCAATGTCGTTAGAGTGTATTCTTTTATTTATTATGTTTTCATTTGCAGCAGAATCATTTTTAAGATATTTGGAAAAATTTGTGGATTGGTGCTATTTGTTACGAAATAAGAAAAGGAGAAGAGGAGTATGAGAAAGACAACTACAAAGCTTGCTATCGCATTTGATTTTAAGGAATATGTAGGTTGATACTTTATGGAAAAGATTATATATATTTTTTGTGAGAGTGGTCAAATAATATGAGAAAATATGTCAAACGATTAAAAGCAAGAATTGCATTGAATAAAAAGCAGTTTATAGTCTATTCCATATTGAGGGTATTAGTAATAATTACATCTATTCGATGTGCATTTACCCACAATTATGAGAGCTTAGCAATCTGTATTTTGTCGTTAGTTTTATTTTTGTTGCCATCCTTGTTTGAACAATTACTTAAAGTAGAAATACCTCCGGTATTCCAGATTATTATCTATCTGTTTATTTTTGCTGCTGAGATCCTTGGAGAAGTGAACAAATACTACACCGCAATTCCAGGATGGGACACGATGCTACATACAATAAACGGATTTCTATGTGCGGCAATAGGGTTTTCAATGTTCAATATCCTAAACAGAGGTAGTCGATCAATTCGATTGTCACCATTTTATCTGGCAATGGTAGCTTTTTGTTTTTCTATGACTGTTGGGGTAATTTGGGAATTTATAGAGTTTACATGTGATCAATGTTTCTATCTTGATATGCAAAAAGATTTTATTGTCTCAAGTATTAGTTCTGTAACTATAGATGAGAATAAGACTCAGATTCCTATTCGTGTATCTCAAATAACAAAGACTATAATAGAAACAGAAGAGGGAAATACATTTGTTGTAAATGGTGGATATTTGGATATTGGCATTATAGATACTATGAAGGATCTGATGGTAAATTTTGTGGGAGCCATTGTGTTTAGTATTATTGGCTATTTTTACGAGGCTCGAAATAAAACAAAATCTTTAGCAAAGGAATTAATGATCGAACCACTAGTGGAAGAAATCATTAAAAAATATGAAGACGATATTGAAAAGCAATTAATTGATAAAATGAGATAGGAGTTTTTGATTATTGTCTGTAGAACAGAATAAAGTTTGATTTTTGTATTGGTGTTTCGGCAGGGAGTGTAAAGGTCGGTAATGAAGTAAGAACTTTTGCAACATCAAATCACTATAAGCCGGCTGACTTTATCGCCATATTAGTAATCAGTCACTTTCTAATGGCAAAATAATCTGTGTGATAAACCTGCTTTTATCTTGATGCTGTGGCGGGCCTTCCAAATAGACATGGCGGAATATGCCCTGCGGCTTCAAGCCATGTTCCTTGGCATAAGTGAGAAGCTTAGGATAATGCGCAGGGATTTCCTCGTAAGCACCATGATGAAAGAAACTAACAGCCTTTATGGCAGGAAGATGCTCGATGAATTCGCCTTGGCTATTAGGCAGAACAGCCACGCAGTAGGATATTTCTTCCGGGTCGGAAAGGGGAAATTCAGTAAAGTACAGACGCTTTGAGGTATCCGTTCCGTAGATGCGAAATGCATCCAAAGCAGTATCTCTGAGCAGATTTGTCTTTTCTTCGATGCTGCTCGAACGAATTCTGCGGCGATAAATGGTCTGAGGACTCAATTGTATTTCCTTAATTTCAATGGTAGAGGTTTTTTGCCTCTCGTAGAGTTTTTCTATATTCAGATTCAGTTCATCCCTCATTTTTTCCAAACGATGAATAATAACGGTAACATCCATGCTGTTATCTAAATAACCGCGGATTTCATCTAAGGACAGTCCAAGATTTTGAAAGGTTCGAATCGTTCGAATCTGGGTAAAGGTATCTATGGTATAAAGACGATTCCCGGTATCCCCGTTTTTCATATCCGGCTTAATCAAGTCATGTTCCTCATAATTCAAAATGATTCGCCTTGTTATGCCAAGGGATTTTGCAATTTCCCCGATGGTAAATAATCGTTTGTTATTATTCATAAATCTGCTCCTTATGAAAAATGAAAAAAATATTGCATCGCACATCAATGTACGGTGTAAGATAATTATATCGAATTTTGTCAAATTTGCAACAGACATTGAGAGAAAGGAAACAGATAATATGGGAACAAAACGAAAATTACTTAGTATACTGCTGGCGGTTTGCCTTGCGGTGGGATTTATGCCGACAGGTGTGTTAGCAGCAGATACCGAGTATGCACTATGGGTTGGTGGTGTTCAGGTAACCAGCGGTAACGCGGGCAATATCACCGGCAGTGGTATCACGGGTACAGTGTCTTATGATGCTGATACCAAAACGTTGACATTGGATAATGCTACCATTACGGGAGTTCATATTGGCGATTACCGTAGCTCAGACCAAGGATTAGCGGGAATTTATGCGGGAAATGCTTTTCGTAGTGATTTGACAATTCATCTTATTGGAGAGAATACTGTTACCGGACAGTCAGGAGATTCTTACAGCAGTTGCGGAATATATTCATACCGGAATCTAAACTTTACCGGCAGTGGAAAGTTAAACGTATCGTCTGCGGATAGTTCTTTATGTTCTGCAGCTATCTATTCGAATTATGATGTTGAGGTGGGAGATCAATGTACAATTACTGCAACTTCCGGGAGGGCTTCTCGTTCTTATGCAATCGATTGTGGGTCATTGAAATTAACGAACGCAAAGGTTAGTGCCGGTTCCTCAGCCAATGATGTTGTAGTTGAGGAAACAAATAAAAATAGTTTCGCTTCTAAAGCCGGAGACTACAAATACATTAGGATTGAAAAGGGAGACCTTATACCGGTTACTGAAATAAATGTTACCGGTGTAACGACTCCGGTAATCGGTCAGACTCCGGATTTTTCAACACCTTCCTTTAGCTCCACACCTGAAAATGCGGTCAGTATCGATACAAACACAACATATCGTTGGCTTAAAATTGCTGAAGACAGTTATACAGGAGGCACCAATGACATTTGGAGTGTGATGGCATCCGACGAACAATTTGCGGCAGGATATTATTATAATTATAAGATCGATTTTACCGCAAAGGCCGGATATAAAATTTCTACAAACGTCACCGGCACAATCAATGGTAGTGCCTGTACTGTTATTACTGTGGACGGCCAACCGGTTCAGCTTAAAAAAGTGTTTGGACCACTAGGTTCCGGTCATACCCACAATCTGACTCCTGTATCTGCAAAGTCTGCTACCTGCACTGCAACCGGCAATACGGCATATTACACCTGTGATGGCTGCGATAAGTGGTTTGCGGATGCAGAGGGAAATAGTGAAATTACAGATCATAATACTGTAGTAATTGCAGCGTTAGGTCATCTTACACCGGGTGAATGGAAACACACGGAAAGAGAGCACTGGGAGGTATGTGCGCGTGAAGGATGTGGTTTGACTACCGACGATTCTTACGGATTTCATAGTTATGGAACAGAAAAGGGAGGCAAACATGAAGAATGTACCGTTTGTGGCTACAAGAAAGCTGCTGTTGAAATTCCGGTTGCTGTATATGTTATTACATCCGGTTCCGAACAGGAAATCGCTGTCGACAATGTAGCAACCTTCGTTTCCGACGCACCTTTTGTCAAGTTCCTGAAGGTACAGGTTGACGGTGCAGATGTTGCTGCCGCCAACTATACTGCAGAGGAAGGTTCCACCAGGATTACCTTGAAAAACGATTTCATTAAGGGACTAAGTGTGGGCGAACATAGTATCACGATCGTTTCCGAAGACGGTTTTGCAATGACTAAGTTTATCGTGAAAAATGTGGAGGATGACTCCGATGAAGATAACAATAATTCCGGAGAAAATAAAACTGATCCGAGCGAAAGCAAGACCAATACAGGTATTCAGTCTCCGCAGACCGGTGATCCCAACAATATGTTCTTATGGTTTGCCACACTATTCGTAAGCGGTTTTGGCGTTATCGGAACAACCGTTTACAGCAAGAAGAAAAGAGTAAAGTAACGAAATCAGATTCTTCTTATGCGATTACTCAGACATAGAAGAGATATTTGGTAAGTGTATTCAGAAAAGTAAATAAGGAACCGGGCACAAGGCCGATCATTGAAGAGATTCAGTGACCGGCCTTTAATAAGATTTCTTACTTTTTAAATTGATTATTGTAAATTAAATTATTATAATGATTATAATTAACAGGAATATGCATTCCACGTGATAAGGGATGCATGAGATTTGGCAAACGGATTAAAGCATAAATGGAGGATAAGTATGAAAGAGAGAAGAACTATCAGAGAAAAAATTGCAGTTGCGCTTTGTGTCGTACTGATATGCAGTCTGACGGCATGTGGTCATTCAGGGGATGCAAAGAATGACGGAAAGTATCACGTAGGAATCTGTCAATGGGTAGAACATGCGGCACTGGATGAAGCTACAAGGGGATTTCAGGAAGCATTGACGGATAAATTGCAGGATAAGGTTATATTTGATGTGCAGATAGCACAAGGCAGTACGTCGGAGTGTCAGAATATATTAAACGGTTTTGTATCCGAGGATGTAGATCTGATTATGGCAAATGCAACATCGGCTTTAACGGCTGCTTCTAAGGCAACGAATACAATTCCTATCGTGGCCACCTCTATTACGGATTACGGAACGGCATTGAATATGAGAGAATGGAACGGTGCCTCCGGGATTAATGTAACCGGAACTTCAGATTTGGCACCGATTGAGAGTCAGGCGGATCTGATTCGTGAGCTTGTTCCGGACGCGGAAAAAGTCGGAATCTTATATTGTTCTGCAGAAACCAATTCTATTTTCCAGGCACAGGTAATGGGCTCGATTCTTACCGCAAAGGGAATCGCTTTTGAAAACTATACCATAGCCAATAAGGATGAATTGGAGAAGACGGTACGAAAAGCGGCATCAACCTGCGATGTACTTTACATTCCTACAGATAATACAATAGCCTCTCAGGCAGAACTTCTGAAGACCATCCTTCTTTCAGAAAAACTGCCAATGATTGCAGGGGAAGAAGGACTGTGTGAAGCCGGAATCGCAACTCTTTCCATCAGCTATTATGACATAGGTTATTCCGCAGGTGAAATGGCATACGAGATTTTGGCAGAAGGAAAAAATCCGGGAGAAATAGAAATCCGATATGCAGAAAAGGTCACTAAAAAATATAATCCGGAGAACTGTGAAGCATTAGGAATTGCGGTTCCTGCGGATTATGAACCACTGAAATAAGAATCGTCGGATGGAGCATGGAGATATGTTAGAGAAGGAAAATCAGAATAAACAGAATAATATAGTCTCTAAGCATAGGAAAAGATACAGTTATGGATTTATCTGCGGGGTATTTGCTATTTTGGCAATCGTGCTTTTGCTTAATGTTTTACTGATTTATAA
This sequence comes from Lachnospiraceae bacterium, assembly GCA_051877855.1. GTDB lineage: Bacteria > Bacillota > Clostridia > Lachnospirales > Lachnospiraceae > MGBC120314. The sequence goes on along the minus strand of JBJEJH010000003.1, from coordinate 11,918 downwards.
TATGACGGTAAAGCAGTCCGAAACCATTGGCCAGGATCAGATGGAAATTATCAGCAGGGATTTACAGTCGATACTCGCGGATTCCGAATATATGACTCGCGTTCTGGCAAATAATGTGGAGGAACGTATGGAGCAAGGCGCTTCCAAAGAGGAAATGGATGTGTTTTTTGAGGAACAGAGTGTGCTACAGAAGCAGTTATCGGAGGGTATCTGCATGAATGCCTTTCTGGTCCGGGATGAATACATTATTCTGCCGGGATATGAGCTGCCGGAGGATTTTAAGGTTGAAGAGCGTATCTGGTATTTGGAGACTCTGAAGCTGAATCCCGGAGAAATCTATATTTCTTCCCCATATGAGGATCTTGTTACGGGGGAAATGTGCTTTACCGTATCCGAGCTGCTATCGGACAAAAGAAGTATCGTTGCACTGGATTTTAGTCTGTCCAATATACAGAAATCCATCGAAGAAATGCAGAATGACGATAAGAGTGAGGCTTTGATTGTCAATGAAAAGGGAACAATTATCGGTTATTCGGATGCAGAGTATCTTGGAGAAAATATTTCGGAAGCATTACCGGAATATGACAAAGTATTTCGCGATGTTACATCCCAAAGTAAAGAGCAGTTATCCTTTGACAGCAAAATTAACGGAAAGAAAAATAGAATATTTTTCTCCCGGATACGGAACAACTGGTATTTGATTCTACGGGTACAGGAATGGGAGCTGTATAAGGAAAGTTATTACCAATTAATAAGAAATTCTATATTGAATCTTCTGCTGATAGTGATCGTTGTTGTGTTGTACATCCGTGCTCAGAATAATCGAATTCGGGCAGAGAAAGCATTATCGGTCAAGGAAGATTTCCTATCCAATTTATCATCAGAACTGAAAATGCCTTTAAAACGCATATTGAATGCAAGTAACCGGAAAACCCTTGATATGAGTACAGATTTGAATGAGAATATTGACAATATTCAGGAATCTGCGCTTATGTTGTCCAATATGATGGACAATCTTTTCTCCTATTCCGGTCTTGCAAAAGCAGATGACAGACAGGGAAAGAAAGCATTAAAATCCAATAAGAAAGACGGGGAGTCTGCTATTGGAGAAAGGACTCGCTGGCAGGTTACAGGAGTGCTTATTGTTGCAATGCTTCTGGTTATGTTCTTCTGTGACCGAATGATTATGCAGTTAGGCAAAAGCCGCATGTCGGAAGAAGTAAACAATTATAATTCACAGTTGGTGCAGTGGATGGAAGACGGGAAGACGATATTGGATATGTTCGGTTATTCCATAGCTTCACAGCCGGAATTATTGGACAATCCTTCCGAAGCGACTGCTTATTTAGATTCAATCGTAAAAAATTATCCGGAGATTTCTCTTGCATATATCGGAAATCCAGATAGTTCATGGAAAGTAATTATGAACAACGGCTGGGTGCCGGGGGAGGATTATATCTTACAGGCTTATTCATGGTATGCGGATACCATGAGTGATAATAGTGGATTTGTGATTTCAAGTCCTTATTATGATACTCAGCAGAAAGTATACTGTTTAACCTTTTCAAAGAGAGTATATGGAAAAGACGGAACTTTTCTGGGAGTGTTTGCAATCGATTTCAATCTGGACAAGTTGACGGAGTTCATGCAGAATACGTACTCTGGGGACGGATATGCTTTTTTGATAAACAGCAATGGAATAATTATCAATCATCCAAATCTGGCATATCAGCTTTCAGGAAACAATTCTGTGAATGTCCAGAGACTGAACTACGCAGAGGCTTATTCTGAGAACTCAAAAATGCGTACCTTGAAAGACTACGATGGGAAATACAAGGTATGTATTTGTGAACACGACGATATTTCCAACTTTACCATCATGGTGGTAAAGGATTGGTGGTTGATATATGGAGGAATCATTTTATATAAATCAGCTTTCCTGATATTGTTTGGTTTCTGTATTTTCGCGGTAAGATATTTAATCCGGAAACTGATGATATGGCAGCAGTCGGTTAATGTGCGTCTGAAGGAAGCGGCAGATGAAGCAATGCAGGCAACGCAGGCTAAATCACAGTTTTTAGCACAGATGAGCCACGAAATTCGTACACCAATCAATGCGGTTCTTGGTATGAATGAGATGATTCTTCGGGAAAACGAAGACAAAGATATTCACGAATATGCAGAAAATATCGATAGTGCCGGAAAGACGCTTCTGGCATTGATTAACAGTATCCTTGATTTTTCTAAAATTGAAGACGGAAAAATGGATATTGTCCCGGTGCGATACGAAACCTCACAGCTTGTCAATGATCTGGTAAATATGATTGCCGATAAGGCAGAAAAGAAAGATTTGCTGCTTGAATTACAGATTGATGAGAACCTCCCAAGTGTCCTGTATGGCGACGATGTAAGAATCAAACAGATTATCATCAATCTTTTGACCAATGCAGTTAAGTACACAATGAAGGGGAAGGTTACCCTGATTATTCAAAACGTGGAGAAGTCGGAGAATTCGGAAAATTCCGAGGATGTTCTTCTTCATGTGGAGGTTGTGGATACCGGTATCGGCATCCGCAAGGAAGATATGGACAAGCTTTTTGAGTCCTTCCAGAGACTTGATCAGGAGAAAAATCATAATGTAGAAGGAACAGGACTTGGTATCTCTATTGTACAGTGCCTGCTGAAAATGATGGGAAGTGTTTTGGAGGTTGAAAGTGAATACGGAAAAGGTTCCAGATTCTATTTTGACATAAAGCAAACCATTGTGGATGACACTCCGATTGGAAACAATGTTATCCAGAGGGAGAAAAACAAAAAAGAGGACAACAAATATCTCTATGCTCCGGAAGCGGAAATTCTGATTGTTGATGATAATCAGATGAATTTAAAGGTGGCGAAAGGTCTTTTAAAGAGAAGTTGTATCAAAGTCGATACGGCACAAAGCGGTATGGAATGTATCCAAAAGGCGGAGAAAAAGCAGTATGATCTTATCTTGATGGATCACATGATGCCGGAGATGGATGGTATCGAGACCATGAAGACCTTACGGGAAAGAAAACTCGTGCCGGAGAATATGAAAATTATTGTGATGACTGCCAATGCCATTGCAGGAGCAAAGGAACAATATCTGGCACAGGGATTTGACGATTACCTTTCAAAGCCGGTTGTAGTAGAAGGGTTGGAGAAGATATTGGCAGAGTATCTTGCGAAGGAAAAGGTTAGCTTCAAAAACAGGGAAAAAAAGAAAGCGGATGAGCCAAAGCCTTCCCAGGAGCCTGTAGCAGAGAAGTCCGTGGAAGAAAAGTCCGTGGAAGAAAAGCCGGTGGCAGAGTACTCTGTGATAGAGGATTTTATGGTAGGGGACTCTATGGACGAGGATACATTTACAGAAGAGGAGTTGCAGATGTTTTCAGAGCAGATACCGGAGCTGGATTTACAGACCGGCCTGTGCTACTGCATGGATAGTAAGTCATTTTACTTAGAAATGCTGGAGGAATATACAACAGGGAAAAGGGATGAGGAGTTGACAGTATTCCTTCAGAAAGAGGATTGGGAAAACTATCGGATTGCGGTACATGCCTTAAAAAGTAATTCAAAAACAATCGGTGCCACAGAGCTTTTCGAGAATGCAAAGAACCAGGAGATGGCAGCCAAGGAAAAACGTGGGGAGGAAGTACAAGCGAACCATTTGAATTTGATCAAGCAGTATAAGGAACTGCAAAATCGTATCTGCATCATTTTAGAACAAATGTAAAGCAGCAAGGGAAAGGTATTTACTCAGATTTTGGAGGTACATTATGTTTTTGATGAAATTACAATCTCTTGTTCCCGGGCAGGAAATATCTAATGCAAAGGAAGATTATAAATCAGCTAAGAGGGTAGGTCAATATAAAGTGAGCACAAAGGCAATTTACCGGCCTGATGGCGGTTATGTGCCATTTGCAGCCGTAAAGGATTATGTCCTCGATAAGAGTAGTGTGCACGTGACAGGATGCTGTGCAGGAGGGGTCCCTGTGGAACGAATTATTCTTATTACAGACGAAGGAAAGTTCCCGTTTCTCTTCGACTCTAAAAAGGCAGTTGGCAAGGTTGTGACGTTGATGAATGAGGTTCGAATTGGACATACGAATGTACTGACTAAGGAACATTGAGAAGAAATAATAGAAAAGAGGATATAAGTAATGGATTACATTTCAAGAGACAAGGCATTTGAATTATTAAAGAAATACAACAAGGATCCGTTTCACATTCAGCATGCGCTTACGGTAGAGGCTGTTATGAAGTGGTTTGCTAATGAGCAGGGATATGGTGCGGATGCAGAATATTGGGGAATTGTAGGATTGCTTCACGATATTGATTTTGAGGTGTATCCTGAGGAACACTGCCTTAAGGCACCGGAACTCCTAAGAGAAGGCGGCGTTGGAGAAGACATCATTCACGCAGTATGTTCACATGGATACGGAATTACGGTGGGTTGTGGTAAAACCATTGACGTTGAGCCGGTTCATGAGATGGAGAAGATTCTGTTTGCTGCAGATGAACTTACCGGACTGATCTGGTCCGCATCTCTTATGAGACCATCTAAGAGTACAAAGGATATGGAACTTAAGTCTCTCAAGAAGAAATATAAGAGCAGCGGATTCGCAGCAGGGTGTTCACGAGAGGTTATTGCCAGAGGTGCCAATCAGCTTGGATGGGAACTTGATGAATTGTTAGATAAAACTTTGAAAGCTATGGCCGCTTCAGAGGATTCAATTAATGCACAGATGGAAAAAGAGAAAATTTAAGGAGAGTACTTTGAAGAAAATCAAGATTAATTTCATCCTATATGTTATCCTCTTCCTATTTGCGGGAACTGCCAGTCTCATAGTCTGTAAACGGAGCAACCGGGCTGTTCCGGCTATGGCACTACAATTAAAGTTTGTAGGCGAATACAGCCAGAACGGGGAAGAGTGGCAGACATTAAGGGAAGATACAGATCTGTCAGCCTTTGACGGAGATCTGTCACTTCGGGGCAGAGTTGACCCTAAGCTTCCGGAAGGAGCCCACATCTATTTTTATCTTAATCATATCGGTATGAATGTATCGGTAAATGGTGGGAATATATACGGCTTTAGTAATGAAATCAATCAGGATATGTGTGGTACGGATTGGCAGGGGTGGTCACTCCCTGCCATGTCAGAGAACGATGTGATTGAAATTCAACTGCATAATCCCCACAGCTATGGAAATAAGGAAGCATACAATGAACTGCTGGACTCACTTTATATGAGCGGCGAGACACAATTAAAACAATACTATGAAAAGGAAGAGGTGGCTTATCGCTATTTCTGTATTTTTATTTTCGTGGCATCCATTGCCCTCATCGGAACGGCAATCGGTTATCAGCTCTTGCATCTGCCAAACAGCATGCTTTTATTAGAGACGGGGCTCATGTCCCTGCTCATGGGTGTGTATATGTATCTTGACACAAAAGACATTTCCCTGCGGAACAATCAGATAGTGTTCAACACTTATGTGAGGCAGGTAGCCATGATGCTTGCGGCAGTGATGTTTACGGCAGGAATCACGGAATTACTGCACGAAAAACAAAAGAAGATAGCACAGATCACAGTATATGTTTTGATGATTGCAGATTTTATCTGTCTGGCGGTATCCCTTGCAGGGATGATGAAAATTTATGATACAGGTATGTACTGGGCGGTTATTCAGGGTATTGTCAGCCTGATTTTGATTGTCCTTTGTGTCAGGGAAATAAAAGTAAGTAAAAGGCATGAGTGGATTCTACTGATTTCTGCGGTGGTGCTGTCTGTAGTACTGATAGCGGAGCTGTTGAATGCCTATCTTTCCTTATGGAAGAGTGGTATCTGCATAAAGGCGGTCTTTGGTGCATTGTTTATATTCCTGCTATTGTGGGATGTCAAGTTAGTGGCGGTTAATTATCAGGCATCCATTCGGGCAAAGGAGCTTGAGAGGGAACTGAAAGAGAATCAGATTAGTCTTGCCATGAGCCAGATCCAGCCACACTTTATTTACAACTCACTCAATTCCATCTATCATCTGTGCGAGAAGGATGTGGGGATGGCACAGCAGGCAATCAGTGATTTCTCCGATTACCTTCGGAGGAGTCTCAGTGCAGTAGACCGAAATTCGTTGATTTCCTTTGAGGAGGAATTAAACCATGTAAAAACGTACTTGAAGCTGGAACAGCTTCGGTTCGGTAAGGATTTGAATGTGGTGTATCACATAGAACGTACAGACTTTATGCTGCCTGCTCTGTCCGTACAGCCCCTTGTGGAAAATGCAGTTAAGCATGGAATCTGTCAGAAAGAGGAAGGTGGCGGAACGGTAATACTTACCGTGAAGGAATGTCCGGACTTTTATGAGGTTATCGTGTCCGATGATGGTGTAGGGTTTGTTTCCGGAACACAAGAAAAAGAGAAAGGAGCCCACGTAGGTATCCGGAATGTACGGCAGAGACTTGACATCCTGTGTCATGCCACACTGGATATTCAGAGCGAACCGGGAAAAGGAACCATATCGACAATCCGTATTCCAAAGGAGGATGAGGCATGAATATACTGGCGCTAGATGATGAGAAGATTGCACTTGACGGGCTTGTGTCAGCTGCGAAAAAGGCAGAGCCATCCGCAAACATATACAGCTTTAATAAACCCAAGGATGCATTAGAGTTCTGTAAGAGTACAATCTGTGAGGTTGCACTGCTGGATATACAGATGCGGAATATGAGCGGTGTGGAGCTGGCAAAAGAAATTAAGCTTCTAAATCCTCATACGAATATTATCTTTGCCACAGGCTATACAGATTATATGAAAGAAGCTCTTGAGATGCACGCAAGCGGCTACATGATGAAACCGATTACGGCAGAAAAGGTGAGAAAAGAGCTGGATAACTTAAGATTTCCCATACATCCTGTGAGAAAGGCGCGGGTATATTTTCAGATCTTCGGGAATTTTGAAGTCTTTATAGACGGACAGCCTGTAAGGTTTAAATACGATCTGACAAAAGAAATGCTGGCATATCTGGTTGACCGCAGAGGCGTATTGTGTACCAGTGGTGAGATTATGGCAATTTTATGGGGTGATAATTATTCAACCAGTTATTTTCGCAGTTTAATCAAAGACTTAAAGGATACATTTTCCGGTGTGGGATGCGAAGATATCATTATAAGACAGCGGGGGAAAATCGGTATTGACAGAGGAAAGGTGGACTGTGATTATTACGACTGGCTGGATGGAAAAATCTATGCCGTGAATCTCTATCAGGGCGAATACATGGCACAGTACAGCTGGGGCGAAATGACAATCAGTGGAATAAAAAGTGCGACTGAATAGTTCAGAAGGCAGGAACAGAAAACTTCGGAGGCAGAAGATGCTATCCGAAGTTTTCTTATATAATTTTATATTGCATAAAAAGGTGAAAATGCACAAAAAATAGTAATGGCTATTGAAGTAAATAAGATTTAGCGGTAAAATAATATTACTAAAATTAGTGCAATGCACAAAAACAAGGAGCGACACTATGGAAATTAAAAGAGATACATACCTTGAACAGTTAAAAATACGAAAAGATAATGGAATGATTAAGATTATTACAGGGATCAGGAGATGCGGGAAATCATTTCTGTTATTTGTGCTGTTTAAAAAGTATTTATTGGAGAATGGTGTGGATAGTGAACACATCATTGAGATAGCATTGGATGGTATTGAAAATGAGGAGCTGAGAGATCCAAAGAAGTGTTATCAGCATATCAAAGATGTAATGAAAGATGAGCAGAAGTATTATTTACTTTTGGATGAAGTACAGTTTATGCCACGATTTGAGGAAGTTCTAAACAGTCTGCTTCGAATAAGCAACATTGATGTATATGTAACTGGAAGTAACTCCAAATTTTTATCTAGCGACATTGTAACTGAATTCAGAGGCAGAGGGGATGAAATAAGAATCTATCCATTATCCTTTGCCGAGTTCTATGCAGCTTTCGATGGAGATTATGATGATGCTTGGGATGAATACATGATATATGGCGGACTTCCACAGGTAGTACAGTTTCCTATGGAGAGACAGAAATCAGAATACTTAAAAAATATTTTTACAAATGTTTATATTAAGGATGTAGTAGAGAGAAATAAGATTCAGAATGTTGATGAAATTGGAACTCTGGTGGATATTCTTGCTTCTGCCATAGGAGCACCTACAAATCCAACCAAAATATCCAATACTTTTAAAAGTGAACGGGGTATCAATTATAGTAATAAAACCATCTCAAACCATATTGATTATTTGGCAGAAGCATTTTTGATTTCTAAAGCTGATAGATACGACATTAAGGGTAGAAAATATGTAGGAGCAAATCGGAAATATTATTTTTCTGATGTGGGACTTAGAAATGCCAGATTAAATTTCAGACAGCAAGAGCCTACTCATATTATGGAGAATATTGTCTATAACGAATTGCTTGTACGTGGTTATAATGTGGATATTGGTATTGTAGATGTATTTACAAATGATAGCGAAGGAAAGAGAGTTCATAAACAGCTGGAGGTTGATTTTGTAGTAAATCAGGGCAGCCAGAGGTATTACATTCAGGTGGCTTATGATATGACTTCTGAGGAAAAACAGGCACAGGAGCTCAATTCATTAAGAAACATCCCAGATTCCTTTAAGAAGATTGTTATAGTAAACGGAACGAAAAAGCCATGGAGAAATGATGAAGGATTTGTAATCATGGGTATGAAATATTTTCTTCTTAATGCAAATAGTTTGGAGTTTTAACGGAAAATTTTTAAAATTTTTTCATTTTTCTACCTTTTTAGGGCTAATCTGCAACGGTTCTGCAACACTTCGTGTGGTACAATAACCAACAAATAACCAAAGAATTGTGGAAATATCTGATGACGAACTGTAATTGCATCAGAAGGCAATGCAGGGAATGGTACTAACGGTGCGAATGGTGGCGTTGGATGCGGTATTAGAGAGGAGTAATAAACATATGAAAAAACATGGAAAGAAACTTACAAAAAGGCTGACAGCATTCCTGATGAGTTTTGTTATGGTGATGAGCCTTGTGACGATTACAAAGCCGATGAAAGTGCAGGCGGCAACATATACACCGGGGAATCCATATAACTGTTATAGTTATAGTTCCAGTAGTAGTGACTATGATTATGATGATTTAGTAAGTTATGGGTTTATATGTGCTAAAAATGATAATATTAATATTTGGTATAGACACAATTGTGTTAGTAACTACATGTATGTATATAAAGATAAAACCGAACAGGTAGGTAGAATATCAAGTACAGTAAAGGCTGATGTTGAGTTGGTGAGAGGTAATACATATTACTGCTATTATGCTGAGACAGGAAGCACATTTGACAAGCAAGCTAACTTATATTTCAACACTGTAACTAATTATACTATTACACGTCAGCGATATGATGGTACTACTTCGTCGCTTATTTTATATAAATATGATAATGAATCTGGAAACACGCAATATGTAAATGGAAGCAATGGAACATCCATTCCGTCTCCGTCTGCAAGAACCGGATATACCTTTAGCCATTGGACTAAGAATTCGGTTGGGGGAACTCAGGTTTCAAGTACAACGGATTTGAAATCAGCGACTACGATATATGAGAACTGGACTCCAAATAGATATAATGTAACTTTTAACAAGAACAAACCTGCCAACTCACCATCTGATGTTAGCGGTACTATGTCAAATCAGGATTTTACCTACGATACTGCTCAGAGTCTGACAATAAATCAGTATTCTTTAGAAGGTTATGAATTCAAAGGATGGAACACACAGGCGAATGGAAGTGGTACTTCGTATGCTGATGGAGCAGAAGTAAATAATCTTACAGCTACAAATAATGGTACATTTACTCTCTATGCCCAGTGGGAAACTTTACCTTTTGATATTACATTAAATTCCGGTGATGCCACTTATCCGGGAACTAAGACAATTCATGAAAAGTATGGTACGGGTTATTATCTGAATGAATCTTGTACTAAAGTAATGGCCACTGATGCGAATAAGATCTTAATTCCTAAGAAAGATGGATATGATTTTGCGGGTTATTATACAGAACAAGGTGGAAGCGGAACACAGATAATCAATGCAAATGGATATATTACAGGTAACTATACTGCAGAAACAGAGCTTTATGCTCACTGGGTAGATAGGAGTGCTAATTATACCATTCAGTATCATGCAAATGGTGGAACAATAAAAGGTGGAGCAGACACTTCACAGAGTCGTTCCTTTACAGTGGCGGATGATACATTTACTCTTAAGTCAGTGTCAGGAATGTTTTCGGCACCTGTCTCATCAACCGGAGGTGCGTGTGAATTCTTAGGATGGGCAACATCACCAAGTTCTTCCCAGGCAGAGTATACCGATAATGCATCTGTCAGTGATTTTACGGATGTGGATGGTGCCACAATTCATCTGTATGCTGTCTGGCGTTCGACACTGCCTACATCCATACAGAACGGAAGCTTTGAAGCTCCGGCTATTGGAAGCTGGTACAGTATTATGCCGGATACAACTAGTTCCATTGCGTGGAAAACAACGGCAAGGGATAAAAAGATCGAATTTGCAAGACCAAGCAAGAATATGTCTGCGGCCAACAGTGCATATCACACTTCAACTACAGTCGATGGTTATCAGTTTGCTGAACTTTGCGCTAATCAGGTTGGAGCACTTTACCAGACGGTAAGTACATTCTCAGGCAATACGCTGAAATGGGGATTTTCTCATAGAGGACGTAGTGGTAATGATACCATGGAACTGTGGATTGGAAAGCCTGCTGATGTTATGGCGGTTCTTGAATATTATACGAGTCATAATAACAGCGTTGCAGGAATTTCGGGGGATTTGTTAGATAAATATAATACCATATCTGATAATGGCACAAGAAGCTATACAGATGGGAATACTCAGTGGAACTCATACACCGGTAATTATGTAGTTCCGGATGGTCAATTTGAGACAACCTTTGCCTTTGTAAGCATAGCGGCAAGTGGTAATAAAATAAGTTTCGGAAACCTGCTTGATAATGTTTATTTCACTGCAGAAGTACCACCTAAGACACAGCTTTTTGAGTATGGTGCAACAAAGGGCGGTGCGGCAGTTGCACAGGTAAATGGTATTACTACCACTGGTAGCGAGGCTTTAGTCAGCGTTGGCTCCACAATTGAGCTCTATCCGGTGGCAGAAGAGGGCTACACTTACAATGGTGGATTTGTTAACGGAGAATACAAGTCAGTGGATGAGCTTCCGCTTAGATACACAGTATCCGATGCTGATACAAGCTTAAAAAAGATTACTCTGTTATTCTCTAAGGACTCCACAATCATTTTTGATAAAGAGGGTGGAAGTTATGCGGATGATGAGTATGATTTAAAAGCCAGTGGAAACAACCAGTATTACACATTAAAAGCAAATCCGACAAAGGAAGGTTATGCATTTGACAAGTGGATTATTGCAGGAAGTAATGTAACCTTAACAGAGGGTAACTATATTGCATATGAAACGGATGCTGACACCAAGACATATATAAGAGTATATGCTGATAGCAATAAATCAACACTATTATATCAGTGTGAGAGTGAATTTGGTATTAATCTGATTGCTACGTATCGATTTACAGCATTTCCTTCGGCTAAAGTTGAGCTTGACATGGAAGGCGGAGAGGTTGATGGCGAGACCTCTATTACTTACGAACTGGATAAATCAGATTTAAGTGATTCTGCTACGTCCGATGACATTATAGAATACAATGCAATAACTCTTCCAACACCGACAAGAGGCGTGTATGTATTTAAGGGCTGGAAAATCGGTGATAAAGTATATGATGCCGGTACCAAAATCAAATATGCAATCA
>JBJEJH010000002.1:0-18328 GCA_051877855.1 Lachnospiraceae bacterium | reverse complement strand
AATTTAAACAGTCTTGAAATGTGTCATATTTTGCGATAGAATAGTATCTGTATATTTTTATTTAGGATTTATTTATGTTGGAAAGGAAGAAAATGCGGTATGGAGTTTAATATTGCAGTGATTCCCGGTGATGGAATCGGACCGGAAATCGTCACGGAAGCAAGAAAAGTTCTTGACAAAGTGGCAACAAAATATGGACATACGTTTAACTATACGGAAATCCTCATGGGTGGATGTTCCATTGATGCGTACGGTGTTCCATTAACAGATGAGGCATTAAATATTGCGAAGCACAGCGATTCAGTGCTTCTTGGTGCTGTAGGAGGCAACGTGGGTAATTCCCGTTGGTATGATGTTGCACCGGATCTTCGTCCGGAGGCAGGTCTTCTTAAGATTCGTAAGGGTTTGGAGCTTTTTGCCAATATTCGTCCGGCTTATCTCTACGATGAGCTAAAGGGCGCATGTCCATTGAAGGATGAGGTGATTGGCGAAGGTTTTGATATGGTCATCATGAGAGAGCTTACCGGTGGTATCTACTTTGGTGAACGTCACACCGAAGAGGTGAATGGGGTATTAAAGGCTACGGATGTACTTACATATGACGAAAATGAGATTCGAAGAATTGCCATCAAGGCATTTGAAATTGCCATGAAGCGCAATAAGCGTGTCATTAGCGTGGATAAGGCAAACGTCCTTGACTCGTCAAGACTTTGGAGAAAGGTCGTTAAGGAAGTGGCAGCAGATTATCCGGAAGTTGAATTAAAGGATATGTTGGTGGATAACTGTGCAATGCAGTTAGTAATGAATCCGGGACAGTTTGATGTCATCCTGACCGAGAATATGTTTGGTGACATTTTATCGGATGAGGCCAGTATGATTACCGGTTCCATCGGCATGTTGTCATCGGCAAGTCTTGGGGCAACGAAGCTTGGATTGTATGAGCCAAGCCATGGTTCGGCACCGGATATCGCAGGAAAGGACATTGCCAATCCAATTGCAACCATTCTTTCTGCAGCAATGATGCTCCGTTATTCCTTTGATCTTGACAGGGAAGCGGATGCAGTGGAAGCAGCGGTTAAGCAGGTGCTTAAGGATGGTTACCGCACCGTCGACATTATGTCGGAGGGTATGAACCGGGTGGGTTGCGCGAAGATGGGTGACCTGATTGCAGAGCGAGTGTAAGAATTTCGAATATATAAGATTTGTGAGGTTAGGATTATGAAGAGTGATAATGTATTAAAGGGAACTCAGCAGGCTCCGCATCGAAGCTTGTTCAATGCATTGGGGCTTACCGAGGAGGAAATGAATCGTCCTCTGGTAGGTATTGTTAGTTCTTATAATGAGATTGTTCCGGGGCATATGAACCTGGATAAGATTGTGGCAGCAGTTAAGACCGGAGTCTCCATGGCAGGCGGTACACCGGTGGTCTTTCCGGCAATCGCTGTATGTGATGGTATTGCCATGGGTCACATTGGGATGAAGTATTCTCTTGTAACAAGAGATCTGATTGCAGATTCTACCGAGGCGATGGCGATTGCGCATCAGTTCGACGCATTAGTCATGGTTCCGAACTGTGACAAGAATGTTCCGGGACTTTTGATGGCAGCGGCAAGAATCAATGTTCCTACAGTATTTGTCAGTGGCGGCCCTATGCTTGCCGGTAAGGTGGCAGGATGCAAGACCTCTCTTTCAAGTATGTTTGAAGCTGTAGGTGCCTATGCAGCCGGTAAGATTTCTGAGGAAGAACTTCAGGAATACGAGGCTAAGACCTGTCCTACCTGTGGTTCATGCTCCGGTATGTATACAGCCAACTCCATGAACTGCCTTACTGAGGCACTTGGTATGGGACTTCGTGGAAATGGTACGATTCCTGCAGTTTATTCCGAGCGAATCAAGCTTGCAAAGCATGCAGGTATGAAGGTTATGGAACTTCTGGAGAAGAATATCCGCCCAAGAGATATCATGAATGAGAAGGCATTCCAGAATGCCCTGACAGTAGATATGGCATTAGGCTGTTCAACCAACAGTATGCTTCATCTTCCGGCAATTGCCCGTGAAGCAGGAGTTGAGTTAAATGTTGACATTGCCAATGACATTAGTTCGAAGACGCCAAACCTTTGTCACCTTGCACCGGCAGGACGTACATATATTGAAGAGTTAAATGAGGCCGGCGGTGTATATGCAGTAATGAACGAACTGAATAAGAAGGGACTTCTGCATACGGATATCATCACTGCGACAGGTAAGACCGTGGGTGAGAATATTGAAGGATGTGTGAATAAGAATCCGGAAGTGATCAGACCAATTGATAATCCATATAGTGTAACCGGTGGTATTGCCGTATTAAAGGGCAACCTTGCACCGGATTCGGGTGTGGTTAAGCAGTCTGCGGTGGTTCCGGAGATGATGGTACATGAAGGACCGGCAAGAGTGTTTGACTGTGAGGAAGATGCCATCGCGGCAATCAAGGGTGGCAAAATCCAGGCAGGAGATGTTGTGGTCATCCGATATGAAGGCCCTAAGGGAGGACCGGGTATGCGTGAAATGTTAAATCCTACCTCGGCAATCGCCGGCATGGGACTTGGCTCATCGGTGGCGCTGATTACAGATGGTCGTTTCTCAGGAGCATCAAGGGGCGCATCCATCGGACATGTTTGTCCGGAAGCTGCGGTTGGCGGTCCGATTGCTTTGGTGGAAGAAGGGGATATTATTAAGATTAATATTCCGGAACATAAGCTGGATGTAGCGGTTTCCGATGAAGAGATGGAAGCAAGAAGAGCAAAGTGGCAGCCAAGAGAACCGAAAATAACCACAGGATATCTTGCAAGATATGCATCCTTAGTTACTTCGGCAAGCAAGGGCGCGGTTTTGGAAGTTCCGGGAAAGTAATATTTTAGTGGTATTAAGACATAAGATTTGAAATAGTTATGAAAGGATAGTAATAAGATGAAATTAAATGGTTCACAGATCATTATTGAGTGTTTAAAAGAACAGGGCGTTGATACCGTATTTGGTTATCCGGGAGGCTGTATCTTAAATGTCTACGACGAATTATATAAGCATCAGGATGAGATTACCCATATTCTTACATCCCATGAGCAGGGCGCTTCCCATGCTGCAGACGGTTATGCAAGAGCTACCGGAAAGGTTGGTGTATGTATGGCAACATCCGGTCCGGGTGCAACGAATCTTGTAACAGGTATCGCTACAGCATATCTTGATTCCATTCCGGTGGTTGCTATTACGGCAAATGTAGCAGTTTCAATCTTAGGCAAGGATAGCTTCCAGGAAATTGATATTGCCGGTGTAACAATGCCTATTACCAAGCATAATTATATCGTAAAGGATGTTAATAAATTAGCGGATACTATCCGTGATGCATTCCGTATTGCACAGACCGGAAGACCGGGACCGGTACTTATTGATATTACGAAGGATGTTACCGCCAATATTGCTGAGTATGAGAAGATTACTCCGGCTCCGATTGAGCGCAAGGTTGATCAGATTACAGAGGAAGATCTTGATCGGGCTGTGGAAATGATCAAGGAATCCAAGAAGCCATTCATCTATGTTGGTGGTGGTGCAATCCTTGCAAATGCTTCTGCGCAGTTAAAGGAATTCGTTGACAAGGTGGATGCTCCGGTTACGGATTCGTTGATGGGTAAGGGTGCCTTTGATGGTACGGATCCAAGATACACCGGTATGATTGGTATGCATGGTACCAAGACTTCAAACTTTGGTGTTTCGGAGTGTGATCTTTTAATTGCCGTGGGTGCAAGATTCAGTGATCGTGTAACCGGTAACACAGCAAAGTTTGCTACCAATGCAAAGGTATTGCAGTTTGATGTTGACCCTGCGGAAATTGATAAGAATATCAAGACCCATGCAAGTGTGATCGGCGATGTTAAGGAAGTTCTTGCAAGAATGAATAAGAAGTTATCCCAGTGTGATCACAAGGAATGGCTTGCACATATTGAGGAATTAAAGGCAAAGTACCCGATGAGCTATCATACAGAAGCACTTACGGGACCATATGTTATGGAAAAGATCTATGAAGTAACACAGGGTAATGCAATCATCACAACGGATGTTGGACAGCATCAGATGTGGGCTGCACAGTACTACAAGTACAAGGAGCCGAGAACATTACTTACCTCCGGTGGTCTGGGAACCATGGGTTATGGTGTCGGTGCATGTATCGGTGCCAAGATGGGCCGCAAGGATAAGACGGTGATTAATATCGCCGGTGATGGATGCTTCCGTATGAATATGAATGAAATCATGACAGCTACACGTCACAATATTCCAATCATTCAGGTTGTATTGAATAACCATGTACTTGGTATGGTTCGTCAGTGGCAGACATTGTTCTATGGAAAGAGATATTCTTCTACGGTATTGGATGATGGTGTTGATTTTGCCAAGATTTCAGAGGGTATGGGAGCCAAGGCTTATACTGTTACGAAGAAGGAAGAACTTGAGCCGGTACTTCGTGAGGCCATGGAACTTAATATTCCGGTGGTCATCGATTGTCATATTGACTGCGACGATAAGGTATTCCCTATGGTTGCTCCGGGAACGGGTATCTCAGAAGCTTTCAGTGAAGAAGATATTGCAGAGAAGCAATAAGCAGTCGGAACAGAATTTATTTTATTGACTATTGATTTATATAGTTATAAAATCAAGTTTAATGTGATGGTTTAATATGATATCCAAGTGATATCATTTAACACAATATTATTAATTACATAACCAGGAGGATTAAAAAAGTGGGAAGAGTGTATAATTTTTCAGCCGGTCCTGCAGTATTACCAGAGGAGGTATTAAAGGAAGCAGCAGAGGAAATGCTTGACTACAAGGGAACAGGAATGTCTGTTATGGAGATGAGCCATCGTTCTAAGGCATATCAGGCAATCGTTGATGAAGCTGAGGCTGATTTAAGAGAGTTAATGAATATTCCGGATAACTACAAGGTGCTTTTCTTACAGGGTGGAGCATCACAGCAGTTTGCTATGATCCCGATGAACCTTATGAAGAACAAGAAGGCCGGATATATTGTAACCGGTCAGTGGGCAAAGAAGGCATATCAGGAAGCTAAGATTTATGGTGAGGCTGTAGAACTTGCTTCTTCAGCAGATAAGACATTCTCTTATATTCCGGATTGTTCCGATCTTGATATTCCGGAAGATTTGGACTATGTATATATTTGTGAGAATAATACCATTTATGGTACCAAGTATAAGACACTTCCAAACACCAAGGGTCATATCTTAGTATCCGATGTATCTTCATGTTTCTTATCTGAGCCAATCGACGTTACCAAGTATGGCGTTGTTTACGGTGGCGTTCAGAAGAATATCGGACCTGCAGGTGTTGTAATTGCAATCATCCGTGAGGATCTTATTACAGAGGATACATTACCGGGAACTCCAACGATGTTGAAGTACAAGATTCATGCAGATAACGGTTCAATGTACAACACACCACCATGTTATGGCATCTATATCTGTGGTAAGGTATTTAAGTGGCTGAAGAAGCAGGGCGGACTTGAAGCTATGAAGAAGCACAACGAAGCAAAGGCTAAGATTCTCTATGATTTCCTTGACCAGAGTGAATTATTCAAGGGTACTGTACGTAAGGAAGACCGTTCATTAATGAATGTTCCTTTCGTAACCGGTAACGAAGAATTAGACGCAAAGTTCGTTAAGGAAGCAAAGGAAGCAGGCTTCGAAAACCTTAAGGGTCACAGAACCGTTGGCGGTATGAGAGCAAGTATTTATAATGCTATGCCAATCGAAGGTGTTGAAAAGTTAGTTGAATTCATGAAGGAATTCGAGAAGAACAACAAGTAATTTATATTTATTATTTTCAAAAACAATATCTTAAACAGGGTAAACGATTGATAGTTTCTGGCTTTATCCTGTTTTAGGTATGGATAATATCTAAGAAAGGACTTAATAAAAATGATTAAGGTAAATTGTTTAAATCCTATCGCCAAGGTAGGTATGAGTCTGTTGCCGGAGAATTTCGGTACAACAGGAGAATTCGCAGAGGCAGATGCAGTTCTTGTACGTAGTGCAGCGATGCATGAGTTGGAACTTCCGGATCAGCTTCTTGCAGTGGCAAGAGCAGGTGCCGGAGTGAATAACATTCCTCTGGATAAGTGTGCACAGAAGGGTATTGTAGTTTTCAATACACCGGGTGCCAATGCAAATGGTGTTAAGGAACTTGTTATAGCAGGTATGCTTCTTGCATCAAGAGATATCAAGGGTGCTATGCAGTGGGTTGCGGATAACAAGGATGATGAGAATATTGGAAAGACAATGGAGAAGGCTAAGGCGAAGTATGCCGGTACTGAGATTCAGGGTAAAACACTGGGCGTTATCGGTCTTGGCGCAATCGGTGTCTTAGTTGCCAATGTAGCAGTTAAGCTTGGCATGAAGGTTGTTGGTTGTGATCCGTTCCTTTCCGTACAGAATGCGTTAAATCTTTCAAACGAAGTAGAAATCGTTAAGTCCAATGCAGATGTATATGCCGTATCTGATTTTATTACGGTTCATGTGCCACTTTTGGATGATACCAGAGGAATGATCAACAAAGCATCCCTTTCCATGATGAAGGATGGCGTAGTAATCCTCAACTATGCAAGAGATCTTTTGGTAAATGAAGATGATCTTCTGGAGGCATTGGAGTCCGGTAAGGTTAAGAAGTACGTAACGGATTTCCCAACCGTTAAGGTTGCCAATGCAGCAAATGTTATCGCATTTCCACATCTTGGCGCTTCGACTGCAGAGTCTGAAGACAACTGTGCGATTATGGCAGTGAAGGAAATCGTAGATTATATTCTTAACGGTAATATTAAGAATTCTGTAAATTATCCGGCTTGTGATATGGGTGTTTGTAACAAGGCAGGAAGAGTTTCCATCTGTCATAAGAATATTCCGGCAGTAATCAGCCAGGTTACACATGCATTTGGAGAAGCAGGTATCAATATCTCTGATATGACCAATAAGAGCCGTGGCGATTATGCTTATACTTTGATTGATCTTGACGGAGCAGCTACAGATGCTGTTGTTGAAAAGATTTCAGCACTTGATGGCGTTATCAAGGTCCGTGTGGTTAAGTAATTAAATAATAATATTGTAGCCTCTGTATGGTGGAACATCATACAGAGGTTCTTTTGAATCAGGGGAATAATAAAGGGAGGGATTAATTATGAAGAAAGTGTTATCCTTGGTACTTTCGGTTTCACTTGTGTTGTCCGTGGCGGCCTGTACGCCAAAGAATGGCACCGTTGGTGGTGCAAATGATTCCGGTGGCAGCGTCAACGAATCCGGTGGCAGTGTGAACGGTTCGGACAACAAAGTCAACGATTCCGGGGGCAGTGTGAACAATTCCGGGGACCGTGTAGTGGTCAGTGGTGTTCGCACTTCTTTTGCGGATGATGTGACACTGATGGACTATGAAGTGGTGGAACAGCCACAGGTAAGAGAGAATCCGGTGATGGAGGATCTAAGCAATGTCATTAATGCAGAAAATTTTTCAATGTTTTTTGAGTATAACCCGCAAGCAAAGGAACAATTATTAATGAATGGATTTGTGGTGGTTCCGGGTTACAACAGCGAATACTTCAGCTTATATGAAGGTAATCGCTATTCATTTACGCCGAACTTTATCACGACAGATTCCATGTTACATACCTTTCATTTGTATTTCAGCCATTTGCTTAAAGGATTGGAACAGCAGTATTTCTATGATAATCTGATTCGTATGTGCGAGGGAATGATTGAAGAAACAGCGAAGCAGTATGAGCAAGTGAAGGGAACATCCTGGGAGAATGCAGCACTTCGTAATATGGCATATTACAGTGTGGCGCTGAAGCTTCTGGATGAAGGTACACCGGTGGATCCCCGTGTACAGGACCTTGTTGCAGAGGAATTGGCGTTGATTCAGGCGCAGAATAGTATTGAATACTCCCCGTTGATGAATTGGGAAAATGTATGTGATGATCCTTTGATGGAGGATTATACACAATATAAGGTTCGTGGTTATTATGAGGAAAATGAGACTTTGTCCAGGTATTTTCAGGCGATGATGTGGTTTGGACGAATCACATTCCGTGTAAGCAGTGAGGAAGAAACGAAGAGTGCGGTTCTGATCACGAAGGCAATGGAGAATGCCTCAGTATATGAAAATTGGAACCGGGTTTATGATATTACCTCTTTCTTTATGGGAGAGAGCGATGATCCGGGTTTTTATGAATATTATTCGGCCCTGGATGAGGTTTATGGAGCAGCGGATGTGAAGAATATCGCATCGGATGAGAAAACCTTTGGACTTTTTAAAGCGAAGTTAATGACGATGGATCCGCCGGCGATTAATTCCATTCCGGTATATGAGTTTCAGGATAAGGATAGCGCCATTGTAGGATTCCGTGTCATGGGACAGCGGGAGAACTTTGATGCAGTTGCATTTGGGCAGTTGGTTTATCAAAATGTAACTCAAAATTCCATGGGACAGTATCGTATGCTTCCGTCGGCCATGGATATTCCGGCAGTTTTCGGAAGCAGTGCGGCAGAGGATATTCTTCGAAAGCAGGGTGCCATGGAGTATGGTGGTTATGAGGAAAATCTTCATAAGTTACAGAGTACTGTGGCGGATGCCGGGGATGAAGTGTGGAATTCCAGTCTTTATAGCAGTTGGATTGGAATGTTGCGCCCGCTGACAGAAGTTAAGGGGGAAGGCTATCCGAAGTTCATGCAGAATAAAGCATGGACCTATAAACAGTTGAATACATTCTTGGGAAGTTTTGCAGAGCTGAAGCATGATTCGGTGCTGTATGCAAAGCAGGTATATGCTGAGATGGGCGGTGGCGCCGTTGATGAACCGGATTATCGGGGCTATGTTGAGCCGGAGACCGAGGTTTACGCGAGGCTTGCAAACCTTGCGCTCATTACGAGGGAAGGACTTAAGAACTATGGCGTGTTAACGGCAGAAGATGCGGACAACCTGTCCAAAGTTCAGGAGGTTGCCGAGAAGCTTGTGGTGATTTCCAATAAGGAGCTTAAGGGCGAGAATCTTACCGAGGAAGAACATGACTTTATCAAGTCCTATGGCGGACAGCTGGAGCATTTCTGGTATGAAGCATTAAAGGATCAGGCTGTGGACGGATATTTGAGTCCGGCGAATCATCCGGCAGCGATTGTAACGGATATTGCAACGAATCCTAATGGAAGAGTGCTGGAAATCGGAACGGGTAATATTGACTCGATCTATGTTATCGTGGATGTGGAAGGATCTCTTCGTATTTCCTGTGGTGGAGTTTATTCCTTCTATGAGTTTGAAGAACCGATGGATCATCGTCTGACGGATAAAGACTGGCGATTGAGACTGGGAATTGATTTTCCGGAGGATGAGAAAGGGAATATCATCTTCGATAATCCGTATCAAATGGATGTGGAGCAGCCGGAATGGGTAAAAGAATTCAAAGTCGTAAAATAAAAATGATTCTCCTGACAGTATCCGTATGTCTGATGCTGTCAGGAATTATGGCATACCTGGTCTTAGATGGCTGGTTCTTAGATCAGTGGAATGAGAAAGAAATGACGCCGGATCTTAATGGAGATGGTATCAATGAAGTGATTACCTTGAAGAATCGAGGTGTTACGGTGTATAGCGGTAAGGAAGGTGAAAGCATTCCTGAGGATGTGTTGTGGAAAAGCGATAAAAAGTGGAAAGTATGTGATTTTCTTGTAACCGATATTGACGGTGACACGATGTCAGAATTGTTGATTCTTCTTTGGAAAAGAGGAAGCTTTGAAAAATATAAACCCATGTGGGAGGAAGATACCAGGGATTATACACAACATATTTTTATTTATAAGTATGGGGATGGAATGTTAAAACCGGTATGGAAATCCTCACAGCTTAGACCGAAGGTGGCACAGTGGGAACTTCTGGATCGTAATCGGATTCGTATTATTACCCACAATAAAACTGACACGGTGTGGAAATACGGTGAATGGGGACTGGAAAGAATTCAATAGTTGATATATGATAATATCGATAACAATACAATTCCGGGAGGCAGTAAGAATGGGCACAATTTACTATACAAGACATGGACAGACCATATGGAATGTGGAGAATAAGATTTGCGGAGCAACGGATATTGCATTGACGGATCTTGGAAGGCAGCAGGCGCAGGAACTTGGAGAACTGTTAAAGAAACGAAGGCAGGAAGGAAGTATTCACATTGATGAAATTCTTTATTCTCCATTGATGCGGGCAAGGGATACCGCATTGAAGGTTTCTGAGATTACGGGAATCCCGGCCAGGGAGGAAATTCGCCTGAAGGAGCAGAATTTCGGTAAGTATGAATCCACGCCGAGGGACGGGGAGGAGTTTAAGCTTGCAAAGCAGAACTTTATCAACCATTTTGAGGGTGGTGAGACCATGCTTCATCTTTGCCAGCGCATTTACAATCTGTTGGATGATCTGAAGAAGGAGCCGGAGAAGATTTATCTTCTGGTGGCTCATAACGGAATTTATCGGGTGATTCAGTCGTATTTTTATGATATGACCAATGAGGAATTTGCGTCAACAAAGATGAAAAATTGTGAATTGAAAGAATATCATTTTTAAAATAAAGTGTAAGAAACCATTGCAAAATTTACGATATTCCGATAGAATAGTAAAGGGTACACAACTGGCGGAAACTATGTGTGTGACATAGTGTAGGCGTTCACCTACAGGGAGTGTATTGATATTGAAGCGTTTTAGAAAAGCCGACCGCCTGGGCAACATGTGATATGTGTGCCTGGGTGGTCTTTTTGTGTTGTACGAAGAGAAATTAAACCGGTGCATTATTAAATTTATATAGAAGACGGAGGAAGAACAGATGGAAATGTTATCATTAAGCGCAGAGCTTAAGGCAAATGCTTACCCGGGACGTGGTATTGTCATCGGTAAGTCGGAGGATGGAACTAAGGCGGTTACTGCATACTTTATTATGGGTCGTAGCGCAAGCAGCCGTAATCGTGTATTCGTTGAGGATGGCGAGGGAATCAAGACCCAGGCCTTTGATCCCAGTACTTTATTAGTTAAACCGGAACTTATCATTTATTCACCGGTACGTGTTCTTGGGGATAAGACCATTGTAACCAATGGTGACCAGACCGATACCATCTATGATGGAATGAGTGCAGGAAAGACTTTTGAAGAGTCTTTAAGGGTTCGTAAGTATGAGCATGATGAGCCAAATTATACCCCAAGAATTTCGGGTATTATGCGTTTTATTGAAGGCAAGAGCTTCAACTATGCCATGTCCATCTTAAAGAGCAACAATGGTAATCCGGATGCAGTCAACCGTTATACCTTTGCCTACGAGAATCCGGTGGCCGGTGAGGGACATTTCATTCATACTTACATGCATGACGGCAACCCACTTCCAAGTTTTGAAGGAGAGCCAAAGCTTGTGGGTATCAGCGGAAATATTGACGAGTTCACCGATATGGTATGGAACAGCTTAAATGAAGACAACAAGGTTTCCTTATTCGTAAGATATATTGATATTGCAACCGGAAAGTATGAGTCCAGAATTATTAACAAAAATAAGTAAATTACATTGTATAAAGGAGAATGAATATGAACGAAATTCAGTTAAAGTATGGATGTAATCCAAATCAGAAGCCGTCAAGAATCTTTATGGAAGACGGAAGTGATCTTCCGGTTACCGTGTTAAATGGTAAGCCGGGGTATATTAACTTTCTGGATGCCTTTAACGGATGGCAGCTGGTTAAGGAATTAAAGGAAGCTACAGGTCTTCCTGCAGCTACATCGTTTAAGCATGTATCACCAGCCGGAGCTGCTGTAGGTCTTCCACTTTCTGATACATTGGCTAAGATTTACTGGGTGGATGATCTTGGCGAGTTATCTCCGCTTGCCTGTGCTTATGCAAGGGCCAGAGGTGCTGACCGTATGTCATCTTTTGGTGATTTTATCGCGCTTTCCGATGTTTGTGATGCGGATACTGCGAAGTTAATCAAGAGAGAGGTATCGGACGGTGTGATTGCTCCGGGATTTACCGATGAAGCCCTTGCAATCTTAAAGGCTAAGAAGAATGGTAACTACAATGTAATCCAGATTGATCCTTCTTATGTTCCTGCGGAGCTTGAGAGAAAGCAGGTTTATGGAATTACATTTGAGCAGGGAAGAAATGAACTGGATATCAATGGTGATCTTCTTTCAAACTTCGTTACAAAGAATAAGGACATTCCGGAATCCGCTATGATTGATATGAAGATTGCACTTATTACACTGAAGTATACACAGTCCAATTCCGTTTGCTATGTTAAGGATGGTCAGGCAATCGGTATCGGTGCAGGACAGCAGTCCAGAATTCATTGTACAAGACTTGCAGGTCAGAAGGCAGATAACTGGTATCTGCGTCAGTCACCACAGGTGATGGGGCTTCAGTTCCTGGATAATCTTGGAAGAGCGGACCGTGACAATGCGATTGATGTATATATGGGTGATGAGTATGAGGATGTACTTCGTGAAGGTGAATGGCAGAAGCGCTTCAAGGTAAAGCCTGAGGTATTCACACGTGAAGCAAAGAGAGCGTGGTTGGATGGCAATACCAATGTAACCCTTGGTTCCGATGCATTCTTCCCATTCTCAGACAACATCGAGAGAGCCAAGAAGAGTGGCGTTAAGTACATCGCACAGCCGGGTGGATCGGTTCGAGATGATCTTGTTATCGAGTGTGCTGACAAGTACGATATGGCTATGGTATTTACAGGAATTCGTCTGTTCCATCACTAATTTGCAATAGATGGGACCGAATGGTTTCCTAAATTCTTAAGATTATATAAGAGAGCCCTACAATGATTTGTACAAGAAATTCAGAGTACACATCATTGTAGGGCTCCTTTTATTTGTATCTTCGATTATAATTTAAAATGTCGGATCATCTCATCCAGCTTCTCTGCCTGTTCGGAGAGTGCTGAGGTAGAAGCGGCGGTTTGTTGTGCCGTTGCGGTGTTGGTATTCACTACATCGGAGATATTATCAATATCATTCTTAATAAACTGTGCTTTTTCGGCTTGATCGGCAGTATCACAGGAGATGGTCTCGAATGCCTTGGAAATCTCGGAAGAGTGCTCCACAATCTGGTTGATACTGCTAAAGGTTGCATCAGCGAACTTCTTGGCACTGTTGATGGCGTTAATACACTGATGAATCAGTTCTTCGGTCTTCTTAGAAGAATCGCTGCACTGTTCTGCAAGGTTACGAACCTCATTTGCAACAACGGCAAATCCCTTGCCCATATCACCGGCACGGGCGGCTTCAACGGAAGCATTGAGGGATAAGATATTGGTCTGGAATGCGATGTTATCAATGGTGGCAATAATCTTTTCGATGCTTGAAGACATGGTCTCAATCTCATCCACCGCACCCAGAAGATCGGACATTTCCTTATTGGCATTCTGAATCTGCTGGTCTAATTCTGTCAGCTGTCCGTTTACTTTTTCCTCATTTTCGGAATTACTATTAATACGTTCAGCAATGGTTTTCATATTATCTGCCAGCGTCTGGATGGAGTTTGCCTGAACCACGGTTCCCTGTGACAAGGCATTGGTTGCTGCGGCAAGTTCCCTGGAACCCACATCAACACTCTCAACGGCGTTCTTGACCTCACTGATGAGTTCGGTAAGGGTGTACTTGATGGAGTTAATGGAAGAAGCTAAGCTGTCAAATTCTCCCGGGAAGTGATCCATATCACCTGCGGTGAGATCATACCGGGCAATACTCTTAAGGACGGCATTGGCCTGACCCATAATAGAGGATAAGGTCTCCAGAAGAGTGGCTGTGGTATTCTGTAAAACGCCCACTTCATCTTTGGACTTTACACGTTCAAGTCGTGTACTGAAATCTCCCTCGGATACGGCAACAAGTGCGTTCTTAACCTTTTTGATCGGACCACAGATGTATCCGGAAATTGCCAGAGCTAAAATGAAAATTATTATCATGGAAACAACACCGACAATGCCGATGATCAGAGTTACTTTATTGGTTACATCCGCATAATCTGATTCCGGAGCAGCGATAACGATACTCCAGTCGTTGGTGTTTGCAATCTTGCCATAACCACAAAGAATCTTGTTATCCTTGTGAATATAACTGCCGTTACCGGATTCGACGGAGGAAATTTCATTGGCAAGTTCAGCCATGTCAGCCCCCTGATCTTTTAAGTTATATGTAAGAATATAGGAGTTATCCGGATGAACAACAATGTTGGAATCTTTGTCAACCAGATATGCATAACTGTTATCGCTGATTTGGATGGATTTTGTGATGTCCAGGATAAAATCAATATCCAGACGGAAATAAACCACGCCGGTAATGCGGTTGGCCTTGTTATAAATCGGGGCGGCAATACTGATGCCGTAGGTTCCCGTGTACTTGCTTAGGGTGATGTCGGAGACATTCGGTGTGCCGGCAAGTGCCTTCTGTACATAGTCACGATCGCTAAAATCCGTGCTGTCATTGATACTGATGCCTCTGGCATTTAAGATATTGCCACTGGTGAATCCGTAAGTATCAACGTACTGATCGAGGTACGCTATTTTCTCTTCCTTCGTTGCGTCTGAAGAGAAGATGGAGTCCCTGCCCACCATGGAGACAACGTTCATATAATCTTCCAACTGCTGTGCGATATGGTTGGATGCCAGTGTGGCTGAGGTAGTCATACTGTCATTGATGATTTTGCTTGTGGCATTACTGCTTGCAAAATTAACTGATATGCCAATCAGAAGAAGCAGAACAATCATCGTGGAACAAAATAAAATTTGGATTTTGAATTGTAATTTCATCTGACATTTTCCTCCGTTTTTTTACTATTTATCCCTTGAATCAATAAAACTTTTAACTGTCTTTTATTATAATGGAATTTGGGAATTTTTTCAATGAAGTTTATCATTGGAATGGTTACTTTCACATGGGTATTTTATTTTCTGTACAAATATGATAAAATGACAGCATAGGACTTTAATTAAGTGCAAGGGAGAAAAGTGATATGATTAACACATTAGTTGAGAAGATTAAGAAGCTGGATGCACCGATCGTTATGGGACTTGACCCGATGATGAGTTATATTCCGGAGCATATCACCCGCAAGGCATTTGCTGAGTATGGTGAGACACTGGAAGGTGCCTGCGAGGCTGTATGGCAGTATAATAAGGGAATTGTGGATGCCACTTATGATCTTATTCCGGCGGTTAAGCCGCAGATTGCCATGTATGAACAGTTCGGCGTAGAAGGAATGAAGGTGTTCCAGAAGACGGTGGATTATTGTAAGGAGAAGGGGCTTGTAGTCATCGGTGATATCAAGCGAGGCGATATTGGTTCCACTTCCAAGGCTTATGCGGTAGGCCATCTTGGAAAGGTTCAGGTGGGTTCGAAGACATTTAAGACCTTTGATGAGGACTTTGTGACGGTTAATCCATATCTTGGTTCGGATGGTGTTAATCCATTCCTTGATGTATGTCGTGAGGAGAAGAAAGGTATCTTTGTTTTGGTGAAGACTTCCAATCCATCCAGTGGTGAATTCCAGGACCGATTAGTGGATGGCAGACCGTTATATGAGATCGTTGGCGAGCAGGTTGCGAAGTGGGGCGATACCTGTATGGGTGATTCCTACAGCTATGTGGGTGCCGTTGTAGGTGCTACCTATCCGGAGATGGGTAAGGTTCTTCGTAAGTTAATGCCTAAGACCTATATTCTGGTTCCGGGCTATGGCGCGCAGGGCGGTAAGGCAGAAGATCTTGTTCATTACTTCAATGAAGACGGACTTGGTGCAATCGTTAACAGTTCCCGTGGAATTATCGCTGCTTATAAGCAGGAGAAGTATGCATCCTTCGGTGGTGAAGGTTATGCAGACGCTTCCCGTCAGGCCGTAATTGATATGAAGGAAGATATTGCCGGTGCTCTTCGCAAAGCCGGAAAGTAAATTTTTGCTGCGATTTTAGAGAAACACTATATATAAGAAACGGGGTTTTTGTTTCATGGAATTTAAGGAAAAAGTAAGAATCATTGAACAGAAAGAGCTGGCACAGGGAATTTTCTCCATGTGGATTGAGACGGATCAGATTGGCGATTATGCAAAGCCGGGACAGTTTATTTCCATCTACAGCAATGACGGCTCAAGACTTCTTCCAAGACCAATCAGTATCTGTGAAATTGATGGAAAGAAGATTCGCATGGTCTACCGTGTAGCGGGAAAGGGAACGGAGGAGTTTTCGGGCTACACCCCGGGGGATTGGCTGGATGTATTGGGACCTCTCGGCAATGGTTATGACCTTGCCATGATTAAGGAATATGTAAAAGCTAATGGCGGGAAGATGGAAAGTGCCATTTTATTCGGAGGCGGAATCGGTGTTCCTCCAATGCTTGAACTTGCAAAGAATCTTGATTGTAAGAAAAATGTTGTTCTTGGATATCGCAATGCGGATATGTTCTTAAAGGAAGAATTCGAAGCGGTGGAGGGGGCAACCCTTACCATTGCCACGGAGGATGGCAGTGTGGGAACAAAGGGTAATGTCTTAGATGCCGTGAGGGAGCAGGAAATCACAGGGGATGTGATCTTTGCCTGCGGTCCGACACCGATGCTTCGTGCCATCCAAGCATTTGCCGAGGAAAAGAACATTCCTTGTTTTATCTCGCTGGAGGAAAAGATGGCGTGTGGAATCGGTGCCTGTCTTGCCTGTGTATGTAAGACGAAGGAAGTGGATGATCACTCCCATGTACATAATGCGAGAATCTGTAAGGATGGCCCGGTATTTAACGCAAAGGAGGTAGAGTTATAATGAGTATGACACCCAATATGAGCGTTAATCTGGCCGGCGTTGAATTCAAGAATCCGGTCACGGTGGCTTCGGGAACCTTTGGTTCCGGTATGGAATATGCAGATCTTGTGGATTTGAATCGATTAGGTGCAGTGACCACCAAGGGTGTAGCCAATATCCCTTGGCCGGGAAATGCTACACCGCGTATTGCAGAGACTTATGGTGGAATGATCAATGCCATCGGACTTCAGAATCCGGGAATTGATGTCTTTGTAAAACGAGACATTCCTTTTCTTAAGAAATATGATACGAAGATTATAGTGAATGTCTGTGGTAAGAGTAAGGAAGATTATGTTGAGGTGGTAGAGCGACTTGCCGATGAACCGGTGGATATGCTTGAAATCAATATCTCCTGTCCGAATGTTAAAGAGGGTGGTATTGCTTTCGGTCAAAGGGCCGATGCTGCATATGAGATCACGAAGGCGGTAAAGGCTGTGGCAAAGCAGCCGATTATCATGAAGCTTAGCCCGAATGTTACTGATATTGCAGAAATGGCAAAGGCTGTTGAAGCCGGTGGCGCGGATGCCGTGTCATTGATTAATACCCTGACCGGCATGAAGATTGATATTAACCGCAGAACCTTTGCGGTAGCGAATAAGACCGGCGGTCTTTCCGGCCCGGCAATCAAGCCGGTGGCAGTTCGCATGGTATATCAGGTAGCCAATGCGGTGAAGATTCCGATTATTGGTATGGGTGGTATCGCAACTGCGGAGGATGCATTGGAGTTCATTATGGCGGGGGCAACAATGGTATCCGTTGGTACAGCCAATTTCCATGATCCATGCACTACAGTAAAGGTCATCGATGGTATCCGGGATTATATGATCAGCAGAAATGTTGAGGATATCCGGGAACTGATCGGATGCGTGAAATAAATTAAAGATGTTTAATTTGAGGCACTACCTTGAAAGGGGTAGTGCCTCTGGTTCGTAATATGAACCGGATGAAGCCCTTGAGGTTACTTAATGGTTACAAATAAAAACACTTGTTTTCTATATTCATTTCTGCTACACTTATCTCAAAGCAGAATAATTCTTTTTGCAGACGAACGTGTCAATGTGTACGCGAACGTATATGTTTATGTGCGTATGTGTATGTGAATGACACAGGCTGAGTCGTCATCTATGAATTTAGTATTTCTTTTAAAATTCCTGCTTTTATTTCAAAAAAAATTCAATAACGGCAGGAGATTAAAAATACGCGATACATTTGTCTCCTGCGAAGGAGGTAATGGATGAGCGTTAGAGAGTACAAGAGTAGTGTTTTTACCATGTTGGAGGAAACCCCGGAGTATGCCTTAAGTACATACAATGCATTAAACGGGACCAATTATGAGGATCCGGGGATGGTGACCATTCAGAAAGTAAAGGGAAGGGTGTTGCTATCCATAAGGAATGATGCGTCATTTCTGCTGGATATGT
>JBJEJH010000001.1:0-64513 GCA_051877855.1 Lachnospiraceae bacterium | reverse complement strand
TATCGTGATATGCGGTTATTTGGTATAACGAAGCATATTTATGGAGCAGCAGTCGTGTTGATGATAATCTGGATATTGGCAGTGGAGGTACTCGTCATTGGTTATGCCCATGATGCCGGGGTTGCCCGTGGATATTTGAAAGGAGCAATTCCCTGTGACAGGGATATGATAAACTGTTTTCAGAATGCGGCAGAACGAATTGGAGTAGATACTCGCAGAATAACACTGTTTCAGAGCTATTATGTACAGTCTCCCATGATTGTGGGGCTTGTGAAAGCTAAGATTATTATTCCTGTAGGAAAGTATACGGATGAGGAACTGACGATCTTTTTTCTGCATGAATTGACCCATTACAAGCATAAGGATATGTATCTTAAAGGACTTATGAGTGTAGTTGGTATTCTGCACTTCTATAATCCGGTGGTGTGTTGGTTGAATTCTCAATTATATGACTGGTGTGAAAATATGTGTGATTGGGAAGTATATCCTGTCGTAGGATCGAAACGCTACTTTGAGGTGATTATGAGTATCGTAAGCACAGAGCAGCAAAGGTCGAAGAAGACGAACTTCGTGGCTCAGCTTACATCGGAATTATGTGATGTGGAAGAGAGGTTAACGTATATGAGAAAGTATGATAAGGTTAAGAAATGTCCTAAGATTGTTGCAGGTATGCTTGCTGCAATGATGGTTTTATTAAGCAGCAGCGCGGTATCGGCAGCAACATTAGGAATTCAGAGTATCTATTCGGATGTGTATGATGGAACCGTAGAACAAACGGAGACCGGAGACATTAACTCCGATGATGTGGAATATTTTATTACTGCGGATGAGGCGCAGAAAATCCCGATGGAGTGGGGACATATTAATGTCAACGCACGTGGCTTGACAACCTTTAGCTGGCCTGTGCGGGCAGGATATATGGTGCAGTCCCAGGAGCGATTCTATGTGAATGCAGGTTCAGAAATTGTGGTGTTTGTGTCCATGACACCGAGTGATAAATATATCGACTACGGTATTTTGAAGCCGGATTATAGTCTCGTCTATGTTCATGCAAAGGATAATTCCAGCCATGCCTTTAGTGCGGATCAATCGGGTTATTACAGAATCTTTGTGCGAAACGACAATGATGTGACTATACAGGTGGATGGCAGCTATATGGTAAGATAGTTTCCGGTATGCGGATGCGAAGGCATCCGTATACTTATCCTTGACACAACTAATAAACTAATCGAAAAGTGATTTAATGAACGAATTCTGTCAAAAAGTTTCATTTATTTTTTCTATACGTTTCTATAAATTCATAACAAAATCTCCGGATACAATAACGCATCTTGCGGGTTATTGTGTCCGGAGATTTATTGTTTGATCGAACTACGATCTATTGGTTAATGTGAACATCCATCTGTGGGAATGGAATGGAAATTCCATTCTCATCAAATGAATTCTTGTAATTTTCTTTCAGGGCCCATAGTGTTGGCCAGTAATTTTCCGTCTTGACCCAGCAACGGGTGGTTAATGTAATTCCACTGTCTCCTAAGCGATCAACAAAGGCTACAACCTCCCGGTCGGACAGAACATTAGGATTTTCATGGATTACCTGTAACAGAACTTCCTTGGCCTTCTTAAGGTCGGTAGAGTAGCTTACATCAATGGAAACGTCCACACGGCGTTCCGGTTCGGCCCCCACGTTGGTGATGGTGGAGTTGGCTAAGGTACCATTGGGAATGGTCACCATCTTATTGTCTACGGTAAAAAGTTTAGTGTACAGAAGATCAATAACCTGTACCGTTCCTTCACAGCCGCCGGTAACGATATAATCGCCGACTTTAAATGGCTTGAACAGTAAAATCAGGACACCTCCGGCAAAGTTGGACAAAGATCCCTGTAAGGAGAGACCGATGGTCAATCCCAGGGAGCCGATCAGTGTAATGAGGGAGGTGGTCTCGATTCCCAATGCACCAATGATGGTTATGGCTAATACACCATATAGTGCAAATTTAATCAGAGAGATTAAGAATTTCGAAAGGCTTACATCCATCTTGGTTCGTTCAAAGGCTCTTGACAGAAAATTTAAAAAAATCTTAATCAGTTTTTTGCCGATGATCCATATGAGTAAAACCACAACAAGCTTCTTTACAAGTTCGAGAGAACCATTCAGCAGCTTATTCAGAATAACACTCATGTAAGTATTCGTATCCGTTGATGACATGGCAAGAAGAGAAATCATTTCCTGTTCCCTCCTTTTTTGGTAGATGTTTTGGCGTCAGACTTGCCGCTACTCTTCTTGGCAGGGGATGTCTTTGCTTCCTTGGCAATATTTTTCTTTGTAGTTGCATTATCCACTACAATACCCTCCGATACAGGAATGTACCGAAGGATGGAGATACCCATTGGAGGGACTTTGATACGGATGGAATCCTCCAGACCGTCACACTCGTCCTTCTTGGACACCTTGAGACGAGGATTCACAAAGTCGTCACCGCCATAAATCGCTGCATCACTGTTGAAGATTTCCTTGTATTTTCCGGGATGTGGAACGCCAATCTTGTAGTTGGCACGTTTTACCGGAGTAAAGTTAGCCACAACGATGAGTTCTTCCCCATTTTCTGCGATACGTTCAAATACGATGATGGTTTCATCGGCAGAGATACAGTTGATCCAACGGAAACCATCCGGGGTGTAATCCTGATCGTAGAGTGCAGGTTCCGAACGATACAGTGCATTCAGATCCCGTACGTAATTTTGCATCTGCTGATGACCTTCATGGGCAAGAAGCTCCCATTCCACTTCCTTGTCCTCGGACCATTCACTGGTCTGACCGAAATCCTGTCCCATGAAGAGAAGCTTCTTTCCGGGATGTGTGAACATAAATCCGTATGCTGCACGTAAATTGGCGAACTTCTCCTCCATGGTTTCTCCGGGCATCTTATAAATCATGGATGCCTTTCCGTGTACCACTTCATCGTGGGAGAACACAAGAATGAAGTTTTCACTATAATTGTAAATCATACTAAAGGTAAGATCGTTGTAACATCCTTTGCGGAATAATGGATCCTGACGCATAAAATGTAAGAAATCATTCATCCAGCCCATATTCCATTTTAAGTCAAAGCCTAATGAATTCTTTTCTACATCACCGGTTACCATCGGCCATGCGGTGGATTCTTCGGCAATGAGGAGGGTGCTGAGACCACGTTTCTTGAATATGGAATTCATGTGCTTTAAGAATTCCACGGCCTCAAGATTCTCCTTGCCGCCATACATATTGGCAACCCATTCGCCGTCCCGTTTACCGTAGTCTAAGTAGAGCATGGATGCTACCGCATCGGAACGGATGCCGTCCACATGGTATTCCTCTGCCCAGAAGAGAGCACTTCCCATGAGGAAGTTCTTAACCTGAGGTCTTCCGTAATTGTAGATCAATGTGCCCCAATCCGGATGAAATCCCTGACGCGGATCATAATGTTCATAGAGACAGGTTCCGTCGAAGTTGGATAAACCGAAGGTATCTCTAGGAAAGTGTGCAGGAACCCAGTCTAAGATGACACCGATTCCGGCTGTATGTAATTCGTTGATAAAGTATTTAAAGTCCGTCGGTGTTCCGTAGCGGCTGGTAGGAGCATAGTACCCAGTTACCTGATAGCCCCAGGAAGCATCCAGAGGATGTTCGGTAATTGGCATTAATTCCACGTGGGTGTAGTTCATTTTCTTAACGTATTCGATTACCAGTGGTGCCAGCTCACGGTAATTTAGAAATTCCCGGCCATCGTCAGGTTTCTTAAAGGAGCCCAGATGTAACTCATACACCGACATAGGAGTCTTTAATTGGTTGGTCTTATCCCGATTCTTTATCCATTCTTTATCGGTCCAACAAAACTTGCTGATATCCGCAACCACAGAGGCTGTGTTCGGGCGAACCTCGGCCGAGTAGGCATAAGGGTCGGCCTTTAAGGCAATCATACCGCCCTTACATTTGATCTCGTACTTATAGATGGCACCCTCGAAGACTTCCGGGATGAAGAGATCGAAGATACCGGTTTCATAATCCTTGCGCATGGGATTGACACGGCCATCCCAATGATTAAAGTCGCCAACAACACTGACGCGGACTGCATTGGGTGCCCACACGGCAAAATGCGTTCCTTTCACACCGTCCACTTCGGTAACATGGGCACCGAGAAGATCGTAGACACGGTAGTTAATACCAAGATCGAACTTTGTCATGGCATCCCGGTCCATCTCGTAGTCATAGTTATACGGATCCCGGATCTCACGGCTCTGCCCGTCTTTGTATGTGACGAACAGGGTATATTTTATCTTTTTTTTACCGGGGATGAGTGCGGCAAAATAGCCTGCATCATCGACCATCTCCATAAGATAGGTCTTTGTCTGACCATCCACACGAAGAACCACACAGGAAGCCTCGGGCATAAATGCCTGAATCAGTAACCCTGCTGAAGTAACATGTTGTCCCAGGTAATCATGGGGATTATCACATTCAGAGTAAATAATGCCTTCGATTTCCGGCCAATTCAATAATCGGTACAATTTTTTGTCCATAAGTACCTCCCTTTACTGTATTATTTCATTTCACAACTGGATCACAAAATGGATCCGATCTATAGCATTATTTTACCATTTTGATGGCGAATAATCTACTAGAAAATGTAGGTTACCTATGGTATACTTATACGATGTATGATGAGTTATGAGTATTTGACAGGGAGGATGTTGTAATGAGATATGAAACAATAGAGATCGAACTGGATTATAAGGCCCTTGGAATGGTTCATGATGATTCTGTGGCCACGGCTACGACGTATCTGTTAGATATATATCCGGAGTATCAGCGTTTGAGTAAAAGACCGTTGGTTATTATTTGTCCCGGAGGCGGATATAACCATCATTCACCAAGGGAGGGCGAGGCCATTGCCATTCGCATGAACAGTTTTGGATGTAACGCCATTGTGCTGCGTTACAGTCTTGCACCGAATGAGTATCCGTGTGCATTGTATGAACTTGCGGCTACGGTTGCCATGGCACGTAATCATGCAAAGGAATGGAACATTGATACGGACAAGATTATCGTTGCCGGTTTTTCGGCAGGGGGGCATCTTGCGGCGAGTTTCGGAAATCATTGGAGCGACGAGAAGTTAACTTCTGCCCTGGGTGTGGATTCAGAATTGCTTCGTCCGAATGGACAGTTCCTGGGATATCCGGTAATTACATCCGGGGAATATGCCCACCGTGGTTCTTTTGAAAAATTGCTTGGAACCCATGGGGAAGAACTTATGGAGCAGGTATCTGTTGAAAAGACAGTGAATAAGAATACACCGCCTACGTTCCTGTGGCATACCTTTGAGGATGGTTCGGTTCCTGTGGAGAATTCCCTTCTTATGGCAAAGGCATTGAGGGAGCAGGGAATTCATTTTGAGATGCATATTTTCCCATACGGAGGTCATGGTTTAGGACTCGCTACCGAGGAGACCAATACCAGGGAAGGAAATAAGCTGCAGCCGGAATGCGCCGTATGGCCGGACCTTTTTGCAACATGGCTTGGAAATTTGAAATAGAAAACAATACATAATCATATTTATTCTGATGTGAGTGATTTTAGGAGGAAAAGAAGAATGAAGACCAATACAGTTAAAGGAACCAATGATTATTTGCCATTCCAGGTGGCCCTTCGGGATTACCTGCAGTCCGTGATTTTAAAGACCTATCAGAGTCATGGGTTTGAGCGTATTATGACACCGATTTTAGAGGATATTGAGAATCTGGATAAGAGTGAGGGCGGTGAGAATCTGAACCTGATTTTTAAGGTGTTAAAGCGTGGTGCTAAGCTTACGGAGGCTATCGAAAATCAGCAATTCAAGGAAAATGAATTGGCGGATATGGGTCTTCGTTACGACCTGACTCTTCCGCTGAGCCGTTATTATGCCAATAATCGCGCAAAACTCGGATATCCGGTGAAGTTCATTCAGATGGATCGTGTGTATCGTGCAGAACGCCCGCAGAAGGGCCGTTTAAGAGAATTTATGCAGTGTGACATCGATATTATCGGATCATCTTCCAATAGTTGTGAAATTGAGTTGATTGATACTACTGCGAAGGCACTTCTGGCAATCGGCATTAAGAATTTTGTGGTAAAGATTAATGACCGCCGACTTCTGAAGAATGTGCTTCTGACGGCAGGATTCCTTCCGGGGCAGTTAGACAGTGTATGTATCACCATCGATAAATTGGATAAGGTGGGAGAAGAAGGCGTTCGAAAAGAACTTGAGGAGAAAGAATTCGATTCAGAGAGTATTGAAAAGATGCTTCGGATCTTTGGCAGTCTTCCGGTATCCCTGGAGGATGTGAAGAAATATTGTACCGATGAAGAGGCATTAAGTAATGTGGAAGGCATTATCCGTTCCGTTGAGGAAATCAGCGGTGGCGATTATTCCATTCAGTTTGATCTTTCTCTTGTTCGTGGACAGGGTTACTATACCGGTACGATTTTTGAAATCCAGAGTCTTGATTTTAAGGGTTCCATCGCAGGAGGCGGCCGTTATGATAATCTTATCGGTAAGTTCTTAAATGAGGATATTCCGGCGGTTGGATTCTCCATTGGTTTTGAGCGTATCTTTGCCATTCTTTCGGAGACCGGTTATGAGATTCCGGGAAAGAAGAAAATTGCCCTTCTGTTTGAAGAGGGTGAAACGGTGGCAGCAATCCGTAAGGCGGATGAACTTCGCAGGGACTATGATGTTGTATTGTACCCAAGACCTAAGAAAATGGGCAAGTTCCTGAATAAGTTAGAGGAGCAGGGTGTAGCAGGCTTCTATAATCTTGGAATGGCGGAAGAAGTTAAGATGTTTGACGGGGAATCTTAAAAATGGAAGAAGAATACTTAAAAAAGATTCTGGAAAAGATCAGGACACGTATTCAGGAATTAAATATATCCATCGAAGAGGGCGAGAAGGACATTGAGAAAATGAATGACTATTATTGGTCCAGCTATTCGGAGATGGATGAATATGGTTATGAAAATTATGATAACCAACAGGCGCTTCTTACCCAGATTAATGCTAATTCCCAGGCATTGGATTATAAGAGACGTTTTTTGAAGATGTTGGATTCTCCTTATTTTGGACGAATTGACTTTGTATATGAGGGAGAAGATCAGGCGGAATCTTATTATATCGGTATTGGAAACTTCTCCGAGGGCGCGGGCAACACTCCGCTGATCGTGGACTGGAGAGCACCGGTTTCCAGTGTGTTCTATGACTATGATAAGGGACCGGCATCCTTTGAAACACCTCAGGGTGTTCAGGAAGGTGAGTTAGTCTCCAAGTGGCAGTACAAGATCAAGAATGGCAAGATGGTTTATTCTTTTGAGAGTGATGTTAAGATTGACGACGAGATTCTTAAAAATGAGCTTGGAAAGAATGGGGATGTGAAACTTAAGAATATCGTCCGCACGATTCAGAGAGAGCAGAATGAGATTATCCGTAATATCAAGGATCGTATTCTGGTGGTGCAGGGTGCGGCCGGAAGTGGTAAGACCTCTATCGCATTACACCGCATTGCATATCTTCTGTATCATGAACGTAAAAATCTTAAGGCTTCGGATATTTTGATTTTATCGCCAAACAGTGTATTTGCAGATTACATTGCACATATTCTTCCGGAACTTGGAGAAGAAAATATCTGTGAAATGGGATTTGATATCTTTGCATACCGTGAACTTAAAGGTGTGGTCAACGATTGTGAAGAAAAGTTTGATCAGATTGAGCGGATGTTAAAGATCGAGTCGGATGAGATTTATGATGAGGAAGAAGTAAGGAACAATTACCGATACAAGCAGTCGGAAGAATTTGTTCGGGAAATCAACGGATATGTTTTAGAATTAGAGAGTGAACTGGTGGATTTTCGTGATGTACACTTTAAGTTCCTGCATAAGTCCGCAGCCGAAATCATGGAGCTTTTTTACAGCAAATTTCCGGATGTTCCGCTGCTTACAAGAATGGATGTTGTGGCAGAGTATGTCATTGATGAGGCGGAAACCCTGAATGGAAAAAGTTTTGATGAGTTAGAGTTGGAAATTGTGAAAGAAAAATTCCGGAGAATGTATCGTACCAGAGACATTTATACGCTGTACAGTGACTTCCTGGAAGACCGGGATCTTGGGAAATTAATGGATGTTCCGGTGGAAGAACGCAAACTTCGCTATGAAGATGTATTTCCAATGCTGTATCTTAAGTATCAGTTATTGGAAAATAAGAAGAGACGTCCGATGAAGCATCTGGTGATTGATGAGATGCAGGATTATACCTATATACAGTATGTTTTATTACAGAAACTCTTTCAGTGTAAGATGACCATCGTAGGGGACCGGGCGCAGACTATGGAGGATGCACAGATGGATATCATGAAATTTATGCCGAAAATCTTCGGTAAGGATATCCGTATGATTTCGATTGGTAAGAGTTATCGTCAGACGGTGGAAAATGCTACCTATGCGGCGGGTATTATCGGTGACACGGGAGTAGAGCTGCTGGACCGTCATGGAAAGAAACCGGAGGTTTACCGGGATGTTTTAAGAGAGGATGCCTTGGATCAAATCTGTGACCGGATTGGTGCAAGTCTAAACCGGTATGAAACATTTGCGGTAATCACAATGACCGAAGAGGAAGCAAAGTACGCTGCAGAACAGTTGACAGACCGGCTGAATCGTCGTGGAATGGAGGGTAACAAAATGCTCCATTACATTGAGCGTAACAGCAGGGAATTCCATAAGGGCATTACGGTAACTACCTTCTATCTGGCCAAGGGATTGGAATTTGATCAGGTCCATGGTCTTTATGAGGGCGGCAATATGAAGCCTTTGCATAAGCAGGCCAAATATATTATAGCAACAAGGGCACTTCATGAATTATATATGTATGAAATTGATAAAAAACAAAAGTAATTGTGGGAATACCGGAATCATCCGAAGGGTATTGGTTCTTGTGGCAGCAGTTGTATGGATGCTGCCGGTGAGTTTTTCATCGTATCCTGTGTACGGGGAAAAAATACAACAGGAACAAACCGGTGATACCACAAAAAATAGTTCCGATTATTATGATGCAGGATCGG
This sequence comes from Lachnospiraceae bacterium, assembly GCA_051877855.1. Classification (GTDB taxonomy): domain Bacteria; phylum Bacillota; class Clostridia; order Lachnospirales; family Lachnospiraceae; genus MGBC120314. The sequence goes on along the minus strand of JBJEJH010000001.1, from coordinate 55,390 downwards.
GGGAATCAACCAATTACTATCGTGTTGAACCGAGAACAAAGAAGGGATTGCAGGAAGCATTTTCGTATTCCGGAGTGTATGCGGATCTGGGTGTTAGTCATACTCTGATCAATATATGTCTCAATAAGGTTCTGGGGGGAAGCAATCCTTATGTGTATCACGGAAAGACTTATTATTTTGATGATGTACCGAATCTGTCGGTGGATACGGTACGTGAATTTAATGAAAATAATGTCTGTGTGACGGTAGTGTTGTTATTACAGAGAGATGATCAGTCCGTTAAGGAAAATCTCCTTCATCCCGGTGGCAACAGTAACAAGGGAAAGCTCTATTATGGCTGGAATGTGGATGATGCCAAGGCAATGGAAACCATGAATGCACTGCTGGATTATCTTGCATTTACCTATGGACAGGAAGATTGTCATGTGGATAACTGGATCGTTGGCAATGAGGTTAATATGCCGAATACCTGGAACTATATCGGTACCACGGATCTTAGTACCAATGTAGATGTGGCAGCAAAGTCACTGGTGATGGTGGATAATGCCATAAAGCGCTATAACAGTGGGGCGAGGGCTTATCTTTCTCTGGATCGAAGCTGGACACATAATGATGAGGGAAGGGGAATTGCCGGTAAGGAATTCTTGGACGCATTTGCGGTAAGGATGAAGGAACTTGCGCCGAAAGTTAACTGGAATCTGGCGTATCACCCTTATGCCTCCATCATGACGGACTCGAATATCTGGAATTCGAAAAATGCATATTATTATACGCCGGTGAGTGAAGAAGCGGACTTTATCAGCGCAAGGAATCTGAATATCCTTACGGATTATGTTAAGGATCATTTTGGTGAGAATGTGCGGATTATTTTGTCCGAGCAGGGTTTTACGGTATATAACGGGCAGGAGGCAAAACAGGCGGCGGCCCTTGCGTATACATATTATGCAGCGGAATTTAATGACATGATTGATGCCACCATGTTTCGCTCGTTAAAAGATGCTTCCGTGGAAATGAAGGATCATTTTTATTTTGGACTTCTTAATAGTGACGGAAGCAAACGACCTTCCTATGATGTGTTTAAATACATGGATACACAAGAGTGGGAAACTTATACGAAGGGGTGCCTTAATACCATTGGCATCAGTCTGTGGAATGAACTGGTGACGTATTTTGACGGGGAGCGATTTAAATTAAAGCCTCTGGAAGAACTGAATCTTGAAAAGGATGGCGTGGTTCTTGCTGTAGGTTATCGGGATAAACTGGATTACACTGTTTACCCGGAATTTGCCTCCACAAAGGGACTAAAGTGGATTAGCGATGATAATCGTGTAGTTACAATTGATGCTAATTCCGGGGAAATGACCGGAGTGGGAGCCGGAAGAACGATTGTCAGGGCGGTATGTGACGACACAGAGTATGCAAGCTGCATTGTGGTGGTAAAGGACGCAGATGAGAGCAGAGTCAATGTGGAGAATTTTATCAATGAGCTTTATGAGAGGGTTACGGGGACTAAGGCATCGGATGAGGATCGGTTAAGTTACCGGGAACGGCTTATGGATCATCATATGACAGCGGCACAGGTTGTCTACGAAGTAATTGGAGGCAAAGAGGCAAATCAGCCTTCCGAAACGGATGAGGAGTATGTGCGACTCTTATACCGGGCAATGCTTGGTATGGAAGATGAAGAGATTGATACCGCGGAAGTCGAAAAGTACGTAACCTGCCTTGAAGCGGGTATGTCCCGGGATCGGGTATTTGTGGACATTATTTCCATGACGGAATTTGACTACCGGTGTTATGATTATGATATTGATACCGGATCCGCCGGAGACATTCGCGCATTTCGGAATCTGAACCGGACAAGCTACAACCGTAATTCGGATGTAACATATTATGTTGCAAGAACCATAGAACGGATGCTTGGGCGAACGCCACAGGAGGAAGAACTAAAGGCGCTGTGTTCCGGACTACTTTCCTCCAAGGTAAGCGAAGGGGACATCCTTGAGACGATTTTTGAGTCCGAAGAATTTCAGAAAAAGGAGATTTCGGATGAGGAATTTCTTGATATGTTGTATGATGTTACGGGAATTGAGACGGGCAACTCTCTGGCAAGGGGTGTATGGCTTCGTTTAATGGAGAATAACGCGGTGGAAAGGGAAACCGTTGTAAAGGAATTTGCGGAGCACTTTGCTTCTAAGGATAAATAGGAAAGCCGTAAGGGTGCAAAAGAAAGAAACATCGTTTGCATTCTTACGGTTTTTTGATTGGAATTATAATAAGCAAAGATAGTTTATTTTAGAATTCTACCTTTTCGGAATTGTGTGTCTGGTGAATATGTATGAATAATTCTACATTTTATTTAGCATGAAAACAAATGGATTGAAGTTGTATCAAATCAATAAAAGTTTTTCAAAAAAATATGTGAGATTTGAGTTCAAAAGTTGTGTATATAGGTGAAAGAAATAAAAAAGAAAGGAGGATTTCCATGGAAGATTCAAAAATTGTTCAATTATACTGGGATAGAGACCAAGATGCAATAAGGTATACAGCGAAAAAGTATGGAAACTACTGTACAGCTATCGCAATGAATATTTTAGGTAACATGGAAGATGCAGAAGAATGCGTGAATGATACATATATGAATACATGGAATTCAATTCCAACCAACAGACCTAAAATGTTGTCAACATTTCTTGGTAAAATTACAAGAAACATATCATTTAATAGATACAAGCATAATCACGCAGATAAACGTGGAGGGAGTGAAGTCCCAGTTATATTAGATGAATTAAGTGAATGCGTTTCTGGCGTGGATGACATTGAGAAGGAAATTGAATGCAAAGAACTGGTAAAAGCAATCAATGATTTTTTGGCATCACTACCACAGGAGAAAAGAAGCATATTTATCTGTAGATATTGGTATTCTGACAGTATTACAAACATTGCGAAAGCATATGGTATGAAAGAAAATGCAGTATCTATGTTACTCAGCCGCTCAAGATTGAAATTGCATGCGTATCTGACAGAAAGGGGGTTCAAGATATGACAAACGAAAAGTTATTTGAAGTTTTAGGTGATATTGATGAAAAATATGTGGAAGGAGCAAAGAAAACGATGAAAGAGAAGAAGATTATAAATTTTAAAACATGGGGGGGAATGGCTGCCTGCTTATGTATGGTAGTATTGGGAACAACTTTGTTTGGTAATTTTTCAACATCCAACCCCAATCCTGAATATGTACAAGTTGTAAGTCCTATTTTGGAAGTTTCATCAGCAGAAGAAATGTCAGAATACCTTGATTTTGATGTACCTGTTCTTGATAAAGCAGTAAAAGCATATATTGTCATGGTTATTGATGGATATCCAAGAAGTGCCAGAATTGAATATGCAGATAATAGTACATTTAACATGGAATACGGTACTGGTGATATCAGCGGAATACATGGTGGCACTTTTGACAGAGAAGAGACAATCAACGGTGTAAAAATAAGTTTTTATCATTACTATAGTGAAGTTACCAATGAAGATTTTAGATATGCACTCTGGGAAACGGATGGATTCACATACAGTCTAACAGGAACAGATCATATTGAAGAAGAGATACAGTACTTAACAAAATAATTATCATTAGACTAATTTTGAAAGGCACTTTCCATTTTTGGAGAGTGCCTTTAGTTAATTTTGATTCTGGGTGAATAGGTGTAGCTTTATGGATTTTAGGGATTACAATTGCTGAAATCTCCAACTTCTTGAAAATGTATAAAAATACAGGGTAGTTAGAACTAAGCAGCAGTAGAAACACTTTTCCGAAAAGAGAGTTAGAATTAAATCTAGTTGACTTTTCCCTATATGAGGATTACAATTTATTCATACGAATATTCTTTATGTGGCAACACATTCTGGCAGTTTCTGCCAAGTATTCACATTATTAAATTTGGCAGAAATCGAAGTAAATCTTATCTTTAAGTCTTTGAATGGTATCCTTTTAATGTTTATTATGTATTTCTGCCTATCACAGGAGGCTGGTATATGCAGGAAAAAACGGTAGTGGCAAATGATCTTGAAGTGGCAGGAATGATTGCCCGGTATGATGAACATGCCAAAAGGATTATCAGTAACAAAGGAGTGCTGGCGAGGATTCTAAAGGAATCGGCAGAAGAGTTTCAGGAAGTTCCACTGAAAGAGCTTGAACAGTGGATTGAACCGGACGGCTTGGTGGAAGGACACATTGTCGGAAACAATACTGAGGACAAGAAACCCGGTGAGGGAGAGATTCACTATGATGTACGTTTTCAAGTCTGGATTCCGGCAAAAGGGAGAAAGGTTCCGGTGAAACTTCTGATTAACATTGAGGCACAGAAGGATTTTTACAAGAAGTATCATATCGTTACGCGTGGTGTATTTTATGGTGCAAGAATGATATCATCCCAGCTTGGAACGGAATTTACCGGTTCGAATTATCAGGATGTGCGGAAGGTGTACAGTATCTGGCTGTGCATGAATGCACCGAAAAGAATCGGGAATGCCATGACGGAGTATCATCTGAGCGAGAAAAACATTGTGGGAAACATGCATGAGAGGAAGGAACATTATGATAAGCTCTCGGTTATTATTATCTGTCTGAATGAGAAGATGGAAGCGAAAGAGGGTGGAATCCATGATTTTTTAAATGTGTTGTTTTCAACAAGACTTTCAGTAGAGGAAAAGAAGCAGGAGTTGGAAAGTCGTTTTGACATGAGGATGACAAGGGAATTAGAGGAAGGAGATGGAAAAGAAATGTGCAATTTAGGCGAAGCGATTTATGAGGAAGGAATCAGTCAAGGAATCAGTCAGGGAATTAGTCAGGGAATCAGTCAGGGAATTAGTCAGGGAATTTCAAAAGGAAAACTTGAAGGAGAGGAACGGGTTAGCAGACTAAATCTGATCCTGATTGGCGCAAAGAAGTTTGCGGAACTGGAACGAGCATCAAAGGATGCTGTGTACCGTAGGCAGCTGTTTGAAGAGTATGGGATCTAAACACATATCATTGATTTACATAATAGGAAACGAAGAAAATATAAAAGGCAGCTTACGCTGCCTTTTTCTCATCGTCTCCGAAGAATTCCTGATACCATACCAGAAACATGAAGATCGTCCATATTTTTCTGCTGTTGTCTTCTTTGCCGGCTCTGTGGCGGTCAAGTAGCTTCACGATTTCGTCCACGTTAAAGAATTTTGCTGCGGCTTCGTCGGTAAAGGCCTCTTTTACCATATTGTAATACTTGTCCTCTTTTAACCAGATTCGGATCGGAACCGGGAATCCCAGCTTTTTCTTCTCGGCAACCATGTCCGGGAGATAGCGGTGGGCTGCCTCACGCATGGCTACCTTGGTGTTTTTGTCCGTAACCTTATATTTGGTTGGAATGGTTCTTGCCAGGTCAAATACTTCCTTGTCAAGGAACGGTACACGTACCTCGAGGGAATTGGCCATACTCATTTTGTCTGCCTTAAGGAGAATATCGCCAATCAGCCAGAAATGAATATCAATATACTGCATCTTGGTTACATCGTCTTTGTCAGCAACCTTGGCATAGTATGGTTTGGTAAGTTCCGTAAACGGATATTTTCCGGTTGGATTCTTTAATATTTTTGCCCGTTCTTTCTCGTTGAACATGAATGCATTTCCAATAAAGCGTTCTTCTACATCTTTGCTGGCACGGATTAAGAAATTCTTACCCTTGAACTTCAATGGAAGAGCACCGGCGATTCCTGCCATTGCTTTGCGGACAGGCTTTGGAATCTTCTTCATCGGAGCCAGAGATAACGGTTCGTGGTAAATATTATAACCACCGAAAAATTCATCGGCACCCTCACCGGATAAAGCAACCTTAACATGTTCCGCAGCGGTCTTACTTACAAAGTAAAGAGCAATAGCGGATGGGTCTGCAAGTGGCTCATCCATGTGGTACTGGATTTTTGGGAGAGAATCCCAGTACTCGTCGGTGGTAATTAATTTGCTGTAATTGTCAATCTTGATCTTTTCGGATAAAGACTTTGCATAGTCGATTTCATTATATTTTTCATAATCAAAGCCCACGGTAAAGGTCTTGTCGCCATGGAAACTTGCGGCTACATAACTGGAGTCCACACCGCTTGAAAGGAAGGAACCAACTTCCACATCACTAATCTTGTGGCTCTTTACGGAATCCTGCATAACATCATCAATTTTGTCAACCAGTTCTTCCATGGTAACATTTTCATCCGCTTCAAATTTTGGCTCCCAGTAACGGGTGATTTCCATTTTTCCGTCCTTGAAAATAAAATAGTGAGCCGGCATTAATTTAAAGATTCCTTTGAAAAATGTTTCCGGCAGTACGGAATACTGGAAGGTAAGGTAGTTTTCCAGAGCATTTTCATTCATTTCCTTCTGGTATCCCGGATATTCGAGAATGCTCTTGATTTCGGAACCGTACACCAGATTACCGTTGATATTGGTATAATAAAACGGCTTGATTCCAAAATAATCTCTTGCACCGAAAAGCTGCTTTTTATTGCTGTCCCATATAACAAATGCAAACATACCGCGAAGCATGTTTAACATGTCCGGACCGTACTCTTCATAGGCATGAATCAGAACTTCCGTATCTGCGTTGTTGGAAAAGACATGACCTTTGGCAATTAAGTCTTCACGCAGAATCTGGTGGTTATAGATCTCTCCGTTAAAGGTAATGACAATGGACCTATCCTCGTTGTACATCGGCTGGCTTCCAAAGTCCAGGTCGATAATACTTAAACGTCGAAATCCCATTGCCACAGAATCATCTATGTGCTGACCTGCGCTGTCGGGTCCGCGATGGATAATTTTGTTCATCATATTCGTAAGACAAGTTTCCTTGTCATCTAAATCTCCGGTAAAACCGCAAAAACCACACATGTTAGCCTCCAATCTGCCAGTAGCGTAATCCTATTGACGTGTGTTTTCTCACATATTCTTAACCATAATCATCCAAATTATATCAAAGTAGAAGGAAAACGTCAATTTGTGGGATAAATTTAATAGTTATTTAATGGTAAGAACGGAATTTATTTGTTATAATTATGTAAAATAACTTAAAGGGGATTGGTGAATGAAGTATTTTAGGAAAGAAAATCTGACAAAAGACATCCTTTCGGGAATTATTGTTGCGCTGGTATCCATACCGATTGCCATGGGATATGCCCAGGTTGCAGGACTTCCGGCGGTTTACGGACTGTATGGTTCGGTGCTTCCGATTCTGGTATATGGATTCTTTACGTCCTCACCACAGTTTGTATTCGGAGTGGATGCGACTCCGGCAGCGCTGGTAGGAGGCTTTCTTGCAAGCCTTGGAATTGTGTCGGGTTCACCGGAGGCAATGCAGATTGTTCCGGTAATAACCATGGTTACGGCGGTCTGGCTTTTGATTTTTTATTTTGTAAAGGCCGGAAAACTGGTTAATTACATATCCACACCGGTTATGGGCGGGTTTATTTCAGGTATTGGATGCACCATTATTCTGATGCTGGTTCCGAAGCTTTTTGGCGGTGATGTGGGAACGGGCGAATTATTTGTACTGCTTTTTCATATCTGGGAGGAGTTGAAACATTTTAATCTCCTTTCTGCGGCGCTTGGAATTGGAACGGTGATCATTATGCAGATTGCCAAGAAATATATTCCGAAGTTTCCGATGTCCGTTGCGCTTATGGCAGTCGGTGCAGGACTTACGGCTTTCTTTCATGTTGACCGGTATGGAGTCAAGCTGCTCCCGAGTGTGGAGGCGGGACTTCCTAAAATTATTCTGCCGGATTTCTCCGTTCTTTTGGAGCATGGAGAAGATATCATTGTACTATCCCTTACAATTGCGCTGGTAATTGTGGCGCAGACTCTTCTTGCAACCAATAATTTTGCGTTGCGCTATAATTACAAGATTAATAATAACCGTGAAGTGCTGGCCTATGCGGCGGGTAATGCGGCAGGCGCACTGGTAGGCTGCTGCCCGATTAACGGAAGTGTATCGAGAACCGGAATTGCAGATCAGTATGGTTGTAAATCCCAGGTGATGTCCATTGCTGCAGCAATTACAATGATTCTGGTACTGCTTTTTGGTACAGGAATTCTTGCATATCTTCCGATACCGGTTTTGACGGGAATCGTGGTTTCAGCGCTGATTGGCATTATTGAATTTAAAGTGGCGAAAAAGACGTGGCAATCGGATAAGCAGGAATTTGGAATTTTCATGGCAGCATTTTTGGGAGTACTGCTCTTAGGAACTATTTACGGTGTAGTAATCGGCGTGGTGTTATCCTTCGTTGCAGTAATTATCCGTGCGGTAATTCCACCAAAAGCATTTCTTGGAATGATACCGGGGCATGAGGAATTGTACAATCTTAAGAGAAACCGGGATGCCATACCGATTGAGCATACGGTGATTTACCGTTTTAGCGGTAATCTCTTCTTTGCCAATATTAATGCATTTCAGCAGGATATTGAAAATGCCATAAAGGAAGATACCAAACAGGTTATTGTGGATGCAAGAGGAATAGGAAATATTGATATTACGGCGGCGGAACGACTGGTTATCCTGAATCGCAATCTTAAGAATCGTGGAATTCATTTTTATCTGACCGAGCATGTGGGGGCGGTGAATGATCAACTCCGGGCACTTGGAGCAGAGAGTCTCATTGAAGAGGGTGTAGTGCGTCGAACGGTATCCCTTGCTTTACGTTCAGCAGGTGTGACGAAGCCCTATCCTTTGGAGGGTGTGGAAAAAGGCGTGGAATATCCGTATGTGGAGGCTAATGAGCGTCTGGCGGAATTTGAATGGGCATTTGGTGAGGGTGCTGAGGAAAAAATGGAACAGCTTGCAACCGAGATGGCGGAGAGGTTGGCACACACAGAAGACTACAGCGCCTCTACTATTGTAGAGGCAGAAAATGATGCATCCTGGGGTCGAGTTGGTCTCTTTGATGAGGATGAACTTCTGGAACGTCTGGAAATGCATTTGTCTGAGCTTGAAGATGCAAGTGAATTAAAGACGGATATCAAGGAGATAGAAAAGCGGATTGCACAGAGACGTGAGGTCATTGAAAAGAAAATTAAGAACTTAAGTCCGGAGGCACTGGAGATGTTAAAGAGGCACCGTGAGGAGATTGAGGAACATCTGAGACAGAAAAATCCGGGATATTACGAGAAAGTTATGAAGATGAGGGAAAAGGATAAGGAGAAGAAAAGTTGAAAAGCGTTTTAATAAAAGACACAACCAAACAGGAACGAATTGCCCTGATTAAGGAATGGATTCCGGAGGATGACGGATTGAATGACTGTGAAATTGATTTGTGGGATATGTATCGGGATTATATTAACGGGGAAAAGGAAATCTCAGAAATTAATGCAGAATTTCAGACGGATTTTTATTCCGAACCGGAAGGAAAATAATGGGTTGATAAAATGCAAGGGGGGCGGGTTCATATGACTATTATAAAGTTTCTATTATTACTTGGGTTAATTTTTCTTACCGGAAGCGGAAGTTTTCAGGAATCACCAAAGACAGAGACGACCCAAATGGATGGCTGGATGGAAGCATATGTGGATAAGATGACAGAATGCATGCAGGAAGATCCGGAGAGTTCATTTGAACTGATTTATGTGGATGATGATGATATTCCGGAGCTTGCGGCGGGCAGACAGGGATTCTATTTGAGCGTTTTTTCTTACGGACCGAAGGGGATTACCACCATTGTAGACCAGTGTGTTTATGGAGCCATGGGGATTGCCGGATATGAATACAGTCCAAGGGATAATGTAATGCGTGTCTATGATGCTGATTTTGCAGGACAAATCCGGTGGCTGGATTACTGGATGATAGGGGAGGACAAGGAACGAAAAGAATTTTATGAACAGGCATTATGTTGTTCTAATTATAATGAGATTTATGAAATGTCAGATGGAATCGAGTTTAATGAGGAAACCTTATATTATTTTTATGGGGAAGAAATGATTACTCCTGAAGAGTACGATTCCTACCTGATTGATGGTGATTACCGGTATATTGAGCTTGGGAAATCCTATGAGGAAATAATGGATGAACTGACGGAGCTACGGAAAGAATAAATTTTACTCTGATATGAAGAGTTTACAAATCATGCATTTTATTATAAAATGATATCAAATTTTTACTTTCGCCCATAAAGGTGCAAAGTGCAATTCTTGTGGATTCAGGAGGATACGTTTATGGAAAAGATTAAAATGACAACACCACTTGTTGAGATGGATGGAGACGAGATGACCAGAGTTCTCTGGAAGATGATTAAGGATGAACTTTTATTACCATTCGTTGACTTAAAGACGGAATATTACGACCTTGGTCTTGAGTACAGAAATGAAACCAACGACCAGGTAACAGTGGATTCTGCTAATGCTACAAAGAAATATGGTGTTGCAGTCAAGTGTGCAACTATTACACCTAATGCAGCAAGAATGACGGAATATAACCTTAAGGAAATGTGGAAGAGCCCGAATGGAACCATTCGTGCAATTCTTGACGGAACGGTTTTTCGTGCACCGATTATCGTAAAGGGTATTGAGCCATATGTTTCCACATGGAAGAAGCCGATTACTATTGCAAGACACGCATATGGTGATGTATATAAGGGATCTGAGATGAAGATTCCGGGTCCGGGAAAGGCTGAACTTGTCTATACGGCAGAAGACGGAAGTGAGACACGTGAGTTAATCCATGACTTTAAGGGCTCAGGAATTATTCAGGGCATGCATAATCTTACAAGCTCCATTGAAAGTTTTGCAAGAAGCTGCTTTAACTTTGCACTGGATACAAAGCAGGATTTATGGTTTGCAACAAAGGATACCATTTCCAAAAAGTATGACCATACCTTTAAGGATATTTTCCAGGAAATTTTTGATGCAGAATATGCGGAAAAGTTTAAAGAAGCAGGAATTGAATATTTCTATACACTGATTGATGACGCAGTTGCAAGAGTTATCCGTTCTGAGGGTGGTTACATCTGGGCTTGTAAGAACTATGACGGTGATGTAATGTCCGATATGGTTGCTACGGCATTTGGATCATTATCGATGATGACGTCGGTTCTTGTTTCACCGGAAGGAAACTATGAGTATGAGGCAGCACATGGAACGGTACAGAGACATTACTATAAGTACTTAAAGGGAGAGAAGACTTCAACGAATCCGATTGCAACAATTTTTGCATGGACCGGTGCTTTAAAGAAGCGTGGTGAGATGGATAACCTGCCGGAGCTTGTAGCATTTGCACAGAAGCTGGAGAAGGCTTGTATCGATACGATTGAGAATGGTGAGATGACCAACGACCTTGCCATTATTACCAAGCTTCCAAATCCGGTAGTGCTTAACAGCGAGGAATTTATCAAGGCAATTCGCAGAACTTTAGAGGCAGCAATGTAATTTCGAAATCTAGAAAAGGATTTACTATACTATGATTAAGATGATAGCGAGTGATGTGGATGGCACATTGCTTGGACGTGGGGAAACGCAGATCAGTCAGGAAGCATTTGACGTAATCAATGCGGTAAGTGAAAAGGGCATATTGTTTGTTGTTGCCAGTGGACGGCCATATTGCGAGCTCAAGCATTTGTTTGAGCCGGTGATGGATAAGATCGCATTGGTCTGCAGTGATGGCGCATTGACGGTTTATCATGGTAAAAATGTGTTGAAAAAGTCCATGAACCGCGATCTGGCGGAGGAATTGCTGTACGATGTTGAAATGAAACCGGACTGCGAATTTCTGGTGTATGGTGAATTTATTGCATATATGAAGCCGAAGGAGGAAGCTTACGATCTTAAGATTCGTGAGACCTGCTTTAATAATGTCAATGTTCTGAATACATTTAAGAATATTGGTGAAGATTATTTGAAAATCGGCATATATAATAAAAAGGGCATTTCTTGTGTGGAAGATTATTTCTTAAGCCGTTGGTCCAAGCACTTCAATGTGATCTATTCAGCTAACGAATGGCTGGAGTTTACGGCACCGGGGGTTGACAAGAGTGTGGGCCTTAATGCGTTGATGGAGCAATTCGATATTCATAAGGATGAGACGATTGCTTTTGGTGATAGTTTTAATGACATTGGTATGTTCCGGGCGGTTGGCCAAGGTTATGCCATGGAATGTGCAAAGGAACAATTGAAACAGATCGCTTATGGATCGTCAAAACGTGTGGAATGGACTATAAAAGAACTGCTTAATTTATGATTTAATCTAAAAATGAGCTCCTGATCGGATGTGTCATCTGATTGGGAGCTTTTTGTAAAAGTAGAATGAGATATGTTAAATTATGATATAAGGAGAGGAAGAATGGGGAAAAAATACATAATGGCATTGGATCAGGGGACTACAAGTTCCAGATGTATTCTGTTTGATGCCAATGGCAAAGTTCAAAGTATGGCACAAAAAGAGTTTAACCAGATATACCCTAAGGCAGGTTGGGTTGAACATGATCCGATGGAAATCTGGTCATCACAAATCAGTGTTCTTTCTGAGGCCATGAGTAAGATTGGATGTATGCCGGAGGAAATCGCGGCAATTGGTATTACCAATCAGCGTGAAACCACGATTGTTTGGGATAAAGAGACAGGAAGGCCAATCTACAATGCAATTGTATGGCAATGCCGAAGAACTTCAGAACGAATTGACCGGTTGAATGAGGAAGGTTTTGGCGATGTAATTCATGCCAAGACCGGCTTGATTCCGGATGCATATTTTTCTGCCACAAAGATATGCTGGATTCTGGATCATGTGGAGGGAGCAAGAAAGAAGGCAGAAGAGGGGAAACTCCTTTTTGGCACGGTTGACACATGGTTAATTTATAATTTAACCGGCAGAAAGGTCTTTGCTACGGACTATACGAATGCATCCCGCACAATGCTATTTAATATTGAAACCTTGGATTGGGATGATGAAATCTTAAATTACTTTAAGATTCCCCGGAGTATGTTGGCCAAAGTACTGCCCTCAAGTGGAAATTTTGGTGTCACGGAGGGGAGTCTTACCCAAGGTGTGCCGATTCCCATTGCCGGTGTGGCGGGTGACCAGCAGGCGGCATTGTTTGGACAGTGTTGTTTTGAAGAGGGAGAAGTGAAGAATACCTATGGAACAGGCTGTTTTATGTTAATGAATACGGGAAGTCATCTTGTCCGCAGTGGCAATGGTCTCCTTACAACGCTGGCAGCAGGAACCGGAGAAAAGGCGGAGTATGCTTTGGAGGGAAGTGTATTTGTTGCCGGTGGAGTTATTCAATGGCTTCGGGATGAACTTCAGATGATTCGCACTTCTGCAGAAACGGAGGAAATTGCAAGGAAGGTTTCGGATACCAACGGCGTGTATGTTGTTCCGGCATTTACGGGGCTTGGCGCACCATACTGGAATCAGAATGCAAGGGGAATTATAACCGGTCTCACCAGAGGTGCGGGAAAAAATCATATTGTCCGTGGAGCATTGGAATCCATTGCATATCAGGTAAACGATTTGTTGGAGGCGATGGAAAATGATTCGAAGATTCATTTGAAATCATTAAAGGTAGATGGAGGCGCGTCGGTGAATAATTTTCTGATGCAGTTTCAGGCAGATATCTTAAGAATCAATGTAGAACGGCCCAAATGCGTAGAAACCACGGGAATGGGGGCTGCATTCCTTGCAGGTTTATCGGTTGGATTCTGGAAAGACAAGGAAGAATTGAAGAACCTTCTGCAGCCGGATCGGGTGTTTGAATCTTCCATGGAGGAGGATCACCGCAATATGTTGGTGCAGGGATGGAAGGATGCTGTGGGGATGCTGCTTCGATAAAGTGCCATATTTTTGGTAAAAATTGGGAAAATATATATAAAAAATTACTATTGCAAAATCACTAAATATAGTATAGGATATATACTTGGGTAGAATTTGAGACTTGTATTAAAAAAGAATTTTATATAAGTGAGTGAGGAATTATGTTAGGTTATTATTTCCATGGAATGGATCTGGGTCATTTTGTGATTTGGTTTTTTATTTACAGTTTCTTTGGCTGGGCGATGGAATGTGTTGTGATTCGTAAGGAAAAGGGACGTTGGGAAAATCGTGGTTTTGCAAAACTTCCATTCTGTGTTATTTACGGTTTTGGAACATTTTTGGCATTTAATATGTTTGGACCGATTGCGGACAGTAATATTCTCTTATACTTGTTTGGTGCGATTTGTGCTACGGCCTTTGAGTATTTGACGGCAATCGTGATGAATAAGCTATTCGGAGAAGTCTGGTGGGATTACACCAATAAAAAGTTTAATTACAAAGGTGTTCTTTGTTTGGAAAGTACTATTGCCTGGGGATTCTTGGCACTGTTCATTTTCCGTATTCTGAATGTCCATGTGGAAAAGTTTGTTATGTCATTGGATGACCGTTATGTTATTTTTGTGAGTGTGGCACTCTGTGTAAGCTATTTGTTTGACTTTACATATCATTTTATTCACTCTATTCTTCATCGGAATGATGAGGATGATGATAATCAGACTTCAACCAGAACCCGTATGGGCAAGGCATAATGCTTTAGATAATTAAGTGTTTAAAGAGCTGTTGCATAGAAAATGCAGTAGCTCTTTTTATTGTATTTTGACTGGAAATAAAGTATAATAATAGCAAGTATTTTTATCGTACGGAGGAGATTCCTATGGACAATAAGAGAATTGTGGTTGCTTTGGGAAGAAATGCATTTGGTGAGACATTTCCTGAGCAACAAGCTAATGTTAAGAAAGCAGCAATGGCAATTGCGGATCTTGTAGAAGCAAAATATGAGATTGTCATTACACATAGTAATGGACCTCAGGTGGGTATGATTCAGACAGCGATGACCGAGTTTGCCCGTCTGGATTCAAGATATACTGTTGCACCGATGTCACTCTGCGGTGCCATGAGTCAGGGTTATATTGGATATGATCTTCAGAATGCAATTCGAACCGAATTATTGAATCGGGGCATCTATAAGACGGTTTCTACAGTCATTACACAGGTTCGTGTGGATCCTTTTGATACAGCATTTGGTAATCCTACCAAGGTCATTGGTCGTGCAATGTCCAAGGAGGAAGCCGAAGCGGAGGAAGAGAAGGGCAATTATGTTGTGGAGGAAAACGGCAAATATCGAAGAATTATCGCAGCACCTCAGCCGATTGATATCTATGAGATTGAGGCCGTAAAAACACTTCTTGATGCGGGACAGGTTGTTATCGCAGGCGGTGGCGGTGGTATTCCGGTGCTTCAGCAGGGTACCAAGTTAAAGGGTGCCAGTGCGGTAATTGAGAAGGATTATACTGCTGCAAAGCTGGCTGAACTTCTGGGAGCAGGAACATTGTTGTTCCTTACGGCTTATGATCGTCTTACAATTGGTCAGGGCACGCCGGAAGAGCGGGTGTTTGATCATGTTACAGCATCGGAATTGAAGCAGTACATTGAAGCAGGTCATTTTCCTGCAGTTACTACTTATCCTAAGGTGGATGCATCCATTCGTTTCGTATCTGCATTCCCGGAGAGCAAGGCAGTGATTGCAAATCTTGAAAAGGCAAAGGAAGGTCTTGCAGGTAAGACGGGAACAACGATTACGGCATAAGATGCTTCGACAGATGTTTTCTTGGAAATGAATATTACGATAGAAATGATTGCAGGCGGAGTATGAGAGTATTTTCGCCTGCAATTTGTTAGTTTGGAGATTTAAAATGAGTGAAATGAAAGAAAATAAGATGGGCACAATGCCTATCGGAAAATTAATATTATCTATGTCTGCGCCGATTATGGCTTCAATGCTGGTGCAGGCGTTATATAATATCGTGGATAGCGTGTTTGTATCAAGAATCAGTGAGAATGCATTGACGGCATTATCTCTTAGCTTCCCAATTCAGAACCTCATGATCGCAGTGGGAGCAGGAACCGCAGTAGGTGTAAATGCACTTCTGGCAAGATCACTGGGAGAGAAGGACTATGAGAAAGTGAACCGGATTGCTGAAAATGCAGTATTACTTGCAGTGTTAAGCTATGCGGCATTCCTTTTGGTGGGACTCTTTGGGGCAGAGGCATTTTTCCGCAGCCAGACGGATATTGAAGAAATTATCGTGTATGGAAAACAATATCTTAGTATTTGCTGTTGTCTGTCCATTGGTATCTTTTTGCAGTTGACTTTTGAACGTATGCTGCAGGCTACCGGCAAGACCATTTATACAATGTATACACAGGGGATTGGCGCTATCGTGAATATTATCCTGGATCCGATTCTGATCTTCGGTTATTTCGGACTTCCGAAGATGGGGGTTTCCGGTGCGGCTCTGGCGACGGTTATTGGACAGATGGTAGCGGGAACTCTGGCGATTTTATTTAACCATAAGAAAAACCATGAGGTGCGTATTATCCTTAGAGGATTTCGGCCAAGTAGTCATATTATCGGGCAAATCTATGCAATCGGTGTGCCGTCGATTATTATGCAGGCGATTGGTTCGGTTATGAATTATGGAATGAATTGCATTCTGATTTCCTTTACGTCTACTGCTACGGCAGTATTTGGAGCATATTTTAAGTTACAGAGCTTTATCTTTATGCCGGTTTTTGGTCTTAATAACGGTGTTATCCCAATTATTGCTTATAACTATGGAGCGGCTAAGAAAGAGCGTGTTGTTAGTACCATTAAGCATAGCATCTGTTATGCCGTGGGTATTATGCTTGTGGGACTGGTGTTATTTCAGACCATTCCGGCAACATTGTTAAGATTATTTGATGCTTCTGAAACTATGATTTCCATTGGTATTCCGGCACTTCGTATTATCAGCATAAGTTTCCTTTTTGCAGGATTCTGTATCGCATCCGGTTGTGCTTTTCAGGCTATGGGATATGCTTTTTACAGTATGATCGTCTCCGTGGCAAGACAGTTACTGGTTCTGCTTCCGGTGGCATTTTTCCTGGCAAGATTCGGGGATGTGAATCTTGTATGGTGGGCATTTCCCATCGCAGAACTGATGTCTCTTTCGGTGACGGTCATCTGTATGATTCGATTGAATAAGAATGTCATTTCTGGAATTGGAGAGAATGAGAAGAAACAGGATCTCCAATAGTTTAATTTCGGCTGCGCTTCAATGTTTCCAGCAATTCATAGGGAATGCGTAAGTTGCCTTTTCCCACACCTAAACGGATATTAGGCTTGTTGGCTCCGTGAAAGTCGGAGCCTCCGGAAAGAAGCAGATCATTCTCTTTAGCGAGTCTTTGAATGAGCCGCTCGTCTGCCGGAGTGTAAGTGGAGTAGAGTGCCTCGATGCCATCTAATCCACATTCCTTCAGATGACGGATCATTTTGGACAGTTCCAAATCACCAAGACGGTAGAGAATCGGGTGCGCCAAAATGGCAATTCCGCCCACAGAGTGAATTAACCCAATGGTGTCCTCACAGCAAACCTTATGTCTTGGAACAAACATTGGACCGTGGTCATTGAGATAGCGGTCAAAGGCATCTTTAACGGATGTGACCAGTCCCTTTTGGTGAAGGTAGGATGCAAAGTGTGCCCGGGTGAGAATCGCACCGGGATAAGCTTCTTTTAATGCATCCACCGTGATTGGAATATGGTGATCACGGAATTTTGCAGCCATCTGCTCGTTACGGGCATCCCGGGTGTCCCGTAATTGATTCAACTTGTTCTGAAAATTCTCATCTTTATAATCGATAAATAATCCAACAATATGAATTTCTTTTTGAAGATAGACACAACTTAACTCAATGCCCGGAATGATTTCGATATTCTGTTCCATACCGGCTCGTAGTGCTTCGTCAAGACCATACACCGTGTCATGATCCGTGAGGGCCATGGCGGATAAGTTCATTTTCTTTGCCAAACAAACAACCTCAGATGGAGTCAGTGTTCCATCTGAGGCTGTTGAATGGACATGCAAATCTACACGATCCAATTTAATTCCTCTTTCTTAATAATTATTCAGCGTCTTCGCCGGTTTCGTCCTCAACAACTGCCTGGGCAAATCCCTGACGCTTTCTTGCCATTTCATCACTCTCGAGATACTCATCATAAGTTGTCATCTTATCGATCAACTGTCCGCTCGGAACGATTTCCATGATACGGTTCGCTGTGGTCTGTACAAATTGATGATCGTGACAGGTGAAGAGACATACACCGGAGAATTTGATCAAACCATTGTTCAGTGCGGTAATGGATTCCATGTCTAAGTGGTTGGTAGGCTCATCAAGGATTAATACATTGGCACCGGTGATCATCATCTTGGAAAGAAGACAACGAACCTTCTCACCACCGGATAATACCTTAACCTTCTTGACACCGTCATCACCGGCAAAAAGCATTCTTCCAAGGAAACCACGAACATAGGTGTTATCCTTCTCAGGGGAGTACTGGGTTAACCATTCTACGATGGTATCATTGCTGTTGAATTCGGCACCACTGTCCTTAGGGAAATAAGCCTGGCTTGTTGTGACACCCCACTTATAACTTCCTTCATCAGGCTCCATCTCACCTACAAGAATCTTAAAGAGTGTTGTGGTGGCAAGTTCGTTGGAACCGACAAAAGCAATCTTATCGTCACGGTTTACGATAAAGGAAATGTTATCCAATACCTTTACACCGTCAATTGTCTTAGAAATACCGGATACAGTAAGAACCTCATTACCGATCTCACGTGCCGGACGAAAATCAATATAAGGATATTTTCTGCTGGATGGTCGGATTTCATCCAATTCAATCTTCTCCAAGGCACGCTTTCTGGAAGTAGCCTGCTTGGATTTGGAAGCATTTGCAGAGAATCGCTGAATGAATTCCTGTAATTCTTTGATCTTTTCTTCCTTCTTCTTATTTGCTTCCTTCATCTGTTTGATGAGGAGCTGGCTGGACTCATACCAGAAATCATAGTTTCCGGCATAGAGCTGGATCTTAGAGTAATCGATGTCCGCAATCTGTGTACACACCTTATTAAGGAAGTAACGGTCATGGGAAACCACGATTACCGTATTCTCAAAGTTAATGAGGAATTCCTCTAACCAGGCGATGGCATCGAGATCCAGGTGGTTGGTAGGCTCGTCGAGAAGCAGAATATCCGGATTGCCGAATAATGCCTGTGCAAGGAGAACTTTAACCTTCTCGCTACCATTGAGATCCTTCATATACTTTGAATGAAGCTCTGTCTCAACACCAAGACCGTTGAGGAGCTGTGCTGCATCGGACTCAGCCTCCCATCCGTTTAAAGTAGCAAATTCACCCTCTAATTCGCTGGCCTTGATACCATCTTCCTCGGTGAAGTCTTCCTTGGCATAGATTGCTTCCTTCTCCTGCATGATTTCATAAAGACGCTTGTTACCCATAATTACGGTATCCAATACAATATATTCATCATACTTGAAGTGGTCCTGCTGTAAGAAGGAAAGACGCTGACCCGGGGTAATGGTGACATCGCCCTTACTTGGCTCTAACTGACCGGACAGAATCTTAAGAAATGTTGACTTTCCTGCACCGTTGGCACCGATCAAACCATAGCAGTTTCCTTCGGTAAACTTGATGTTAACGTCCTCAAAGAGAGCTTTTTTACCGATTCGAAGTGTTACGTTATTAGCACTAATCATATTATATAAATTCCTTTCTGAAAAATCATTTTTTCACACATATTTAATTATTTTAACATAAATTAGAAAGAAAGACAATGGCTTAAACGTTTGCAAATAAAAAGACTTTTTGAGATAATAGAGTGAATCTGGGAGGTGTTTGCATGGGAACAGCAGTGACTCTGGTCATTGTCCTTGGCCTTGTGTGCCTGGCAGTAAGGTCCATGATCAAAGATAAGAAGAATGGAAAATCAATACAATGCGGTGGAAACTGCGCTGAGTGCTCAAAACATTGCCACTGATTTGCCATAAATTAGTAAATTTTTCTTCACAATAAATGCCGGCTATGGTACAATAGCAACGTCCGGGAAATGGACAAATACTTATCCTAAGGATAAGATAGCAGGAGGAAAATTTATGAAAAAGTTAGTGTCAATGTTTTTAATGCTGGCTATGGTAATGTCACTTTGTGCTTGCGGTGCGAAGGAGACAAGCTCCAATGATACCCAGGCGGCAGATGGAAATGCGCAGACGACAGCAGCAGGTGAAGAGACAAAAAACGGTGCAGCAGGGGATGACCTTGCGGATGTAACTGCAAAAGGAAAGATGGTTATTGGTATTACGGTTTACGAACCAATGAACTATTATGATGCAAACAACAAGCTGGTAGGTTTTGATACAGAGTATGCAGAAGCTGTATGTGCTAAGCTTGGTGTTACACCGGAGTTCGTAGAAATCAACTGGGATACAAAGGTTGTGGAGTTGGATTCAAAGAACATTGATTGTATCTGGAATGGTATGACTATTACAGAGGAGCTTAAGGAAAATATTGATTTCTCTGCACCATACATTAAGAACATGCAGGTTGTAGTAGTAAAGAAGGAAAATGCTGAGAAGTATAAGGACACCGCAGCACTTTCATCATGTTCTGTTGCAGCTGAGGCAGGTTCTGCAGGTGAGTCAGCAATCAAGGATGACGCAAACCTTTCAAAGGCAACTTACGTATCCGTTGCTAAGCAGACCGATGCTTTAATGGAAGTTAAGGCAGGTACATCCGATGCGGCAGTTCTTGATTATGTAATGGCAGCAGCTATGGTTGGTGAAGGTACAGATTATGCAGATCTTTGCATGGTTGAAGGTGTAGAACTTTCCGTTGAAGAGTATGGTATTGGTTTCCGCAAGAACAGTACTCTTACAGAGAAGGTTGATGCAGTAACCGATGAGTTGATTGCAGATGGCACACTTGCTAAGATTGCTGAAAAGTATGATCTTACATTACAGCTTATTTCCAATCAGAAATAATTGAATCAATAAATTTATGAAATATACGTCACCGGAGATATTCATCGGATATATCCGGTGACGTTTTTTATTGCAATTTACAGGCATTTATAATAAGATAGAAGACAATGAAATGGAAATAGTAAATTGATGTTGCTGGAAGAAAGAGGTACATATGAGTTTTTGGAGTGTTACACAGAAGCTGTTGGGCGGATTTGCCATCAGTTTTGAATTGTTTTTAGGTACATTATTATTTGCACTTCCCTTGGGACTGATTATTTCATTTGGTTCCATGAGCAAATTTAAGCCGCTGCGCTGGCTGGTTAAAACTTATGTATGGATTATTCGCGGTACACCGCTGATGTTGCAGTTAATCATTATCTTCTATGGACCGGGACTGATTGCGGGATTAAAGGCACTTCCCAGAATGGAAGCGGCGTTTATCGCATTTATTATTAATTATTCGGCGTATTTTTCAGAAATATTCCGTGGCGGTATCGAGGGTATTCCAAGAGGACAGTATGAGGCGGGACAGGTGCTTGGTATGACGAAGGTACAGATTTTCTTCAAGGTTGTGTTGCTGCAGGTTATTAAGAGAATTGTTCCCCCGATGAGCAATGAAATCATTACTCTGGTAAAGGATACTTCCCTTGCAAGAATTATTGCAATTCAGGAGATTATCTGGGTGGCGCAGGATTACATTGCAAGTAAGGCGGCACTTTGGCCATTGTTCTATTCCGGTGTTTTTTACCTGGTATTCTGCGGATTGCTTACGATTTTATTCCACTTTATTGAAAAGAAGCTGGATTACTTCCGTGTGTAGGATAAAGGATTCGGTGAACATGGATTTTTGTGAAGGATAAGGAAGATTTGGCGAATGAGATCAAATGAAGGAGAATTCTATGGCGGCATTAGAAGTTAAAAATATTAGTAAACATTTTGGTGCTACTTCGGTACTGGAAGACATTAGTTTTTCTATGGAGAAGGGTGAGGTAGTATCCATTATCGGATCCTCAGGAAGTGGTAAGACGACGTTGCTTCGGTGTCTTAATTTCCTGGAACAGCCGGATCAGGGTAAGATTCTGGTGGATGGTGAATGCATTTTTGATGCGGAGGATACCAAGAGTAAGAAAGAGAAAGAAATACGAAAGAATCGCCTGCATTTTGGATTGGTGTTCCAGTCCTTTAATCTGTTTCCGCAGTATACAGCAAAACAGAATGTTATGCTGGCTTGCGAATTGCTGGCAAAGGAAAGAGCGGATTATAAGGAAAAGCGGATCGAGATTATTAAGGAAATTGAGGAACAGGCGGTGGAACTTCTGACCAGAGTAGGACTTTCGGACCGCATGAACAACTATCCGCACCAGCTCTCCGGCGGACAGCAACAGCGTGTTGCCATTGCAAGAGCCCTGGCATTAAAACCGGATATTTTGTGCTTTGATGAACCTACATCGGCGCTGGATCCGGAATTGACGGGGGAAGTACTGAAGGTTATCAAGGCACTGGCAGATGAAAAGACGACGATGGTAATCGTTACCCACGAGATGGATTTCGCAAGAGAGGTGTCCGACCGCGTTCTTTTTATGAATGAGGGCATCATCCTGGAGCAGGGCACACCACAGGAAGTCTTTGACAATCCGAAAGAGGAACGAACCAGACAGTTCTTAAAGAAACTATCAGAAAACTAAAAAATATAATCAGTTGAATTTAGGAGGAGAAAATTTTGAAAGAGGCTATTTTTGATATTCTCAAGGGTATGGTAATGGGAATTGCCAATATTATTCCCGGTGTAAGTGGTGGAACCATGGCGGTTTCCATGGGTATTTATGACAAGTTAATTCATTCCGTAACACATCTTTTCTCAGAGTTTAAGAAAAGTGTAAGGACTCTGATTCCTATTGTTATCGGTATGGGCGTTGGAATTGTTGGTTTATCCTTCGTTATTAAGTTCTTGTTTGCAAATTTCCCGATTCAGACCAATCTCTTATTTATCGGTCTGATTGTGGGCGGACTTCCGATGATCTATGGTAAGGTCAAGGGACAGAGCATCCGTGCCCAGCATATTGTGGCATTTCTGGTATTTTTTGGTATCGTTGTGGGAATGGCAGCGATCGGTGAAGTGGATAAGGCGGGCAAAGTTCTGGAATTGAACTTGGTGAATATTCTTATTTTATTTGTTATCGGCATCATTGCCGCAGCAACTATGGTTATTCCCGGTGTCAGCGGTTCCATGGTACTTATGCTTCTTGGATATTATAATTCCATCATTGATACCATCACGGAACTGGTTAAGGCATTAGTTTCCATGGATATTGCCGGTCTTCTTCATGGTGTTGGTATTTTGGCACCATTTGGCATTGGTGTGGTTGTTGGAATATTTGCGATTGCAAAGCTCGTTGAATTTATCTTTGCGAAGGCTCCTTATGTTGCATACTGGGCAATCATCGGACTGATTGTAGCATCACCATTTGGTATCGTGTTGATGAATGATTTCTCCGGAATCAATGTAGTTTCAATTATTACCGGAGTCCTGGCTTTGGCAGTGGGTATTGTTATTGCGATGGTACTCGGCAGGGAAGAATGATGGATTCATTAGGATCGTAAGATAGAAAATCAGGATAATAGAATTGAGTTAAAAAGGCTCCGGGTACATATCAGAAACCCCGGAGCCTTTTATATTATGTAATACAGATTACTTTAACTTATTGTTGATCTCGATTACATTCTTGATCAGAAGAATGGTCATCATTGCAAATTCGAATGTAATACGAACTGCGATAGGACCAAAGATCATCATGCCAAGACCGGCAAAAAATGTCTTGCCGAAGAGTGTTACAAAGCCATTGGCGATACAGAATACAGTTGCAACAACATAGAGAAAACGGATCACGCTCTCAATGTATAACTTCTTAAATAAGAAGAAGTCATGTAACTGCTGTAAGAAAGGATTGCTAAAGTTGCCGTCCTTGCTCTTTGGTAATACGAACATATAAAGGGCTACAACGCCAACGAGTGTTAAAACAACACCTAAAATAGTACGTACCATAATAGATTTTCCTCCTATAGTGTAATATGATAAAAGTATACGTAGATGATTATAAGTTTGTCCCGGTGCAATGTCAAGAAACAATATTGACATAATGTTCTATTCTAGTATAATATAATTCGTGCCCGAACAATTATGATGAGTTTGTGTATAATTATTTCGTGGCACGTTTGCACTAAGAGCGCGCTCGTTGCGGTACATAAGACGCCAAAAAACGGCGTCCAAGTACCGACGGCGCGCAATTGCCACGAAATAATTATACACAAACATTATATTTGTTTCGCAAAGGTCTTAATTAATTATAGGAGAGGAGGAACATATGGACAATCGAGAGAATCATGCGGGATTCTTAGTACGGGAGTTATGTAATGCAATTAAGAAAAGGTCCGCCGCACAGGACAATAATAGTACTAATGAACAAGATCATGTTAATAAACTTACGATGATGCAACGATGGATTCTTGGATATATTGTGCATCATCCGGATCATGATATCTTCCAACATGAGTTGGAAAGAGAACTTAACATTGGAAAATCCACACTGACAGAAGTACTACACCTGATGGAAAAAAATGATTTGGTGAAGCGCGTTCCCAGTGAGAAGGATGGACGGTGTAAGAAAATTATCATGACGGAGAAGTCCAGGAAAATCGATAAGCAGATTACAGATAATATAAAAAAAATGGAAAAGAAGATGCGTGAGGGAATTTCAGAAGAAGATTATGAAGTGTTCCTTCGTACAATTAAGAAAATGATTTCAAATATCACAGAATAATGAGGAGTTTATATGATTCGAACAGTATTAGATAATTTACATGAATTTAAAAAAGATTCGATTCTTACACCGTTGTTCATGATTTTGGAAGTAATCATGGAAATGATTATTCCGCTGATGATGGCTTCCATCGTGGATAATGGTGTAGAAAAGGGAGATATGGCGCATATCTATAAGATGGGTGCGATGATGTTTGTTGCAGCCTTAGTTGCGCTGCTGGTAGGTATCCTTGGAGGACGCTACGGAGCCAAGGCTTCCTCGGGACTTGCAAGAAACTTACGAGGAGCCATGTATGAGAATATTCAGACATTCTCCTTCGCAAATATTGATAAATTCAGCACAGCCGGTCTGGTAACGAGACTTACCACGGATGTGACGAATGTGCAGAACGCATATCAGATGTTATTGCGTATGGGTACAAGAGCACCCTTTAGCTTGATTTTTGCCATGTGTATGGCATTTACCATCAATGCAAAATTGTCTTTGGTATATCTTGGAGCAGTGATATTTCTTGGGGTTTGTCTTGCGTTTATTATCAGCAAGACCACGAAGTATTTCAGCGAGGTGTTCAAAAAGTATGATGATCTGAATGCATCGGTTCAGGAGAATGTGTCGGCAATCCGTGTCGTGAAGGCATTTGTAAGAGAAGACTATGAAAATACCAAGTTTACCGCGGCAACGGGTAATCTCTATAAGATGTTCGTAAATGCGGAGAAAATGATCGTACTTAATATGCCATTGATGCAGCTTACAGTATATACCTGTATCCTGCTGATCAGCTGGTTGGGAGCCAAAATGATTGTGGTGGATGGACTTACCACAGGACAGCTCATGAATCTTCTTACGTACTGCATGAATATCTTAATGAGCCTTATGATGCTTTCTATGATTTTTGTTATGTTAACCATGAGCTCGGCAAGCTTAAAGCGTATTAAAGAGGTTTTGGATGAGAAGGCAGACATTGTTAATCCGGAAAATCCGAAGATGGAGTTGAAGGATGGCAGCATTGAATTTAGAAATGTAAGCTTCAGCTATAATAAGAATAGTGATAAACCGGTACTTAGTGACATCAATCTTTCGATTAAGGCGGGGGAGACCATCGGTGTCGTTGGCGGAACCGGTAGTGCCAAGACCAGCCTGGTGAATCTGATCAGCCGTCTCTACGATGTGACGGAGGGAGCTGTATTGGTCGGCGGAACCGATGTTCGTGAATATGATCTTGAGACGGTTCGTAATGAAGTTTCTGTAGTTCTTCAGAAAAATGTATTGTTCTCCGGAACCATCCTCGAGAATCTTCGCTGGGGTGATGAAAATGCCACGGAGGAGGAATGTATCCGTGCATGTAAGCTGGCCTGTGCCGATGAATTTATCCAGAAGATGCCGGATAAATATAACACCTTTATTGAGCAGGGCGGTTCCAATGTGTCCGGTGGTCAGAAGCAGCGTCTCTGTATTGCAAGAGCACTTCTTAAGAAGCCAAAGATTCTGATTCTGGATGACTCCACCAGTGCAGTTGACACAGCTACCGATGCAAAGATCCGTAAGGCATTTGCAGAGGAAATTCCGAATACAACCAAGATTATTATTGCGCAGAGAGTATCCTCGGTAAGCAGTGCAGACCGTATCATCGTTATGGATGACGGTAAGATCAGTGGTTTTGGAACCCATGAAGAATTGCTTGCAAATAATGAAATCTATCGTGAAGTATATGAATCACAGACTTCCGGTAGTGGTGATTTTGATGAAAAGGTGGGTGAGTAAGAATGGCAGAGACAGTAAAAGAAG
Source organism: Lachnospiraceae bacterium (assembly GCA_051877855.1). GTDB lineage: Bacteria > Bacillota > Clostridia > Lachnospirales > Lachnospiraceae > MGBC120314. The sequence goes on along the minus strand of JBJEJH010000001.1, from coordinate 28,892 downwards.
TTAAGATGGGACACGGATCAAGAGGACGTGGACCTAGACCAAAGCTTGAAAATCCGGGAAAGTTATTTAAGCGTGTCATGGGATATATATTAAAGAATTATACGATTCATTTGATTATTGTGGTAATATGCATCTTTGCCAGTGTACTTGCCAATGTTCAGGGAACGTTGTTTACCAAGACGTTGATTGATGGTTATATTACACCGATGTTGTTAAGTGACAACCCGGATTTTGGACCATTGCTGCGTGCGATTCTTAAGGTGGCCTGCTTCTATTTTCTGGGTGCAATGTCGACCTTTATCTATAATCGTATCATGGTTAATGTGTCCCAGGGTACCTTGAAGAATCTCCGTGATGATTTGTTTACCCATATGGAACGTCTGCCGATCAAGTATTTTGATACCCATGCACATGGAGACATTATGTCCATCTACACCAATGATATTGATGCACTTCGTCAGATGGTGAGCCAGAGTATGCCACAGCTTCTGTCCAGCGTGATTACCATTGTCAGTGTATTTGCCAGTATGGTGATGTTAAATGTTCCGTTGACTTTTGTGACAATCTTTGTAGTGGCGATTATGCTTTTTACCACCGGTAAAGTGGCAGGGCTTTCAGGCAGATATTTTGTGGCACAGCAGAAGAATCTGGGTGCAGTTAACGGATATATCGAGGAAATGATGGAAGGACAGAAGGTTGTTAAGGTGTTCTGTCATGAAGAGAAGAGTAAGGAGCGTTTTAATGAGTTAAATGAAAATCTATACCGGAGTGCATTTAACGCGGGACAGTTTTCCAATATCATCGGACCGATCAACGCACAGCTTGGTAATGTAAGTTATGTTCTTTGTGCAATGGTTGGCGGTGTGCTGGTATTAAATGGTATCGGAGGATTTACCGTTGGTGGTCTGGCAAGTTTCCTTACATTTAACAAGAGTTTTAATATGCCGATTAATCAGGTCAGCATGCAGTTTAACAGTATTATCATGGCGCTTGCCGGTGCAGATCGTATCTTCAAACTTCTGGATGAAGAGCCGGAGGCCGATGAAGGTAATGTTACTTTGGTTAACGCAAAGATCGAGAATGGTGAAATCGTTGAAACTTTAGAGCACACCGGTATGTGGGCTTGGAAGAATCCCGGTAAGGATGGCAACAGCTGTACTTATACAGAACTCAAGGGTGATGTTACCTTTAATGATGTGGACTTTGGTTACAATGAGGAGAAAATCGTCCTTCATAATATCAAGATGTTTGCAACACCGGGACAGAAGATTGCTTTTGTTGGTTCAACCGGTGCAGGTAAAACAACAATTACCAACCTGATCAATCGTTTCTACGATATTCAGGATGGTAAAATCCGTTATGACGGAATTAATATCAACCATATCAAGAAAGCGGATCTTCGTCGTTCTCTTGGTATTGTTCTTCAGGATACACATCTTTTCACAGCGACGGTTATGGAGAATATCCGTTACGGTAGACTGGACGCTACGGATGAGGAGGTTATGGCGGCAGCGAAACTTGCAAATGCAGACGGATTTATCCGAAGACTGCCGGATGGTTATAACACGGTTCTTACCGGTGATGGTGCGAACTTAAGTCAGGGACAGAGACAGCTCCTTGCCATTGCAAGAGCAGCCATCGCTGATCCGCCGGTACTGATTCTGGATGAGGCAACAAGCTCCATTGATACCAGAACTGAGAAGATCGTTCAGAGCGGAATGGATCGTCTGATGAAGGGAAGAACCACATTTGTTATTGCCCATCGACTTTCAACGGTTAAGAACAGTGATTGTATCATGGTTCTTGAAAACGGACGGATCATCGAGCGTGGTCCGCATGACGAGCTGATGGAAGAAAAGGGAAGATATTATCAGTTATATACGGGCAATAGCATTGCCGGGTAATATTTTGAAAAAATAAGATATTCTTGCTGCAGTTTTTTTGATATAATAAGATTCATAACAGTTGGATGGGGGAAGAAAATGAAGAATGAAATGATAAAACCTTCTGAAAAAAATACGGGCCAGGGTCTTTCTACCATGAAGATATTATTGATAGGGTATTGTCTTATTATCTTGATGGGTACGATTTTACTGGCACTTCCCATCTCAACCAGGGGCGGAGGTTCAACGCCCATTACCGATTGCCTGTTTACTGCGACATCAGCAACCTGCGTAACCGGTTTGGTGCGGTTTGATACCTATACCCATTGGACGACTTTTGGTCAGCTGGTGATCCTTTTCCTGATTCAAATTGGCGGAATGGGATTTATGGCAATGGCGATTACGGTATTAATCTTTGCCCGAAAGAAGATCGGACTTAGCCAGAGAATCCTTATGCAGGATTCAATTTCCGCCCCACAGATTGGCGGAATCGTCAGTATGACCAAGTTTATTGTTTTTGGTACCTTCGCCGTAGAAGGTCTGGGGGCAATCTTGTTGTCCGGCTACTTTATTCCTAGGCTGGGTGTGATGAAGGGAATTTATTTTTCGGTATTCCATGCTGTTTCGGCTTTCTGTAATGCAGGATTTGACCTGATGGGTGGAATTACGGGAGAGTTCTCATCCATGACGGGAATGGTGGGCAACTGGTATGTGAATATAGTGCTGATGCTGTTGATTTTTATCGGCGGTCTGGGATTCTTTGTATGGCAGGATCTGGGAAAGAAGAAGTTTCATTTTAAGAAATTTAATCTTCAGAGCAAACTGGTCCTTTCAGTTAGTGTTATTTTAGTATTTTTAGGTGCTGTGTTACTCTTTATTCTGGAATATCACGGCGAGGCCTTTGAAGATCTGACCTTTTCTCAGAAGATTCTGGCATCCTTCTTTCAGTCCGTATCCGCAAGAACGGCAGGATTTAACACCGTGGATCTTGGTGCAATGACGGAATCGGGGAAACTGGTAATGATATTCCTGATGCTGATTGGCGGATCTACCGGTTCAACTGCCGGAGGATTGAAGACAACAACATTTGCAGTTCTGTGGCTTAGCATTTTTGCCACAATTAAAAGAAAGAAGAATATCGAGGCCTTTGGCAGACGACTGGATGAGAATGTTATTAAGACGGCCTCCTGTCTGTTTATGATATATCTGTTGGTAACAATATCCACGGGAATTGTTGTTTCTTCGGTAGAAAGTATACCGATTATCACAGCATTGTTTGAAACGGTATCAGCCATGGCAACGGTGGGCTCGTCCTTTAGCCTGACACCGGTGGTGGGAATGTTTACAAAGTTTTTGATTATATTCCTGATGATTTGCGGACGCGTGGGATCCATTACGGTTTTAATGGCGTTTACATCGGAGCGAAGCGAGAGTCCATCCAAATTCCCATTGGATAAGGTACAGGTAGGATGATTATTGATTGGGATGAGATAGAAATAATTGGTCAAATGGAAAAGGAGAGATCTTAAATGAAAAAAACAAAGGCAAGAGTTAAGAAATCCATATTAGTCATTGGTGTTGGAAGATTTGGAAGGCACATGTGTCAGAAGTTTATCGAAAATGACCACGATGTTATGGTTATCGATATTAATGAAGAGCGGGCTGATGCCTCCGCGGATTATGTGCAGCAGATTATGATTGGAGATGCCAGTGATGAGCGGTTTATGAAGACCATAGGAGTTCCTAATTTTGATCTTGCAGTCATTGCGATTGGCGATAATTTCCAGACTGTACTTGAGATCACAGTGCTTCTGAAGGATCTTGGATGTAAATATGTTGTAGCCAGAGCCAACCGGGAAGTGCATCAGAATCTTCTCCTTCGCAACGGAGCGGACTATGTGGTTTATGCGGAAAAATCAGTCGCAGAACGACTGGCCATCCGGTTAGCGGCAGACAATATATTTGATTTCATAGAGTTAACGCCGGAATTCGGTATTTACGAGATTGCTCCGCCAAAGCAGTGGGTAGGAAAGAGTATCATCAATTTATCTATTCGTAATAAATATAAAGTGAGTATTATGGCAGTCAAAAAAGGGGATAAGATTCATCCTATGCCAAGTCCGGATTATGTCTTTAAGGAAGATGAGACGGTGATGATTATGGGCAATAATGAGGATGTTCAGGCAATCACCAAGTTACCTTGGTAATATAGGATTAAAGAAGGATAATCAAATGACATTAAAGGATTTAGGGATTGGACAGAGTGCAGTTATTGATGTAGTGAAAGGTCAGGGAGAACTCCGGCAGCATTTTCTTGACATGGGAGTGATTCCGGGAGCAGAGGTTACCCTCGTAAAGTATGCTCCCATGGGAGATCCCATGGAACTTCGAATTCATGGATATGAGTTGACCCTGCGTCTTGCCGATGCGGAAAAAATAGAGGTGCATCGGGTTGAAAAAAGTGCGGAACAAACCAAAACAGATTCAAGTCCGAAGGTCATACATAATACCGGAGACAAGGGGAAATCAAAGACGGAACATCCCGGCCTTGGTGAGGGTGGACGATTCCATGAGAAAGCACATGAAAATCCATTACCGGAGGGGTGCGAGCTTACCTTTGCCTTGGCGGGAAATCAGAATTGTGGTAAGACTACGCTTTTTAATCAGTTGACGGGTTCCAACCAGCATGTTGGAAATTTTCCCGGGGTCACGGTTGACCGCAAGAGCGGATCTATTCGTGGAAGGGAACATACTCAGGTTACGGATCTTCCGGGAATTTATTCCCTGTCACCTTATACCAGTGAGGAGATTGTCTCGAGACAGTTCATTTTGGAGGAAAAACCAAAAGGTATTATTAATATCGTGGATGCCACGAACATTGAACGCAATCTGTATCTTACAATGCAGTTGATGGAGCTTAATGTGCCCATGGTGCTGGCTCTTAATATGATGGATGAGGTGCGGGGAAACGGTGGTTCCATCTATATCAATGAGATGGAGCATATGCTTGGTATTCCGGTGGTGCCGATTTCAGCGGCCAAGAATGAAGGTATTGATGAGTTGGTGAATCATGCTCTTCATGTGGCAAAGTATCAGGAATGCCCGGGAAGACAGGATTTTTGTGAAGAAAATGATCATAATGGTGCAGTACACCGTTGTCTTCACGGTATCATGCATCTGATTGAGGATCATGCAAAAGTGGCACAGATTCCGGTTCGATTTGCAGCAACCAAGCTGGTGGAGGGGGATGCAGGAATATTAAAAACATTGCAGCTAAGCCCCAATGAAGAAGATATGGTGGAACATATTATCTGCCAGATGGAGGAAGAATGCGGATTGGACCGTTCGGCAGCTATTGCAGATATGCGGTTTAAGTTTATTAATAAGTTGGTGGAAGCCTGTGTTGTGAAACCTCACGAGAGTAAGGAAAGGGAGCGAAGCCGCAGAATTGATCGCGTTCTTACCGGGAAATACACCGCAATTCCGGTGTTTATCGGGATCATGGGGTTGATTTTCTGGCTGACCTTCAATGTGATCGGAGCATGGTTACAGGCGATCCTGGAGTGGATTATTCAGTGGCTCACCGGTGTCGTGGATGGGGTACTTACAGCATGGAATGTCAACGAAGTTCTTCATTCCCTGGTGATTGATGGGATTTTTAACGGTGTGGGAAGTGTGTTAAGCTTTCTGCCGGTGATTGTGACACTGTTCTTTTTTCTGTCCTTACTGGAAGATACGGGATATATGGCCCGTGTGGCTTTTGTCATGGACAAATTGCTTCGTAAGATTGGTTTGTCGGGAAGAAGTATTGTTCCTATGCTTATTGGATTCGGATGTTCCGTACCGGGAGTTATGTCCAGCAGAACACTTCCTTCTGAGCGGGATCGCAAGATGACGATCATGATGATTCCATTTATGAGCTGTACAGCGAAGCTTCCGATTTACAGTTTCTTTGCAGCGGCATTTTTCCCAAAGCATGGTGCACTGGTCATGATTGCCTTGTATTTTACCGGAATTCTGGTGGGAATCCTGATGGCATTGATTTCCAAGAATACGGTGTTTAAGGGTGAGGCGGTACCCTTTGTTATGGAACTTCCGAACTATCGTATGCCGGGAGTAAAGAATGTGGCGCAGCTTCTGTGGGAGAAGGCCAAAGACTTCCTGCAGAGAGCCTTTACTGTGATTTTTGTAGCAACGGTTGTCATTTGGTTTTTACAAACATTTGATCTTCGGATGAATATGGTGACCGATTCTAAGGATAGTATCCTTGCAATGGTGGCAGGTCTGGCAGCACCGGTTTTTGCGCCGATGGGATTTGGTGACTGGAGAATCCAGACTGCGTTGATTACGGGATTTATGGCAAAGGAAAGTGTGGTGTCGACCCTTTCGATTCTCTTTGGAACGACGGAGGGACTGCTTGCTGCGATAACACCATTGTCCGCAGCATCGCTTCTGGTGTTCTGTCTGCTCTATACGCCATGTGTGGCGGCGATTGCGGCGGTGAAGAGAGAACTTGGAAGGACCTGGGCAGTAGGAATGATTATCCTGCAATGTGTCGTTGCATGGGTCTGTGCGATGGCAGTGTATGTTGTGGGAGGGCTTATCCTATAGATATGGATGTTTATGAAACACATAAAATTACATAAAGATAAGTTTGTGTATATTATTTCGAGGCACGTTTGCACTAAAAGCGAGCTCGTAGCGGTACATAAGACGCCAAAGGACGTCGTCTAAGTACCGACGGCGCGCAATTGCCACGAAATAATATACACAAACATTATCTTATGTAATCGATAGTCTGTTTCGCAAATAACTATCGATAGATAAGCCAATAAGGTTTTTTAGATTAGATATTACATTGTGAAAAAATTTGCAATATACGGTCGATTATGCTATAATAATCAATAGGATTAAAGAGGTGGGCATCTGTGGAATAGGTTGATATCACAGATGCCTTTGTGCCATTTAAGAATCGGTTAAACAAAGCGATAAGGGGGGATGGTAATGCGTACCTATAACCATCTGTACGAAAACCTTGATTGTTTCGAAAAATTTTTGAATGAAATTACATTGGCAAAGTCCGAGGAAATCTTAGTTCGTATCCATAGCGGGATTCATACGAAGGAGGAGATCAACGAACTCGTCGGTAAGATTAAGCTCGTTCTCCCTAAGGCGCATATCATCGGATGCAGTGCAATGCAGATTATCATGGAGGGTAAGTTAATCCCACATAGTTGTCTTGTCTCTGTGACGGTATTTGAAAATGCGAAGATTAGGACAGAGCGTGTCGGATGCCGTGATGTGTCGGGCGCATGGAAGACGGGGCATGAACTGGCCACGGAATTAAATGAGAAGATCGGTATCACGAATCCGTTGGCGATGGAGGAAGGGAAGAAAGGGTTCCTTCTGGTATTCTTTCCTCTTACCTACAGTAAGATTGAAGAATTTGTAGATACGATTAATGAGGCTAAGGTTCCGGTTCGGATGCTGGGCGGAGCGGCTTATCTTGAGGATGAGAATCATATTGCAAGGGAAGATCTTGCCTACGTAATTGAGGGAAATCAATCTTCAACGACGGATGTGGTTGCGGCCTATATCACGTCAGAGAATCTTTTGGTGTACGGAGATTATGTGTGCGGCGTTGAGGCCGTGGGTAAGAAAAGTTCCATCAAATCCCATGGATGCTTTATTGAAGAAGTAGATCAAATGAGCGGCGCAGATTGGTACGCAGGGATGATGGGTGAGGAGGAATTAAAGAAGAATCCGTCTCTGGCCCATGTTTTCCCTGTAGTAAAGCGAGATGAACGGGGAATTGCTTACTATGTGGATTATATTGTTCCGGGAAATGATGCAGAGGATAGGCGCTGTCAGCTCAAGTCCTATGGGGAACTAAGGAGCGGAAGTGAAATTTCCATGGGGTATTTCCATCCGCAGAAGATTTTTGATCAGATGCGGGAAGTCATCCAGAATGTGTCCGAGAATCCGTCGGAGACCATCTTTGCCTACGATTGTCAGTCAAGAGTGGCACTTTTACATAATTGTGCCGGCTGGGAAATTGGACATTTTAATGCAACCAACATCAGTGGAGCCTTGCTTTCCGGTGAGATATCTTCCCGGAATGGTGAAAATTTGTATGCCAACTATACCTTTGTCATAGCTTCGTTATCGGAGCGGGAAGATGCACATTTTGTTATTGGTACTTCGGATATGGGAAGTGTGCAGGCCCTGCAGGAAGATAATGCCCAGATGTTAAATTATCTGCTGCTCAATGCCAATAAGCATTTGAGCGAGGAACTGCAGGAACAGCAGGAAAAGATGCGGGATGCGGTTTTTTATAATGATGCGGTCGGCGTGGATAATCAGTTAAAGTACCTGTTTGACAAGGATCGTGAAAATCTTGATAAGACGGCGATATTCTCATTAAATAACGAGAAAATGCTGCGTCTGTTCACCGGTGTGACACGTTCCTACGCCTTTTTAAAGAAATGTTATGGCAAGGTGCAGGATGAATTTCGCAGACCGGGATTAAGGATGTACTGCTATAAGGATACATCCCTTCTGATTGCAGCCAATGAGACAATTTTGGAAGAAGAGTTTACCAAGGTTGTGGATGAAATTCATCAAAAATTAAATCAATATGTTTATGAGGATATCAAGTTAAGTTATACGGCAGTCGTTGTATTTGGTGAAGAGGATGTGATGAATCGTCTGGAGGCGGCATTACATTATGCACATAAATACAAATTATCCAAGATCCGGTTTGACGAGATGGGGGATGATATTAAGAAAGGACAGGAAGATGTACAGATGCTCTGGGTTATCCGGGAGGCCTTGATACGTCGGCTGGTGGTACCTTTCTTTCAGGAAATCCATGACAATACCGGGGGAGAAAAACATATGTATGAGTCCCTGATGCGTGTTTTTGATGCGGAGGGAAATATCTACTATCCGGATCGTTTCATTCCGGTAGCCAAGGAATATGACCTGTATGACAGCCTGTCTGAATTGATGGTTAAGACGGTTATGGAAATGTTTTGCGGTAAGAATGTCCGTGTGTCGATTAATCTTAATGTGCAGGACATCTATAATCGTGACATGATTAAGATCATTTTTGCAAATCTTAAGGATACACCGTATCCGGAAAATTTCGTTTTTGAGATTGTCGAAAGTGAAGAGATCACAGATTATGAGTATATCAAGGGATTCTGTGACCGTGTTCATGAATATGGAGGAAAAATCGCCATTGATGATTTTGGAAGTGGATTCTCCAATATTTTACATATTATCCATCTGAATCCGGATTATATCAAGGTGGATGGGGCCATTATACGTAACATTACTACAGATCCTTATGTGCGTGATTTTGTGGAGTTCATTAATAACTGGTGCGTTAATGCAGGACGTGAATTGGTCTGTGAGTATATCGAGAATGAGGAAATTCAGAAGATTATGGAGGAACTGGGGGTAAAGTATTCCCAGGGATATTATTTCTCAAAGCCCCATCGTTGGAGTGAGGCTGATGAGTAGATTGATGTAAAATTGATATAAAATTGATATGAAGATAAAAGGGGATGTCGTTTTAACGAATGAAATTTCGTGAGGCGGCATCCTCTTTTGCACTAAAAGCTTGATTTTAGCATATTTGTTTTCTGTCACTAATATAATAGAATATCCTGAAAGAAAGGACCTACGGTGGTATGAAGAAGGTAAGGGGAATCGGTGTACTGGTGTTTGTGCTCTGTATATTGATTGTGACCGGATGCAGTGTTACAGACAGCGGTAAAGAGAAAGTAGCAGATATTGATTTTACAGTGGTGACAGAGGAACAGATTCCGAAGGAGGTAAAGGAAGTTATTGAGGAGAAGAAAACGGAGGAATTTCGTGTGGTATTTACTTCAGAGGAGAATATGTATATCGTTGTTGGATACGGAATGAAGGAAACCAGCGGCTATAGTATCGCGGTTAAGGATTTGTACCGCACGGAAAATGCCATACGGATTGATACCAACCTCATCGGACCACAAAAGGGGGAAACCATCAATGAGGAGCCAACCTATCCGTATATCGTTATCATGATCGAAAGTATGGATTTGCCAATAGTTTTTGATTAAGAGGGGGAATCGTGGTGGAACTGGAACGCAAAAATGTCCGACTGAACTGTGTGGAGAAGAAATATCAGAAGAACAAGACGATGGATGAGGATTTGAATGTGCCGGATAGCAAAGGGGACATCAATAAAGTGATTTGCAGCACCTATGAGGCCGTTATTGAGAATATGAAAGCTTCGGATAAAAAGGAAGCGATAAAGGGATATGTGGAATTTGATATTCTGTATCTGAATCATGATAACGGTGCATTGGAGCATTTGGAGGGAAAGTATCCCTTTGAGGAAAGTTTTGAACTGGAGGATGGATTTGAACCGATTCATATGAAGGGTAAGGCTTGTGTGGAGGATTTTACCGTGCGGGTGATTAACAGCCGTAAGATCAATATCAAGGCATTGCTTAATGTATGTTGTTACGGGGATGAGATTTGTGAGGAAGAAATTCTCCTGGATGTTGGGGATGACAATGTTTTAGTGCGAAAAGAGAATATGCTTTTTTCTCAGATTAAAGCCGACGGGGAAGATTCTTACCGGGTAAAAGAGGAGGTACAACTGCCCAAGAATAAACCCAATGTGAGTCGTCTGATCTGGAGCGATATGCGGTTAAAATCCAGGGAAACAAGAATACTGGATGACGGCGTATACATAAAAGGTGATCTTGGTATCTTCATCATCTATGAACCGGACGGGGAGGAGACGGTGCAATGGTATGAGACGGCAGTCCCATTTGAAGGAAAGGTGGAAGTTAGCGGTGTCAGTGAGGAAATGTTCTCCATGATCTGTCTGAACTTGCAGGAAAAACAGGTCATGATCAAAGCAGATTATGATGGGGAAGAGAGGATCCTGTGTGCTGAAGGAATGGTCCGAATCGATCTTAAGGCATACAGTGAGGAAGAGATTGGGGTCGTCTGGGATATGTATTCTACCAATCATCATATGGAGGTTGAAACAGAGGATAAAAGTTTTCAGCAGCTTGTGATGAAGAACTGTCTGAAGGCCAAGGGTTATAATAAGATTAAGCTGAGTGAAGTGGATGATAAGCCATTGCAGATCTGCTATGCCTATGGGGATGCCCATCTGGAAGATACCGTATCCTGTGAAGAGGGAATTCGTGTGGAGGGATTTGTGAATGCTACCATCATCTATGTTTCGGCAGATGATCAGAATCCTATAGCATCTTTTTCCTGTGTTGTACCATTTTCCCAGGTCATCAGTCTGGAAGAAGACATTGAGAAGAAAGAGTATGCAGTTAATATTAACGTGGATCAGATCAGTGCCTCGATGATGGGCGGGGATGAAATAGAGGTGCGTGCTTACGTTGGAATCGAGATCCTGATGACGAAAGTCCTGACCAGACCCTTTGTCACCGATGCCCACATGACACCTATGAGTGCAAAGGAACTGGCGAGTTTCCCCGGAATTATCGGCTATATTGCCAATAGTGAGGAATCTCTGTGGGATATAGCAAAGCGCTATAAGACCACGGAAGAACGCATTCGAAGTCTTAATTCCGTCAATGGAGACCGGGTGCATTGCGGTGATAAATTAATTATTATGCGATAAAAATATCACCCCGGATCAATGGTTAACCTGCCGATTTGCTGATTCGGACCACATCCTTCTTCCATAATCCCAAGCGGTAGAGAATGTAGAGGATTAATGAAGAAATGGCATTACTTACAACAACGGACCACCAGATACTTGCCACACCCATGTGAAGCACTTCCTCACAGATGTATAATGTGAGGAAACGGAATACCCACAGTCGTGTGGCATCAATAATCATGGTAACCATGGTGTGACCACAACCCTGAAAGAGTCCTGAGGTGGAATTGTGAATGCCGTTGGTCCAACAGCAGATCGCCATTAGAGAGAGGAAATTCGTTGCATGGTAGATGACCTCTTCTTCCCGGGAGAAGATGGATACAATCGGCCTTGCAATAAAATGTCTGGATAGAATGAATCCGCAAATTGCAAGAAATGCAACACTTATGTACATGGTTAACTTGTAGGCCTTCTCGGCGCGGTCTTTCTGTCCGGCACCGACGTTCTGACCTACAATGGTTGCTGTTGCAGAACCCATGGCGGTTGAAGGAAGGGTAATAAGGCCATTTATTTTGTTGCCTATACCATAGGCTGCAACGGCAATTGAGCCATATTTTAAAACATTACGGCTCATAAGCAGAAAACCGAACTGCATCGTACTTCCGCCGATGGCAGTAGGGAGTCCGACACGAAGAATGGAGGATAATTTCTCCTTTTCAAAATGAAATCCCTTGTAAGAAAGGGTTATTAAACCGCTCTTGCGGGTCAGCGCAAAGAGTGCGATGAGGGCACATGGGATTTTGGAAGTCAGTGTTGCGATGGCAGCACCGGCAACCCCCATTCGGAATACAATCATTAACAACGGATCTAAAATCATGTTAATAATGATGCCAAGGAGATTGAGAAGCATTGGCTTTAAGGTATCCCCCTGGGATTGATGTACCGAAGTAAACATATTAATTGTAAAGAGCAGTGGCATATCCAGTATGACAATACGAAGGTAGGTGCAGGCATAGGCAAAAACCTGATCTTTGGCACCAAGCCATTGTACGATGGAGGGTGTGGTAAAGAAGCAGATCAATGCGCAGGCAAAGGCAAAGATCATGGAACACAGATAAATATGCCGTGCCATAACATTCGCCTGACGATCTTCTCTGGCACCAAGATACTGGGAAATTAAGATGGAACCGGCTGTGGTAATGCCGGTGCCGAAGTTCAATACGATGTTTTGAATTGGGGTAACAATGGTGATGGCAGCCATCTCGTCGGTACCCAGCTTTCCAAGCCAGTAAGTATCCGTCAGATTGTACATAGTCTGGATAAAGCTGTTGATTACAATGGGAATCGCCAGTGTCAGAATAACGGTGATCAGACTACCGTTTAATATTAGGTCTCTTTTTTCAGTCTTATTCATAATTCTCGAACCTCGATTTATTTTTAATTGGTCTATAAAATTTCTTTGTTACTAATTTAACTATATTCTAGCTTGAAAAAACTGTAATTTCTACTTAAAATATATTATATAGAAAATGTTTACAGATAAATGGTTATACGTTCGGAGGAGATCATGGATACTGGTTTTAAGATTACAAGAGTGAAGAGAGAACCCTATACGAATATGAAACAGGCACATTTTCATGAGTATCATGAGATTTATTATCTGGTATCGGGAGAACGTAATTTTACGATAAATGATCGAGTGGTTACGATCAGCAGAGGACAGCTTGTCATTATTCCTGCCGGTGAGATGCATCGGACAACCTGTTTTGGTGATGCTTCACATGAACGTTATGCGATTCTTTTTTCGGATCAGTATATTCAGGAATTATATGAACGATTTGGACGGGATGAAGTCAGAAAGGTTATGAATGAGTATTTTTTTAAGATTCCGGAGGGAAGAAGAGCGTACGTGGAGGAGCTACTGGCACGTATGCTGTATGAATATGACGGAATTGATGAATTGTCGGAGAGCATGATCAGGGTATATTTTAGCGAGCTGATGTTGTTTATTTTGCGTTGTCATAAGAATGGTTTTCAACCGGAGGAAATCAATGTGGTGGATGAAATCATTCAGAAGGCAGCTCAATATATCTTTGAAAATAGTGATAAGAATATTGGCTTAGATGATGTGTCAGCGAAATTTGGCATGAGCAGTTCTTATTTCTCCAAGAAATTCAAGGCGGTGACGGGATTTGGATTTAAGGAGTATCTGATCGGGGTTCGTATCAAGGAAGCTTCAACAATGCTTCTGAATACGGATCTTTCGGTTACGGAAATTGCCATTCGCTGCGGCTTTAATGACAGTAATTACTTTGGAGATGCATTCCGAAGGGTGAAGGGAGTTTCACCTAACAAGTACCGCAAAAACAGGGGTGCAATATAATAAAACCGACGTATTCCATTTCAATCGAAATGAAATACGTCGGTTTTTTGAATTGGATTATTTCACTTTTTTTTCTTTCCGTTAGAAGATTGATCACTCTTATTACTTTCTTCCAGCGCTTTAAGTTCATCGATTACATTTTCGATGACATATTTCTTGGCGTAGATGTCAAAACTCAGCATGCAGATCAGGGAGAACAGCTGCAAGTACTTGCGCTGATTTTCATCCTTGACATCGGTGAACAGTGTCAGTGCATCCCGCTGCTCCTTACAAATATCCTTGGCGATGGTACCCATCTGTCTGCGTTCGTAGTTGTACACTTCTTTGTAAATCTTATCCAGAGAAATGGAATCTTCTTTCTGGAAGAAGTTCTCGGTCAAGGGAGTGAGCAGAGACTGAATATCGCTGATGGACAGGACATTTTTAAAATAATAGATAAAAATTAACATAATCATATGCTCTTTAGAGTACTTCTTTTTCACCGGCGGTGGAAGAAGATCGTTTTTGGCATAATTGTTAATCATGGTCTTGGTCAAAATCTTGTCATCGGTGTAGCGCTTGGCGTCACTTAAATGCTCATCCATAAAGGTAGTAACCTGATCCATATATAATTCGATGTTTGGAATCTCTTCAGGACGGATGTAAGTCATGTGAGCAAGACGACGAACCACGGAATTAACAAAATCCTGTGGGTCTTTGGATTCGTTGAATTCAGTTTTTTTGAACTTTTTGAACTCTTCAGCCATGAATTACACCTCCTTGATTTATTGGGTCAGATTATTACAAATATCATAACATAATATATTATTATAACGTAAAAACTTAATGAAGTAAATAAATTTATTTTCTCAATTATAGTGACAAGACGATAAAAATGTTATATAATTTATTCGTAAATTTGCACTGTAGGTGCAGACAATTCAGGAGGGATAGTAATGGGAATTTTATCAAGATTTAAGGACATTATGGCATCAAACATTAATGCATTACTGGACAAGATGGAAGATCCGGAGAAGATGATCGACCAGTACTTGAGAAACTTAGAGGGGGATCTTGCAAAGGTTAAGAGTGAGACTGCTGAGATTATGGCAGAGGAAACCAGAGCAAAGAGAGAGCTGGATGAGTGCATTAAGGAAGTTGAGAAGATGCAGTCCTATGCACAGAAGGCGGTTCTTGCAGGAAATGACGGCGATGCCCGTGTATTCCTTGAGAAGAAGCAGCAGTTAGCTTCAAAGCAGGAAGCTTTGCAGATTACTTACACTGCAGCGGCAGAGAATGCAGCTAAGATGCGTCAGATGCATGATAAATTAGTTGGTGATATCAACGAATTGAATTCCAGAAGAGATGCAATCAAGGCTAAGGTTAAGGTTGCCAAGACAACTGAGAAGATCAACAAGATGACCGCCGGTTCTGATAACGCAGAGGCAAGTCTTGCAGCATTTGACCGTATGGAAGCGAAGGCAAATAAGATGCTGGATAAGGCCAATGCCATGACAGATCTTAACAATAATGCTCCGGGTGTTACGATTAAGCAGATGGAAGCTAAGTATGATTCCGCTCCTTCTTCCGCAGTGGATGATGAACTTGCAGCATTAAAGGCACAGATGGGAATTCAGCAGTAATTTAATGAGATAAGAGTTTGATTATGGGCTCTGGAAAGTGCGAATTTTCCAGAGCTTCATTTTTACTATAAAGCAATTGGTACATCATATCGAAAATCCATGGGCTGCCGGTAGTGCGGCTCGTTTTATGTATAAAGAACAGGAGTTATACCATGAGTAGTATTTATGATACTTTAAATGAAATGCAAAGGGAAGCGGTTCTTCACACGGAGGGCCCTCTTCTTATTCTGGCAGGTGCAGGTTCCGGTAAGACCAAGACCTTGACCCATCGAATTGCCTATCTTATTGGGGAGAAGGGTGTGAATCCGTATAATATTATGGCAATTACATTTACCAATAAGGCTGCGGCGGAGATGCGGGAACGTGTGGATCAGCTGGTGGGATGTGAGGCAGAACACATCTGGGTATGTACCTTTCATGCCACCTGTGTCCGTATTCTTCGAAGATTTATCGACCGTCTGGGGTATGACACGAAGTTCACCATCTATGATGCCGATGACCAGAAGAGTCTGGTGAAGGATGTTATAAAGCGAATGAATCTGGATCCGAAGATGTATAAAGAACGCACGGTTCTTGGCGCTATTTCCTCTGCTAAGAATGAACTCATTGGTCCGGATGAGATGTTAATCCGAGCCGGTGGTAATTACGGTGAACGTAAGACTGCGCAGATTTATCTGGAATATCAGAATCAGTTAAAGAAGAATAATGCGCTGGATTTTGATGATTTAATCGGTCTGACGGTTCAGCTTTTTCAGGAACATCCGGATGTGCTGGAGTATTATCAGGATCGTTTTCGATATATCATGGTGGATGAGTATCAGGATACCAATACGGCACAGTTTAAGCTGGTGAGCCTTCTTGCAAGAAAATATGAGAACTTGTGTGTGGTGGGTGATGATGACCAGTCGATTTATAAGTTCCGTGGTGCCAATATCTCTAATATTCTGGACTTTGAGGATACCTATCCCGATGCCAGGGTGATCAAGCTGGAGCAAAATTACCGCTCCGTGCAGAATATCCTTAATGCGGCAAACGGGGTGATTGCACATAATCTTGGACGTAAAAATAAGTCGTTGTGGAGTGATAAGGGTGAGGGGGATAAGGTCTTCTTTACCATCTATGATAATGGATATCAGGAAGCGGATGGAATCGTGGAGGACATTAGGAATAAAGTCCTTCGTGAAGGATATTCATATAAGGACTGTGCTGTGCTTTACCGTACCAATGCACAATCCCGTACGTTAGAAGAAAAATTTATTACCATGAATATTCCTTATCGTGTTTACGGCGGTGTAAACTTCTATCAACGTAAGGAAATAAAGGATATTCTGAGCTATTTAAAAACCATTGATAACGGCAGGGATGATCTTGCGGTAAAGCGTATCATTAATGTGCCAAAGCGTGGTATCGGAGCCACAACCCTGGGAAGAATTGATGAATATGCGATTGAAAGGGAAATTAATTTCTTCGATGCACTGGATATGATTGCAGATGTTCCCAGTGTGGGTAAGGCAGCGGCAAAGATTGACGCTTTCGTGGATTTTATCGGGGTACTTCGCCGTAAAGCTGAAATGGAGAAGGTTAGTGAGCTGATTCGTGAGGTGATTTCAAGTACATCCTATTATGATATGATTGATGATGAGGCAAAGGATGAGGATGAGATCGCGGATCGTAAGGCCAATCTCGAGGAATTGATTTCGAAGGCCGTAACTTATGAGGAAGGTGCCGAGAAGCCGACGTTAAGCGGATTCTTAGAGGAAGTTGCCCTGGTGGCGGACATCGATAATATGGACGAATCCGTTAACCGTGTTTCACTGATGACCATTCACAGTGCCAAGGGACTGGAATTTCCTGCGGTGTATATCGCAGGAATGGAGGATGGACTTTTTCCAAGTTATATGACCATTTCCTCCGGATATGATGAAGATATCGAGGAAGAGCGAAGATTGTGTTATGTTGGTATTACCCGTGCCATGAATAGTCTTCACTTAAGCTGTGCGAGACAGCGAATGATAAGGGGAGAAGTTCAGTATAATCCCATGTCCCGTTTTATCAAGGAAATTCCGCCATTACTTCTTGAAAAGAAGCAGTATGGTATTTCTGCCGGAATGAATGCAGGAAGTAAGTTTGAAAGCAACGGAGAAAATATAGCGGGAGCTTATGGATTCCGTACGGAGAGGAGCACCCCGGTGGCACCGGTACGACCGACGAGTTATAGCGCACCGAAGTCCATGGGAAATCCGAAGGACGCCAAGCTGGAGTATGGTGTGGGTGACCGTGTCCGCCATATCAAGTTCGGAGCAGGAGAAGTTACCAATATCGTTGAAGGCGGAAGGGATTACGAAGTGACGGTGAATTTTGACGCATTTGGCGTCAAAAAAATGTTTGCCTCCTTTGCGAAGCTTGTGAAAATATAAATGTTACGAGAATAGATGCTACTGTGAATCTGGTTTGTTATTTTTTCGTGGAAATTTTTGGTGAAAAAAGTAGTAGTAAAAAGGAAATTACAGTGGTATAATATTTCTAGGTTATAAATGAAAGGATGTGCCTTTATGAATATGAATAAGTTAGATGAAATTCTTGCTACTGTTCGGGATATCAAGGATCTTGGCAGAAAGAAGGAAGTTATTGTTGAAGAAAAGAAGTCTTGCAATCCGATCGTTGTAATTCTTGCAATTATCGGTGCAGTTGCAGCGATTGCAGCAATTGCATATGCGGTATATAGTTATTTTACACCGGATTATCTGGAGGACTTTGAGGACGAAGATTTTGACTTCGATGATGATGAAGATGATGATGAAGATTTCTTCGAGGATGAAAGTGAAACCGACAGCGAAGAATAATAAGGAAATCATACATGGAGATACCGTCGGACGGGAAGCTGTCTGGCGGTATTGTTCGTTATGGATGAATTGTTTACAGGATATGATGCATATCAGAATTATGGTAAAAAAACAAAGGAGATGAAACGATGAAAAGAGAACGAAATGAGTTGGTGGAGTTTTTGTTGGGAGCGGCAATGCTGACGGCAGGATTGTATTTGTTTTGTAGTAAGGTAACGGTTTCTATGGGATTTTTCGGTGGGATGTTCCATATTGGCGGTGTATCCGTTGCATCGGGTTTAACCGTGATACCGGTGATTTTCGGTGTGGTATTAATATTTCTCTATCCCGATGCATTTATTGGGAAATTAGTGACCGGGCTCGGATTTGTGATTATCATTGCAGCGGTGATTGCTTCCACAAGATTGTATCTGCCAAGAATCTCATTATTTGAGTGGATCATTTATCTGGTGTTGATCTTTGGCGGTGCGGCATTGTTGATCCGTGTGCTTTTTACAGAGCCAAAGAACAAAGACAGAGATGAGTAGGGAATCGATTAAAAGAAGTATGAGAGGATTAGTGGCATGAAAAAGGGCGATATCGTAGAGGGAATTGTCGAAAAGGTAGATTTTCCGAATAAGGGAACTGTAATTGTGGAAGGCGAAGAAAAGAAGATTACGGTGAAAAATGTTATTCCCGGGCAGAAGTTAAGCCTTCGTGTGTGCAAGATGCGAAAGGGTAAAGCAGAGGGTAATGCGCTGGAGGTGTTAGAACCGTCTTTCATCGAGACCAATGAACCCTGTGCACATTTTGGTGCCTGTGGCGGCTGTATCTATCAGTCTGTTGGATATGAGGAACAGCTAAAGATTAAGGAAACACAGATTAAGGGACTTCTGGATTCGGTGCTGGACTATGAATATGATTTTCAGGGAATTATGGGAAGTCCGAGATACGAAGGATATCGCAACAAGATGGAGTATTCTTTCGGCGATGAGGTCAAGGACGGACCTATGGCCCTTGGTATGCATAAGCGTGGAAGCTTCCATGATATTGTGACGGTTCACGGTTGTAAGATTGTGGATGAGGATTACAATAAGATTTTAAAGTGTGTGCTGGATTTTGCTGCTAACACAGGATTACCATTTTTACATAAAATGCAGCACGAGGGATATTTTCGCCATCTCCTGGTGCGTAAGGCGGTAAAGACCAAGGAAATTCTGGTGGATATTGTCACCACGACCCAGTATTCCTGCGATTATCAGGGCTTGGTAAAGGCACTGCATAAGTTACAGGAGAATCTTGAGGGAACCATCGTTGGAATCCTTCATACGGAAAATGACAGTCTGGCGGATGTTGTCCAGAATGATCGCACGGAAGTATTGCAGGGACAGGATTACTTTTTCGAGGAGCTTCTGGGTCTTCGATTTAAGATTACACCATTTTCTTTCTTCCAGACGAATTCCCTTGGGGCAGAGGTGCTGTATTCCAAGGCGAGGGAGTATATTGGTGATGTGGACGGACAGGTTGTGTTCGACCTTTATTCCGGAACGGGAACCATCGCCCAGATTATTGCACCGGTAGCAAAGAAGGTTGTAGGTGTGGAGATTATTGCTGAGGCTGTGGAGGCGGCAAAGGAAAATGCTGCGTTAAACGGTCTTGATAACTGTGAATTCTTAGCCGGTGATGTGTTAAAAGTACTGGATGACATCACCGAAAAACCGGATATGATTATCCTGGATCCCCCAAGGGATGGAATCCATCCAAAGGCATTGGAGAAGATCATTGCCTATGGTGTAGAACACCTGGTATACATCTCATGTAAGCCAACCAGTCTGATTCGTGATCTGGCGGTGTTCAACGAACGGGGTTATCGTGTGTTGAAGGCCTGCGCAGTGGACATGTTCCCGAATACGGGGCATGTGGAGACAGTCTGCCTTCTGTCGAGAAAAGCCCAATAAATCAAAGGATTTTGCCATTTTGGGAATAAAATAGATGTGTGTTTCTGTTTCCGTAGAGTGATGATATAAGTGGAGGTTTACCCCAGGGGATAGGCTTTTGAGAATGGAAGATATACATTTTGGCGAAAGGATACTTTTTCGCAAAAGTTGTTTCACGTCATGAGGATGAGAAGATGAGTAATGATTTTGAGAATTCACAGGAGTATAGGAAAGCACTTGAGATAGCTAAGAAGCAGGAAGAATTATATAAAAATGTTACGAAAGCGATATCTCCAGAAGCGTTAGCAAAATTTCAAGAACTCAGTAACAAATTAAGCGAATGGAAGAATTCACTTAATAATATGCCGGGGCTTCTAAAGTTTGCAGAAATGCTCAAAAATTATCAGCAAGAGGTCAGAGAAACTGAAGGTTTAACTGAAGCTGAGTTTGAAGAAAAATATAGATCTGAAATTGAGTGGAGTGAAAAGTTCGGAAAAAATGGTTGGGTTATTTCTGAGCATTCAAATCCTGCAGATATTAAAAATTGGGAACAATTATTACGTGAAGGGGAAGCAAAGGTAGCAGAGTTTTTTGACGGAGAAGATATTGTAATTCTTGATGTGATTATAGAGGGATTACAAGAAAAGTATGTTTCGGACGAGATACAGTTATATTTTAAGAATGGTATGCAAGCTTTTGAAAATGAAGATTATATGACTGCAGCTATGTACTTGCTTGCATTACTTGATAATAGAGTGAATAAATTAGTTGATTTTCCGAACCAACATATGAGTTACAAAGTTAAATATTCTAATAGTGGCTTTGCAAATCAAATGACCGAGGATTTTAGACAGCTTACCGAAAAACGAGTATTTATGTCAAAGAAAATATACTTTTTGGAAATGTATCCTTCGTTAATTGCATATTTGAATAGGATATTTATAGATGGCTCATACAAGTTCGAAAAAGGTATAGAACCTCCGTATTTGAATAGGAATTGGTTAATGCATGGTCGAATGAATAGAAGCATTGAAAGATATGAATGTATACAGATTTTGAATGCACTAAGTGTTATCGAGTTCATGTTTGGAGATAGGTAAGGAGCATTACGAATGAATAAAAGAGATGATTTTTCGCAAAAAACTATAGATACGTTGTGTGAAAGAGTGGGAGGAAAGTGTTCTAATCCAAATTGTAGAAGAGAAACAAAAGGTCCCCACAGCAATCCACAAAAAAGGGTATCAATTGGTGAGGCGGCACATATAACTGCGGCAGCTGAAGGCGGACCAAGAACCCTAAAGGATGAGTGGAAAAATATTGTTTTTTATTATTGAATGTGGTAAAATATAACAGAAAAGACAACCATAGTCTGCATATACCATGTAGACTGGGCGATTTTATGATTGCTCTGTCCAATGAAACATTATAGTGTTTTATTGGGCTTTTTTATTTATAGAAATATTATTACAGGGGAAGAGTGTATGACAGAGAAAGAGTTAATGATAATGGGGCAATTGTATAATGCAAATGATCTTGAAATCGAAAGAGATTTCAAGCGAGCAAAGCGTTTACTTAGAATGATAAATAATACTACAGAAGATGAATGGGAATATAGAATAAGATTGTTTCATGATTTATTTAAGCATGTAGGAGATGATTTGTGGATTGAAATTCCATTCCAGTGTGATTTCGGTTATAATATATCAGTAGGTAGAAATTTTTATGCAAATTATGATTGTATAATAATTGATGCGGGTGATGTAATAATTGGTAATGATGTGTTTTTGGGGCCAAGAGTATGTATTTATACCGCAGGACACCCTGTTGATGCAGAGGTACGTAATAAGCAGTTGGAATTTGGCAAAAAAGTCTGTATAGGAAATAGTGTTTGGATTGGAGGTAATTCTGTAATAAATCCAGGAGTGGTAATTGGGGATAATGTAGTAATTGGTTCTGGCTCAATTGTAACAAAAGATATTCCGTCAGGAGTAGTTGCAGCGGGAAATCCTTGTAAAGTCATACGTATGATAACAGACGATGATAAAAAATATTGGGAAATAGAATTAAAGTCATACTTAGAAAATAGGGGTTTTGATTTAAAATGTAAGGCTTAATTAAATGGATATAAACGGAGGTGAAATTCTAATATGCCGCAGATAAATAGCGATATTATCAATATTTTATTAGAATACATATGGATTCCAGTAGTGCTTCCTCTTATTATTATATTTCTTAAATCGGTACTTCGTGTAAAAGAACTTAAGAAGGGGACGGACCCGGAAATAGAAGAGTTTATAAATTTATACAATTTAAGGATAAAGGAGAATTTGCGGATTTGTGCTGAAGAAATTTTGCAATTCATAGAAAGGCGAGAGGGTGAAGTTGTCGAACATCATTTGTATGTATGTAAAAAGTTGAGTAAAACAGTAGGATTTATAAAATTTATGTATTCAGAACAGCATAAATATGTTTTTATTGCGTATACGGCAATAGATAAAGAAGATTCGGTTGCAAGACAATACGCTTTCAATTTAATGTTGAGAAAAATATATAAAAAATATTTGAAAACAAAGAAAGCAACAATGATATTGACAGAAATAGAACGTGGAACAAAAGGTAATTATAAAACAGGATTGGCTAAGTTAATAAGCCGATATACAAAAAAATTTAAGAAACAGAGTTATATTATTAAATTTGATTATTTGCAACCGAGTATGCCAGATGATGAATATGGAGATGTCAGTGAAGAAATATTATCTTTGGTATATATACCCATGTATACTATGGCAAATATGAAAATGCCTAAAAATGAATTATTAAGTATACTTCAAACGATTTATTTTGAAATTTATTATCCAAGTTGCAATGAAATAACAGCATGTGACTGTAATGATTATAATTCATATTTGGAAAGTATTATGGATATATATAAAAGCGAATTACCAGAGTATATAGATTTGATTCCAATATAATTAATAAAAAATTAAAAAAAGAGGTGTTGAGATGAATAAGACCATCACAGTTTTTATGGCAAGTCCTAGAAAGAATGGAAATTCGGACAAATTAGCAAGTGCATTTATTAAAGGTTCTCAGAATGCTGGTAACAAGGTGAATACTGTTATTATTAGAGAGCTTCAAATTAATGGTTGTATAGGTTGTGAATACTGTTATGAACATAATGGCGAGTGTTATCAGAAAGATGATATGCAGTCTGTATATACAATGCTTGAATCTACAGACATCGTAGTGTTTGCTACACCAATTTATTACCAAGGTTTTCCGGCACAATTAAAGGCAGTGATTGACAGATTATATGTAACAGAAAATCGAGATTTTCCGATCACAGGAGCTATTTTATTAGCTACATATGCGACACCGGGTAAAGAGATGTCAAAGCAGACAGAGGAATACTTTAAATGTTTAATTAATTACCATGGCTGGGAAGATAAAGGTATTATTACTGTATCTTCATTAGATGAAAAAGACGATATAGTTGGAAATGAAGCATTAATACAAGCAGAACATCTTGGAGCAATTGTGTAAGGAGATTGATTATGCAAATGAGAGATATTAACGTGAGGTATTTTAAAAAATTGTATGTTGATACATCTGATATAAGTGGACAAGGATTATTTGCTGGAGAAAAAATTGCTAAAGGTGAAATTATTTTAAGTTTTGGAGGAACTTTGGCACTTCAAGCAGATAGATATTCAGGAAAATATAAGAGTTCGACATTTGTGGGAATTTCGGAGACAGTAATGCTGTGTGAAACGTCAGATGCAGAAAAAGATTTTTCTGATTATATTAATCATTCTTGTAATCCCAATGCAGGTATGTTAGATTGCTTATCTGTCATGGCTGTTAGAGATATAAATGAGCATGAAGAGATAGTTTGTGACTATGCTTTTTGGGAAGCCGATGAAGAGTGGGTTTTGAAAAAAACTTGTAACTGTGGAAGTAGTAACTGTAGGAGGAGTATATCAGGAAAGGATTGGAAAAAGATTAAACCAGAAGATGACAACTTTGAATTCTTTTCACCATATATAAAGAGGAGGATTATAAAAAATGCCGAAAGATCTTAATATATTGATTACGGGAGCATCGAGAGGGATAGGAAATGCTATTGCCAAAAAGATAAGCTCAAGAGCCAATAAATTATTTCTTACATCCAAGTATTCTGTAACTATTGATAAAGCTGTCGATGAATTGAAAACATTTTTTAATGGAGATATATATTGTTTTAATGTGGATCAAGCAGATTCAGCTAATGCGGCAGATAAATTTGGCGATTGGTTAAGAAAAAATACAGATTATTTGGATGCTGTTATTTTGTGTGCAGGGGATTTTGTTGAAGGAAAACTGCAGGAAGTAGAAAAAGATGATTTCATAAAAAATATGAATACAAATTTCAATTTTAATTATTACGCTGTGAATGAAATGATTCCGATGTTAAAAAAATCAAGATATCCTCGAATAGTAATTATTGGATCTACAGCAGCTTATGATGCCTATTCTGTTCCAACATACAGTATTACTAAATGGGCACTTAGAGGGTATGCTGTGAATTTAAGAAAAGAATTAATGGGGGATGGAATAGGTGTGACATTTATTTCACCGGGAGCTACTTTGACTGATATGTGGGCAGATGTTGAGATTCCACCAAAGAGGTTGTTGGAACCTGATGATATTGCCAAAATTGTAGATTCTCTATTCGATTTAAGTGAACAAGCCGTAGTAGAAGAATTAATTGTTAGACCGATGTTAGGTGATGTGGATGAATGATTTATGTAGAGAAACAAAAGTTAAGCATGGAGTGTTTTTTAAGGATACTGATTGGATGCTAAATGTGTATGTAATTCAAAGTAATAAAGAGGAAAACATTTCGTGGAAAGAAATATATGAAATTATAGAGAGAATATTGCATGATATCGAGAGAAACTGTATATCAGAAGAATTTACATATTTTCGCACAGGATTTGTTTTTGTACATTATGGAAATAGAGGGATTAATTTAAGTGTTTGGCATGCTGGGAAATGGGGAAAAACATATGAGATTTTTAATCGTGCGTGGTATTGTTATAATAGAGAAATAGATAAGATGGAAATCCTTGATGATGCGGAGCCGGTTTTATCCCAGTATGAAATTACATATTTGAATCTTGAATTAAATGCCATTGCTACTATCCTTAAAAATCTGTCGGATAATACTGGGTTTCGGCAACAATATGCTAAGTACTATAATGTACAATTAAAGAATTAAGCGTATTCAAAACAAAAGGAAAAATATTTAATTAAGGGGTAAAATCTATCCACCTAAGTGGGGTATAAACATTTTCGCAAAATGTGACGGTTTCGCTATTTAGTATAAGAAGTAATTTTCACCGCATTGCGAGACGGTTGTGCTTTTGTCCCAACGGAAAGCAGATGATTATGTTTAGGTGGAACTTGAGTTGGATGAGCTTGATGTGACGAGTGCGGAGAGGCGCTAAAGGTCCGGTGGACCTTTGCTCAGTGCGGACCGAAGCAGGAGCGTAGACAGGCGACTTATGCGGAGATTAAGGATTATGTGCTGAAGGAGCACGGATTGAAGGTGTCTAATCTGTATATTTCACAGGTAAAGAGGAAGTGTGGAATAGAGGTTGGGGAGAATTATAATTTGCCTAAGTCGGAGGGCTCAAGAGGTCCAGTGGACCTCTGCTCTGCGCGGACCGGAGCGGCAGCGGAGACAGCTAGACAGCCTCAGTGTCCGGTGGAGAAGGAAAAAGCGATAAAAGATGCGCTGGGGCATTTTGGGATGGTTTAATAAGTGTTTCATGTTCAAGAATGGATTTGAAGTGAGAGTATAGAGATGGGAGTTGATAGCACTCGGGCAGAAATGCTTGGGTGCTTTTTGGGTTGAAAAAGTGCAGGCCATGTATTATTATAAAATTATGCTTGGTGGAGTATTGATTCCACCAAATCGAAATTTGTTTATCAATCCAACTAACTTTCCTTATTTTTCAAGGCTTTCAGAGCCTCGAATCGTGAACTTGTATGTATTTTCCCTTGTTTTTGCCCTTATGGGTAACTTACAAGGGAAATCTTTGTTTATTGCCCTGCAACCTTATCCAGAAGTTTTGCGGAATTTCGTTTGGCTTCCCTCGTTGCGTGAGCGTAAACATTCATTGTGGTACTAACATCGGAATGTCCTAATAACTCCTGAACATCCTTTGGCTGTGCTCCGTTTGACAGAAGATTGGTGGTGTAGGTATGCCTTAATGTGTGGAAGTGAAAGCCTTCCAACTCAGGTACTTTCCTGCTGGCATTCCTGCAGGCTGTTTCTACTGTGCTTGGAAGCTCCAGACATCCATCTGACCTTAAACATACAAAGAAGATTTCTGTATAATCCATCGGTACTTCCTGAGTCCCATCAAGATGATAATACTCATAGTGTACACGATTCTTTTCCCGAACCTCTTTGTAATAGTTTCTGCGGTACAGTTGTCCGTACTGAAAACGCTGCTTTTGCTGTTCTTTTTTGGCTGTCTTTAGGATTCCAGTGAGAGTATCGCCAAAATCCACCACACGTACCTTTTTACGTTTTGTAGGACCAATTTCTGTTTTGTGTCTTGCTCCGTTGTAGCGGACACTTCGCCTTACAGTAAGATACTGGTCCTCAAGGTTAATATCCTGCCAAGTCAGTCCTGCAACTTCTCCGAGCCGTAGCCCGGTAAAATAAGCTATCTGAACCGGAAGGATTGCATCTTTACTTCTTTTGCCAAGCTGTTCCAACAGCTTCTGATACATTTCGTGGGTAAGCGGTTTTGCATTTACATCTTCGGCATCGTCCTCTGCAAATAAATCCACATTTTCCGTCTTTCGCTTTAGCACCACATACTGCATGGGATTAAAGGTAATCCACTGTTTTGGAAATACTGCAAAGCGGAATGCCTGCTGTAACACAGCCGAGTAGGAATGCACATAATCCTTTGTGTAGCCTTTGGAAATGAAGTTACCGGCTGTTCCACCAAAGGTAAGCAAGTCCATAAACTGTTGCAAATGCTCCGAAGTGACTGTTTTCAACTTTCGGTCACTGATAGGATGTTGCATAATCCGATTGACCGCCTGAAGATAATTACCAACAGTTCCGTTGCTTAATGTGCCGACCTTCAGTTCTTCCTCTGACCAAATGTCGAGCAGTTCTCCGAGGGTAATATTGTCAGCCTTTGCAATGAATTTCTTACTTTCATAATCCTCCATTGCCTGTCTTAACAACTTTTCTGTTTCACTTTTGCTTTCTGTTCCCGCAAATTCCTTCTGTACCAGATTGCCACTTGCATCCTCTACATAGAATCGGTAGTACCATTTCTTTCCTTTTTTTCTTACAGATCCTTTTGCCATAATCGTTTGTCTCCTTTCGATATTGGACAATCGGAACTGATGAAATGCTTTCTTGCGTGTAAGTATATCATAACTCCGGTTGTCTAACTATACCGATTCGGAATCATCCGCTAAAAGATTTGCAAGCCTTTGTGTAGCTGCCTCCGGCTTTTTGGAATAGAGTCTTATCACATCTGCCATGTCATTAAAGGCATTGACAGAATGGGTAATCTCCCGAAGAAACATTATCTCATTGTACTCTTGGTTTGATTCAAACCCCATTGTGGCTGCTATGTCTGCATTTTCCGTATTGCTTTTGAAATTCTTGCATGCATACTGGAACGAATCCATAAACAACTCATATTCCTGTAACATCAGTAGCAATAAGTCTTTAGAGAAATCAGCTTCCTCATTACTTAGGTCAAAGGGAAGTCGGTTTAGAATACTGCTCATTGCATCACGAATCTGTAATTCTTTCTTATCCGTAATGTCTGTTTCGTATTCATCGGTTTCTCCTTTGAGCCATTCCACAGATACATGAAGTGCCTCTGAAAGACCGTCCAGCACCAGCTTCTTGGTATTGTCGATTGTACCTGCCTCATATCTTTGGATAGTGGAAGGAGTTACTCCCATCTTCTCTGCAATATAAGGCTGTTTCAAATCAAGCTCCAATCTTCGCTGTTTTGCCCTGCTACCGATTAGCTTGCGTAACTCTTTATCCTTCATATTGGTACGCCTCCTTTTTCGGTATGGTACTACTATATCACATACCCCTTATAATTGCAATATGCAAGTTAATAATTATATTTAAAATTCCGTAATGCTTGACAAGAAGATATAAAAGCGTTATAGTATCACTACTACACAAATTGCATAATGCAATTTATAAGGAGGTGATTCAATGACAGAAACGAAGATTGCCTTATCTATAGAGGAAGCTGCTGACTACACAGGTATCGGAAGAAACACGCTCCGAAATCTGGTGGAATGGAAGAAACTTCCGGTACTCCGAGTAGGAAGAAAGGTTCTTATCAAAACCGATATACTGGAGCAGTTCATGGAAGCCAATGAAGGCAGGGACTTGAGGGATAAGAATACCGTCAAAGCTGTCACACGAAAAGTGACAACTTAAAAGGGCGGTTTCCTATGAAACCGCCCAAATGGTATGTATCAGACCGAAGCCATGATATACCTACACGCAAATAGATTATATCATGTGCTTCCTCTGGTATCAACC